>CAZIPW010000007.1:0-69695 GCA_964541675.1 uncultured Verrucomicrobiota bacterium
GACTTTTATTCATCTAGGTGTCTATTATACACCCATTACCTAGGTCAGCCCCATGATTTGTTTTCATAACAATGTTAATTGTGCACTTTTTCTTCTGGCAGTCAAATTATTTCTACCGGCTCAGATCCTTCTGGGTCAACACCTTCACGCCAGCGCGATTGAGAACTTTTTTGGCCAGATCATTGTCGTCGAAATTAAAGGCCAACGCGCATTTTCCATTTGGCCGAGAGATAAAGGGATATACGTAACCTATGTTGATCTCGGCATTGGTAATCGTGGAGAGGATTTCTATCATCTCGGAATGGTCATTCATTTCCACGCAGACCATCTCAACCTCGCAAAACGCAAAAGCATTCAAATTCAAATGAGTCCGGGTCTTCTCGGGATCATCCACAATGATCCGATCCACCGCGCAGTCGCAGGTATCAAGCGTGCTGATGGCAAGAACGTGGACATTCAGAGAGGCGAGCATCCTGACCAACTGGTTCAGGCGTCCCACTTTGTTCTCCACAAAGACACAAAACTGCACTATTGCGTCACTCTTTAGACTCTCCATGGTCTCTGCCATACACAGTATCTTTTCATGGGAGCATTATTTTGGCAAACCAAAACGGATACAGGTTGTTAATGCGCAATTGATTGCGGCTTAAGTTTGCCAAAGATCAGACGAATCATACCCATATGATAGCAGTGTTGATAGTCGCTCTCTTGGGTTATGCCTCCGTCAGAGATGACTATGGGCAGTTCACCGTATGGACGCACGATACCGCGTGCTGCGTTGAACAGGCCTCGCGTACTCCCAAAGTCGCCTACCCGGATGGCGAGTATCTTAGGGATGGGGCCAAGCCCATTGCGTGGGCCTCCTCCGCAGGCAGGCCGGATGGAAGGTTCTTCACTCCCATAACCGTCAGCAAGGCTAGCCATTGGGCGGAGGCGAAGGACGCGCCCAAAGCAAAAGACACGCGCAAACAGGAGATCTCGGACAAAAAGGCATCAAATACAGAAGTAGACACAGACAAGATATTGTCTTATTTTGAGTCGGTAGGTTTTAACAAGAGCAGCCATGAGGAAATCGGAAATTTTGCCATACCCAATCAAGCAGTCCCCCAGCTGCCCGATGCCTTCCGACCGGCACCCGCGGTCAAATAAAGCTTTGGTGGATATTTCGTGGCGCGTTCTCACAATCACACTCCTGGCGTCCTTAGCGGACTGCATCTCCTTGCAAGCCCAGGTAATACAAAGCGAAGATAGCGCCAACATCAGACAGATACAAGACTCTATAAAGATCCCGCCGACCTCTCACGGCAAAGAGAAAGATATCATCCCTGAAATTGAAGGCGCCAAAGAACGCAGGCTGAAGGAGAGAATCAATCTATGGGAAAGGGAGGCTCTGGATGCCATAAAGAGAAGAGATTACAAAGAGGCCGAACCGCTATTTTTACAAATACTCTCCTTTGACATCACCCCCGAAAAACGCCGCTCTATTCTCCTGGAGATGTCCGATCTCTACGAAAAGACCAAAGAGCCGGCCAAACAGGCCGCCGTCCTGGAGAAATTCTGCGATGCCTACCAGGACGATCCGGAAACTCCGCAGGTATACATCAAACTGGGAATGTTGTACAGAGACCTGGGACTATATAAGCTGGCCTTCGCCCGATTCTACAGCGTCCTGAATTTCTCTCTCCGGATAGACCAAAGCCGGATAGGGACGTACCGCAAACTCTCCGTGCGCGCACAGATGGAGATCGCCGACACCCACTTTATGATGGGATCATATGCTGAGGCTACAAAATTTTATAATAAACTGCGGTTGCTCTCTCTGGAGCCGGAGGAGAACGCCCATGCCATATTCCAAACGGCTTACAGTCATTACCTGCTCAAGGAATATTCGCTGGCTGCCCCTGCTTTCCAGACTTTTGTCACCAATTATCCCCAGGACGGGCGCATGGCGGAAGCCATGTTTCTTCTGGCGGATAGCTATGTGCGAATAAACAAGCACACAGAGGCCACCCAAACCGTCCTACAGTTGCTCAAGCACCAGAGGGAAGCCACCATGAAGGAGAAGGATGAAAAGGAATGGATCCGCTGGCAAAAGAAGGCGGGCAACGAACTTGCCAATGATTTGTTTGAACAGAATGATTACGCGGGAGCGCTTTCAATGTACCAATCCATGCTAAGCCTCGGGAATGAACCCGACTGGTGCTGGCCTGTCATGTATCAGATGGGGGTGTGCCTTGAGCACCTTTCCCTTGGGGAGAAGGCCAAGCAAATGTACAAGATGATCGTTGAGTGGCCGGATCGTAATGGAGCCAAGACCGAAGCCTTAAAGAACGCATCTTTGGCGGAAACCTACGACATGGCCAAGTGGAGGCTGAACAATATCGGGTGGCAGAACGATACCGACAACAAACTGCAAAAGATTCTGGACAAGGCCCATTAGATTGTTTCTTTTTCTTGCATTACGGGACTAATCGCTCAAATATACTGGCATGGAAGAATTGCTTAAGGATTTCGACAGGGCGCTCGCGGACGCGCAAGTGATATTCCTGGAAGAGAACTCCCTTTTGAAGGCTGGCAAAGTCAACGAACACGCGGCCCTGATGGACAAGAAAGGCCATCTTTTGAAGGATCTTGATAGTATTGTTACCCAGCTGCAACAGCTTCGCGGACAAAAAACACCCGGATACAAGGAGACCATCCGGAATTTACAGGATAAGATCATGAAGCTGCTCATGCTGGACAAGGAAAACTCCCAGTTGCTATTGAAACAGTCCAATTTCTCGCAGAGCCCCAAAGTCAGTCTGGACTCCCTGGAAGTCATTCACAAGAAGCTGTGAGCCGGGCCTCTATATTGGTGGTTGAGGATGATCTGGCCTTGCTAAAATCCGAGGCCATGACATTGCGTCATTTTGGCTTCGATGTCACCGAGGCTGCTGACGGCGCTTCGGCCGTGGAAATGTTCAAAGACAGAAGCTTTGATGCCGTGGTCATGGACGGCAAAATGCCCATCATGGATGGATTTGAGGCCTGCGGCCAAATCCATCGGCAGCCCCGCGGCGCTGGGATTCCAATTCTCATGGTAACAGGGGTAAGCGACAACAAAGCCATTGAGAGCGCTTATGAGGCGGGGGCCACCGACTACATTCTCAAACCGGTCAATCTCACCGTCCTTTCCTACAAGCTGCGCCACCTGATTGAGCACGGCAGGCTTCAGGCCGCTCTTGATGCTGCCAGGGACGAACAGGAGAAACTCGCCCGTTTGGACTTGCTCGGACTCCTGGCCGGTGGAATCGCGCACGACTTTAACAATCTGCTGACTGCGGCCTTCTCATCGCTGAGTCTGGCACAAATGGAGACCGCCCCGGATTCCAACACCGCGCGTCATCTGTACTCTCTTCAGCCCGTCATGGAACAGATGCGCCGGCTCTCCCAGCAGCTTCTTACCTTCAGCAAAGGAGGGACTCCCGTCAAAAAGATCTGCGACGTCGGCAGGCTTCTCCGGCAGACTACGGAGTTCTCTCTGCGCGGCACCAATGTATCTCCCGTCTATGAGATTGGAGAAGAACTTTGGCCGGCCAACATAGACGAAGGCCAGATTGTCCAGGTCTTCAGCAATCTGATCGTCAACGCCACACAGGCCATGAAGAATGGCGGCAAACTGTACGTAAGCGCGCACAACATCGTTGCTGAAGCCGATCCTGCCAGAAATCTTCTTCGGGGAAACTATCTGAAGCTTGATTTTCGGGACGAGGGGGAGGGCATTCCAGCCCAGATTCTGACCCGCATCTTTGACCCATACTTTACCACCAAAAAGAGCGGCAGCGGATTGGGACTGGCCACGGTGCTCTCCATAGTAAAGAAACACCTCGGGGATATCAGTGTGCAATCCGAACCGGGGAGAGGCACCCTCTTCAGTATTCTTCTTCCTGCCGAGGCATTGCAGGTTAGAGTCGAGGCTGCCCCCAATAATCCCGCCACTCGCGACGCGAACCTGCCAAAGGAGAACCTGAAAGTTCTGCTGCTGGAAGACCAGGAGATTGTGCGCTCCGCGGCAACGGCGCTCCTGCAAAAGTGCGGTTGCACGGTGGAAGCCTATGATGACGGCGAGAAAGCCGTGGAAGCCTATCTGAGAGCTGAAAGGTTTGATCTGGTAATTCTTGATATGACACTGCCTGGAAGTCTGAGCGGGCTGGATACCATGAAAGCTTTGCAGGCCTTTGATCCTGAGGTCAGAGCTGTTGTTTCGACCGGATATTCCGACGACCCCGTCATGGCGGAGCCCGGCAAGTACGGATTCTGCGGTGTTTTGCCCAAGCCCTACACGTTCGACGCGCTGAGAAGTCTGGTGGAAAGATTCTCTTACCAGGAGGAAAACTTGACTAAGAAGTAGCTGCTTTCTAGTCTCCTATCATGCACAGAATCTCTTCTTTGCTGATCACCCTGCTTCTTACGTTTTTTTGTTTGGCGGACGCCGAAAGACCCATACTAAAGATCGGTATCATAGCCCCAATGAGCGGGGATGCCTCCTTTATCGGAGAAGACGTGCGGAATGGTGCCACCCTCGCCCTGGAGGACATCGGAGATACAGGAGTAAAATACGATCTTATCTATGAAGACAATCAAAACGTCAATCGGTTGAGCAATGAGGCCGCACAGAAGCTTATACATATCGATAAGGCGGATATTATTTATTCCCTGTGGACAAATGGCGCGGAGATAGTAGGCCCTCTGGCAGAAAGATCTCATATTATTCAATTCAATACGGGGTGGGAACCTGAAGCCGCGAGAAAATATCATTGGACTCTCGTTTATGGCGCCAGTTATGAGGACTTTGCCGCCAAATCGGTGGCTCTTTTCAAGCAGGCGGGGTGCAAACGCGTGGCCATAGCGGAAATGCTGCACGTGGACGTTATAAAAGTGGTGGATGCCGCTCTGCCTCTGTTCAAAAAGGAAGGTATTCAGATCGTCTTCAATGAACCAGTCACGCCTGATCTGCGAGATTTCCGCACCTGGATACTCAAGATACGCAGCGCCAACCCGGACGGTCTTTGGGAGCCATACTGGGACCCTCCACAAGACGCCATATTCCATCGCCAAATGCGTGAACTCCAATACAGGCCAGTCTTTATGACCGGCTACTACGATTTCTTCTCACCAGATCTTGTCCGGAACGTTGACAACAGCTATTACCCCTCTGAACTTTGGGCCAAAGATGCGTTTACAAAGCATTTTAAGGAACGTTTTGGGCATCCATTCCTCTCACGCGCCGCCCATATATATGACATGACCACAATAGTCATCAAAACCACCGAGGGCTTTTACTCAGCCCACCATAGGCTGCCCTCTCATGAGGAACTTCTTGCACTTTTAAAAACTCCCCGCGAACTGTCCGATCTGATGGTTGGCCCAGGTCGGATGCATTCCGACGGCTGGATTGAGGTCCCATTTGCCATCAGGGAAATCAAAAATGGCAAAATAGTCGAAGCCCATTTATAGCGCTTGTGCTCTAATATTGACCTTTGATAAATTTTGTCTGAGGCTGTTGCAATGCGATGGGCTGTTTTATTCCTCCTGGTTTTCGTCCTTGTCGGCTGCCAATCGATAAAAAACAAGGGAACGCGGGATACGCGCGTAAAGGGGGACATCGGACAGTCTGTCACTCTGGAGGAGTACCTCAAGGAAAAGAGACAGCTCAATGAGACTTACCTGTATGGCAGTCCGGATGAAGCCCTGAAGGCTCTGGTCAAGATGGCAAAACTGGAAGAAAAATACGCACGCGTCGGGCAGTGGCCCATTGAGAGCGATCAGGCGCGCGTCCTGGTATATAGTCGGCTCTTTGTGCTATCGGAAAAGCTGATGGAACGTCCGGAAGCCGAGGCGTATTTGACAAAAGCCCTGCATTACGCGGAGATATGGAAGCCGGAAGTCGGGGCGCTCCCCATAGAGAAGAGGGTGGATTTTATAAGAAAATACGTGGATGAATTCGAAAAAGGCCTGGTAGTACGCTGGAAACAGGAGTTAAAGTAAGTTCTCTTGATTCCAGGGAACATTTAAGAGATAATGGAGCAATCATGGCGAGCCCTCTTCTGGAATACGATTTGCAATTCCTGTCGGCTACAGAAAAAATTGTAGGCATTGATGAGGCTGGAAGGGGCGCTCTGGCTGGACCGGTTGTGGCCGCCGCGGTCGCGCTTGGCGGGGATTTCTACAATTCCGTCTGGTGTCAGCAAAGATCAGGCGAGGTCAATGACAGCAAACAACTCTCTGTCTCCAAACGCGACGCGCTCTACGCCCAAATGACCCAGCTTAAGGAACGTCGGGAAATCTCTTACGCGGTCGGCATATCCAGTGTGGCCGAGGTGGAACAGTTGAATGTCTTCGGTGCCACCAAATTGGCAATGGAAAGGGCCCTGGAAAAGCTTGAGAATCTAATGGACGGCGTGACCTTTGAGCGTCACCAGTCCGACGCTCCCTTGTTTGAGCAACCCCTTGAGACGGACAGCTTTCATGGGACAACCAGGGTGCTCATCGATGGCATCCCGCTCAAAGGGTTTGCCTTCCGTCACCAGGCCATTGTCCACGGGGACGGACTCTCCCTGGCCATTGCCATGGCCTCCATCATCGCCAAAGTCACCAGAGACAGGATCATGGACGGGCTGGATATGAGGTTCCCCTGTTATGGCTTTTCGGAACACAAGGGCTACGCGACGCGCAAACACCGCGACGCCATTAGGGAGATCGGCCCTTCTCCGGAACATCGCCCGTCCTTCCTGAAAAAATTGAATGCGGGAGGCGAGCCCATGATGGAGTTTGTCCTGGATCCCGATGATAAGATTTCCTAGTCGTGTTTTTCTTGCCTCAAGGCGTTTTTCATGCCATAGTGGGTCGTGGGCTCTCCCAAAGCCATAGGCGTCGATATCGTGGAAATCAGCCGTGTGCGCGCTATTCATCGCAGACACGGACAGCGTTTTTTTGACCGGGTGCTGACACAGAGGGAGCAGAGCTATTGTCTTACAAAAGGCGACCCATATCCCTCCATCGCCGCACGCATTGCGGCCAAAGAGGCTGTCGCGAAAGCACTGGGGGTTGGAATCGGCGCACTGAAGTGGATCTCCATCGCTGTTGAGAGTATGCACTCCGGGGCTCCAAAGGTCCTCCTGGATGCCAGCGGAAAAAAGATCCTGAAGAAACTGGGCGGAAAAGAAATCCTTCTGTCGCTTTCTCACACGGGAGACACGGCGGTAGCAATGGTCGTCGTCAGTTAGCAGATGTATCCTGGCTGACCTGGGCAGGAAAGCCGATTCCGGTGTTGTAATCGTACCACCAGCCATTGGCATACCGCAGATGGTGCACCGCGCCGGTATCAGTGGCCACATCCGTCTCAAAAGAACCGCCGGACTGCACTGTTACGTATTCCGGATTCTCATACTGAATGACAAAGTAAGGATAGCGTTGGTAGTAAGTCGTCGTGGAGGCCGCTCCCTGGGTATAATCAGTCGAGGCCCAAGCCCAGAGAGAAGAGGAACTCAGACAAAGCCAGAATACTGCGATCAGAAACGTTTTCATATGTAGCTACATTATACCCCAATAGCGGAAACTTTCAACCAATATATTTGTGCCAGTAAAACAATAATTTATGCGGCGCATAAAAGAATAGGAACCAAAGGGTTAGCAGCATCGCCATGAAAGAAAGGATCGCAAGCACTATGAAGAGACCATCTTGTTCAATAAGCCCTATGGATAAAAGAAAAATCGTCAATGAAGGCAGCAGATGCCAGAAGGGAATCGGGAAGGGCGGGAAAAGCACGATGGCGCTCAGAAGCATGATGAAGCCATAAAGATGGAGCAGAATTGGAGATTCTGTCAGAGGGAGCCACCGTGGACGGCTGATATACTCCATCTTTTGGAGAAGCCAGCCGGTAGCCTTCAAAATTGTCGGAAAGATTCTGCGCGGAAGTTTGAGGGACAAGACACTCCGGGGAATAAGCCCCCGCAGGCCCAGAATCATTTGCAGGCTCACCAGCGCAATAACAAGGGCAGCCAAGGGCGCAAGCCAGAACAGGGGGAGGGGCGGAATAAATATCAGACTGAAAAGCGCTGACAGGAAGAGATAAGGGCTCCCCTTGATGGTATTTAGAAGCTCCACCACGCTGACTTCCTCGCTGACGCAACGATCCGCAATTCTTTTTAATTGCGTAGAGAGCCTTTCAGGGGTCTGCCTGTCAGGATTTTGTCTCATGATGTCATTTTGCATATTGTAGTCCTATTCGCGATCTTTTTGCCATTCCTCAAAGAAGCTCCTGGCAATCGGAGCGGCGATCGTACCACCCGCGTACTCATCGTCCGGAGAAATACTTTCCACCATTACCGAGATGGCTACCTGCGGGTCGTCTGCGGGCGCAAAGCCTATGAACCAGGCCAGCGTCAGGCTCTCGCCATTACTTTTCACCTGGGCCGTACCCGTCTTGCCGGCAATTGGGAGCCCATTTACATGAGCGAGCCTGGCTGTTCCGCTCGCAGCGGCAGCCTTCATTCCTTCAATCACGCGGGCCCACCCCTCCGGGTAGGCCTTCCGGGGCAACTCCAACGGATGGGGCTTCTTGAGGATCGTCACCGGCGTCTTGGTATCGCCCCTGGCAACAGAGGCCACCAGGCACGACATCTGCAGGGGCGTTATCAGCAGATCTCCCTGGCCAATCGCCACATTGGCAGTATCTCCCGCATACCAGGGCTCAAGGAGGGTTCTCTTCTTCCATTCCGGAGTCGGCAGCAGCATCCGGCTGGTTTCGTCCGGCAGTTCGATATTAGTAGGCTTGTCCAATCCGAACTCCCTGGCCTTGGCCATGATCGCGTCAGGGCCCGTCCTGAGCCCCATTGTATAAAAATATACGTTGCAGCTTTTTTCCAAAGCGCCAACCAGATTGACGGGGCCGTGTCCGGATTTCTTGTTGCAGGGATAATTGCGTTTTCCAATCTCCAAAAATCCGCGGCAGTTGACGGTCTCGTCCAGATCCAGCTTGC
The DNA here is from genome assembly GCA_964541675.1 of uncultured Verrucomicrobiota bacterium. Classification (GTDB taxonomy): domain Bacteria; phylum Verrucomicrobiota; class Verrucomicrobiia; order CAZIPW01; family CAZIPW01; genus CAZIPW01. The sequence goes on from CAZIPW010000007.1 coordinate 9,022, forward strand.
CGGCATCTATTGCCGCCAGGGCGGTCACTATCTTGAAGGTGGAGCCCGGAGGATAGAGCCCCCGTATGGCTCTATTCAGCCAGCCGCTGTGGATATTAATCTTCTCCTGCACCTGAGTGCCAAAATGGGGGACCAGATCATTCAGATTATAAGAGGGCTTGCTGACCAGGGCCAGCACCTCACCCGTACGAATATCTATTGCTGCAGCGGCCCCGATCTTCTGCCCAAAGGCTTTTTCTATCGCCTTTTGCTGCCGCACGTCGACGCTCAGCTGCAGGGGAGTGCCGGAAACGGCCTTTACGCGCTGCGTCGGTTCAAATTTAAAACCGGAGGGATCTACTATCCACAGCTCATGGCCCATCTGCCCCGCAAGAGTATTGTCGAAAGACTCTTCAACGCCGCTGACCCCCACCTGGTCTTTGGTACTGAATGTTTTGAGATCGCTCTCGTCCACCTCCGGTTCCCTCATGGAAACAAACCCCAAAAGATGGCAGGCTGAGTCCCCCTCAGGATACACCCTTTGCGAGCGGACTTGAAGCTGCACCGGGGCGTCGACCTTTAAAAGCTCGGTCAGGCGAGCAAACTGTACCAGCGTCAAATGATCCAATAACGTGTATGGCAGCAGCGGTTTTTCGTTCAGATGCCGCTCAATTCGATCGGCGTCCAAAGCGATAGGCTCGTCCAGATACTTTTCGACGGGATTCAGGGCTGCTTTTAGAACATTCCCAATCGCAGACCGTTGCAGAATATCCCTGTCGACCGTCCGCTTTTGTTCGCGGGCCTCCTTCACCAGGCGTATCAGCTCTTTGTGGAACTCCCCCCGCAACTCCCCCAGATAAACAATCAGTGAGAAGACCGGTTTGTTGCTGGCCAGTACCACTCCGTTTCTGTCCGTGATGATACCCCTGGGAGCCGGAAGCAAAACACGCCGCAGACTTTGGCGTTCCTCCAAATGTTTGAAGTGCGAATATTGGATTATCTGACGCGTAACAAGTCCCAAAAACAGCACCACGAATAACGCCCCCATGACGCCACCCAGCCATACCAGCCTTACTTGCGGATCTTCCTGCTGTTGTTTCATAAGTCTTTAAGCACGCTTTCCAAATCAACATGAAAATATTCCCTCGAAAGCCTTTCCATGCTCCAGAGCCACAGAGGGCACAATACACAGGCTAGTGCCAGCTCCACCATCGTCTCGGAAAGCTGGAGGAGTACCCCCGCGAAGGTCTGCGGGGGAAATTTAAAGACTATGGCGATGGTCACAATGCTTTCCAAAAGCGCGGCGCAGAAGATTCTGCTGACAAGATTTGAACGAAACTGGTGACGTCCCAACAGCTGAAAGAGAACGCATCCCACTCCCAGCGGCAGGGCCACCGAGCCAAACGGCATGGGAGTCGAACTCTCCCACAAAAGTCCTATAAACACCGAAAAGACGAGTGTCGAAAACCAGCGATAGTAGATGAGCGGAAAAACCATGATCGCCCCCACGGCCAACATGGGGACGCCAAGAGGCTCCAGTACCGCCCGCCAAAACATGACCAGCGCGACCGCGATAAAAAAGATAATGACGCGCAATGCTCTCATTTGTATGGAATCAATACCGATACTTCCTTCAAATTTTGAAGATCCTCGGGCAGGATCACTTTCCCTTCCAGAAGTCCTCCCTCGCTCAAGGTCGATGTTTCCACCAAAGTCCCCATGGGCACGCCCTCGGGAAAACTGCCGCTTAAACCCGTTGTCACCACCTGCTTGGTTTCACCGGCTTTCAACGCCATTTCGGGCTGTAAGGCTTGAGCCGCCCCTACTGGTTTTAAAATAAAACGCAGCCCCTGTCCCTGATAAATAAATGGTCTATCATCACCCTTCACCTGCGCCGCCATCCTAAAGCGCGGGCTTGTCAAAAGCTCTACTACGCTCGTCTGCTCATAGACCTCGCGCACCCGTCCTACAACTCCAAAGCGCGCCACTACTCCCAATCCGGGCCGTATGCCCTGTTCTCTGCCCACGTCTATCCAGATCTGCTGCCACCATCCGTTGATGTCGCGCTCCATAATGCGCGCCACCTTGGTATCATAGCCGGGGAAGGGCTGCATTTTCAGGAGCTGTTCGAGCCTGCCGCGCTGGGCCTCCGCGGTATCCAGGTTTTTAAGCTTGAGCTCCAGTCCGGCCTGGGTCTGCGCCAGATCCTGAATGATTTTGACCAGATCATCCTTGGAGAGGAGCTTCAGCGCTTCCGTGTCCTGAAAGCTTCTTATGTCCTGGAGGGCCGTCCATAGAGGGGCCTGCGAATGAATGAGTGTATCCCGCGCGCAGCTTTTGAGCCCGATAGGCAGGATCAGCGAGGCCAGCATCACCCCCACAACAGTCAATATTGTGTGGAAAGGCCTCCACTGATGGCGGACAAAGGTCATCTGTAAAAGGCAGTCTACCGCATAGGATGGGAGCGGCGCAAGGTTGGAAGAAAGTGGATAAACGCAGAAAAGAAGGAACTTCTGTGGCTTGATCAAAAATTAAGCCTGTTTCGCTTTGTATTTTGCCTGTAGATCAATGTACAGGGCGGCCCGCAACAACGGGACTTACGCCTGCAGAATCTTATCTATAACGTCCGCTTCATCCACAGTGTCAGTTTCCCAGACGTATAGCGAATGTGAGCTCAAAATTATGGTTTTATCTCAGTATCCTTGCCATTGACAATTTTTCTAAGGACAAAAGGCGTCTCCATCCAGCCATCGCTATGGATTGTGGCCTGACCAATGGTAAGCCCCGATATCTCCCGAGGTTTCTTGAGGAGGGCCAAAAGCTCCTCGTGGGTTGGAAGTCTATGGTTAATTTTGTAATACTGCTCAACCGTTTGTATCATTATTTTTGTCGAGTCGTATATCCAACCGGCATAAGAGGTCAGCTCATAGCCAAATCGTTTCTTGAATCGGGACTTAAAATCTCCTGTTGTCCACAAGAATGATGGATAAACGCATCCCTCAATGTATTTACGCGCTTCTGAACTGTAAAAATCAAAACAACCGGTAATGTATGGAACGTCATAGCCAATTTCCCGCATCTGGCGATTGAAAATTTCTTCCTGTGGCGGATTGAATATTTGCACCAAAGCATCGGGGTGGGTCTCGCGGAGTTTGAGAAGGTAGGCACGAAAATCACGTTCGGCTGGCATTACAAGCTCGTTAAATACGACAGGTATATTTTCTTTTTTTAGCTTTGAAACAAGGTTTTCGACAATTTGCTTGCTTCCAACCTCCATAAAGCTGGCTATGGCAACTCTCTTACACCTTTGAGACTTCAATAGCGAAATTGTGGCGCTGGTGTATCCTTCCGCGCTGGGACCTTCCTGACAGGTCCATTGGTACTTCTCAAAACTGTTCAAATACCATGTAATACTAAAATGAACGATATGCTTTTGCTCTACGTAAGGATCTATAACTGAGGCGTTTGGAGGCCACATCGAAAACATAAAGTCGACCTTATCCAGACTAACGAGCTTGCGAACAGCCATATTGGTTAGGTTCAACCTGTTGTCTTCGTTGTCCTCGCAAAAAATTCTATATTCGATACTAGTCTGGGGAGATTCTTCCAGCGCCAAAGTAAGCGCATCCCGCATTTCCTGTCCCAATGCGGAAAGATTTCCGGAAAGTGGCAACACAGCTCCAATCTTAAAAACAGGTCTTGGGTCGGCAAAAAGCACGACAGTACAAATCATGCACGCAAGAATCCATATTTTTTTCATAATCATTCCTTCCACTCAATGGGTTTCCCATTTTGAATCTTTCTTATCACAAAGGGTACCTCCATCCAGCCGTTATCATGCACAATGGCCTTGCCAATGACAAGGTCGTCTACGGTTCGTGGGGTCTTCAGGATCCCAAGCAATTCTTCATGGGTTGGAGGACGTCCATTGGTCGCATAGTAATTCTCTATAACCCGCACAACCATCTTGGTCAAGTCGTACATATACCCGGCATAAGAAGTCGTTTCGTAGCCAAAGCGTTCCTTAAATTTGGTCTGAAAGCCTTCTTCTACCCAGATAAAAGCTGGATATATCTGGCCTTCCATGTATTTAGTCGCCTCAGATGAATAAAAATCAAAGGAACCTGTTACTGTTGCGATATTACAATCTAGTTCATGCATTCTACGGTTAAATATCAACTCCTGGGGAGGATCGAAAAACTGTATCAGCCCGTCGGGATGCGTCTCTCGCAATTTTAGCACATACATCCGAAAATCACGCTCGTCTGGCATGGCAAGTTCATTAAAGACCACTTCAAACCCCTCTTTCTTTAGCCGAGGTATCACGACCGACGAAAGCTCGCGGATACCTTCCTCAACGAAAGATGCGAAGGCTACTCTTTTGCATCCACGTTTTTTCAGTATATACACCAGCTTGTCCGTAAAGTCCTCCATCCCTGGCCCTTCTATGCAAGTCCAGTGGTATCTTGCGAACGCATTGGAATACCATGTAAGGTTAAAATGAACGATGTGAGACTTTTCCACATACGGAGCAATTACTGAGGCGTTTGATGGCCACATTGAGAAAACGAAATCAACCTTGTTGAGGTTAACTAACCTTCTGATCGCCAGATTTGTCGAGCTTAGCTTGTTGCTTTCGTTGTCCTCAAAAAAGAGTTGGTATTCCACTCGCTTGTTCGGACAGTCTTCCAGGGCTAGCCTTACAGCATCCCTCATTTCCTCGCCCATGGAGGCAAGATTCCCCGTCAGTGGTAACACAGCCCCAATCTTGAAAACCGGTTTTACCTCCGATCCCCAAAGGCAAATCGCGCATATTACAAGGCAGAAGGATAAAAGCACCCTGCGCATACGATATTTGTAACACCCCAACAATACAGCCGCAACATAGAATACCCCTTTGTTAATAACTTCCCTTCTTCACGGTTGACTCCCCGCGCCTGGGAAGAGAGAATGGTCAGGATGTTCGACTCGGTTTTGGGTTTCTTTTCCAATGACATCGGTATCGATCTGGGTACCGCGAATACCCTTGTCTATGTGAAAGATAAGGGTATTATCCTGCGCGAACCCTCTGTTGTCGCCATTCGCAACTCCGACCGTAAAGTCATTGCCGTAGGCGACGAAGCCAAGCGCGTTTTGGGGCGCACCCCCGCCAGCATCACCGCCATCCGTCCGATGAAGGACGGCGTCATTGCCGATTTCGACATCTCCGAGGCGATGCTTCGCTACTTTATAAACAAGGTCAAAAATACAGTCAAATTTGTCCCCGTGCGCGTCGTTATTGCGGTTCCCTCCGGTATCACCGAGGTTGAGCGCCGTGCCGTCCGTGAAAGCGCCACACACGCCGGAGCCAGCTCCGTATACATCGTTGAGGAGCCGAAAGCGGCGGCAATCGGCGTGGGTCTTCCCGTGGCCGAACCGGCAGCCAGCATGATCTGCGATATAGGAGGTGGCACCACCGAGGTGGCCATTCTTTCCTACGGAGACGTGGTTTACTCCAAGAGTATCCGCGTGGGCGGCGACGAACTCGATCTGGCCATCATCAATCATTTGAAGCGCAATTATAATCTGGTCATTGGCGAGCGTTCCGCCGAAGAGATCAAGATCCGCGTGGGTTCCGCCGCACCCCTCGACCAGGAGCTTTCCCTGCAGGTCAAGGGCCGTGACGCCGCCGCCGGGCTGCCACGCACCGTGACGGTCACCTCCCAGGAGATCCGCGAGGCCATGCGCGACAATCTTCAAATGATCGTCGAAGTGGTACGCAACGTCTTGGAGCGCTGCCCGGCCGAGCTCTCCGGAGACCTTGTGGATCGAGGCTTCTTCCTGGCTGGGGGCGGAGCCCTCATTCGCAATATCGATGTTCTTCTCAGCGAAGCCACGGGAGTCCCCGTCACCGTTTCCGATGATCCGCTCTCTGCGGTAGCCAACGGTACGGGTTTCTACCTGGAACACCTCGACTGGCTGGAAAAACACTCGCGGGTGAGCTAAGCCTGGCCCGCCGAAGTCTTTCGCAATCTTATAAGCGCAGATTCTTTGTGACCCGCCAGCCCTTCGACGTCAGCCAGCAGCCGCAATGATTTCACAGTTTTCCTCAATGCGCTTTTGCTGTATCGAATGGTACTTGTACGGCGCTGGAACTGCTCCGCGCTTAAGCCAGAAAATGAGGCTCCTGCCCCTCCCGTAGGCAGGGTGTGGCTGGGACCGGCAATATAGTCACCCAGAACGGTCGGCGACCACGGACCGATAAAAATGGCTCCGGCCGTCAGAACGCGCCGGGCAATCTTGCCCGCCGAACGCATCATGATTTCGCAGTGCTCGGGCGCCAACCGATTGCAGATCTCTATGGCTTCCTTCCTGGACGATGTTTGCACCAGCCAGGTGTTGCGGTCAAGCACCGTTTCCATGTATTTGCGCCTCAGGGCGTTGGGAAGTTGCGCCCCGATTTCTTTTTTGACGGCGTCGATGAGCCGCGCCGATGGAGTGACAAGCCATACGCGTTCATACCCCGAGCCGTGCTCGGCTTGCGCCAGAAGATCGGCCGCAATAAACCGTGCCTCCGCCCTTTCGTCAGCCAACACAAGCAGTTCACTGGGCCCCGGCAATAAATCAACCGCCACACGGCCAAAGAGCAGCCGCTTGGCCATAACGACGTAGGCGTTGCCCGGACCGAAGATCTTCTGAACACAACGAATGGTCTGGGTACCATAGGACAAAGCCGCAATCGCCTGCGCGCCACCCACCCTATATATCTCTGTGGCGCCAGCCTTGCTGATGGCATAGAGCAAATGAGGATTGACCGCACCTTGCCTGCCACAGGGGGTACAAACGACTATTTCCCTACAGCCCGCTTCCCTGGCAAGAAGAATGGTCATCAGCGCCGTGGATACCAGAGGCGCCGCTCCGGCAGGAATGTAAATACCAACGCGCTCAAAGGGATCGAACCGTTCCCCAACGATTGCACCTTGTTTGTTCTTACAGGACCAAGTGCGGCGCAGCGATCGCCTTGCAAAATCTGCGATGTTTCTTTGCGCCACATCAATAGCGTCCCGCAACGACGGGGTGATCCGTGACTTGGCGGCATCAAGTTCCGATGGAGTGATTTTCAGCCGCGCAGGTGTAAGTTTGGCTCCATCGAAACGTTCTGTATACTCAATAAGCGCGTCGTCTCCGCGCTCTTTTACGGCCCCGATGATCGACACGACCCTGCGTTCGATGGAGGCGTCAAAAAGGGAAGAAGCGGCGGCCAAAGCCTTGATCTTCGAGGTGTAGGTGTTGTCAGTAGTAAGGATTGTTTTCATTTTTTGTTGGGGTTTTTGATACACGAAAATTCTACAGATATTTGCCCAAGAGAAAGGCTTCCTCGTTTGGACCTTTTCTATTTCTGGAAAAAAGGATAATTCCACCTTCTTGCGCTCTTACCTCTTCACGACCATCAACGCCGATCAGCTGGCCGGCGGCAACGCTCTCAAAATCCTTGAACGGATTTGCGGGCAAAAAGCCTGTCCGGGTGATGTACATGAAGCTCATTCGTATTGAGGACTGGGCGTACGTCTGCAGTTCTCCCCCGATGTGGCCCCTTGAAACAAGAAAAGCTGTTATGCTTCTTTGGGCGACTTCCGTTGACGCTGGATCGCCGACATAGCCGCATTCAATGCAAATGCCTATTTTCCCTTTTTGATTCATATAGTAATCGGTGCCACCCGGTTGCACCTGATCAAAACCCGAGGCGACGATTGAGACAGGGAGAAACCTCACTATGTCGCTGGCGTTGGACTCGCAGATCGCAAAGCTGGGACTTCCAGGCGTATTGCTCGCGTGAATGTCGAGCAGGACGTCGGCCTGGTCGAGGTAGGGTTTTAAAAACTGCGCGCGCGCATATTCGTAACTGCGCCTCTTTTCCGGAGGCAGCATATCGTCGGGCTTGAACATTGCATTCAGGTCGGACTCCGTCAGGCGGACGTTCCTCATAATGGCCCTGGGGCTGCCATACCCGAAGAGGACGCGTCCTTTTTGTATTTTGAGGGACGGAAGCATCCTGCCGAGCGCCTCGACTCCGCATCTCTCATTGCCGTGGACTCCGGCAAGAACAATGCTTGTCGGCCCGGGGTTCTCACCTGAAAGTTCCATCATTTCTTCGTACATAATATTATTCCTCGTTTTGTATTTAAGACCTGCCTTGAAGTGGAGCGGATATATCGTCGAGACGCCCCGCCATAATGACCCGGCCATCCGCATCGGGATAACGGGCGATGATACTATATCCAAGTTTTTTATACCAAAGGAATGTAACAGAAGGCTCGGGAGTTGCCCTCGGCAAAACAACGCCCGTTTCGAGACCCTGCCGGAGAAAATCGGAAAGGCGGCGCCTGACCATCGCCTTCGCAATTCCCCGATTGCGGTATGCCACCTGCACACCCAGTTCGGCTTGATAAGCGACTTTCCGTGTGGGTTCCAAATTTCCCAAAGAAATGGAGAGTTTATCTTCCAATTCAGGTGGCGTTATTGGATATCCCCAGCAAAATCCAATCACCTTACTGCCGGACAGGGCCAGCCAGCAGGAAGCTGCGGGGGTGATTTCTTTAAACAGGTTGCCTACAACCCGCTCCCGCGGCCAGAAGTCCATGACGCCGGAGCCGCAACACTGATAGTTTTTGACTTCAAGGATACCTTTGTCTTTTACTCCCCAGTAAGTCCCGCATTCCGGGCATTGCATCCATTCATTCCATGGACTGTCTGCAAAAACCTGGCGGTAGCACTTTACGACTTGATCGGTGAGTGCGCGTGAATCCTGGCGCGGCGAATACCTCCTGAAGGATATCGATGTGTTGATATCACTCTGCGGTGGCAGCACGCCTGTTTTCTGATCTGTGAGCATATGTTTGGGTCGGTTTTGAAACCGCCATGCGCACCGCGATCTTTTTAACGAAATAAAAAAACCGCAGCACACACTGCGGTTTCGGAAAGGGGCGGAGCTTACAGCGCATTTTCCCTCGGCGAAACCGCGGAGGGCAGATGATGCAAACTGCAAGCCAATAGATTCATGTAGCGGATACTATAGCACAATGAGCCTGCAGCGTAAAGCAAATTGTAAAACGCCCTCTTTTTTGTAAAACAATCAAATCGACATACTGCCATTTTTTTGTTTGACTCCCCCTATGTCCAAAGCCACCCGTCATCCCGCCATTCCATCCCCGTCGCGGCGCTTTCGCAAGCCCGCCAGCGCGATCCTTGCGCTTCTGTTTATCGCGGTTTTGATAACCACTCAGCCGCCTTACTATGGATGGTGGAGCTTTGCCATGCAGGCCGCCGGGCTTCTTCTTGTGGTCGCCGGGACTTTTGGACGGCTCTGGTGTGCGCTGTATATCGCCGGTTACAAGGACAGCGTCCTGCGGGTTGACGGGCCCTATTCGATCTGCCGCAACCCGTTGTATTTCTTCTCCTTTTTGGGACTTGTGGGCATCATGCTTTATTCACAGATCTGGCTCATGGCCGTCATTGCGGGGGTCCTCTTCAAAATATATTATCACTTCGTCATCAGGGCTGAGCAGAAGGTACTGCAGGGCGGCTTCGGCGAGACCTACGGGGATTATCTGAAAAAGACGCCTTGTTTCTTTCCCAAACTCTCGCTCTATCACAGCGCCAAGGAGATCACTGTGCAGCCCGCCAAAGTTCTGGGGGTTGCCAAGGACGTCGTCTGGTTCTTTATAGCGCTTATCGGGATCGCCATTATCAACAAATTGCACATCTGCGGAGCGCTGCCAATGTACTGGACCTGGCCGATCTAACAAGAGTTGACCCTCCACCACGTTATATTTAGGATAAATCGAATATGGGCTTGGCAACTTTTTATAGGTCTCACACGTGCGACCAACTATCCGCTCAAAATGTCGGAGAAACAGTCCGGCTGTCAGGATGGGTTCATCGGATCCGTGACCACGGCGGTCTTCTTTTCGTGGATTTGCGGGATCATTATGGCGTAACCCAACTGTTTTTTGATCCAGAGAAGAACAAGTCGGTCTATGAATCGGCGGGAGCGTTAAAGCCGGAGTCGGTTATTTTCGTGAAAGGAAGGGTAAACGCGAGACCAAAGCAAAATGTGAATTCAAAAATACACACGGGGGAAATCGAAATATCCTGTGAAGAGTTGATCGTTGACTCACTGGTTCCAAGCACACCTTTCCCCATCGCTGACGAAATTAAGCTCCCCGAGGATTTGCGCCTTACCTATCGTTTTCTAGATCTCAGGAGAGAAAAACTGCATCAAAATATTTTGCTTAGAGCCCGCGTAATAGAAGCAATGCGTGAGTATATGCACTCGCAGTCGTTTGTCGAGTTTCAGACGCCAATCCTAACGGTGAGCTCCCCCGAGGGAGCACGCGACTATCTGGTGCCCAGCCGTGTCCACCCGGGGAAATTTTACGCTCTTCCCCAGGCTCCACAGCAGTACAAACAGCTAATCATGTGTTCTGGGTTTGACAGATATTTTCAAATCGCGCCATGTTTCCGTGACGAAGACGCCCGCGCGGACAGGGCACCCGGCGAGTTCTATCAACTCGATCTTGAGATGTCCTATGTAGGACAAGAGGATATCTTTGCGGTGGTTGAAGGGTTATTCGTCCATTTGGGGAAAAAGATACTTGGGAAGAATATTGTCACCCCGTTTCCAAGGATTACCTACAAAGATTCTCTTAATCGTTATGGGTCGGATAAACCGGATCGGCGGTTTGATCTTCTCCTGCAGGATGTCACCAGCATCTTTACCAGTTCAACGTTTCGCGCGTTTGCGGAAAATACGAAGCCCGGCTATTGTATAAAGTCTATTGTTTTACCGGACTCTGCTTCAAAACCTCGGTCTTTTTTTGATGGCATTGAGACCTACGCCAAACAGTTGGGCGCGAAGGGGCTTGCTTATATCTGCCTCCAGGAAAATGAATTAAAGAGTCCCATCCTAAAATTTCTGACGGAAGCAGAGAAATCAAATCTCAAACAACAGTTGCAATTAAAGTCGGGCGATACCGTATTCTTCGGTGCGGGCAAATGGCTCGATACTTGTAAGGTAATGGGAGAAGTCCGCAAACACCTCGCAATTGAAGCCAAAATAATAATACCTGATATATTTGATTTTTGTTGGATAGTTGACTTTCCGATGTACGAATGGAACGAAGAATTACGAAAGATCGATTTTTCCCATAATCCATTCTCGATGCCGCAGGGCGGGCTTGAAGCTCTTAACGCGAAAGATCCCCTCGACATTGTAGCTTTCCAGTATGATTTGGTCTGCAATGGCATAGAGTTATCGAGCGGAGCCATCAGAAACCACCGACCTGAAATCATGTACAAGGCCTTTGAAATTGCCGGATATACCCGCGAGCAGCTCGAAGAAAAGTTTGGTCATATGCTCAAGGCCTTTGTTTATGGTGCCCCTCCACACGGCGGAATAGCACCGGGGGTCGACCGGATTGTCATGATGTTTGCTGGTGAAAATACCATTCGCGAGGTCATTATGTTCCCCAAGAACCAGAGGGCGCAAGAGCTAATGGTGGGATCTCCATCCAGCGTCACCCCAAAGCAGCTCCGTGAGCTAAATATTATTATCAGGGATCCTGAGATCAAAGAGAAAACAACCGCGCCACAGTCACAGCCCTAAATCTTCTCCCTGGTACCGTCGGCGTTCACTTTCTCCAGAATCAACTCCGCGTCCTGCAGGCGTTTCTGGCACGCCTTGAGTAACTTCTGTCCCTCAGCAAATGACGCTATGACAGTTTCAAGCGGCGTATCTGGCGCCTCCAATCTCTTGACCAGCGACTCCAGAGCGGCCATATTCTCCTCGAAGGTCGGTTCGGTCGTTTTCGTCATGCTGCCATTCTCCCGGCCAACAGCCAACAAGTCAACCCAGCTTCTTGCTTTATGATGCAATTTCCCATAGCATCGTCTCTTATGAATTTGATCTTCGCAGTCGTTGTGGCGGCCATTCTGGCACGAATGGTTGTTCAGTTCGTCTTGGTGAAGATCAATCTCTCCTACGCCGCCGCCCAGAAAAATAATCTGCCGGAAAACCTAAAGGGCATAGTCACCCCCGAGGCTCACGCCCGGTCCGCTGAATACACCTCTGAGCATTGCCACCTCGACGCCCTGCGGATTCTCTATGGGGGAGCCGTTAAAATCGGCGTCATATCCTGCGGCATCATTCCTTTCGTCTACAATCGCACGCTGGCCCTATCCGGCCTGGATAACATCTGGGCAATGTCAGCTCTCATCTATTTATTCGGGTATGCCATTGGCGTCTTATTTTGGCCATTCGAGTGGATCGGTACCTTTGGGATAGAGCAAAAATACGGCTTCAATCGGGAAACGATCGGCCTATGGATTGCCGACGAGATCAAGGGTTTCTTTCTGGGGGCAATACTGAGCGTACCACTGATAGCGGTCATCCTATGGATGTCGTCCGGGGCTATTCCCTATTGGTGGCTCTGGGCATTTATCGTTGTCATGACATATGAGATCCTGCTGACAATCATCTATCCCAACGTCATAGAGCCGCTTTTCAACAAATTCGAGCCTCTGAAGGATGGGCCTCTGAAAGCAAGGCTCGAAGCCATGGCTTTGAAGGCTCATATCAATGTAAAAAAAATTCTGGTCATGGATGCCAGCAAGCGTTCGGCCCACGCCAACGCGTATTTTGCCGGGCTGGGCGTCTCCCGCAGGATTGTCCTGTATGACACGCTTCTTAAACAACTCGATGATGCGGAAATCGAGGCGGTACTGGCGCATGAGATAGGCCATATGAAGCACCATCATATTCTCAAGGGAATGATTCTTTCAGCCATGACACAGCTTGTCGGGTTCTGCCTGATCAATCTGATAATCAACTGGAGCGCCTTTTATCAATCATTTGGACTGGCAATCCAGGGTGGTCATGCGGGAGGATTCCTGCTTCTCAGCCTGGTGAGCGGAGCCTTTACCTTCTGGCTGACGCCGCTTATAAGCCGCTGGTACCGTGGACACGAGTACCAGGCCGACCAGCACGCCAAAGACCTCGTAGGGTCGCCACAGCCTCTTGTTTCCGGCCTCAAGAAGATGACCAAGGAGAGCCTGGCCTCAATAGAAGATCATCCCATCACTCACAGCTTCTACGCCTCGCATCCAACCCTCAAGGAAAGAGAGGACAGGCTAATGATTCCATGAGTAAAACATTTTGCATATGTCTTGTTCTTGTTGCCGCGTGGTCATCCCTTCCGGCAAAGGTCATCACCGTGGCCGCGTATAATGTGGAAAACTTCTGTCTCGAGGATCGCATGGTGGACGGAGTCTTCAAACAGAAATACCCCAAGCCGGAGAAGGAAAAGGCAGCCTTGATTCAGGTTATAAAAGCAATCAAACCCGATGTGCTGGCCATCGAAGAGATGGGCGGGCAGGAGTTTCTCGACGAGTTGCAATATCGTCTCAAGCTGGCCGGACTTGTCTATCCCCATAGCGTCGTCATGCCAGGCGGCGATCCACAAAGGCATCTGGCAATACTCAGCAGGGAAGAGTTCCAGCCTGTACAGTATCAGGATCTGTATTTTCTACATGAGGGAAAAAGAGTACCCGTATTGCGCGGTCTATTGGAGGCAAAGTTCCAAACACCAGAGGGAGAATGGGATCTCTTTGTGGTGCACCTGAAGAGCCGCCTCTCTCATGACATGGAGGACCTTCAGTCAGCAGATTACCGGCAGGGAGAGGCCGCCAGGATCCGCGACCAGATTATCCGTGCGGAGCAGGACAGCCATCCGTTTCTCGTCGTAGGTGATTTTAATGATGACCCAAAGTCTTCCGCTCTCAGAAGATTTGTGGAAAAGGGAGACCTGCGTCTGACCGAAATGCTGCATCCCGTGGATTCACGCGGAGAAGAGTGGACCGAGCATTGGGCGGGCCACGGCAGTTTTGGCCAGATAGATTACATACTGGCCTCGCCCAACATGGAACCCCATGTCATTCCCGCAAGCGAGGGAATCTACGATGGTCCCGGCTCAACCATAGCCAGCGATCACCGCCCAGTATACGTCAGAATAGATACAGCGCAAATACAACCATGACACCGGAAATTTTGGGACAGTTGGCCATTTTTGGGGGCATCGCCTTCGGGGTACTCTTCGGGCTCCCCGTCATGCCCTTTTTTATAGCAGCCGGAGCCATGTGGGGGATAGAGGGACTGCCCATCGTCCTGCTGGCACTCTTGATCCACTTCTTTGCCAGCTATTACATTGCCAGAGGCATTTTGAGACCTCTGGCCGAGAAGTTCTTCAAGAAATTCGAGTCCAAAATGAAACTGCCCGACGCGGCAACCATTGGCCCCATCAAACTCATCCTGCTTGTCCGCATGATTCCCGGCATCCCGCTGGTGGCGGTCAGCTATGGACTTGCGGCTCTCTGGGATATCCCTGTAATGGTCTATGTCTTCGTCTCTCTTTTCACCCAGCTTTTCTGGGCCACGGCTTCCATGCTGGTCGGCGCCTCTCTCATGAAAAACAGTGCTGTGATGCTTGTCTGCGCCTGCGCTGTTTTCGCCATCCTAATCGTCATATCCAGGAACTATGCCCGTCGAACCCAAGCCAGATAAGATATACTCTGTCAGCGAGCTCAATGCCCTTGCCGAATCGGTATTGGTCAAGAGCATAGGGGAGACGTGGGTCAGGGGGGAAGTCAGTGGGCTCAAAACCCAGAGCAGCGGACACGTCTACTTCTCGCTGAAAGACGACAAAGGGGTGCTGAGCGTGGCGCTCTTTCGCGGGGCTGCCATGAAAAATACCGTCAAGCTGCAGGAGGGAAAACAGATTGTTGTCTTTGGATCGGTCGGAATATACTCTCCCAGCGGCAGATACCAGATGGTGGCCCGTCTTGTACTGGATGAAGGACTGGGGAAGTTGCAGCAGGAATTTGAACGGCTCAAAAAACTTCTGGAAGCGGAAGGTCTCTTCTCCAAAGAGAGAAAAATCGCTATTCCTCGCTTTCCAGGCGTTCTTGCCTTTATCACCTCTCCCACAGGGGCCGTCTGGCAGGACTTTACGCGTATTCTTGCGCGCCGGGAGTGGAGAGGAAGGGTGCTGTTGCTGCCCTGCAGAGTACAGGGGGCGGAAGCTCCACTCGAAATTGTCGGACGCCTCAGACAGGCAGACGTCATGGAAGAAGTGGAGCTCATCGTTGTGGGGCGCGGAGGCGGGAGTATTGAGGATCTATGGGCCTTTAACGATGAACGGGTGGTGCGCGCCATAGCTGCCACGCAAAAACCCGTCATCGCCGCCGTCGGCCATGAGACCGATTTCACCTTGTGTGACTTTGCCGCGGATTTCAGGGCAGAGACCCCGTCTGCCGCCGCGGAACTTATTGCCGGACATTTCAACGACGCAAGAATACGCCTGGGGGAGCTCTGGAAACACCTGCTCAATGGCGGGCTGCGGCTCATCATGCTCCTGAAGCGTCACCTGGAAGGGCTGGCAGCACGGTTATCCGGCAGGAGCCCCAGGGTCATTATCGACCGTACCGCGCAGCGACTCGATGAACTATGGGAGAGGATCTCCATGTCTCTTAAAACACGTCTCACCAGCAGTAGGGAACGCCTGGCCACGCTGGCGGCGCATCTTCACGGGATAGATCCGGCCGGAACTCTCCGCCGAGGATACGCCATGGTCAGGGACGATACGGGTCGTATCATCTCAAGGGCTGGACAGGTGGAATCCAATCAGGAGCTTACCCTGCGATGGGCGGACGGAGAGAAGAAGGCAAGGGCAACCTCCTAAAGCTGTCACGTCAGCTGTGTGGCGTCCACATCCAACGCGTCTGTTATATCCGAGTCCAGCGGGAATTTAGCCCGTCTTTCCACAATCTTCCCGATGACGCCCTCAATCCGATCGCACAAATACCATATCTGGTATCGATACATTCCTTCTATGCGTTCAATGGGTGCGGGAGCGGGCCCGCGAACCTCAACCTCCGGAATATTCGCGGAGACATCGCGCGCCCAGGCCTCGCAGTAAAAAGAGAGCTTCTCCAGGCTTGTGGATTTGAAGAGATGCTGTATCAGATGCCGATAGGGCGGGTAACCGTATTCCTTCCTGTGGGAGAGCTCCTCCTGGACAAATCCAGCCATATCGGCGTGACGCGCGTACTGCAGCGTGGAGGAGTGCGGCAGAAACGTCTGCACAACCACCTCCCCACTGCGATCGCCCCGTCCGGCGCGACCAGCCACCTGAACGAGTAGCTGGAAGGTTCTCTCTGCCGCACGAAAATCCGGCTGATGCAGCGATAGATCCGCGTCCACCATTCCGACAAGTGTCACATTCGGAAAATCCAACCCCTTTGCTATCATCTGGGTCCCCACCAGGACATCCAGCTGCCCGCGCCGAAAGCTGGAAAAGACCTCTCTCAGGTTATTCTTGGCGCTCATGGTATCGGCGTCCACGCGGGCCACCCGGGCGCGGGGAAAGATCTTCGTGAGCAACATCTCTATCTTTTGCGTGCCCAAGCCGCGCCATTTCACCTTATCTGATCCGCACTCCGGACAGCGCTGCGGCGCGGGACGCTCCCGCCCGCACAAGTGGCAGCGGAGCTTCTCGACTGCCGCGTGATAGGTCATGGCAATGCTGCACTGATCGCAGGCCGCCACGTATCCACAGTCACGGCAAAAGAAGCTGGTAGAGTGCCCGCGGCGGTTGAGAAAAAGAAGGATCTGTTCCCCCTTATCGAGGCGGTCCGCTATTTTCTCCTTAAGAAGCGTGCTCAACCCCGGTGTCTTTCCAAGACTGCGGCGCAGATCCACAATATGCATGATGGGGAGCGGCCTATCATCGATCCTCTTGCTAAGAACCTGCAATGCCATTTTCCCGGCATTCACCATCTCTATAGCCTCCAGAGAGGGCGTCGCTGATCCCATGATACACAACGAACCGCACAATTCCGCCCTTTTAAGGGCCGCCTCGCGGGCATGATAACGGGGCGACTCCTCCTGTTTGTAGGCCATCTCGTGCTCTTCATCCAGAATGATAAGCTTCAGATCTTTAAGCGGAGAGAAGAGGGCTGAGCGGGCTCCCACCACGATCCGGCATCTGCCAGCCACAATCGCGCGATAGGCATCCAATCTCTCGCCAGCGGAGAGATGAGAATGCCACACCACGCAATATTGCGGATCATTGCCGAAACGGGCGCGTAGCCTACCAATCATCTGCGGGGTCAGCGCCACTTCCGGCACCATCATCAGCGCGCTGCCTCCAAGCTCCAGGGCCTGGCTGATAAGCCGCAGATATACTTCCGTCTTTCCCGAACCTGTGACGCCCCGCAGAAGCTGTGGCACACTGGATCCCTCCCGCAGGAGCCTTGAGAAGTTCTCCACAGCCGCCGCCTGCTCCGACATGAGCTGTGGAGGAATGCTTGAGACAATCTCCGAGTCGGAATGCTCCCGCAAAGAGGCGCCCCTATAAAATGTCCTCTTGCAGGTTTTCAATATCCCCTTTTTGACCAAAGATCCGGCCACTGCGGGCATGGAGCCCCACTCGCGCAGCATCTCAAAGCTGATACTGTTGCCGGGGGGCAGTCCGCACAGTTTGTCGTAGAGATGTTTCTGCAAAGGACCCAGACGGGGAGGAGAGGGGGGAAGAGCCTGCAGAATAAAATACTTTTCGATCTTTTCCCTGCCTCCAGTCCGGATGATCGACGGCACCACGGCCTCGAAGACACTGCCCATAGGGGCTGCATAGTAGCTCGACATCCACAAAGCAAGTTTTAGCAGATCGGGGCTCAAAATCGGTTGTGGATATAAAACCTCGTAGACGCCCTTTATCCTTGAGACTCCGGACGGGGGCGAGGCAGAGATTTCCAGCACGCAGCCAACATCCGTTTTCGCCCCCAATGGCACTCTTACCAGGGCTCCAGGCACCGCGCCTTTCTCCATAATCCCGTCGGCCCTGTAGGTCAGGGGCTTGGGAACATTGGGGAGCATGACGGAGATAAAGCTCATGGGGTAATAAGGTGATTATCGTGGATGCGGGGAGCGTTTGCAAAGTGATTTGCGGATATATGAGAGGAGAGCATCCTATGATTATTTTATAGTATCCCAGATAACTCTGGAGCAAGGTCAGTAATATCAATCTCCCAGTATTTTGCGGCTAACTCTCGAATGCTTTTGTACCAAGCTTTATTATAAAAAGGGAAAATAGCTAAACGATCCAATTCTACGAGAAGGTTGATGGCTTTCTGCAATAAGTTTCTAAAATCTTCCATTGTTACTGTTTTCCTAAATTTTTTATCAAAGTCACCTATAGTCAATATTCTCTTTTTTACTTCATCCATTCCTGTATGGGCAAGCAAGTCTCCTCTAAAAGACAAAAAACGCTTTTTCTCCTTTTTTAAAGAATATACCAATTCAGATATCCCTGTCAGCAAGCCATCTAAACGATCTTTATCTTTAGCTATGGCTTCTTTGTTTGACTGTTCGTCTGCAATAGGCTGTCGATTGGGTTGAACAAAAAAATCATACAGCTCACCCATTAATTTGTTTTGGGGATCAAACATACCGCCCTCTTTGGGATAAAGTTGAAGAGAATCAACAATCTGAATAAGACTGAACAGCTCCTTGTCTGGCTCGTATACAAGATTGATAATCCGTAAGCTAAAGGAATGAAACATTCCAGACCTTATAATATTAAAAACCACAATATCATTATTCTCATTTATCTTTCTCAAAAGTTTTTGTGAGTGGTAACTTGGCCAAAGAGACTCGAACGAGCTCATTGCAGACATAAGTTGATTGCGCACTAGATGTATCCTTTCTATATAATCTTGTACCAGAGGATACTTGTGTAGTGGCATATTGGGGGTTATGTGTCTTAATATTCCCATAGCCTCTAGTATCTTGTTTATTCCTCCTCGAATAACTTCCTCTGCATATCCTTGCTCTTTGCTTTTTGAGCCCTCTTAAAAGTCTCGTCCACTGCTGCCACATTTGATGGCTTTTCAATGTCTTTGCCATCCATCAATTCTTTAATCGTGCGAAGTTGCAATCTTGGATATTTCTTTCCATTCATTTTATGCACATAAAATCCAACGCTTGCTGCCTCTTCTTTCATTGGTTTCGTCGGTTCTTCAATCGTTATTAAAACCCCAATAGCAGCCTTCTCTCTATCCAGCACTCCCCGCAAGTCCCTCACGTCCTTCACGCTCGTGTGTCCGCCCTTTACTTGGATAATAATTTGCTCCAGCCTTGTCTCTCTTGGATCGTCACGGAATAAGAGTTTCCCATCAATGCCATGATCGGCCCCTTTCTTCTGCTCTACAGGCCGTGCTCCCAATAATCCAAGTGCCCACCACTGAAATTGATATTTGTCGTCTTCTGCGAGCTTTAGGGCTTCTCCCGCTGTTGTTGGCTCGCCAACAGTCTGAATTTCCACTTTATCTCCGTAGGTATCACGTAACCGATTTTTTATGAGTGTTGTTGCCAGTTGTGTAATATCGATGCCGATCCATTTTCGCCCTAGCTTTTCAGCTGCATCAATGGTTGTTCCGCAACCACAGAAAGGATCTAGTACCACCTCGCCTTTGTCACTGCTAGCATTAATGATTCTTTCCAATAAAGCCACAGGTTTTTGGGTTGGATAACCAAGTCGTTCAGCAGATTGCGAATGGAGTGCAGGAATATCATCCCAGAGAGATTGAGCGGGAACACCCTTGCCTTCATCAAGATATTGTTTCCGTCTTGGGACAGCTCCAGGCGAGGTTTGTACAACTAGCCCCGTATCAATTAACTGTTGCATTTTCTCTTTAGAATATCGCCAGTATCTCGTTATCCCCATGACCTCATAACTGGGATTTCCTTTGGCCGCGCCACCCGGGCCATCCATGCTGATTAGTTGATAGCGTCGTCCGGTTTTAGACTCAATATGTCTGTATGAAGTCTCAATATACTCCTCAGAATAGGGTTTAAAGATTGGATTAAATTTGTTTGCTTCGGTCCTTGCGTAGAAAATGATCGAGTCTGTGTTTCGGTCAAAGAACCGAGATCCTTGCCCGAAGTTGCCCTTAACAGTATCAGCGCGTTTCCAGATTATTTCATTCCGAAAATTCTCTGGGCCAAAAACGGCATCACAAAGCAGCTTTAGATAGTGTGAAGCGGTTGAGTCGCAATGTAAATAAAGTGATCCGGTTGGCTTCAAAACCCTTCTCAGTTCCACTAACCTCGGTGCTATCATTGCCAAATAGGCCATCATGTCATTTGTCCCCAAGAAAGTTTTGAACGCCTGCAGGACATCGCTTACTTTTCCGGGTTCCATTACCAACTCTTCATAGACTTTCTGGCTTTCCTGATTCCAACTCCAAGTATCCTCAAACGCGTGAATCTGGCTTGCCGCTGCCGTTCCGTCTTTTTCGTGAAAGAAAGCGTTATAGTTCTGTGCTGAATTAAAGGGCGGGTCTAAATAAACCAAGTCAACGCTCTCATCTTCGATGTAACGCTTCAAAATATCGAAGTTGTCTCCGTAATAAAGCGTGCCCATGTCTTGAGCATAAAACCGCAACATCATACCCGCCAAGCAATTTGTTTTCTTTTGTCCCTCCTCAACAGTCGTCGTTCTTTGACGCAAGGACGGTATTAACCGCTACCCTATCCTAAAGACACCCCCCTCCAAAATTTCTGGTATAATAGCCCTCGTTCACCTCTGTTCTTTTCCATTCATATCTCTCCCAGCCAGAAGATAGATCCGCTTTGTTTCTCTCGCCGTAGTCCAGAAAAGGCAAAAACGGGCCCGATGAGTTTGATACCGTTCTCCCATCCGGCCAGTCCACGCCCACAGATAATAGTGAAACTGAAGCCCGATAATTACTGAAAAACAGTGAGGTCACAGTGACGGATAAGAATATATTACCCAGATAAAATCACTGTGGAGCAGTGATTTTGCAGTGATTTCTGCATAGCTCCCAGAAACATATATCTCACCGGTTTCCTAAAGCCAAAAGTTGGGCTTCAGGGGGTGAACCTGGGAAAGACACTCCCGCCCAACTTGGCACAAGGTCTGCTCTATTGGATGCGTATGTATCCCCCTACATCCTTGGAGCTCAGTCACGCGCGTTCGGAAGTTGAGACTATCCGCGACGCACTAAGAGGCGCTATTTTGACCCTGGAGGTTGAAAAAAGCTCGGTTGCCGATCCGCGTCAGGATTTCGAGGCCGACCTTCAGGCCATTCTTGGCTTGGGCGTTCTTCTCAATGATTTGCAGAATAGAAGGCTCTGCCTCGAAAAGATTGGCGGAATACTGCCAAGCCCCAATCAGGTGGGGGAGGCCGAGGCCGATGATGTGGCTGGGTTGGGACATCTGGTATTCGATACCATTGGGCACGTGAAAAATATCCAACAGGAGACATACCGGCTTGCCAGATTGAATCTGAAGGCGGCCTGTCACAAAATGAAAGCTGTCAGGAAATACGCAAAGCGCTAGAGAATAGCTACTTCAACAGTTTGATCCAGCGCTCCAGGGGAGCATCCGCCTGCAAAAGCGAGAGGGTATTCTTGTAAAGAGCCAGCTCGGAAGGGGATAATTTTCCGGTTTCGATCTGACTAACGATCGCACCAGCTTTGTTAAATTCACGGGCCTTTGCCCAAAGATACGCGCAGACAAGCTTCTCTCTTGGGGACGCGGGTTCCTGGGGAAGCATATTGATCGCGTCCGTCAGATTGCCCAGCCGATAATGGGCCAGCGCCATGCTCAGGGCGACATCACGGCGATCGGGATAGCGCGCGACCGCCCGCTTGAGCGTTTCATACAGGGGTTTGGCGTCACAATCATAGGAGATAAGCTGCCAATAGGCGGACTGCGCTTCAAGGAGCAGATTGCCGCCAAGAGCTTTGTCCAAAGCCGCCGCCCGCGATATGAGCGCCAACTCATCGCCCTGCCTTTCCAGCAAATCGTACGACTCCTTTAGATCCCACCGCGCGGGCATGGCAGCAATTATCCTGTTTAGAAATTCTTGTTCCTTGGTAAAATTAGATAAATTCTGCGCGTATTGCGCCGCGTCGAGCAAATCAGCAAATCCCGTTTCTTTGACAGATGACGCCTTGTTATAAACTATTCCAGAGAATAACGAAACAGCCATGTCGCCCCCTTTCTTCAAAGCAAGAACCGCTTCTTCCTGTTTGCCGGCTTTGGCAAGAAGTTCGCTGACCTTCAAGGCCACATCTTTCGAGGCAGAAACGCCCTTCGGTAAAGAGAGCAGCCAATCGACAACCTGCTGGGGCTCCTCCTCCTTTGAGAGCTCGTTGGCCATGGCCAAAGCCAAAGCCGCATTTTTGCGGGCAGAAATTTTGAGCATACTCTGATAATCCTGACAGCCCGGCAGCTTCGCGTTCTTGCACAACCGCAAGAGCCTCATGGAGTCGCTAACAGAGAGCGGTTTTTCCCACAGCCTGGAGGCAAGCTCTCTGCACTGTGAGACCTCTCCTTCCTGGGCAAACAACTCGGCCAAAAGCAACCTTGCTTTATATCTCTGGGGGGGATTCCCCACGCTTCTAAGCCAGTGGTGGGCCCTGGCGCGCAGCCCGGTATCGGGTATGGCCACCGCCACTTCACCGAGAGCCAGGATCTCTTCTTCTGTCTGGGGCTCCTCCTTGAGGGAGAGCCGAAGCTTCTGCGCGGACTCCGGCGCGGTATGGGAAGAGACGACGAGATCGTAAGCCTTCTGCCTGAAGCCAACAGGGGGCCGCAGGGAATCCATCATCAAGTCTGCCAGCTGCCATTTTCCGACTTTAATCAGAATCTCCACAAAATCCAACTGCGCGTTTACCGTACGATTCCGATTGTACCCGGTTTCCGCCTGAGAAACGGCTTTTAGCGGAGAGCCTTCCGCCATATCTTCAATTGCCGAAGCGCGTGAAGCGCCCACGAGGGCTCTCCCAACAAAATATAATGTGAACAAGAGCAGGGAAAGAACCGCGGCAACAATCACGCCCCAAAGGAAATAGCGCAACGCCCTGCGCCATAAAGGCTCCTTGAGTTTTATAATGTACTTCTCGGCATCGGAAGCCATCCCGTGAATATTAGCCTCCTTTCGATGTCTGTGCAAGCCGCCTATAGTTCGACGGGGTGCTCAATGCGCGGCCTTTGCCAAGTGCGGAAACAATTCAGTAAAATACCCACAAACATGAAAGTCGCCACAAGGTTTGACCCTCCATAGCTGATGAAGGGGAGGGAGATTCCTTTGGTCGGCAATATTCCTGTTACGACTCCCACATTCAGCAGAGCCTGATAGGTTATCATGAGCGCCGAGCCTATGGAGAGGGTATAGTAGAAAAGATTTGGCGCGCGCTTCGCCTCCCGTATGACAACCATCGCGAACAGGGCAAAAGTAGCCAACACGCCGATCGTAAACGGCAGCCCCAATTCCTCCCCGATAATTGGAAATATGAAGTCCGTATGCGCCTCGGGCATATACGCCCACTGCTGGCGTCCATTTCCCAAGCCCACACCGTGCGTCCCCCCGTTCCCAAAAGCAATGAGGCCCTGCTTGAGTTGATATCCCGTGTCCTGCTGGTGGGCCTCCAAGTTCATAAAGGAGGTGATGCGCGCCATACGGACCGGATTGTGCAGGATCATCAGCGCGAAGAAGGCAGCCGCCAGAAGAAGGGTCGGAACCAGAAAACGCAGACGCGCTCCCGCAAGAAAAAGCATGGAGAAGCCAACCATACCCAGAAGGAAGGCCGTACCGTAGTCAGGTTGCAACAGCGTTAGAAGAAACATCGCGGCCAGAACGCAGATTGGAATCAGATACCCGTAAACAACCGATTCCAATCGCCGCTGGTGCAGACCAAACCAGTGGGCGAACCAGAAGACGGACATCACCTTTACCAGGTCGGTCACCTGAAAGTTCATCGGACCCAGATTGATCCAGCGCCGGGCGCCGTTGACCTTGACGCCTATATGGGGTATCAGAACCGCCACCAGAAGAAGAAAGGAGGCGCCCAGCAGCCACGGCGCCCATTCGCGCAACCGATCAAGATTGATGGTCGCGGATACCACTCCCATCACAAGCGCAATCATAAGCCACATAACCTGCCGCTGCAGGATGGAGCCAGCCTGAACCGACTGGCTTGCGCTGGCCAGAATAACCAGCCCCAGGAGCGTTAGACTGATGACCGCAAAGAGGATCACCAGGCCGGGGAGCAGACGGGGTGTATGAGGCGAACCAGACATGGATAACCAATCTACATGGGAATCCCCGTACACTCAAGCACTACCCCTGCCGATTGCATTTTCTACTTGCTCAAGGTCGCGGCTGGTTTGACTTCCACAACGGGGGCCGAGGCATCACTTGTGGATGAGGTGGCAGCCTCCAAGGCCTCGACGCTCATTGGCTTTTTGTCGCCCTTATCGGATGCGGAAACTGGGGATGTAGCGGTCTCAGTGGAGGCCGTGCCCTTGACTTTCAGCTCCTGACCCACTTTGAGTTTGTGGGGGTCAGTAATATCATTGAGGGACAGCAGTTCGCTTGTTTTCATGCCAAATTTCTTTGCAATCGTCGCGGGGCTATCGCCTTTTTCAACTGTATAGGTGGTCGTGCCGGTATCGCCCGTGGCAGCAGCGGAAGCGGTCGATTCTCTGGCCGACTCGGAAGGCTCTGCTGCCTCCTTCTTCGCGTGCTTGCCGCCATGAGGTATCTTCAGAGTCTCACCGACGTGTACCGTGTCGGAATGTAAATGATTGGCGGTTTTGAGTGCACGGACACTCACGTGGTTGGCCTTGGCAATCTTTGCCAGAGAATCGCCTGCTTTGACGGTATAAGAACCCTCTTTGGCTGGTACTATCGTCTCTTCTGTCGAAGAAGCAGCGGACGCACTCCCGGCAACGGGAGCCGTGGTCGCGGCCGGAATCTTCAAGGACTGGCCAGGTTTCAAAACTGAGCTACGATTAAGGCCATTGGTCTCCAAGAGCGCGGAGACGCTGACGCCGTTCTTTCTGGCAATACTCCACAGACTGTCGCCTTTCTCAACCGTATAGGTAGTCTGAGAGGGAACGGGTGCCGGGGGTGCCTCGTTTGTAACGACTGCAGAGGAGACGGTAGAAGTGGAGGCGGCAGCTGCATCATTTAAGGCCGGATTTGAAGCATCGGCTGGGTGCGTAGGCTCGGTCAAGGTGGCGTTATCCAGGGCGCTCACCTGTCCCATGGGCGCACTCTCTGCCGGCGTCGCAGGAGGAGGAGTGTTCTTTTGGCAACCGGGGTGAAACAGAAGCAGACTCAGCACGAACAAATGAAGGCCCAAGACCACGGCAAAGACCTTCGAGGTACGAAAAATGTTCAAAAGAGGCAGTTTCATAAAAAGATCTTATACTTTTCTATGCTCATGATGGGAGCTCTGCAACTCCAAAACCATTTTTTCAAAGAAATTTCCGCGGCCGGCAAAGGTCTCAAACCGCCCCACAGGAGGAAACCCCGGGCTAAAGACCACCTTGTCGCCTGCTTCCATATCCCTGCATAGTTGTGTAAAGGCGTCTTCTATCGATTCAAAATACGAACACTCGATCCCTCGATGGCGTAATTGGGTTGCCAACATACCCCCCGCGCGGCCCACCAGGTAGGCTACTCTTATCTTAGGGGCAATCTCCGACACAAAGCTTTCCAACTCCTTAAGTGGCGCATCCAGACCCCCGATCCATAATACCGGCATATTGAAGCGTGCCAGGCCAGCCAGCGTGGAAGCCGTATTGGAGCTCTTGGCATCGTTATAGAAGCTCACACCGTCCACCTGTGCGATCCTGGACATTCTGTACCTGGGCAGAATAAAACTGGCTGCTGTTTGATGCCAAATCACAAAAGGAATGCCTGTTAGATCGCCAAATGTCGCACAGAGTCGAAAGTCCTCAGCAAAAGGAGACTCATCAAATACCGTTCCTTGTGGCAACGCGTCGTACGGGGAGTTGGGGCTGCCAGGAACCACTTTCAGAAAGTCTGGCAACACGCAGCCAAATCTATTCGCGGCCTCAAATACGCTCTGCCCCACTATTGCCAGGGGAGAAGTCAAAAGCCTGAACAGGTTCCATTTGGCCAGGAAATATTCGCGTGGACTTCCATGATAATCCAGATGGGTTTCCGAGAAGTTTGTCCATATAAGTCCTTCTATAGGAAGATATTTAAGTAGGTGCGCTTGATAGGAGCTGATTTCCAGGATAAGTTTCGTGGTTGGCTCATTCTCAAGATTCTGGGAAAGCCAACCGCACAGGGAAATGCCAGTGTTTCCCAGCAATGCAACATTTTGCCCCAAGCTTTCCAGCGTATGCGTGATGAAGCGGCCTGTGACCGTCTTGCCGTTCGTTCCAGTCACGGCATAGACGGGCCTATTGAGAAACAGCGCACCAAAATCCAGCTCCCCCATAACTTCCACGCCCGCGCTTTGGGCACAGATAACCCAGGGATGGTTCGGGTTAAATCCCGGACTGACAACAACTACCGAGTGCTGACGCGCGTCGGCTATTGTAAAATCCTGTCTAACGCCCTCTATATCCGACTCGTCAAAACAAGTGCTGGAGACACCCAGTCTTTCGGCCAATGCCCGAACCCCGCGACCCGCCGTTCCCAAGCCCAGAATGGCTATGGGTTTAAGCCGCATGGCTGCCTTAATCTCTGCTTTGGTCATGAAACAGTAACTGCATTATACTCGGTAGAAGAAATATAGCGAGGAGGAAACCGCTGTTTCCGCCATCTTTAGGGAACTTGTATTTTTGCTGAAAAAATGTATAATGCGTGTATGTTTTTCGCGCGGAAACATGGCTATACTGATCTGCATTTTATGATGACTCTGGTCATCATAACGGTAGTCCTGACAGCCTGCGCCTTAAGGCATATTACCAAGCCCGACAAAAACCCAGACACGCCGCAAGAACAGACCTCTGAAGAGCAGTCCGCAACCACGGGGTGGGGACCCAAAGGGACTCATTGGGCCGATCCCACATACGACCACTCGGCCGAAAACCAACTCTCTGTTTTCAACCTGAACAATTGGAGCAACAATTCGGACAACCGCTAGAAATCTTTTAGCGGAGTTTCAGGGTCGCCAGCCCTATAAGGGCAAAAAGCAAAGAGATGATCCAAAAGCGCACAACAACCTTTGTCTCTGCCCAGCCGCCCAGCTCAAAGTGATGATGAATGGGTGCCATTTTAAAGAGGCGCTTGCCACCGGTAACCTTGAAGTAAATCATTTGCAGGAGGACGGAACAGGCCTCCATGACAAAAACTCCGCCAACAATCACCAAGACAAATGGCTGATGGATAAGAAATGCCACGGTGCCCAGAAGCCCCCCAATGGCAAGGGAACCCGTATCCCCCATGAAAATACTGGCAGGGTAGGCGTTGTACCATAAAAATGCAAGTGATCCCCCAAGCAATGCTCCTAGAAGCACAGCCAACTCTCCCGTACCAGGTACATGACTGATAAGCAGGTAATCCGCGATGGCCGCGTGCCCGGCGGCATATGACATTATGGCAAACACCAATGCGTTGGATACCGTACAGCCAATAGCCAGGCCGTCCACCCCGTCGGTCAGATTGATAGCGTTGCTGGTACCGGCCAGTACGATAAAGAAAAAGATGGCCATTGCCCATAGTGGGAGTTCTACGGGCATCTTTACAAAGGGTATCCACAGTTCAGTAACGTGCAGCATACTGCCTGAGCTGAAGGCAAGCACCCCTATCACAATTACCGTCAAAAGTCCCTGGGCGAAAAGCTTCCAGATGCTGGGAAGCCCTTTGGAGTTCTTCTTGGAGATCTTCAGGTAATCATCCAGAAACCCAATCGCGGTCAACCCCGTGTATACAATCAGCGTCAACCAGACATATCTATTGGCCCTTGTCCAAAGAAGAGCCGCCAACCAGACGCCCGAAAATATAATCAGTCCGCCCATGGTGGGTGTGCCGCCCTTTCTGGCATGAAGATCAGCCAGTTTTCCCACCTCTTTGGCGGAACGAAAACTCTGCTTCATGGAGGAAAGTCTCCGGATGAACCACGGTCCCGCCAAAACTCCAAAAATAAATGCTGTTGCGGCCGCCAAAAGAATACGAACCGTGACGTAACCAAAAAGACGAAAGGGACCAAAGAAAAGACTCAAGTGCTCCAAAGCGGAAAACATCTGCTTTTTGTAACAAAGGGCGAAAGTTTTTGCGAGAAATTCTTTCGCTTATTTCTGCATAGCCTGCGCGCGACGCATAAATTCGCGGCCTTTCGAGCCTTTCATCATCCGCATCATGTCCCGCATCTGGCCAAACTGTTTGAGCAGCGCGTTGACATCCTTGAGCATCACTCCGGATCCTTTGGCAATACGCTCCAGCCGACTGCCGGCGATCAACTGTGGGGATTTTCTCTCACGGCGAGTCATGCTGAGTATAATAGCCTCGCTACGGGCCATCTTTTTCTTCTCGGCATCTCCAACGGAAGCTCCGCTCATACCGGGAATCATGGCGACCAGCTTCCCCATGTCTCCCATCTTTTTAAGCTGCCGAAATTGTTCCAGGAGGTCTTCCAGTGAGAAATCGTCGGCAAGCATCCGTTCCGTCATGCCCATCGCCTCCTTTTCGTCTACACTGGCTTGCGCATGCTCCACCAGCCCCACAATATCTCCCATGCCCAGAATGCGTCCGGCCATCCGCTGTGGATTAAAGAGTTCCAGATCCTCAATTCTCTCGCCGGAGCCCACATAACAAATCGGTATGCCCGTCGTGCTCCTGATGGAAAGCACCGCTCCGCCGCGGGCGTCACCGTCAAATTTGGCCAGAACCAAGCCGTTGAGACCCACAGACTCCCTAAACCCACCGGCAACTTCAACAGCCTGTTGTCCCAGCGCTGCATCCACGACCAGCCACCGTTCCTGCGGCATAATGCCATCGCAGAGATTTTTTAGTTCCGCCATGAGAGCCCCATCCAGCTGCAAGCGGCCGGCTGTATCGAAAATAAAGAGATCAGCTGTGGTATCTTGAAGCGCCCTCAGGGCAACCTGCGAAGGACTCTTGGCGCCAGACAGCTTGAAGAAACCACATTTTGCCTGCTGCGAAAGCGTCTCTAGCTGGCTTACAGCCGCGGGCCTTTGAAGGTCACAGGCAACAAGTACAACCTTGAGGCCTTTTTGAACAAACATATGGGCCAGTTTTGCGGCGGTCGTCGTTTTCCCGCTTCCCTGCAAACCGCAAAGCAATATTTTAAGGGGACGTTCCGACGACAAATCGTGAGACAGACCACCAAGAGCCTGCGTGATCTCGTCGTGTATGACTTTGACTACCTGTTGGCCGGGAGAGACTCCTTCCAATACCTTTTGCCCGACGCACGCCGTACGAACCTTTTCCACAAGCTGCCTGGCAACCGTATAGTGGACATCAGCAGCCAGGAGCGCGCTGCGGATCTCGCCCAACGAGGCCTCCATATTGTCCTGCGTCAGCTTGCGCGAGGCAAACAGCCCCTGTAACGCCCGCGTAAGGCCGGATGTCAGCTGTTCAAACATTCCTTTATTATCTCAAAACAGCTCCCCCATGACAACGGGAAAGCGCCTCTATTTCTGGGGATATATGAGGATTTTGTTGTGCACCAGCATTATAATATCCTTCTTGCCACGACTGGTCAGATCTGCCGCTATGATCTCGCGAGGCTCGATCTCTTCGCCCGTCCGACCACTGTAATGAACGTCCTGCTCGTAGAGGCGGAAGTTCAACAGAGACTTCGGTTGGTCTCCCCAACCAACAATCTCCATTATCTTCTTGGCCTGCGAGAAAAGGATCACATCCGGATTCTTGCCTTCTCCCTCCAGATACTCCAACGAACCCCAATTATATCCGTCCACCTTTAGTCCCGACTCCCATCTCTTGGCAGTGACCAGGTTGACGCCCTTGGCGTCTGGATTGAGTGTATAAAAGGCGCGGCGTCCCAGAACAATCAGATGATCTCCGCCCGACAGGACCGTTTTGGGTTCTATGGGCGGGGCTTCCACCTGCGTCGTGTTATGCCACAGATGATCCTGATTCTTCTCAAACTTCAGGAAGTTATTGGACTTTGAGTCGTAGGCCCACAGAACCCCTTCGTGCACAAACGGGAAGTGCAGATTGACGTCCTCATTGAGCGGCAGCACCTGGTCGGCCAGCTCCAAATGTTTGTTCGCAAATCTGAAGATCCGCAGAGTGGAACGCGAGGAAATAAAAAGATCCTCTGAACCCTCCGGAGAAAGAACACCCTTTCCCATCTTGTCCAATTCCAGACCCGAGAAATTTGAGCGGACAAGGGATGCGGGAACGGAGACTTTATTCACCGGACCCTTCTCGTCGCAGAAATAAAAACTCGCGCCCTCCCTGGAACTGAAAAGGATCATCAGGGTCGCATCATTTTCTTTCAGCGCCATGCCCCCGTCCGGCGGCCGACTTAAGCCCTCCAGCCTCATGGGAACCCCCAGGGATCCGTTGGCGAATATCTGCTGCAGGTGGAATTCTTTCTCGTTGCGGGTAACTGCCCATACCTTATTGCCAGTCCCCAGCAGATACTCCGGCTCATCGGGTAAATCCAAAACCCTGGGGAAGGATATCCTCTTGTTCTTCTCGTCCCAGGAAGCAATGCCGATCGCATGCTCGTCTGGACTGAATAAAACCAGGGAGGATGACTCTCCCTCGTCAATCTTATACATGGCCGATACGGCTTTCAGGGAAGGAAAACGAACAGGATCGCACCACAGATCACCCTCCCTGCGATAGAGGATCAGCTCCGCTCCCTTGGTATCCGCGACAACAAACCCGTCCGCCCCTTCGACTCTCACCGGAGATCCCACGGCGGAGTCCTGGTAGCAGCTGTAAATCTGCGCGGAAGGTTTCAAGAAGGTCGGGGTTATCTTACGCTCTTCGACAAAAGAAGTCCCTCCTCCAAAAAAGAAAATGCTGTCCCCGCGATAGCCAAAATTCTTCTCCGTCTCCTGCGCGTAGTTCAAAAGCACCTCCCGATCAAAGCGGCCGTTGGCATCCTGGAGACGATAGGCAAATCCTTTTGGCCCATCATAGTCATAGATAATATCCATACGACCGCTTCCATTGATGTCATTGAGAAAAACAAACCCGCTGTCCTCGTAGAGCATCCCATAGCTGGCGACAATCTTATAGTCGCGGATAATCAGGAGTTTGCCTTTGACGAGAGCCACCAGGCTGACAGGCTGTCCCTTGGCGAGAGGACCGGCCCACAGGACATGAGTAAAGGGAAGAGGCTCCACATCGGCTATTCTGTGCGTCTGCACCCACCGACCATCAGCATTGCGTTCCATAAACACAATGCCAAGCCGCTTGGAGGTATAGGCTACTTCCGTTTTTCCCTTCCCGCCAAAGTCTCCAAAGACAAAGGCGCTGGGCGAAGCTTCCGTGGGTATTCTTTCGCGTGTAAAGCGGGTCATCTTCAGTGGAGGGGCGATATCGGAGGATTTGGAGGTTTCTAAGGACGGCGCTTTCTTTTGCATCAGCAGATCTATAGATCTTTCTATGCCGTCGATGTAGGCCAGATCCATCAGCTTGTCGCCATTAATGTCATAGGCCGTCAGCTGTCTTGATTCCCAGTTGGCTTTTTCGATCTCAGCCGGCCCCAGACTTAACGCGTACAATAGTGGAGCCATCACCAGCGCCACAGCTAGAACGATTCTATTTTTCATAAATGATCCTTAGATTTGTTTCTATCACACCCGGGGTATAACGGCTGTACCAGAGTAAAGACTCCTTGACATCGTCAAACTCTGGAATCTCTTCTTCCTCTTCCACCTCGTGGAGACTCGCCGATTTGTGTCGGGATTCTTTCGCTATCATGGCAATATCTGTAAGCACCTCTCTGAGGGGGCGGTGAGAAAATCCCACCAATGTCGGATCCTTCAACGTCTCGTTGACGGTCTCATTCTTAAGGGCGCTGTTTTCAATCTGATGGTTGTCCGCGCCTTCGATCAGATCCTGCATTTGTGTCGGATCCCCAATACTGACAATCAACCACTCATGGGTAATGGCATAAGCCACGGATTGGGCATTGGGTGACTGAAACTCATTCTTCAGGCGCCAAACAGGAGTTCCCTTGATCTGGCTTTTTTCAAACAATGTCTTCCCCTGGCTAAAGAAGCCTGAAAGAGCATCCAAGGCTCCGGTCAAACTGGTGGGGTCGTTCACCGCAACATAAATAGCCAGACCATCCGCCTTATCTCCGGATGAAAGCGTGTATAGCACAGCTCTGTCTCCGAGGGCGCCAAACAACTGTCTGTCTATATCCACCCCATATGTTTCCTGAATCTGCTTTTTCCATCCCTGGTACATTGTGTCAGAGGCCGGCACCGCAATCTTGGCAATGCGTCGGAGCTCCTCCCACAGGCATACCGAGTCGAATCTAAGGAGGGTAAACTCCTGGACATCGGAAGGTATGAGCGGGGTGGGAGCCAGCCCCTGGGGGGAACAGGTGAATATTCTGGCAATACCGGCGGGCTCCGAAACCGTATCCACTTCCAGATGAAGCCTTGTCTGAGATAAATCGACTGACACTCCTATCCCCTGGATCTCATCGAGCCCCAGCTTGTCCAAAATTTTTGGGTCCATCTTGGAGGGCTCTCCTTTCTCTTCCGCTGACTTGGATTTAGCCTCCATCTGGCTCTTGGCCAGAGCAAAAATTGGGCGCGGATCTATCCACAGGGCAATATCGGCTTCCGCCGCCTGTTCAAAGAATCCAGGCTGTCTGGAAGTTTGTTCCTCCAGGGCCTTGCGTGCCGACAAAGTATAGTCCAGAGCGCTGCCTATCAACACCCTGTTTTGGTACGCCAGTATATAAACATCCAAGGGGTCGTTGGACCCATTTCCGACCGACTTGGGCTGCGACGTGGCATCCCTTTTCAAAGAGGATCCTCTCAATTTCTCGTTTTGGCGGACGCGGAGATGCTCCACGCCATCTGCTTCTCTTGTTACGCTCACAACGTCAGGATCATCTTTTATCGTTTGCAGAAACTCCTCCGCCTTCTCTGGGGACCTGGTGGTCATTGCAACCACCACCGGCAATGCTTTCGTCTTCGCGCTAGCCTTGAAATCATCGGAAATACAAATAGAAATTGATCCGCTAAAATAATCCTTGAACTTTTCCTCATTCAGATCCAGCGAACCCGCAACCGATTTCTGCAGATCAAATTTTTCCAATTTGCTCCAGTCCTCCTCGTCCATCAGGGCCTCTATAGAGGAATGTTCGTGGGCCCATCCCTTAAGCCGTTCTATCGCAGATGAAAGAGAATCGAAGCTCTTCAGACGTGCAACGGCCAGGGTACCCTGTGGGTAGAGAACATCCGAAGAAGCCTGCCCCTCTGTAGGGGCCGCTCGCGCCAGTGGCGAGTAGACCAATAATCCAAAGACAAAGAGAAACCGCAAACCCTTTCTCAAGGAGACTTGTAGGCGCATAATCAGACCCTACATTAAGATCCGCACCTTGTCCAGCCGGGATCAACTCCGGGCACACAGAACTCCACGCCCACCGGAATCTCTTAACACAGCCTAATTCCCCGGGGGATTAAAATACCTGAACCCCTCATTCGCATTCGAAGGGTCAAAAGCATAGGCATCACGATGACGCAGGAAAAACTCCAGGGTTTCCTCCGGTATGGCAAACGCAAGCCCTTCCGTCCCCGGGGAGACTATCTTCATATTGTTGACCCCAACAACCTCTCCTCTCTTGTTGATCAAAGGCCCACCAGAGTTCCCGGGGTTTACCTGAGCTGTGGTCTGAACATACAGCTGGTCGTCGATCAAACGCGTGGGCAGACTAATGATGCCACTAGCCGCCGATCGCTCTAATCCAAGAGGGCTGCCAATGGCCCATACCGTATCCCCCGCGGTAACACTATTGGGAGCGCTTAGTGGCAATGCCCTCAGCGACACGCCTGCGGGAGGCGTGATTTTTAAAAGAGACAGATCGAGAGCCGGGGAGAGGGCAACAATGGTAACATCTTTTACATCCGTGCGCTTGAGAGTTCCCTCCGCCGTATTAAAGAGGGTGATGGTAAGGTCGCTCTGGCCACTAACGACGTGCTGGTTGGTGATGATGTACCCATTCGGAGAAATGATAAATCCAGATCCGAGCCCCACCGGGGTTTTGATCAGAACCACGGAGTCATTGGTGCTTCCAACCAGCGCGGTGGCATCCATCGTCTGCGCATTCTTGGCATGGTAGAAGATCTTCCCTTCGCCCAGCTCGAGCGTTGCCGGAGGAACCCTGGCGAATGACTTTCCCTTGGATATCATTGTGGACACGTCAGCTGAATTGGCCACAAAAGAAGCAGGCACTTCCAGCAGGGTAAATCCAAGGTCAACAAAATAACGGTCGTCCTTCTTGGCAAGAAGATCTCCTTCCACGCGTCCGCCCTTTGTCAATTGCAGGCTGACATATTGGCCCGCAAAAGAGCTGTGAAAACAAACCAGCAGTAGTCCCAATAGTATTCTCAGACGCATGGTCATGACAATACCCCAACGGCTCTTTATTTGTCGAGCTTGAGGTGTATTTATCTGATCACTCCCGCCAAATTCGGTAGTCCCTTCGATGGAGTCTCTTGCGAGGAAAACGACTACTTCTTCCCAAATCTATTCTCCTTACCCTGTAAGAGCCTGCCAATGTTAGCCCAGTGACGAATCACCACTATAAAACCGAGCACAGTCATTACGAATAGAGGGATCGTGTCGGTTCTGAATATAGTACCACCAAAGGGCAACCAGAAAGCCATAACAATAGAAGCAACAGACACATAGCGACTTAGATAAAACACAGCCAACCATATAACAACTCCCACCAACATGACCCACGGAGCCAACGCAAAAAGCCCTCCCACGGTGGTGGCCACACCCTTTCCTCCGCGAAAACCGATCCAAAGCGAAAATGAATGTCCAACAAGAGCACCGAACAAGGCGCAACAAGCCATCATTGAAACTGGCGCAGGATTGAGCCCCAAGGCATGGGTCAATGCGATCGGGGATAGGACGGGAACGAATCCCTTCAAGGCATCCAACAGGAAACACAACTGCCCCTCCTTTTTACCGACTGAACGCATCACATTGGTCGCGCCCGGGTTTCCGCTGCCGACTTTAAATATATCCACTCCCCGAGCTTTTGATATGATCACGGCAAAAGGAATCGAGCCGAACCCATAGCCGATGGCAGCCCACAATAGACAATTCATATACTCCATGTATAGTTCCTAGTGATGGGAATGAGCCTCTTCCGGAGACTTGTTCTCTTCCGAGATTCCTTGAATGCCAGGCAGTGTTTTAAAAAGCGTATAAGACGCGTACTTGGCAAACTTTGTAGGACTCAACTCAATGGTCGGAGCGGCAGAAAGTTTTGCCCCGCGCACCGTCTCTTCCAGCGTGCCAGCCTCGAATGTCTTGGCACCCGCGTAAACCTGGGGCATGGCAGCATCAAAGACTTCATCGCAGGCCCAATATGTCTCTCCGTCCCCTATGCCAACCAGACGGCTTTTAATGCCGATGGAGATGGGCTCATAACCCTTAAGCTGGGAAATCTCTACTATCATGACGCCATCAACCTGCATCTCCTTGAGATGCTGTCTTAGTTCATCCGGCCAGGGTCCAATACTGTCAATCGCTGGGGGAAGCCCCCAGTCCCTAAGTCTATCTCCCGTAATTCCAATTATCTCAAATCTCTTTGCCTTCCCCAGTTCTTCGGTAATGGCCAAGCCTATGGAATTAATAGATTCCCTGCTGCCAAGACTGGGATTTGCAACAATTGGAAGCAATGCTACACGAATGAAGCCCCTTGGGAGATCCTTCTTTACAATATTGTGTGGCACATAGGGTGGAATTGCCCTGGCCGCACGATCCTGGTGCGTTGAAACGCATCCGGCTAGGATCAACGCCAACAAGAGAAAAGTGATCGGTGTGCGCATGGAAGTCTAATATCGGCCTTGACATTACCCCAAGATTTCTTTATTGTAAATCCCTTTATGAAAATATCCTCCTCGCTCAAGTCTTTGAAGGGTCGGCACCCCAACTGTCAGGTCGTGCGTCGGCGCGGTCGGGTGTATGTAATTTGTAAGACAAACCCTCGTTATAAAGCACGTCAAAGATAGAATTTTATGAAGTCTGAAGGCCATCCAAAAACGTATCCCGTCTGTTTCGTCGATGTATCGACAGGAAAACAGTTTCTTACCCGCTCCACAATGAAGAGCTCCAAAACGGAAAAGATTGACGGAGAGGAATTTTACGTCGTTGTTCGCGACGTTACTGCCGATAGCCACCCCGCCTACACTGGCGAAAAGCGCTTCGTGGACACGGCCGGTCGCGTCGAGAGGTTCCAGAACAAGTTCAGAAGGTCCGCTGCTGTCAAGAAATAGACATCCTGCGCCAGTGGCCTATCATTCTCTTGCCTCGTTTTTCTGACAGCTTCCGCTTGGCTATGAGTCTTTGCGCCAGAGAATGAGTGTTTTCCCCGAAGATTGTAAATTTACAAATAGTGCGCGGTTGTCTGGGGATATCGCCACCCCGCCGACAGACCCTTCCTTCACCCACAATATCGGTTTCCAAACGCCACCCTGGCTGCGCAGCATCAGGCGCGACCCTTCCCGGGACATTTCGCAAACAAGCATCTCTCCGCCGCTATTAACGTAAAGAACGCCGGGGTGCTTGATTCCGCTATCATTTTTGGCCTCCTCCAATACTGAAACCCTGTTGTTTCCAACTCTCAAGATCTGACCTTTCTTTTCAATGCCCCCATATGGCAAGGAAACAAACAACTCTCCCGTGTACGCGCTGATCCCGTAAATGCCACCCAGGGGCATCCCCCCCATGCGCAGGGCCATTTCATGGGGGTCCTGCATATGCAAGGGAAGCGTTATCCAATGAAAGAATTGGTCTGTCTGGTTATTTGTGGAATCCAGCAATCCCGCTGTCTTGCCATGACCGAGCACCTCCAAACGACCGCCTTCCTGGGGCCGAGTCCAAACATCCGGTCTAAACCTGTAAAGAACGCCGCTCTCGCAAGCTTCGCCTATGTATATGTCGTGGGTTAGATTGTCGGCGTATAGCGCGCCGATAGACACCGACCCACCAATGTCAATTGGAAGCGGAGCCTCCAATCCTCTCGTTAGAGGATTTACTTCAAAAAGTCGCCCATGCAGGCCCAATGAGTCTGTCGTGCTCTCCTTGGCGCTCTCCCCTGTCAAAAAGGTTCCCCATGGAGTCGCGCAACCCGCGGCGTTCATTTGCAGCCCCAACAGGGCAGATTCCTGCCGCGACACAAGACCTGTTGTCTCGTTCATGACAATGCGCGTACAACAACCCGCTTTACTCTTGTCAAACACCAGGTCGGGTGAGACAGGCAGTTGATTATCAACTTGATCGCGGTGGGGGAAGTCCGTGTCCAGCCTATGCGTACATATAAGCGTCAGGTTGCCGGCTCCCGGACCGGAGAAACAGGCTATGGAGGCGGGTTCTTTGGGACGCACGCGCAAATCATCCATCGTGGGAACGCCTTCCGACAAAACCTGAGCCTTCCAAGAGGATGAGAGAACCTCAAATGGCTTATCGCTGTGAAATTCAGGCAGCGTGGATGGAGGTGGATTAAGCATCGATAAGCCCGCATTGGTCTGCGTCTTTCCTATGACATATATTTTCTTGTTGGCCGCGGAAGGAACGACTGTCAGTGTGCTTGGCGGGGGTATAGCACCGGCTTTCGGCTGCGGAGTTGTCGCGGGAGCCCACTGTTGGGTCGTATCAGCCGACGCCAAAGAGATCATTAAAAAGAAGAAACAGAAACAAGGCATTGTCTATTGAAACCATTTCTCCTGCTGGGAATCAATGATAAAGGGAACGCACCCTATTCTTTGGCGCTGGTCATATTCCGGGGGTCAAGGGCCTTATCAATTTGATCCGATTCCATCAGCTTGTTTTCCAGAAGGACCTGCTTGAGACTTTTGTTCTCTTTGAGCGCCGTCTTGGCAACCCAGGCGGCCTTGTCATAGCCGATTACCGGGTTAAGCGCCGTTACCAGCATCAAGGAGCGATCGACCAGCTCTTGGCAGCGATCAACATTGGCAGAGATGCCATCCACACATCTTTCCGCAAACGTACTGGCTGCATTGGACAGCACCATAATGGATTCATGCAATGCGTAGGCTATCAGCGGGATGTTCACATTGAGCTCAAAGTGCCCATCGCGGCCAGCTATGGCCACTGTCTGCGAAAGACCCATTGTGTATGAACAGGCCTGTACCACCATCTCACTCATGACCGGATTGACCTTTCCGGGCATAATTGATGAGCCGGGCTGCGTCGCAGGCAGATTGATCTCAAAGAAGCCGGCGCGTGGCCCTGAGCCCAGAAGGCGAATATCATTGGCCGCCTTGGTCATTGCGGCAGCGGCAGCAGAAAGAGCTCCCGCGAGAAACACGGCATCGTCACGCCCTCCCTGCTGCTCAAAATGATTTTTTGCCTCGACAAATTCAATCCCAGTACGCTCCGTTAGTATCTTGCAGACGCGGGCAGGAAACTCTG
The DNA here is from genome assembly GCA_964541675.1 of uncultured Verrucomicrobiota bacterium. Lineage (GTDB taxonomy): Bacteria > Verrucomicrobiota > Verrucomicrobiia > CAZIPW01 > CAZIPW01 > CAZIPW01. The sequence continues at coordinate 47,524 of CAZIPW010000007.1, forward strand.
GATGGCAGTTGATGCCCGTTCCCACGGCTGTTCCGCCGATAGCCAGCTCGCTTAGCCCCGGAATAAGTTGCTCCAGGCGCAAAGCCGCTTTGCCTACTTGGGCGGCGTATCCGGAAAACTCCTGGCCAAGCGTCAGGGGGGTCGCATCCATAAGGTGGGTGCGGCCAATCTTCACAATTTCGCCGAATTCCGCGCTCTTTTTCTGAAGGGAGGTTTGAAGCTTTCTTAGCGCGGGAATCAGACGCTTCTTGAGCTCCACACACAAACTAAGATGCAATGCCGATGGAATCATATCATTGGAGGACTGTCCCATATTGACGTGATCGTTGGGATGGATCGGTCTCTTCGACCCAACAGGATTTCCAGCCTGCCGACAAACATAATTCGAAATAACCTCGTTCATGTTCATGTTGGTCGAGGTTCCGGATCCCGTCTGAAAAACATCCAGGGGAAACTGCTCCAGAAGCTTTCCATCCATGATCTCCTGCGCGCCTTGACAAATCAAATCTGCCAATTCCGGACTCAGTCTGCGCAGATCAAGATTCACCCGGGCAGCCGCATATTTCAGTAGTGCAAGGGCTCTGATAAAAGCCGATGGCATACGATGGCCGCTTATGGGGAAATTCAGAACGGCCCTCTGGGTGCTTGCCCCGTAAAGGGCGTCATCGGGAACACTCATTTCTCCCATGCTGTCGGATTCTTTTCGCATTGCCCTATTGACGGACAATTATGCGCAAAGGACAATATTATTTCTTCTCTATCGCCTGCACCGAGACATTCATTTCTTCGTTGCCTCGTTTTATCTTAAGATCAAGGTATTGGCCAGGCTTTGTGTAAAAAGCGGCGTCGCGCAAATCTCCCAAGGTGGCAGCCTCCTTGCCTCCAGCCATTTCTATAATGTCGCCTTCTTTGATATTCGCCGCAATGGCCGGTCCTTTGGGATCCACTGTTTTTACGATCAGTCGCGTGCTGTCCTCAACACTATGGTCCTCCTCCACGTTAAATCCAAAATAGCCATACTGTCTTCCCTTGGGTGTCATATTGCTACAGACCCAGTCCACGGCGCGACCAGGCAAAACATAAGTCGCCTGAAGCTCCGGCAGAACAGCCACAGTAACCCCGACGAATTTTCCCCACAGATCAAACACAGGAGCGCCGGCCTCCCCGGGACCTGTATTCAGTTGAACCCGTAGATAGCGCGTGGGAAAAGCCTTCATACCAAACTGGGTATCGGCACCCTGTACCATTCCAACGGTTGGCGTGGAAGGAAAATCCATGGGCAGACTTAGACGCACAAGAAAAGACCCGGCCTGGGGAAGGGTCACGCTGTCCGTCAAGTTTACCGTGGAAAACTTCTTGGGCATGGTTTTGGCCTGGAGAAGGGCAAGATTGGTGGGAACATCCACGCCCTTCACCTCCGCCAGATAAGCGATGCCGTCAACCTCGTACCAAACACGCTTTGCCTGATCCACCACACTCGCGTTGGTCAGAATCAAACCGTCTGAACTGACGAAAAAACCGGTTCCCAGACGCAGGAACGTCTTGGGTTCTTTTTTCCCCTCGTCTTTGGCCGACACTTCCTTGGCGCCAAGAGAAACATTCTGCGGACGTCCAGTTTCCTCCAAAACAATAGGTTTGTCCTCCGCGATTGATTTCACCCTTACCAAGACGCCCTTTTGCGTCTGCAAAAGACCCTGCAATCGACCTTCGTCGAATAACGTATCGGCCTGGACGGGACCTGACATACATAACAAAAACCCTGCTATCAAAAAGATTCTATGCATACTATCTGGCATTCCAAGAAGCTTATCAGCAAAGGGCAAGTCTAAAACTGTCCTTCTCCAGATGTTCCTGAGGTAAACCTATAGGCAGTAGTCCCTCCGGTTGGTTCTCCCAAGAGCGCATCCTGGACTGTTTCGATTTTGTAGGAGGTCAATTGTGACGAATGAAGACTATCCACCACGTATTCCCTGCCTTTGACAGACTTCTCCCAACTGGCAATCGCCCTTTGCGGAGAAAACATCCAAGCCACCACAAAGGTCACCACAACCACACCGGAAAATAGAATAGAAAACCCCCATCCCAGCACGGACCAGGCTCGGCTGGGACGCCTTGGGCGAGAGAGGGCGACCATCATTTTGCGGCTGAAGCCGGGATCAAAGCATTCGCTCCAAAAACCATCGCTGGGAGCGGCAGTCTTCTTCAGCTTTAATAGCGACTCTATGCTGTCTGAGTTTTGCTTGGTCATATGTTGATATACGGTTTTAAAAGGGATTGTAATCGTTTCTTGGCATAGTGCAGACGGCTCTTGACCGTTCCTTCGCCCACCCCGAGGATCTCGGCGGATTCTTTCAACGAGAGGCCCTCTATCTCCACCAGAACCACCGCGGCGCGATGCTCTTCTGAGAGCTCCTGCAGCGCCTTGTCCAGTTGTCCCTGTAGTTCCGTCTGCATGGGATCGTTGCCGAGTTGAGACACTGAAATTCCTGCCCCCATGGCAGACAGCCGTTCATCTTCCGTCTCTTCCTTGCCTTGCACGCCCAGGCGCGGGAGTATTCTTTCAAAGAGACTGGCTTTCTTGCTCCGGCTTTTGCGCAAAAAGTTTAGCGCCTCGTTTACGGCAATTCTGTATACCCAGGTAAAAAAAGAAGATCGGAAGTTGTATTTCTGAAGACGCGTAAAGGCCTTTATAAAAACATCCTGCGTAACTTCTGCCGCATCGGCGCGATTATTTGTTAGATTGTAAACAACACCAAAAACACGGTCCCTATACAGTCTCATCAGACTGTCAAATGCCGCCGTTTGTCCAGCCTGCGCCTGGACAACGAGAGAGACTTCGGTATGTTTTTTATCTGCCGAAGCGTCTCTAAATGCGAATGGAATGGCTCTCTCCACGGGAACACTATACTCTTTTTACAAACAAGAGCAAGAGGGTATCTAATGCCTTATTTCTTCCGAGTGATCCTTCTCGTGATCCTCCCAGCTTTCAAGATGGGTTAGGATATGCGCCCGATTGGCCAAACTTTGTTCCAGGCAGAGCTCTATTTCACACGCAAGTTTATGAGCCTGACCTATTTCCATTCTGTGGGGAAATAGCAAATGCAGATCTATGATGTAACGCTGACCATCGTGACGGTGCCGCAGTCCATGATAGTCTATGCCCATCTCGGCACATTTTGTTGCCAGTATCGTTGCGAGCTGCCGCGTCAGGACAGGGTCGGCAACATCCATGAGTCCATCAAAGGCTCTTCTACACAGGTCGAGGCCGGTATAGACAACATAGAGTGCAATGGCTATGCCAAAGAGAGGGTCTATCCAAGAAATCCCCGTAGCTGTGTAAAGCAGCAACCCCACCACGACGGCAATTGAGGTATAGGAGTCCGCCAGCGTGTGTCGACCGTCGCTTTCTAGAATTATGGATTTCTCCTTTCTCCCGATGTGCAGCAGATAAGAGCCCAGTAGAATATTGGCGATAGCCGCAAAGGCGATCAGCGCGTTGCCATTCTCCATATCACTGGCGGCAGCAGGATGCAGAAGCTTGTAAACACCGGCAAAAACGGTAACTCCGCCGGCTATGATGATCAGCATACCCTCAAGCCCTGATGAGAAAAAACTGATCTTACCAAAACCGTAAGGGTGAGCCCCGTTGGGGATTCTCTGACTCAACCACAGACTATATACGGCAAACGCTATGGCCAGCAAATGCACGACGCTCTCGGCGGCATCCCCAAGAATTGCGACAGAGCCGCTGATCAGCCACGCCACAACCTTGACAACAAAGAGCGCCAGTGCGGTAATGACGCTCAGAGTCATTCCGCGCATCAGTAGTTTATCGCCGCGGCAACTATCAGACATTTTGAGGAACCGAGTTTTCCAGAGCACCTTTCATGTAAAACTCATTCTCGGAAACATTGTCCATCTCTCCGGAAAGGATCTTCGCAAAGTCTTTGATCGTCTGGGCCACCGACACGTACTGCCCCTTGGTGCCCGTAAACACCTCCGCCACATGGAAAGGCTGTGAGAGAAATTTCTGAACGCGCCTGGCGCGGTATACTGTCTTCTTATCGTCCTCGGAGAGCTCCTCAATCCCCAAGATCGCGATAATGTCCTGCAGATCCTTGTAACGCTGAAGGAGCTTCTGCACCCCGCGCGCCACTTCGAAGTGCTCCTGCCCGACGATGGCCGGATCGAGCGCTTTGGATGTTGAGGCGAGGGGATCGACAGCCGGATAGATACCCAGCTCCGTAATGCGGCGATCCAGAACTATCGTGGAATCCAGATGCGCGAAAGTATTGGCCGGGGCCGGATCGGTCAGATCGTCCGCAGGCACATAGACGGCCTGGAAAGAGGTAATAGAACCGTTCTTGGTGGAAGTGATACGTTCCTGTAGCTTTCCCATCTCTTCGGCCAAAGTGGGCTGGTAACCGACCGCCGAGGGCGGTCTGCCCAGAAGGGCGGAGACCTCGGAACCCGCCTGGGAAAACCTGAAGATGTTGTCGATGAAAAGAAGCACGTCCTGGTTTTTCTCGTCGCGGAAATACTCTGCCACTGAAAGCGCCGTGAGCGCCACGCGCAAACGGGCCCCGGGGGGCTCGTTCATCTGTCCGTAAACAAGCGCCACCTTGCTCTTTGCGAGGTCTTTCTCGTTGATGACACCTGACTCCCTCATCTCTCCGTACAAATCATTGCCCTCGCGGGATCTTTCGCCGACTCCCGCAAAGACCGAATATCCACCATGCGCCTTGGCGATGTTGTTTATAAGCTCCATGATGATCACGGTCTTACCGACACCCGCTCCACCAAAGGCACCCACCTTCCCGCCTTTCACAAAAGGGCAGATCAAATCGATAACCTTGATGCCCGTCTCCAGAATTTCGGAAGAGGTAGACTGCTCTATAAGGCTGGGAGCGTCCCTATGAATGGGATAGCGTTTCTCCGAAAGAACTGGCCCCTTATTATCAACAGGATCGCCCGTAACGTTCAAGATGCGACCCAATACCACTTCTCCAACAGGCACGGTGATGGGTCCTCCCGTATCTTCAACATTCATCCCGCGCTGCACGCCATCCACGGAGCTTAACGCCACCGCCCGGACTCTGCCATCGCCCAGATGCTGCTGCACTTCCAAAACAAGAGTTGTCTTCTTGCCTTCGGCTCCGTGCTCGATCTTGAGAGCCTGGTAGAGCGGGGGAACATTCGCGCCAAAGTCCACGTCTATGACTGGACCAATGATTTGCAGTATTTTACCTATGTTGGACATCTATTTCATTATCTTGTGGTTTTTACAATCAGAGTGCAAGTGCAGATTTGGATGGGGGAGTGATACACGGACCATATTGCCTAATAATCACTGTTATTGTCACTGTTTAACAGTGATGACTAGGTAATTCGTGCTGTGCTGTGTAGGGCTGTAAAAGGCCTAAAAAAGTGACTGTAGGACTTATTGGACGGATGTGACATATATGTACGATCCACCAAGAACTTTTCCGATGGGAAAAAGAACACGGGTGAACGGAAGTGATTATACCAGAGTTTTAGGAGGGGGGTATGCACGCTACAGATCGGATGTAGAACGTTGACAACAAGGGTATCGTTGGCATATGAATTGGTATGCGTATCGCGCTTATATGGAGTCTCTTTATTGCCGCGCTGTGTACAACACTCCATGCCACCGATACCAAAGAAATTGTCAAGGTCGGTGTCATATTGCCACTAAGCGGGGACAACTCGGACTTTGGAAAACCCATTCAGGAGTTGCTCAACTATAAGTTCAGTCATCTGCCCAAGAACAGCCATTTGGAATATAAGCTTTTCTTTGAAGATGATCAGTTGGTGGCCAAAAATGCGTTGTTGGCTGCCCATCGGTTGATAGATCTTGAGAATGTGGATGTATTAATAACCATGTTCTCCGCTTCCGGCTCAGTGGTGGCTCCTCTGGCCGCACAGAAAAAGGTTCCTCAGCTAATGCTCAACATGAACGAGGCCGCTGCCGATGGACATTTTAACTTTATTTGCATCACACCGGTTGATGAATCGGCGAAGTTATGGCATAAATACGCCACAGAAAAGGGATATCGCAAGGTAGCCTTCTTTATCCACCGCAATACGGGTGGAGAGATGGTGCTAAAGGCTCTTCAGAAGACCAAGGAAGGATCTGAAATCGATTGGGTAGCCTGCGAGCGCTTTAATCCCGGAGAAATTGACTTCCGCGTTGCTCTGATGAAGCTGAAGGAGACACATCCTGACGCACTCTTTCTCTTTGGATTTAACCCAGAGCAACCGATTATTGTCCACCAGTTAAAACAGATGGGATGGGATATCCCCATATGTTCCATTGGCAATACGGAGATGGACATGAAAGATCCTCTTTTTGAAGATATATGGTTTGCAGGGGTAAATGCGCCAACAATTAAGTTTATAAAATGGTATGAGGAAAACCTGCACAAAAGCTATCCTCCGTGGGGCGCTACGTACAGCTGTATATCCGATTTAATCTATAAGTCCTTTGAGGATGGCTGGAACGGTAAGAAGCCTACTCATGAACAGGTATCCAAGAACCTATTAGGGGTGAAGGATTTTGACAGCGACTGCGGCAGGATATCCTGCGACACGAAAGGAATATTCCGAACCACTCCAGTGTTAATGGTTGTTAAGCATGGCAGCATCGAGCCGATAAAGTAAAAATTACTGTCCCCCCGCGGCGCTGGCAGCGGCTATTTCAAGAATTTCGTTTGTGATGGCTGCCTGTCTGGCCTTGTTGTATGAGAGGTTCAGCCGTGTGCCCAAATTGTTGGCGTTGTCGGTGGCATTCTTCATGGCCACCATCCGCGAAGCGTGCTCACTGGCCTTGGCCTCCAGCGCCGCATGATAGAGCTCCTGTTTGATGTACAGGGGGAACAATCCCGCAAAGATCTCGGAAGGTCCTGGTTCGATTTTAAGAGGGCGGCGATCTTCCGTAAGGGGAGCTGGGGCTGTGTAATCCTTTGGGAAGCTCTTCAACACCGTCTCGAAATCAGTCATCGGCAGGAGGGTCTCCAAAAGGGGAGCCTGCTTGATCGGCGAGATGAACTCGGCGTACAAGACCTCGAAGGTATCCACCGCGCCTTCACCATAGGCTTTGAGCATCATATCGCAGGCAGCCCGCAACTCGCGATGGCGGACGCGATCAGAGAGGGGAAAATCACCGATAAGACCACGCCCCAACCTCGCGATAGTCTGCGATGCTTTCTTGCCCACGGCGACATACCGGGCGTTTTGCGGCAGCTTCAAAATCTCTTTGTTTATGTTGGAAATAAGCCCGCCGCACAACCCCTTGTCTGGCGCTATGACCAGAATCCCTCTGACTTTTGGCGGCCTCCTGACAAACCAGGGATGCTTTGATATTGCGTCCATATCCAGAGCTTCAAAAAAGGTGGCTAAAAGCTGGGAGTAGGGACGATTATTGAGGGCGGATCGCTGCGCGTGCTTGATTTTGCTGGCAGCCACCAGCTGCATGGCACGGGTGACCTGCGCGGTTGCCTTGACCGCTTTTATGCGCCGCTTGATCTCCCTGAGTCCCGCCATCAGCCCTGGCTTCCCTTCCACTCTTCAGTGGACTTCTTCAGCTCGGAGATCGATTCCTCAGAGAGTTTTCCCTCCGCATATATCTTTTCCATCAGTCCCGACGCTTTCGCATCCAGATACAATAAGTAGCTTTCGACGGCCTGCCGGATCTTACCAACAGGAATCGCGTCAAAATAACCATTCTGAAGCGCCCACAAAAGCGTTATCTGTCCCACAACTCTGTAGGGCATATTGGGCAGCTGCTTGAAAAGCTCCACCGTGCGGCTCCCGCGCTCCAGCTGCGCCTTTGTCTTGGCGTCCAGATCGCTGCCAAACTGCGAGAACGCGGCCAGTTCCCGATACTGGGCCAAATCGAGCTTTATCTTTCCAGCCACCTGCTTGTAGGCCTTGATTTGCGCCGCCGATCCCACCCGCGAGACGGAAAGGCCCACGGAAATGGCGGGGCGCACGCCCTGATTGAAAAGATCGGATTCAAGATAGATCTGTCCATCGGTGATGGAGATGACATTGGTCGGAATATAAGCGGAAACATCTCCTGCTTGGGTTTCAATGATGGGGAGAGCCGTCAGGGATCCCCCTCCGTACTTTTCATCCAGGCGCGCGGATCTTTCCAGTAGGCGCGAGTGCAGATAGAAAACGTCTCCGGGATAGGCCTCGCGGCCGGACGGACGTCTTAAGATCAGGGATATCTGTCTGTAAGCGACGGCGTGCTTTGAAAGATCATCATAAACGATGAGAGCATCCATGCCATTCTGCATGAAATATTCTCCCATCGCGCAGCCCGCGTAGGGCGCCAGATACTGGTTCGCGGGGTTGTCTCCGGCGTTTGCCGCGACAATGATTGTGTATTCCAGAGCCCTGTGTTTTTCCAGGACTGCCATTGTGCGCGCCAAGGTGGAGTTCTTTTGGCCAATGGCCACGTATATCGAATAGACCGGTCGGAATCCGGGGCGCTTGGCTCCGTCCCTATTGATGGCAGCCTGGTTGATGATCGTATCAACGGCAATGGTTGTTTTGCCGGTGGAACGGTCGCCGATGATAAGCTCCCGCTGCCCCCGGCCGATGGGTATCATCGAGTCGATGGCTATAATGCCAGTCTGAAGCGGCTGACTGACGCTCTTTCGGGCTATGATTCCCGGGGCAATCCTTTCAATGGGGTACCGTTCCATCCCGGCGGGCAGGGAACCCTTACCGTCCACGGGGTCGCCGAGGCTGTCTACGGCACGCCCCAAGAGAGCCATTCCAACGGGAACGCTCATGAGTTCACCGGTTGATTTGACCTCCTCGCCCTCTTTGATCTTTGTGGCGTCTCCAAGCGCGACGATGCCCACGATGTCCTCCTCCAGATTCAAAGCCAGCCCACTGGCTCCCGAGGCGAACTCCACTTTCTCGTGGTATTGGACGCGTCCCAAGCCTTCCACGCGGGCTACCCCGTCGGAGACCTGCACCACGCGACCCAGGTGTTCCTGCTCGTGCTTGGAGGGGTTTAGCCTGCTAAGCTGCTGTTCCAGGTTTTCTATTAAGGTTCCCATTGTTGATTAAACTCCTTACTTTGTTTCTTAAACTGTAGTCGATCCTATCATCGCCCTCTTGAAAAGAAAATCCCGCCAGCAGTGTCCTGTCCTGCCTCTCTTCAAAAAAGGCCATTCCATCCGCATCGACACGTCTTTTGAGTTCCCTCCTGATGGAATCTGAAACAGGGGAGGCGGCTTTGACAACTGCCGTCTTTCGACGCAGGACTCTTTTGAGGCGCATCTTGAGGGGTGCTGTTATCCGTCGCCTCGCCGCAGCGGGCAGACTCTGGAGGCGCTCAATGACGCTCGCAAGCCTGGTCTCGATTGTTCCCGGGCCATCCAACACCGCCCGAAGAGAAGACCTGACTATTCTTTCTGCAGCAATGGGTGTCATTTTTTCAAAGCCTCCATCGTGTTTTGGGAGAAACGCTCCTTCTGTTCTTCCGTCAAAGTATCCCCAAGTGATTTTTCGGAGAGTGCGACCACCAGCTGGGCCAGGTGTTCCTGTGCCTTTACTATCTGCTGTTCATGTTGAATCTCCAGATCCTTCCGTGCCTTTTCCAACAACTGCGCGGCCTCTTTTTGGGCCTCAAGACGCTTGCGGGACTCGAACTCCTGCACCTCCTTTTGGGAACGCTCTATGAGCCCTTGAACCTCTCTCTGCGCCTCGGCAATAATCTCATCCTTCTGGGTTTTTGCGGCAGCCAAAGTCTTCTGGCTTTCTTCCGAGCGTTTGAGGCCTTCATCTATCAACTTGCTTCTTTCGTCCAGCTTGGCCTGTATCGGCTTTACGACAAAGAAGGCCAAAATGCAGGCCACGATGATAAAATTGACGATCTGCGCCAGCAGCAGATACGGTTTGATACCGAAATGCCCCGCTATTTCAACAATGACGTTGCTCCCGCCATCCGGCAGGGATGGCTGCATTGACGCTAAAAGCATCGGAAGCATAGTCCGCTATTTCCCCAGGAAGAGGGCGTAGAAAGCCACCGCCTCGGCAAAAGCCATGCCCAAAATTCCCATGATAAGGATTTGTGTGAAGGCCGCCGGATTGCGTCCGACTGCTTCCACGGCTTTTGAGCCGACCAGGGCCACTCCTATGGCTGCACCCATGCAGCCCAAGCCGCCCTGCATCATGTTTTGGATGTTTCCACCCAGGGATGTAATTGTATGAGGATCCATAAAATTTAGTGTTCAGTCTCTTCGGTTGGATGATTGCACGCAAGACCAATATATACGGCTGTTAGCATCGTAAAAACAAAGGCCTGCACCAAACCAACCATAAGTTCCATGAAGTAGATCGGAATGGGCAGGAGCCAAAGCACCATCCCAGATATGTTGTTTACAAGATTTTCTCCGCCAAACATATTCCCAAACAAACGAAAGGCCAGCGAGACCGGGCGGATAAGTATGGAAACTATCTCTATGCACCCCACCAAAAAGAAGAGCACACACATGGGATAGAAGATCGCGGCGGGAACCTCTCCCTTTTTTATTTTGCTTCCAAAGGTCTCTTTAATAAACCCGCCTATGCCGGCATACTTGAGAACATAGAAGATCCACGCAGTAAAAGAAATAATCCCAAGCGCCACGGCATTCGTCAGGTCGGTATTGGGCGGACGCAGGAAATAAGTCAGATGCCGCTGACCCTCTTCCATGTCCACTATGCCCACCGTGCCTACTCCCGGAAGCAGCCCGCTCCAATTCTGGATAAGAATAAAGATAAAAAAGGACATGAGAAGCGGAAAGGTCGCCGGCAGCAACCGTTCCCCGACTACTGGCTTGAACATACCCTGCAGCCCTTCCAAAAGCACCTCCAGCGTGCCCTGCGCCCGATTGGGCCTCAAGCGGGGCTGACCGACCCAGAACCAGACCACAAGCGCCATAACGATGGAAACGCCCAGCGACATCACAAAGGAATTGGTAATAGGAAATCCTCCTATGTCAAAAAGCTGATATGCGGAAGGCGAAACATTAAAATTACCCACAGCCCCTATTCACTCGTATTTTGGAGCCGCCGTCAATGCAAAGGTTATTGCGGATTCTTGGCCACGAAAAACAGGTTTTTTAACCGCTGGAGATCTTTTTGCAACAAAATATCGCTTTAATGCACAATGCGTCTTGTGTTTACCAAAGTAGGCGGTACAATGGTGGTCCCATCATGAAGTATATTTTTGTGACTGGGGGTGTTGTTTCATCTGTAGGAAAAGGCCTGACCGCGGCCGCCCTGGGAGCCTTGCTGGAGGAATATGGATATTCCGTCAAGCTTCAGAAGTTCGATCCCTATTTGAATGTGGATCCGGGGACCATGAATCCCTACCAGCACGGGGAAGTGTACGTCCTGGATGATGGCGCCGAATGTGATCTGGACTTGGGCCACTATGAACGGTTTACCTCACAGCCTCTGTCCAAAACCAACAACCTGACCGCCGGGCAGGTATACGAAAAACTCATCTCCATGGAGAGAAGGGGCGACTTTTTGGGACAGACCATACAGGTGATTCCCCACGTCACAAACGTCATCAAACAAAGGATCCAGGAATCCTCCAAGGGGTGTGATATACTCATCACGGAGATCGGCGGCACCGTCGGCGATATCGAGGGTATGCCTTTCCTGGAAGCCATACGGCAGTGGGCGCAGGAGGTGGGTCATCAGAACGCGTGCTTTATCCATGTAAGCCTGATCCCATATGTGGCAGCGGCCGGAGAACAAAAAAGCAAACCCACGCAGATGTCGGTGGCCAAATTGCGCGAGATAGGAATCTCACCGGATGCCCTGGTATGCCGCGTGGATCACCCCATAGAAGAGTCCGTCAAAGACAAGCTTGCGCTCTTCTGCAACGTGGACAAAAAGGCCATTATCGAGGAGATTGATGTCAAAGATTCAATTTATGAGGTGCCCTTAATGCTAAGGAAGGAGGGACTGGATGCGATTATTCTGAAGAGATTGGGATTAAAGGTCTCCGCCCGCCGTAAAAGCCCCTGGGAAGAAGTTGTCAGAAGAATCAAAAACCCGAAATATTCCATTCGCGTGGGAGTCGTCGGAAAATACATGGAGATTCAGGACGCATATAAATCTGTTTTTGAAGCATTGCAACACGGAGCCATCGCCCATGACGCAAAATTGGAATTAGTCAAAATAGACGCTGAGGCCATCGAAAAAGACGGCGCCACAAAATGGCTGAAGGGCTGCAACGCCGTGGTGGTTCCCGGGGGCTTTGGCAACAGGGGCATCGCGGGAAAGATCAAGACCGCAGAATACGCCCGTACCCATAAAATGCCCTATCTGGGGTTGTGCCTGGGCCTGCAGATCGCTGCCATTGAGTTTTGCCGGAATGTTCTGGGGCTCAAACAAGCCAACAGCACGGAATTTGATGCCAAAACGCCGGATCCTGTTGTGTACTACATGGAGGAACAAAAAAGCGTGGTTCAAAAAGGCGGCACCATGAGGCTCGGCGGATATCGCTGCGTGCTTCAGGAGGGCACAAAAGCGGCCAAATCATATGGGAAGAAGGAGATACGGGAACGTCACAGGCACCGCTATGAATTCAACAAGGAGAAATACGCCTCCCTTTTCGAGAAAAATGGCATGATCATCGCCGGAAGGAATCCCGAGAGGGGACTTGTGGAAATTCTGGAAATCAAAGATCACCCGTTCTTTGTGGGAGTACAGTTCCATCCCGAGTTCCTTAGCAAACCGACCTCACCGCATCCACTGTTTGCCGCGCTGATTGCGGCCGGGCTTAAAGTCAAAAGCAACAAGAGATAAGGTTTTCTGTTAAGGCTATTTCGCAAATTTCCGGCCACGAAGGTGCTTCGAGAGGGTAATTTCTCCCGAACGCAGGCTTCTCACAATCCTGTTGGTTTCTACTTTCAGTGAACCGTCAGGGGCAAGTCCCATGACGACTCCTTTTTGGACAACGCCGTTTTCTTCGTACCTGATCTGTTGTCCCTGCAGCCTGTCATAACGTTTCCAGAGCGTTGCCAGCTCGTCTTCATATGCGCGTCGAAAGAAATTGTCGTAAGCCTCAACGATTTCATTGCCAAGCAGACCGCCCAGCTCCCGCACCGAAAACTCTCTTTCCGTCTCCTGTCTGAGGGACGTGGCGATACTTTCAAGCTCCTTTGGAAAAGAGACAGTATTCACATTCAAACCCATCCCCAACAGGATCAGCCTGCCATAATTCGGTGCCACGGGAGATTCCGCCAGAAACCCCGCGCATTTTTTTTCTCCAACCCAGATATCGTTTGGCCATTTGAGCCAGAATTCCACTTTGGTAAGCTCTGAGAGTCTATGACAGACCTTCAGGGATGCATAGAGCGTAAAAAGAGGGAGATCCTTGAGCACTATGCCAGCCATAAAGACAGCCGTAAGGTATAGGTTTCCTTCTGGGCTGTGCCAGCGGCGGCCCATTCTTCCCCGCCCTGCGCTCTGTTTCGAAGCTGTGACGAAAAACGGCGGCGGATTTGACAACAAAAGCCTCACGGCCTCGTCATTGGTGCTGTCGAGTTCGTCGTAGTGAAAAGTCAATGGCTGGTATATGGACACGTTTTATGGATCGATTTAGTCGAAGTATCTTCTTATTGTAGGGAATATGGAGAGCATACTGGCAATTATCATCACCGGATTGGTTTGCCTGCTGGCTGGCATTATAGCAGGCATACTTGTATATTCCAGAAGAAAACAGGAACCCTCGCGCCTGGAAGAACAGCTGAAGGAGTGCGTAAGATCCGCGGCAGGGGACGCGGTACAAAAGAGCCAGGAGATATTGCTGACCCAGGCAAAGCTTTTGGTGGAAAACGCCAAAACAGTGTCGTCCAGCGAAATGCAGAAGCAGAGCCTGGAAATGCAAAAAACGATCGCTCCTTTGCAGAATGTTCTCTCCTCCTTGAGCGGCGAACTCAAAAAAATGGAGGAATCGAGGGCTCAGGAATATGGAAAACTTGGAGAACAGCTAAGGGAAGTCTCGGGCGCCACCCAGGGTTTGAAAGACCAGACGGGCAATCTTCTGCAGGCGCTCAAGGCCCCGCAGATTCGCGGCCAGTGGGGGGAGTTGCAGTTAAAAAGGGCTGTCGAGTTTGCCGGCATGACAAATTGCGTGGATTTTTACGAACAGGTCTCCACATCTTCAAGCGAGGGCGACCTGCTGAGGCCGGACATGACCATAAGGCTGCCCAATGACCGCGTTATTGTCGTAGACTCAAAAGCTCCCATGGAAGCCTACCTACGGGCACTGGAAGCCAAGACGCCGGAGGAAAGAAAAGGGTGCCTTGAGGAACACGCTGCTCAGCTAAAGAAGCATTTCAAGCAGCTTGGGCAAAAACAGTATTGGCAGCAATTTGAGAGATCTCCCGAATTCGTGGTCTTGTTCCTGCATTCGGAAAGCCTGCTGTCCGCGGCCCTGGAAAGCTCTCCAGAAATCCTTGAGGCCTCCCTAAGGGAGAATATCCTTATCGCCACGCCAACGTCACTTATAGCCCTCCTGAAGGCGGTGGCATACGGATGGAAAGAGGCGCAGGTGGCTCAAAAAGCCAAGGAAGTGGTCGCTCTTGGCAATGAACTGATTGAGAGGTTCGCGACGGTAGCCGGATACTGGCGGGAAGTGGGGGGCTCGCTGGAAAAAGCCGTCGAGAAATACAATCAGGCCGTGGCCTCGACGCAGAGCCGATTGATGCCCACCGCTAGGAAGCTGGGGGAAGCAAAAGATTTGGAAGAGATCGCAACTATCAACACGCTACCGACGAAACAGGGGGAATAAGGTGTGGGTACAAAATCTTGCCAAATTCGTCTCGGTTGTGATACAATTGGAGAACTACTGTCTGAGATAGCGGTGTTCGGCGCGTATTGGCATAGACAAGATTCTATTCCCCAGATGGGCCCGTGGTGTAAAGCTTGTCAACTTCCTCATCGGTCAGCGCTTTGTTGAAAAAACGCACATCCTCAACCAGCCCCCTATATGCCCAACTGCCATCGTATCTGGCTCCTATACTCCAACTGTCTTTTGAGGGGGAGACTCCCACGTCACAATTCATTGAATTGTCCAGCTTTCCATCCACATATATGCTGTAGACATAACCGGACCCCTGCTTGCTGATGGTACCCACCACAAAGTGCCACTGGTCGTCCTGGACGTTCACCTTGGATTTGACTTGGGCAAAATAATGTCCGAACGAAACAGACGTCCGATTGTAGTCCATCTGCAGCGCAACGCCATCACGATTGTCCCAGGCTCCCCTTTCCACGAGACTCTGCCATGAACTGGTCGCGTGTTTGATCCAGCAGGAGATGGAAAGATTGTCGTACGCGTCGGACATGGTGTCCTTGAGCAAAATACGTTGGCCGCTGCCGTCGAACTGCCAAGCTGCTCCATTGTAACCGTCTGCCCACCCCGGATTATTGACGTAGGTTCCCTTGATCTCGTCGTCGGAAAATCCGGTAGCCACGTAGGGGTGCAGGGTCTGTTTGATGTTGTTGATGTCGCGCGAGATTCCGGCCGCGGAGCTCTCCAGACTGGAGTTGAGATCGTCCAACCTCTTACCAACGACACTTTGGTTGTTCCGCAGGGAGGTAACCGCGCTTTCCTTATCGGAACAAAGATTCTCCAACTTTTTGCCCGTGGCGTCCTGGGTACCCTGCAGAGAAACCACCTCGTTCTTTAAATTCATTAGGCCAACTTCGCTGTTTTCAATTTCCTGGCGCAGCGCGGTAAACTGGCCTCGGTCGTATAGATACAATGAGGCGACGCTGGCAATACAAAATAGGATTATTAAGCCAATAATAGGCAGGTAGTCTTTGGGCTGCATAATGATACCAAACTAAGCTCTTTTCCGTCCCACACAAGCAAAAAAGCTAAGAGGGCCGGGCTTAAAACTCTGATAACCCCATTTTGCTGAGGTCTTCTTCCGTGTAGAAAGCAAGTATCTGTTTTCTGCCGCTGTCTTCGGGATAAATTTTGTAGTAGTGGAATCCGGCCGTATAAAAGTCCTTTAACGACCAGGAGGAGACTCTTGCGTCGTATGGATTGCCGGTAGGGGATACCACTGGGACTTTCTCGTCCAATGACTGCCAGACGGCGAGTAACATTCCTGTCTTTTCTTTTGCCTTCTTCAGCAGATCAAAACCCTTGTTCTTCTCAAAAGCCGCCAAAAGATCGAAGACCCATACAAAATCATATGAGTGCAGCTCCTCTATCAGTGTGAAGGCGTTGCCCTCATATATGCGTCCGTACACGGCGCGCTGATAGTCTTGCAAAAGGGGGGTATATATCTCTATGCCGTCGACCCGGCTTTTCCACTGCTTCTTCGCAATCCGTCCATTCCACAAATCTGTATATTCCCTGAAAAGGAACCCCCATTTTCCACTGCCTACCCCTATATCTAAAAAACTTTCCGGCTGCAACTTGAGGATGATCTGCACCACAAGTTCAACCGTCTTGAGGGCGTCATTCTGCATACCATTAGTTCAATCTAAGCGGCATCACTACACAAATGAATTTCTCCAGGTTCTTGAAGACTCCCGGACTGAGTTCATCCTTGAACTCAAAGAAGATTTCATCGGAGGTGACGGCCTTGAGTGGATCGATGAGATACTGCGGGTTGAAAGAGACCTGTATCTCGGGGCCTTCATACGCAACCCCGCCGATGGACTCTTGGGCCTCACCAAAATCCGGACTGGCGGCGCTAATCTCTATGTTTTTGGATGAAATCTTGAGCTTAACCGAGTTGTTCTTCTCTGTGGTAACAAGGGCCACCCGTTTTATGCTCTCGGTGAGAAGGTTTTTGTCTATTTTAAGCCTGTTGTATGTCTCCTTGGGGAGAACCTGATTGTAGTCTGGATATTTGCCTTCTATCAGTTTTGAAATGAGCTGGATATTGTTGATAAGTCCGGTCTCTTTGTTCTTGTTGTCAAAGCTGAAGGCTATTTGCCTGCTGTTAAAAGTCATCTTCACATTATCGCCCTGACCGAGAATACGTTCCACTTCTGCGACTGTCTTGAGCGGCAGCACTATTTTCCCCGTGTTCTTATCGCTTACTGCCAGGTCCTGAGAAACGAGAGCCAGACGCCTGCCATCCGTTGCCACCAACGTCAATTTACCTGGCGTAAAGTCAAAGAACACACTGTTCATCTGGTATCTGCTCTCGTCCGTGGAAGCCGCATAAGATACCGACCTTAAAAGTCTTTGGAGCCCCTCTTGTGGCAAAACAAAGGATCTTTCCTCGTCGAAAGATGGCAGCGGCGGGTACTCCTCGGACGAGATTCCCATAATCTTGAATCTGGAACCTCCCGAAACCAGGGTGGCCTGGTGCTTTTGAGAGCTTTCCAGTCTCACTTCCAGGGAGGGAAGCTCTTTTACGATGGTCGCCAGTCTTCTCACGGGGAGTGTCAACGAGCCTTCCTCTGCCACGTCCGCCTTTATCGTACAACGGATTCCCATGTCAAGGTTAGTTGTCGTCAGATGTACGCCGTCTTGCTTAGCCTCTATAAGTACGTTGCTGAGAACCGGCATGGTTGCGCGGGTACCAACGATATTTAGAACCTGATTGAGCCCGTTGATGAAATGATCTCTGTGGAGTTTTACCTTCATGTCTTTTTCTATAGGGAGTGGGGGAGGCTAGACAACATTAATTTTGGTGTGGAGAAAAATAACCATGTATTTATTAAAAGGTTCTATATATAAGTCATCATCCTCTTCTACTCGGTGAATAAGACGAATAAGTTATAACAAACTGGCATCCAGATAGATATCATAAGTTCTTTTGAGAAGAAAAATAAAACAAGGGGGAACGAATGTGGACAACAAAATACTCCGCCCCCTTCGCGACAAGATTTAAACAAATTATTACCAAAATAGGTTCATAGCGAACACATACATAGGCAACAACTTATGCGCGCGCAAAAAAGTTGTTTGCATATCGGGAGGAAACTTGGCGGGAGGAGTTTTTCCCATAGATTATAAAAGGATCCGATAAAATGTTTACACATGAATACTTGACACACAGAGGCGACAAGAGCATTGAAATCTATCAAGACGCTACTGTTTTTGGACCCCGCCAGACGTTTGCCTGGAATCTTCTTTTTTCTCCAGTCGACCTTTGTACTTGAATACAAGAGTGGCATTTGGCGGCAAACACAGCTCCAGATAAAAGGGCTGCCCGTCCCAATCTTTATCGGGCTTTTTAGAGGGTACCCCTCCCATGTTGCCCTCCCCGCTGCCGCCATAAAGTTCCGCTGCCGAATTAAGTTTTTCTTCCCAGAATCCGTCCAAAGGAACGCCGACCCGGTAGGCCTTGATGCAATTGGGAACATAGTGTCCCACCACCAGCAAAACATCTTCCGGTTTCTCTCCCCTCCTGATGAAGGAGATAATGGAATTATTGGAATCCCCAGCGTTGATCCACTGGAAAGAATTGTGATCCAGGTCGTGTTCAAAAAGAATCGGCTCGTTGCAATAAAAGGCATTGAGATCCTTGATCATCTTCTGAATACCAGCGTGCTCTTTGTATTGCAGAAGGTGCCAGTCAAGACTTTTATCGTAGGCCCACTCATTGCTTTGGCCTATTTCATTGCCCATAAAAAGAGTTTTCTTTCCGGGCCACAACCACATAAGCGTATATAGCGCCCTTAGCGTCTGGGCTTTTTCTCCCATATACCAGGATCCCATTTTCATGAGCATCGAGCCTTTTCCGTGCACCACCTCATCGTGGGAAAATACCTGCATGAATTCCTCCGAGAACTGGTATATCATGCCAAAAGAAAGGTCGTTCTGGTGCCACTTGCGATGCACGGGGTCCTTTGAGAAATAGACCAGGGTATCGTGCATCCATCCCATGTTCCACTTGTAGTCGAAGCCCAAGCCACCTTTTTCTTTTGTGGAACGCGTGACCCCGCTCCACGCAGTGCTCTCCTCGGCTATCATAATGGCACCAGGATATTTTTTATGGATAAGATCGTTGGTCTGGCGGATAAATTCTATGGCCTCCAGATTCTCTTTGCCGCCGTATTTGTTGGGGATCCACTCGCCATCCTTGCGGGAGTAGTCGAGGTAGAGCATACTGGCAACCGCGTCCACCCTCAAGCCATCTATGTGGTAGCGGTCGAACCAGCTCAACGCGCTGGCTATCAAAAAGCCCGTGACCTCGTGCCTGCCGTAATTGAAGATATAAGTTCCCCAGTCCTTGTGTTCACCCTGTTTGGGGTCGGCGTGATTATACAGATGAGTGCCGTCGAAATTCGCCAGAGCGAAAGCGTCTTTGGGAAAATGCGCGGGAACCCAGTCAATGATAACGCCTATATTATTCTGATGCAGCTGATCCACCAGGTACATGAAGTCTGAGGGATTTCCAAAGCGATGAGTGGGTGCAAAAAATCCGGTCACCTGATATCCCCAGGATCCCGCGAAAGGATGCTCGGCCACGGGAAGGAACTCCACATGGGTGTAGTTCATCTCCTTCAGATAAGGAATAAGCTCGGCGGCCAATTCTTGATATGAAAAAGGACGGTTGTTTTCCTCCGTTTTTCGCCGCCAGGAACCCAGATGCACCTCGTAGATGGAGACAGGCCTGGTTTTCCAGTTGGTCCCGGCACGCTTTTTTATCCACGCGTCGTCCTTCCACGCGTAATTGCCTGTGTTAAAGAGAATGGAAGCGTTGTTTGGGGGGGACTCGTAGTAGGTGGCGTACGGGTCAGACTTGAGTTTAAGCTGGTTGTCTCCTCCTATGAGTTCAAACTTGTATTTCATCCCTTCGGAAAGCCCCGGAATAAATATTTCCCATACGCCGCTGCTGCCCAACGAGCGCATGATGTGATATCTGCCATCCCAGCCGTTGAAATCGCCAACAACACTGACCCTTTTGGCGGAAGGAGCCCATACGGCGAAAGCCACGCCGTCTATACCGTCCAGTTTTTTCAAGTGTCCGCCAAGCTTCTCGTATACCAGCTGATCCCTGCCTTCATTGAACAGGTGAAGATCAAGGTCTCCGAGCGATGGCAGGAACGAATATGGATCATTGAATTGACGGGTCTCGCCGTTCTTCAGGGAAACCTTCAGCTGATATTTGAAAATCTTCTCCTCTCCGGATACAAATATTTCAAAGAAACCCGCAGGGTCTATTTTCTGCATGGCAAACCGGCGCTCCGGTTTGTTAAGAATATCAATGACCTCACAGGATTCCGCCCCACGAAGAAAGGCCCTTACTACCACGCCGGGCTCCCCCTGGTGGGAGAGGGTATGCATTCCCAGGATTGCATGAGGCTGCGAAGTTCTTGCCTTTAAAATAGAATCGACGTCTTTGGGGCTGGTAAACATTGATAATGAATACGAGCTAAACGGATAAACCTCATCGGAGTCAATGGTATAGCGTTTTGCGCGTACATTAATACGCACACAGCCCCTGTCCCCTCCCGAAGGGAGGGAATTGTTATTGGGAGTGGTACTCCCCATATCTCCAGATCGGGATGTGCCGATACTTCTCTTCGTCGGCTTGACTTTCCAGACACAAGCAATCATGTTTTAAAATATGTTTGGCGATATTCCAGGTGGGGTCTTCAGCGATATTCCGGCGGTTTTGTCCATCCACTTTTTTGGCATGGAATATAGGCTTATCGCGCTATTTCTTTTTACCATAGCGGCATCAATACTCTTCAAGACAGTTCTGGCGGATCTCATAGCGGCGGTACTCAGGAAGCTTGTCTTCAAAAACAAGGTTTTCATTCGCTTCTTTGGGGCGATGGAGCAGCCGATAGCGACACTGCTGATGACAGCCGGTTTCAGTCTCGCATTCAGTTTCTTGCCGCTCAGCGATACGTGGAAAGTGGGCATAGACAAGTTATTTTATACGGCTTTCAATGTGATTGTTTTTTGGGGGCTTGTGCGCGCGACAAGGATGGGAGCTGAGCTTCTGATGGAGCAGGGGCAGAGGCGCGGGCTGGCGGTTGCGACATTCATACCGCTTTTTAGAAAAATTGTCGTCGTCATCCTGGTTGTTATTTGCGTGATCATGATCATAGACGGGTTCGGCTACTCCGTGACATCGATTATCACAGCGTTGGGGATTGGTGGAGCCGCGCTGGCCTTTGCCAGCCAAAGTACAATAGCCAATCTCTACGGATCCATTTCCATAGCCCTCGACCGCCCCTTCAAGGTGGGGGATACCATAAAGGTGGCCCAAACTGAGGGCGTTGTGGAATCAATAGGATTGCGCTCCACACTGATCCGTACGGACGCCAATACTCTTGTGAATGTGCCAAATAATATGGTGGCGACGGAGGCGGTCGATAACAAAACAGCCATCTCCAAACAGCGCATGGCCATAAATATCGGGCTTTCCTACGGAACCACGCACACTCAGATCGAAGAGATTGTGGTAAAAACCAAAGAGTTGCTGGCAAGCCTGGATCAGGAACTTGTTCCGACTCCCCGGCAAGTTTATTTGTCCGCGTTCGGCGAAAACGCCATCAAGATCGAGGTGGTGTGTTATACCAGATCCACGGAATTCGAGAGATTTGCCGCGCTCCGCCAAAAGATCCTGCTGGAAGTCATGAAGATAGTGGAGAATAGCGGCGCGGCGCTGGCTCAACCCATGCAACTCGTGTCAAAGAAGTGATGGACTTACAAGCGTTCACCTGATTATGGCCAAGCTTTTTCAAAGAAAAAAGGAGGACTTTGTTTGCGAGGTGTGCGGGACAAGCGTGAAGGGAAATGGATACACAAACCACTGCCCACAATGCCTGTGCAGCAAGCACGTGGATGTCAATCCGGGTGACAGAGCCTGTGGGTGCGGTGGCATTATGCGCCCCGTGGGATTGGAGATCAAGGCCGGGAGGAGGCGGATCATCCACCAGTGCCAGAAGTGCGGTTTTTCCCGCAAGAATGACGTCTGCAAAGAAGACAACGCAGAGGTAGTGATAAAACTGAGCGCGGGAGAGGTATAGTATTGTCATTAGGGAACACAAGTTTTAGATTGCTGAAGTGCAATATCTCCCAGAATTTTTAACAGTAGCAGCGGTTCACTTGTTGGGGGCCATGAGTCCCGGTCCCGACTTCAGTAGCATCCGGTAGGAACGGGCAACTGAGTTTATAAGTTACGTTGGAGTTG
>CAZIPW010000008.1:0-66222 GCA_964541675.1 uncultured Verrucomicrobiota bacterium
GAAAATAGCTTTTGTAACCAACTAACCCTCAATGGCTTCTAACCGGATGATACTGTCTCCCCATAGACCCTCAAGATTGTAGCGGGACCTCTCCTCGGGAGTAAAGAGGTGTACCATCACGTCGTCGATGTCAATCACCTGCCAGGATGAGCCCGGGCGGGATTCGCTATGAAGGATTCTGGAGAAATTCTTCTTCCAGTGGTCCATGAGGGCGTTTTTGAGGGCGGTTAGATGGGTGGATGAGGTAGCCGTGGCGATCACGAAATACCGGGCGACGCTGTTATTGTCCTGCATATCCAGTACCGTGAGTTCGGTGGCTTTTTTGTCATCCAGACACTGGATGGCGGCGTGAAGTTCTTTGTGAATGGTTTGCTTCTTCATGCGTTGAAAAAGAGACTGGGCGACCGGGAGGGGAGGGTGCCGAGCGCGTTCCTAAAAAGCGCTTTCCAATTTTGATTGGTACCGTGTAGAACTGGCATCAGGAGCTATATACGTCTTTTCTGGCTACAGATTAACCGCGCGCGGCTTTCTGGCAACTCTTTTTTAAGATTATTTACAAGAAAGTCGTGTTGGTATAGAGTTACGCCCTAAGCCCGGGTGGCGGCCCTCCTTCGCGCAACCCCGACTTTGTTCGGGGCAGTGGCTACGGCGGGTGTGGCTGACGAAAGTTAGGATTTACAGCGGGAACCGTTTGAATAATAATGTGTCTCGAAGCCCGGGTGGCGGAATGGCAGACGCTGTGGACTTAAAATTCACTGGCCAAAAGCCGTGCGGGTTCGAGTCCCGCCCCGGGCAGTGTATTTATGCAGAAATCACTTGTCACCAGCTATATCAATCCCGACCTGGACGGCACCTCATGCGTGGTAGCTTATGCCGAGCTATTGAAAGAGACGGGAGTGGAAGCTGTTGCTGGGCTTTTTGGCGAACCCAATATGGAAGTTGAGTTCATGATGGAGTATCTGAAGGAACAAATGCCGCCGATCATTCCCAATGCGCATGGTTATGACAGGATATACCTTATGGATATCAGTGAACCTCACCCTCTAGAGAACCGAGTGCCGCTTGATAGGGTTGTGGAGCTTATTGACCACAGGAAGGCAAATGAGAAAGAAAAGTTCCCGAACGCCAAAGCGCAGGTTGAACTGGTGGGGGCTGCGGCCACCTTGGTGGCAGAACGTTTTGAAAAAGCCGGGCGAAAGCCTTCCAAGTTTTCTTCGGCACTTCTTTACGGGGCCATCCTCTCCAATACGCTAAATTTCAAGAATCCAATAACAACAGACCGCGATCGCAAGGAGGCGGGATGGCTTCGGGAAATATCCGGTTTGCCAGAAGATTTTTGGCAGGATCTCTATGCGGCCAAGTCGGAACTCTCAGGGGCCAAACTGCGCCATGCGATTGAGTCTGACGCAAACTACTGGCATTTCAAGAATGAGGGGATAATGATAGGACAGCTGGAGATAATGGGAGTTGGGAAGTTGCTTGAGGGACGAGAGTCCGAGATCCTGGAGGTGATCGGTGAGCTAAAGAAAAAATGCCGCGTAGAGCATGGCATTTTGAACGCTTTGGACGTTGGTGAGGAACGGTCGTTTGTTGTGGCGGGTGATCCTGTGACGCGGAAGCTGTGTGAGCGTGCTTTGGATGTAAAATTTGCCGGCAACGTGGCTGTCAGGAGCGGTCTGTTTTTGCGCAAACAGATTGTCCCAAAACTAAAGGAGGCGCTGGGAGGTTGAAAATTTATGAAAATCACCAAATACGGACATTGTTGTTTATTGATTGAGGAGTCGGGACTTAAATTCCTGACCGATCCGGGAGCGTATTCTACCCTGCCCAATGAAATAACAGGGCTTCACGCCGTTCTGATCACGCACGATCATGCCGATCATCTGCACGTGGACTCGTTGAAGGCCGTTCTTAAAAACAACCCCAAAGCCAAGATCATCACCAATACAGGAACGGCTCCGGCGGTTCAGGCGGCTGGCTTTACGCCCGTCATCCTGGACGACGGAGGGAGCTTGAAGGAGGGGACTGTTTTGTTGGAGGCTCTTGGAAAGACGCACGCTGTTATTTATCACGGGATGCCGCCCATGCCCAACACCGGATTCTTCATTGCCAATCGTCTCTTTTATCCGGGGGACGCTTTTACTGATCCCAAGAAGCCGGTGGAGATACTAGCCCTGCCCGCGGCCGGTCCGTGGATGAAGATCTCCGAGGCGGTCGACTACGCGCTCAAGCTAAAGCCGAAGAAGTGCTTTCCGGTGCACGATGGCATTCTCAAAGTTCCCGGCATGATGGACAAAGTCTACCAGCGTTTCCTCGATCCGCAGGGGATAAAATTCGAGAGGCTTGAGGATGGGAAAACGGGAGAATACTAGCGGCGCGGTCCTTCATCCGTATCCATGCCCAATGCGCGTTTCCTAAACCGGATATACTCCTTGTCTTCGTACTTCATTCTGTTGACTATAAAATATTCCCCGACTTCCCTGGCTTTGGCGCGAACCCACTCCGCGTAGCAACCTTCTCTTAGACTTTCGGGAACTGTGGTCTCAAACTCCTGAAGTATCTTTTCGTATGGAACCTGATGAGCGACCAAATTAGAAAGAAATTCTGCCAAGCTGGCTGGTCTGATATTCTCCGGCATTATGAGCTGCGTGCCTGCCTGCAGGGCAAGTACAAAAAGCCATCTGTTGTTGATCTCTATTTGCCCGCTTCCGTCAGGGGCTTCCCTGAGAGGAACTTCTTCTCCGGTGACATATTCGGCCAGTTGTATGACTCCCTGCACGGGGTATTCCCGCTGTGGGAAAAACGATCCATCAATTCTCATGGGAGGCGTGTCAATCAGGGGCTTGTATCTGGCCAACGATATGACGCCCAGAATGTCTCCGAGATGAAAAGCGATGAGTTGTTTTGGATGGCTGAATTCCGACATGGTAAAATATGCTTTGGCCGACCCTGACGAAGATTGTCAACTACAGGCAAAATATAAGCAATAATATTGTGCCATGTTATACGTGCCTACAACGCAATTCCGTGCTAAAAGACGTAGCCAAACCTATTCCGCTGTCACAGTCTTCATTTCCGGGACGGTCGGTGGGAGTGGGGCGAGGGGATGGATGATCGTGGCGCGGACTCCCGGCTTGTCGTCGGTTCGGTTGGCTATTATCAACTCGCCGCCCAGGCTGCGGATCAGATGCCTGGAAAGAGTCAGCCCCAGCCCGCGGCCGACATCCGGTTTGGAGCTGATGAACGGATCGAAAATCTGGCTGGCGACGGTCGGGTCCAGCCCGCAGCCCTGGTCGAGCACATGAATCAAAATCACCTCGCGGCCATTGTCCGTGCCTATTTCGCCCACGACCTCGATGGGACGCAGGCTGGCGTCATCGGGATAACTCTCCCAGGCGTTGATGAGGAGCCGTCCCACGACATTCTCGAGCACCTCCTGGTTGGTGTGGAGTTTGGCGGAGTTGGTCGCGTCGCGCAGTTCCACGGGGGAGTCGATCTTGTACTCGGAGTGGAAGCGCGCCAGACAGGCCGAAAGGAGGGGATGCAGCGGCTGCTCGCTTAAAGGCACCGCCTCATTGATGGAGATGGTCATGAGGGTCTTGACAATTTTGACCATCTTCTGGATGGCCACGTCGATGAGCCCCACGCGCCTCAGCGAGTTCTCGGAAAGCGTCTTGTCGATTTTGAGAAGATCCAGATATCCGACCACGACCCCCATCAGATTGTTCAAATTGTGGGCAATACCCTCGGTGATGGCCCCGATCGCGGCGGCCTGCCTTGTTTCGGCGAGTTTTTGCTGCAGTTTGATGTTCTGGTCAAAGAGATTCTTGACCTTGAGCTGCGTGTTGACGCGGGCGAGCGTCTCGTCGAGGTCTATTGGCTTGGTGATGTAGTCGACAGCTCCCGTGTTGAGCCCCTCGAGTTTGCCTTCCTTTGTATTTTTGGCGGTGATGAAAAGGACGGGAATCTGCTGCGTGCGGGCGTTGGCTTTGAGGCGTTTGCAGGCTTCCACGCCGTCCATCTCTGGCATCATGACATCAAGCAGGATCAGGTCGGGGAGGGTGCCCTCACAGAGCTGTAGGCACTGCAGACCGTTGAACGCCACCATTACCTCAAACCCTTCGCGCTCCAATTTGCGCTGCAAGAGCATGATGTTGGCTGGCTGGTCGTCAACGATCAAGATCTTGGCGGGAGGTAGCTGCATCCTAGAACTCAAGAGTTTATGAAAATGAAAAGGTTTGTCGAGAGTTCTTTTTCTGGGTTTGCGAAAGTATCAGTTTCATGGATGGAGGGCATAAGGAGCAGGCCGGGTAATGGACGAATGGGCAGCCAAGAGATTACTTCCCGGCGTCGATTGCGATAAGCGCGGAGGACTCGTGTTCCCATTTGGCGGTCAGCTCGGTCAATTGATCGGTGACAAAAGAGAGTTCCCTGTTTAGCTTCATTACCAAGCCGGAGGTCTCGTAAGTTTCCTTCAGCTCCATTTGGGTTGTGATCTCCTTCTGGCGGGTTTCCAAAAGCTGAATTTCTTTTTCCAACAGCGTTACAATATGCTGCTGGGCTTTTCGTTTACGGGAACGTTCCTGGCGCTCTTCGGCCTCCAGACGCTTTTGCTCGGGGCTTTTTGCGAAGCTCTTTTTCTCGCCCCGAACACGGTCGGGGTTGGACTCCCTCGGGATGGCGCTATTGCCATTTGCCACAGCGTCTGCGCCATAGGTGGCTGCGAACTTCTCCAGATAATAATCGTAGTTGCCCGCGTATTGGGTCAGCTCTCCGTCGGCCACGCGCAGGACCTGTTTGCCGATCTTGCGAATGAAATAGACGTCGTGGCTGATAAAGGTGATCGTGCCCTCGTACTGCTCAAGGGCGCCTACAAGTGCGTCGATGCTGGCAATGTCCAGGTGCGTGGTCGGCTCATCCATGAAGAGCACGTTGGGGGGATTAAGTAGCAGCTTGACGAGTGCCAGACGGCTCTTTTCCCCTCCGCTTAGGACCTTTACCTTTTTGAACACCGCGTCTCCCCCGAAAAGGAAGCTGCCCAGAAGAGTGCGCACAAACTCCTCGGTCACGCCCTGCTCGGTATCCATGCCCTCTTGAAAGACGGTTCGCTCTGGGTTGAGCATCTCCACTCGGTGCTGGGAGTAGTAGCCCAGCTTGACGTTGCTACCCAAGACGCGCTCGCCCGACTGCATGGGCAAGATTCCCGCCATGATTTTAAGTAGTGTCGACTTGCCCGCGCCATTGGGCCCCACCAGTACCAGGCGCTGTCCGCGTTCCAGTTCCAGATTTGCGCTTTTGTAGATTTGAGTGACTCCATCATAGGAGTAGCGCAGATCCTTTAGTGATATGACTTTTAGTCCGCTGCGGGCAGGCTGGGGAAACTTGAATTTGATCTTTTTGTCTGCGCTGACGGGCTCTGGGATGCGTTCGATCTTCTCGATCTGCTTGAGTCGGCTTTGCGCCTGGGCGGCCTTGGCGGCGTTGTAGCGGAAACGGTTGACGAAATCCATCATGTGAGAAATCTCGCGCTGCTGGTTTTGATAGGCGGCCAGCATCTGCGCCTCGTTGGCTTCGCGCTGGACCAGATAGTCGTCGTAGTTGCCGTGGTAGCGGATCAGTTTGGTCTGGCGGATCTCCAGGATGCCATCGACCAGTTGATTGAGAAAATTGCGGTCGTGCGAGATCATGAGGATGCTGCCGTCGTAGGTCTTAAGTTTGTTTTGGAACCACTCAAGAGATTCCAAATCCAGATGGTTGGTCGGCTCGTCAAGGAGGAGTAGCTCCGGCTCCTGCACCAGAAGACGCGCCAGATGCGCCCGCATTACCCAGCCGCCGCTCATCTCGCGGAGCGGTCGATTGAAATCCTTTTCTCGAAAGCTCAGTCCCGAAAGAATTTTTTTGGACTTGGGCTCGAGCTGGTATCCTCCCAGCTCGTCATAGCGCGCGTGGATCGTGTCGTAATCACTCTCGACGTTGTCGTGAGAGGTATTCCCCGTTTCCCAGGCGGCCATCTGCTTTTGTAGGGCTGCTACCTCGGGAGTGATGGCCATTGCCAGCTCAAGCACAGTCTCGTTCCCTACGGGGGCGCTCTCCTGCGGAAGATGTCCTACGGTGATATTTTTACTGAAGGTAATGGTGCCTGAATCGGCGTCCTCTTCCTGAAGGATCAGCGAGAAAAGGGTTGATTTGCCGGCGCCGTTTGCTCCCACGAGCCCCACGCGTTGTCCGCGCGCGATGTGGCACGAAACACCTTCAAAAAGGGTCTGTGGGCCATAAGCCTTGCTGATATCCTGTAAAGTGAGCATCGGACACTTTAGCAGAAAACACAAGGAATAGCGAGAAGGAAGGAATAATTTCTCCCGCCTTGTCTTGCCACCGATTCTTCATTTTGAGAGAATCGGGGGAATGACTTTGCCGAGCTCAGTTCTCCAAATCGATTTTGAAAAGACCCTTAATTCCGAGCAGCTTGCCGCCGTGACGAGCCCTTTTGGGCCTGCCCTAGTACTGGCGGGCGCGGGATCGGGGAAGACCCGCACGCTGACCTATCGCGTGGCGTACCTTCTTTCGCAGGGAGTTGCCCCGTGGCAGATTATGCTGCTGACCTTTACCAACAAGGCCGCCCATGAGATGCTGGAGCGGGTATCCGCTCTTACGGGAGTGGATTCAAAATCCTTCTGGGGGGGCACCTTTCACCACATAGGACAAAAGCTTCTGCGCAAATACGGCGAGCTGATCAAAATTGCCCCGACCTTTACAATCATGGACCAGTCGGAGGCGGAGAGTCTCCTCAATGAGGCGGTGAAGGCCGCCGCGGGCGCGGGGTTCCTGCGCGACAAGAACAATCCCAAGATCCCGCTTATCGCCGGCATCCTCTCGCTCAAACGCAACACCATGAAGAGCGCGGGGGACGTGATCATGGAAAAATACGCCTACCTCGAAGACAAGATCGACGCGCTGAATAAATTTGATACGCACTACACGGCGCTCAAGCGCAGCCGGAACCTGTGCGACTACGACGATCTGTTGGAGCTGCCCCATGAGATGCTGAAAGCCAATCCGGCGCTATCGCGAGAGCTTTCCGAGAAGTTTCAGCACGTGCTGGTAGATGAGTATCAGGACACCAACGCCATACAGTCGGCGCTTATTGATATGCTAGCTCCCCATCACAGGATCATGGCGGTGGGAGATGACGCGCAGTGCATCTATACCTGGCGCGGCGCTCAGGTGGAGAACATCCTCTCCTTTCCCGACAGGCATCCGGGAACGAATGTGTACAAGATAGAACTCAACTATCGTTCGGTGCCGCCGATTCTGGACGCTGCCAATTCGGTCTTTGTGGGCACCGGACAGAAGTTTGAAAAGAATCTGCGCGCGGCGCGAGCCGGTTCGGCCAAACCGCAGATTGTTCCCGTTACTGACGGTCGCGCGCAGGCGCAGTGGATCGTGCGAAAGGTCCAGTCACTGCGCTCGGAAGGACGTTCGCTCGGGGAGATGGCGATTCTTTACCGCGCGCATTTCCACGCGATGGAGCTGCAACTGGAGCTCACGAGAATTGGAATTCCTTTCGCCATCACAAGCGGGATGCGTTTCTTCGAACAGGCCCATGTGAAGGATCTGGTGAGCCAATTGCGCTTTGTTTTTAATCCCAGGGATTCGGCAGCTTTCTGCCGGGTGGCGTGTCTGCTGCCCAAAGTGGGGGAGGTGACCTCGCTCAAGCTGTATGGGGATATAATGGCGCTGTATAATAAACCAATTACTTCAGGGGTTTCACAAGACAATATGGGGTTTGGGGGCGAAGCCCCCATAAATAATATCCCCTCCCAGAGGGAGGGGTCAGGGGTGGGCCTGTCCGACAATGGCCACGGATTAAGATCCGAGGCTAAGATGCCTTCGGTCGCTGACGCGACGTTATCTACCGCAGGAGACAAAGGAACGGGAGTTTTATCCTTGGGAGATGCCATGAAACACCCAACTGTTCTGGCTAGAGTAGGGGAATCAAGAAAGGAAGAATGGCTGGGACTCTCCGAGACTATCGCAGAGCTAGAGAAGGCGCTGAAGGAGAATGAAATGCCCTCGCAGATCACCAATCGCGCAATCGAGGGCTGGTACAGCGGGTACATCCGCACGATCTATCCCAACTGGGACTCGCGTTTGGAGGATCTGCAATCTCTGGAATCCTTCGCAAACCGCTTCGACAGCTTTGCCGAATACCTGTCGCAACTGGTGCTCCTGAATTCCGAGGCCAGCGAGAAGTCCGCCGAGGCTCCGGAGGACGCTCTGCGGCTTTCGACGGTTCATCAGGCCAAAGGTCTGGAGTGGCCCGTTGTTTTTGTGATAGGGCTCTCTGAGGGGATGTTCCCGTCGCGGCGGGCGCTTGAGGAGAACGCGATAGACGAGGAAAGGCGGCTCTTTTACGTGGCGCTGACACGTGCCCAGGACGAACTCTATTTGAGCTATCCGCTTTTGAATATGGCCTCGCATTCGGGCGTCTATCAACAGCTGCCCTCGCGTTTCCTTGAAAAACTTCCGCAGGACTGTTTCGATCTGGTCAAGACGGCGGGAAACACCACTCAGACCTCCTGGCGTACTGGTCGGAGCGGCTCTGGCTGGAGCGATTGGAAGCACGAAGACGCCTCGCGGAATCAGAAGAAATACGAACAGGGTTCCCCATCGAAGGCCACGCGCGGTAGCCAGGGGATCTCTTTCAGTAAGACGGAGGGAACTTTTGACGGCGCGGCCTTTGAGAAGCAGTTTGATTCAAAAACCCGGTCAAACGCCAAGAAGCTTTTCAAGTGGTAGGGCTCAGGAAGAGAAAGTTTAAATTGGCTAATCACCTGTATTGAAATAATTTATATCTCATAAATAACCGCCTATTTTCCTTGAGGACGCCGTCGGTGTGAGATATATTCGGAGTCCGTGCAGGCGAAACATCATCTTGGAATAAAGACGTCCATAACTGCAAGGGCAGCGAATGGGCAGGGAATCAAGACGGGACTAGAAAGCGAGCACTCTTCGCAGCAGGGATCCAATGGTCGGTCTTTGCCTGCTCCCGTTTCATCCCAGCCAAGTTCCGGCTCTTCAAAATGGGAAGAGAAATCCTGGTCGGAAAGAGAGGGTCTTGATATGGTCTGGCCGGACCCGCCAAAGCCCCCTGTTGGGGAGAAGCAAGCGGTAAGGGGTGAATCGGATGCTGTGTTCAAGTCAGGCGTGCGCCATAAAGGGCTGCCCAAGCATCTACTTGATGCCAATAAACAGGCCGATGCTCTAATGTGTGACGTGGAGGCACAAAGAAACGCAAGTTTTCAAGAAGAGAGAAGACGAGAAAAGGGGCGAAGCCGAAGGGATAGACTCATAAGACTTTTCGGAGAGACCGATGAAGATGAACCCACTCCCCGGTCGTTCTGGAAGGCTCAAAAGGCTGCAAAAAGCCTGCGATCTCACAGACAGGGGCGCGGCCAAAGGGGGCCTGAAAAGGAAGCGGAATTCGCTTAGGCAGTCCCGAAATTACACCGGCCTCTGGTGATACGCCATGATCAATGCTTCCTTCAGCTCGGCCACTTGAATCGGCTTGCGGACGAAGCTGTTCATGCCTGCTGCCATGCACCTGTCGCGGTCTTCATTCATGGCATATGCGGTCACAGCGACGACTGGAATTTTGCTTTTGGCCTCTCCGCATTCGCCCATGCGCAGCCTTTGCGTCATGGCGATCCCGTCAAGCCGGGGCATCTGCAGATCGGCCAGCACAAGATCGTACTGGCCTTCGTTTATTCGCTTGAGGGCCTCCAGCCCGTCAAAGGCCACGGTGACGGAGCTGTAGCCGAGCTTGTCGAGCAGCTTCATGGCCAGCTTCTGGTTCATCGGATCGTCCTCGGCCAGGAGTATCCGCATGGGGAACCTCTGCCCGAAGGTGGCATCAAAATCGCCAGTGATGATGGGAGGAGTGGTGGCACGATTCTGGGCGTGCGGTGTGGCGGAGATCTCGGCGGGGCAGAGCACCTGGAGCGTAAAGAGGAAGACGGTTCCTTTGCCGACGGCGCTTTCCACCCAGATTTTTCCTCCCATGTTTTCGACCAGCCTCTTGGCGATAGCCAGCCCCAAGCCGGTGCCACCGTATTGGCGGGTTGTGGAGCTATCCGCCTGACTGAAGGCTTTGAAGAGTCTTGAAACCTTGTCGGGCTCAATACCGATTCCGGTATCGCGCACGCCGAAGCGCAGAAAGACGCGGTTGTCGTCCCTGGTGTGCGTCACTTCCACCCGCACCGATCCCTGGGGAGTGAATTTAACCGCGTTGTTCACCAGATTCAAGAGTATCTGTTTGATGCGGTGCGGATCTCCCAAAAGCTGATGTGGGAGCCCCTTGCTGATGGAGTAGTCCAGCGCCACGCCTTTTTCCTTTGCCTTGATGGAACAGGTTTCGAGCGTTTCGATGATGACCTGCTCCAGCGAGAAGCTGATCACCTCCAGTTCAATCTCCTTGGATTCGATCTTGGAAAAATCAAGAATGTTGTTGATCAGATCCAGGAGCGTCCGTCCGCTGCGTTCTATGAAGCCAATCTGCTCCTTTTGCTCGGCGTTGGTAAAGGAGGCTCTCAGCAACTGGCTGTAGCCCAGTATTGCGTTCATGGGTGTGCGCAATTCGTGGCTTATGACCGCCAGGAATTCGCTCTTGGCACGGTTGGCCTTCTCGGCTTCCAACTGGGTCATCTGCAGCTGCTTTTGCGTTTCCTGCATACGCACCCAGCCACCGATGGTTTCCGTCATGGACTGCAGAATGCGGACTTCATCGGTTTCCCACTTGCGGTGGGGGCGGTGAAACTCAATTCCCAGAATGCCCCAGAGCATACGGTCGCGATAGACCGGCAGCATCAGGATCCACTGCGTATCGGAAACCCGCAGGGTGTGCCGGAATTTCTCGGGGAGTTCTTCGAGCTTGAAGTATTTGTAACCCGCCTTGAGTATACTCTGTAGCCAACCGGGGAAGAGATCCTCGTATTCGATCTGCTCCAGTTTCGGATTTTGCATCTGGCTGGGCACTCCCTCCGCGCACCATTCCCTCTGCAGACTCAGTACCTGATAGTAGGGGGTCTGATAGTGCTCAAGAATGTACACGCGTTCGGCTTTGGTGGCCTCTCCGATGATCTTAAGAGACTCGTCCAGAGCCTTTGGGTTGGACTGCAGCTGTGGTTTGTCGGATTTTCCCAGAAGCGATGATGATCCCGATGAGGCGTCTCCCATCAGGCTGATGCGCGCGTTGAGAACCCCTTCCAGAAGCTCGTTGCGCATCCACAGGCTCGCCTCGTGAAGCTTTCTTTCGGTGGCGTCGAAGGCCAGCCACAAGACCCTCTCCTCCCTGCCGCGCATGGCCCGGGGTATCGGGATGATCTGCGCGCGAAAGTAATATGTGTTTTCGCCCTCCCCCAAGTGATACTCGTAGACAACGCGATGCGCGAGAGCCAGAGCCTCGCGCATGGCCTGTGCGCCTTTAAGTCCCTGGTCGGCTCCCAGTATGTCACGCAGGTAGTGGCCTATCATGGAATCCGGAATGGGATGACTTGCGTTGCTTTTGATGATGCCGGCAATCTTGCCTTCCAGATCAAGGATAAACACGATATCGGCGAGCTGGTAGTACAGCTCCTTGTCGTGTTCCCATCTCTCCTTTTTATTTTGCCAGGGCCAGTGCATCTTGTGGCGCGGTGCGCGTAAACACTGCGTCATCAACTCCTACGGCATTTTGGGGAGGAAGGGTTAGAGAGGTGTTTTTGGGGTTGTGTTCCTTCCAGGTAATCCTAGCATTTTCTCCATGCCAGTTTATCTTTATGAGGTCATCAAAACAGGGGAGATCATTGAAATCGAGCATCCCATCAGCGACGCGGAGGTGACGCGGCATCCTGAGACGGGAGATTCCCTCCGGCGGATCTACACGGCCCCGCATATTGGCGGCAAATTCAGCGAGGGATCCACCAAAAATCTGCTTTCGGACAATAATCTGGCAAAAACAGGCTTCACCAAATATGTCCGTGACCCGGTGACGCGGCGTTACAACCGCACTGTAGGGACCCAGGGACCTAGCCAGCTTAGGCCGCACGGGTAAACAAGAACCCCGCCCTTATCGGCCTGTGTTATGGCAGGCAAAACGGGCGGGGTTGGCTGTTATGTGGTTAGCCGGGACATTTTCGTTGGGCGTGGGGCGCGGGAACTTCCCTCGCGGCCGTCGGCCTTCCGACAATGCCCCCAAAGTTGGGGCTAGGCACTGGCGTCCACGGAGATAATCTGGCCTTTGGCATTGTAGGTAATACCATTGACCGTGTAATCACCTGTCGTGGAGTCGGCGTTCGAAGAGCTGCTGTGACTTGTTGCCGTGGTGGAGCCACCAGAGTTTGCGCCGCTGCCGTCCGAATCGCCGTCACTGTCGCGTGGCGGAAGCGGCATCTGCTGCAATTGTGTGGTCAGCGCCGAGAGGGTGCTTTCGGCGCCCGTTGTGTCGCCGCCTGCCAGATCGCTTTCGATGGAGGAGAGTGCGGCGCCGATCGGGTCGGAGCTTGTGGAGCGATTGCCCGTGGAGCTGTCCGATGACGAGTTGTTGCTCTTGGGCGCGTGTGACTGGATTTCCTTGATGATGCTCTGGGCGGTGTTGATGTCACCAGCCTTGAGAGCCTCTTCCAGCTTCTGGAGCTCTTTTTGCAAAGAGTCCGCGGACGAGGCGTTGGAACCGCCTGTTGAGGCGGCCGTATAATAAGCTCCAGGTGAGCTTACAGAACTGATACTACTCATATTGATTGATAGTATCGGGGATCGGATACTGATTACAATTACGGTGCTCGGCACGTAGATTTAATACAAACAATCGCCGCGATATGGAAGCTAGCGATCGCTTCTGCTGGCTACCATTATCTCGAAGGACTGTCCCATATTGGATGGATGGATCAGCTCGGAAAGCTGTTTTCTTTCGATGGAGGAGAGTGTGGGGAAGATCCCTGAGGCGTGTTTGACAAAAAATGATTCCTGGCTTGTTGGAGTTGCGACGGAGAATCCTCTCTTTCGGAGTGCTCCGGCAATCAGATCCCACATGACGTGATGCGTGATGTCGTATTCCCCCGCCTTGAGGGAAAGAGCCTCGCCAAGTGAAAGCAATCGAT
The DNA here is from genome assembly GCA_964541675.1 of uncultured Verrucomicrobiota bacterium. Lineage (GTDB taxonomy): Bacteria > Verrucomicrobiota > Verrucomicrobiia > CAZIPW01 > CAZIPW01 > CAZIPW01. Next base: position 13,137 of record CAZIPW010000008.1, read on the forward strand.
GTTTGTGGTAGGCGCGTCCCGTTGGCCTGGGACGTTCCAAAAGCTGCGAGAGGGTTAGCCCATAATCAAATATGACAAACAGGCCGGTCCATTCCGGCAGGCGTTCAATAAGAAGCGGCGCTTCGGGTGAGATATCCACGGTGGCTCCATCGGGGAAGCGATCTCCCAGAAACTTCGCATCCTCCGCGGGTGCCTTTCCCATCTCCAAGTCCATGATTTTTTTGTCGGCGTCCAGTCCCAGTATGCGCCAAATGCCTTTCCTGCGCACGAAACGGTCGAAGGGGAGGGCGTCAAAGAGCTCGTTACAGAAGACAACTGCTGGGCTCTTCCAGTGGTTTTTACGCGTGAGCGCGTCCAGCGGAAAATTCAGGGAAGCGCCAAAGCCGGGGCAACCTTCCAAAAAGACGGGACTATCCGGTTCATTGCCGAGTTCCACGAGCGTTGGATTTTCAAGGTGATGGATCTCTTTTAGTGTCGTGAAAGCCGCCCCCAGGAGCTTCCCGAAAAGCGGGACGGAGGATGCTGTGTAAAAGTCTGTCCTGTGGGAGAATCCTATTCGCCGTTGGTTCTTGCGATAATATCCCGATTGTCCATACAGGGATTTCCGGATGAACTCCGAATAAGAGAGAAGCATACCGTGGTTTTATCATGGTGGGGCGGTATGCTTCAATCCAATGTTGCGCCGAAGCTCGTTCAGACTCGATTTAAGTCTTGCCCCCCGCCTGCGCTCTGGCAGAATGTCGGCATGAGATCTTTGCTTGTGGTAGCTGTGCTATTGGGTTGGTCGCTGTCCGTGTTGGCGGCCGATTTTCGGGGTGCCAGCTGGGGCATGACCGTGGACCAAGTGAAGAAAACGGAAAAGATACACCTGGACAGCGAAGAGAATTCACAGTTGGTCTATAGCACCGTCATATCCGGGCAGCCGACGCTTGTGACATATTATTTTTCAAATGGCTCTCTCTCATCCGCTTCTTATCGCTTTACAAAAGATCACCGTTTGACCGAGGAATACGTGGATGACTACAAGAGCCTGCAGTCCCAGCTGGAGAAAAAGTACGGCGCGCCTACTTCCAATAACAGGTATTGCGATGACGCGTTTTACTCGGAATATCCAGAGCGGTGGGGCACGGCTGTTGTGGTTGGCAAAATGAGGTTTCTGAGCGTCTGGAATGGCACGCGCCTGACAGTTACCCACGGGATGCGGGCGCTGCCTGGTGGCACGGTGGAGCACGATGTGGAGTACAGCCCGACTATTGCCCCCAAAAACGCATTTGGCTCCCAGGAACTCTTGGGGGCGCTGTGAGGGCAAAATGACATTATTCGTAGCCAAGATCGAAGAAAGACTCTCAGACAACACCGCGTTGGGCGTTGTGCTCGGGGTTTCTTATGGTGTTGCATCCATCGTGCTGGGTTTGGTCTGGGGACCTCTATTGACTTTCTGTGTGGGTGTCGTTTCGTTTGCGGCTGTTCTGTTGTGCCTGACGACGGCCAACTGTTCGCATATGGCAAAATCATTTATTTGGGGAGCGGTACTGACGCTGGGCGTATTCCTGGTTTTGGTCGTGCAGACTCCCGGTTGGATCTATGGCGCGATCATACCAGTAAAAAATTGAACGTGTACCTGAAGGACGTAATTCCCTACCAGCCTACACTTTCTTATTGCGATCAGCGTTCAATCATCGTAACTTCCTCTGTATGAACAAATGGAGCGATGATCCCTCCTTTAGGAGGGTGTTTTACGTAATGATGCTGGCGGTTATCCTTATAGCTGTTGCCTGGGGGGCCGTTTCTCTAAGCAAGCCGATCACGGCTGAAAACGCGTCGCGTACTGCTCTGGCCACCGCTATTTCGGGCAATCTGCCAAGAGCCAGTTTTCTGGCCCAGCAGGCGGAACGCATGGCTCCCAATAGCCAGGAGGTCAATCGCAACTGCGCGAGGGTGTGGGATTTTATCATTCCCGGTCAGACGGTTGAGCTGTGGGAACGCGTCAATAGTTTCCCTTCAAGCTCGATTGATGATCGCCGGTCTCTTTTTCGGGCCTATCTGGCCGCCGGAGAGATACAGAAAGCCCGTGGCGCGCTTGTGGCCCTGACGAAAGAGTCTCCCGACGCGCCGGAGACAACCTATCTGACAATCAGATATCTGATGGCGATCTGTCATTATCCGGAAGCTGCGGCAAAGGCCCGCGCGCTGGTCCTCAAAACGCCTGGAGATCGGGTCGCCTGGGATCTGTATTTGGCCGCCTCGGTGTCCCAGGGCGAAGAGGCCAGGCAGCGGCTGATGCAGGATTTGGAGATGCTCAAAGACGACAGAGGGCCGTTGGGTCTTTGGGGAATGCAGAAGCTCTGCGAGCTGTGTCCCGTCTCCGAATTGGAAAAAAGGGTTGTGTCGTTCGTCAGCCATCCATTTGCCACCAAGTCGACATTCCTTGAGGCCTGCGTGATCCGCCACCGTCGAGCCAACTGGTCCTACGAGGAAATCCGTCCCCGGGTGGAGGCTATCTTCAACAAGACCTTGGATACCGATGTGACGCAACTGGCGTCATTTTACTATTCCATTGGGGACTATACTGACGCATTGAATCTGCTGCCGCCTGACCAGGCCGTTCGTAACAGGGTCTGTTTGAATGTCTATATGCAGTCCCTTTTGGCAGCCAAACATTATGATACCATGCTGGATATTCTGAATGTTCCCCAGTTGCCTCTGAATGACTGCCAGCGGGAACTGTTGCGTTTCCGCGCCTATAAGGGTTTGGGAAAGGCTGTAGAGGCGGGATCCTCCTGGCAGAAAATTTTGGCCTACGCGGACAAAGGAGAGAACAGCAATGATATCCTCTTCACCCTGAGTCAGGAGCCGGATGACTATGATAGGTTCTGTGCCGTGATGTCGCACGTGCTCAAGGGTTCCCCCAAGATGATGCATCCGCTGTATTACCGACTATGGCTGCGCGAGGCTTACAAGACGAGAGATGCCGGTCGGATATCCGAGGTGTTGCAGCCAATGGCCGAGCTATTGCAGGAGAATGAGCTTATTCGACAGAAGGCGGTTTATTATTCCATTCTGGCCAACAAGCCCGGTGATTGGGTGAAAAACTCTTACGACTTGGCGAAGGAGTCCCCAGGCAACATTGCCAATCGCGTGACGCTTGCGCTGGCGCTCTTTAAGAAAGGCGATACCGTGCGCGCCTTTGAGATTGTAAGGGCGACCCCCGTTGCGGATTGGTCGGTAGAAGATGTTGGCTGGCAGTGCGTGAGGGCCGCCATATTCAAGGCCAATGGCAAGACCCCGCCGACGATCGCGAATATCGACAAGGCACTTAAAGCGGAGCGGGGATTGGTGGAGTAGCGGGGCTTCCGGCAACTTTCCGCCGCGAGTTCATCATTTTCTGCAGGTGACCCAAAGCTCTGCCGATGGGAGTTGGGACGTGCGGTTTGTTCAGGCTCTCTTTTAGGCTGCCTATGGCTCCTTCTATATTTTTCTTGAATTTCCCGAGTTTGGGCCGTCCGGCAAGCTCTTCCAACCGTGGCAGATCAGAGGCTGGAAGCGCCGCCGCGAGTCTGTCCAGCGTATCGGTGAATATGCGCAGTCGTTGCTCGGTTGGGACCTTGCCAGGTACTTCATTCAGTGCGTCATCAGTCAGAATAAGGCAAGCCACAAGAGCTGCGCGGGCGCGTGTCTGCAGTTGCTCGCGATCAGTATCGCGGTCTCCGGTAAGAGCCAAACTACGATTATATACATTCTCGGCCAGTACCACGGCGGCCTCCTTGTTCAAGTCATTGACTAACCCCCGATCATAGATTTCTTCCAACAGGCAGATGGCCTCGGTTCGTTCTCTCAGAGAGGGTTCCCCGCATGAGATGGTCTTTCCGCTGAAGTAGGTTCCCATTTCGTTCAGAGTCTTCAGAAACTGATCAGAACGTGTTTTGCTCATATGCTACAATCATATACATTTATTCCCCTTTTGTCAACCTCTTCCATAAAACCACCCACCCTGCAAAAGGGTGTTGACGCCCACGCATTTCCTTTGTCATAATGGGCTTTCTCTCGTGCCCTTGTAGCTCAGTCGGCAGAGCGCGTCCTTGGTAAGGACGAGGTCGGCGGTTCAAGTCCGCTCGGGGGCTCCATTCAAAACAACTCAGAAAAAACAAACAATAAATTTCAAAACTATGGCAAAAGAAAAGTTCGTTCGTACAAAACCCCATGTCAACGTCGGCACCATCGGCCACGTCGATCACGGGAAATCCACGCTGACAGCGGCCATCGTCAAGGTCCAGGCGGACAAAAAACTCGCCACGGCCAAGAGCTATGCCGATATCACCAAAGGAGGCACGGTTCGCGATGCGACCAAGACCGTCACCATTGCCGTCTCGCACGTCGAGTACGAGTCCGACAAGCGCCACTATGCGCACGTCGACTGTCCGGGACACGCCGACTTTGTCAAAAACATGATTACGGGAGCCGCCCAGATGGACGGTGCCATCCTTGTGGTCAGTGCCGCCGATGGCCCGATGCCACAGACCAGAGAGCATATTCTTCTGGCCCGCCAGGTCGGAGTCCCCGCCATCGTGGTTTTCCTCAACAAGGTTGACCTGCTTGACGACAAGGAGCTGCTCTCCCTCGTCGAAATGGAAATCCGTGATTTGTTGAAAAAGTACGAATATCCAGGCGACAAGATCAAGATCATCCACGGCTCGGCTCTGGCCGCCATGGAAGGCAAGCCCGAAGGTGTCAAGGCTATCGGAGAGCTGATGGACGCGTTGGACAACGAGATTCCGGAGCCAAAGCGCATTCTGGACCAGCCCTTCCTGATGTCCGTTGAGGATGTCTTCTCGATCACCGGACGCGGCACCGTTGCCACCGGAAGAGTCGAGCGCGGCGTGGTCAAGCTCAATGAGACCGTTGAGATCGTCGGACTGGGTGATACCCGCTCCACTGTCGTCACGGGCATTGAAATGTTCCGCAAGGAGCTTGATCAGGCTCAGGCCGGAGACAACGCGGGCATCCTGTTGCGCGGTATTGAGAAGGATCAGATTGAGCGCGGACACGTGCTGGCCAAGCCCGGTACGATCCATCCCCACACCAAGGCGAAGGCCCAGGTGTACGTCCTTACCAAGGACGAAGGTGGCCGTCATACCCCGTTCTTCAACGGTTATCGTCCCCAGTTCTATTTCAGAACGACAGACGTTACTGGTATTGTCAATCTGCCGAAGGGCGTTGAGATGGTCATGCCGGGCGACAACTTGGCCGTGGAAATCGAGCTGGGCAAGCCGATCGCCATGGAAAAGGGCCAGCGTTTCGCCATCCGCGAAGGCGGACGGACGATTGGTGCCGGTCAGGTGACCGAGATCATCGCGTAGTTCAAACTACTTTCAAAACCCCCTTGGAGAAATCCGAGGGGTTTTTGTTTATAAAGGATATTATTGCCTATCATTTTGTACCAAGCTATTATGCAAACATATTGTTCACACATGGAAAGGCTCTCAAAACAGATAGGGAATGGTAATGTCGGCCGAATATGGAAACCTTTTTGGGTATTGGCGCACGATCATTTTATAAGGATCCAAAATCAGGCCCATTGGTCCAACTACAAGATCCAGTTTGCCGGTTGGCAGCGCAATTCGGGCAGAGGGTTTTCTTCGGAGCCTTTGGGCGAGGCAAGGCTGGTCGGTTTCATCCGCAAAGACGAGGGCGGAAACTTTACAAGGCTGCGGCTGACGGCGCCGGGCACGCCTATTGCCAAAGAGGATAATGGCAATGCCGCTGTCTTTGTCCTGGACTTTGAGGATTGGCGGGCCAAACTGCCCAAAGATATTGGCCTGATCGGTGACGAGGATCCGCCCATTGGAAGTCTTGAGACTCTAACTGATTATATGCGCAGACAGCGCGTGGAGTTTGGCCCCCATGCCGCGGTCAGATCATTTGTACTTGAGGGCTGAGGGTTTCACCCAAGATTTGTGAAGGCATAATGGCTAAACTCAAACTCAGGGCGTGAGGGAATCGAACCCCCATGGACGGTTTTGGAGACCGCTACACTACCATTGTGCTAACGCCCTAGTAGGAGTTAAGGATACCCTTTTCATGGCGGCTCTGGCAAGTTCCAAAACGGGCGTATGTCTGAGGATAATAGAAAAGGGGGCGAGAAGACGTCACCCCCATGGGTCCCGACTTGTCGGGACTACACTACCATTGTGCTAAGGCCTGGCTTTCCGTCCCGGATGGGACGGTTCGATGGTTAGCCCGGGTGTTTCAACCCCGGGGCTTTGTTGCCCCTATGCCTTTGTCTGCGAGAGCTCTTTGATTCGGTCACGGCAAACTGCCGCCCGTTCGTAGGCTTCCTTTTTGATGGCGCGTTCCATGACCATCTCCAGCACTCTGATGCGCCTTCTGACGTTCGCGACGGGTGCCATCCGGACGGGAGTCTTGCCAATGTGGACGATGCCTGGCTGCACGTTCGACGTGGCCAGCTTGAACTGTTCCTCGAAAGTCTTGTAGCACTTCGCGCAGCCGGCCCTGCCTTTGACTCGAAGGAGCCCTTCCGTCATGCCGCACGCGCACGAGGTCTCCCCGCAGTGGTGCAATGGAGTCTCGCCCGGGATCAGCTCCCACTTGCGGGGATGCAGAAGACCTTCCTTGATGGCATGGGGCAGGCAGAACGCCTTGCTTGTCACTTTGCCATGTGCGTTGACGCAGCTCACAAAGAGATCAGCCTTTTGGGAACAGTGCTGGCAGCAGATAATGGGATTGGGAACCGGAGCAGCTTTTGTCTGCGGCTGATATTTCTGGCCGTCGATTTTGTTTTCCTTCATCCTGTGGAAATACTTCGCATAAGTGGGATGCTGAAGCAACAAAATTTTTATTTTTTAAACAAATTTATTGTTTGCATTGGAGACTGTAGGGCGTCTACCGCGTGCCAAACCTCTTTTGGAGTTCTTCCGCGCTTATGTGCCAGAAGGTGGGCTCTCCCGACGGAGACTTGAGCGGATTCCTGGATTTAAGCAGATCGTCGATCAGTTTCATGGCAGCCTCAGCGCGGCTGAGGGTACCGTGGGCCTCTCTGGCGGCGGCACGGCACGCGTTCCGGTGCCGCAGCGTCGCGTCCGCGGAGGATTCTTCCGCGTGAAGAGCCATCAGCTCCGAGAGGAAGAGCGACTCAGGGGTGCCCTGAAAACCGTTTTGGGGAGTCAGCCAGTCTGGAATGGCCTCCAGGCGGTAACAGCCGGTACCGAAGGCAGAGACAACGAAACCTTGTTTGCTGAAGAGCTCCTGATTTTTCCCAAGGGTCTCCCGCAGGTGCGGTTCGAGCCTCACAAGGCTGGGAACAAGGAGCGTTTGCGAATGGGCTTGCCCGAAAGACGATTCGACAAGATCGTAGGCTATGCGCTCTCTGGCGTTGGCGATATTGAGGACGGCGAGTCCTTCTGGAGTGGCGAAAAGGACGTAGTCGGAGCGCAGAAAAGAGAGGAAATTCCAACCATGACGGTTTGAAGGGTTCTCCGCCACCGTGTGCATGAGTGTCTGGGAGGGCGCAAGGGGAGCTGTAATCCCGTACCGTGGCGTCGATTCAGGGGGAATGCCTGCAGTGGCTGGCACCACCGCGGAATCGGTGGCCAGCGTTGGCAGGCCGTTGGTGGTCTTGGGCACGGCGGCTGTGAAAGGAAAGGGCGTCGGTCCGAAGGGATCCTGCAGCGTGAAGGGGCGGGGAGTGCCTGCGAGGAGGGCCTGACTTAGCGCCTTGAAAAGAAGCTGATAGATGTCTCCCTCGGAGCGGAAGCGTACCTCTTTTTTGGCGGGATGGACGTTGACGTCGACGGAGTCGGGGGGAATCTCCAGGAAGATCCAGAGCGCCGGGTAATGCCCGCGTCCAAGGGCTCCCCCATAAACGTCCCTGACCGCCCGGTGGAAAATCTTGCTTTCGACGCACCGACGGTTGACAAAGAAAAAGATCTTGTCGCGTGTGGAGAACATTTTTCCGATGGGAGAGGCATAGCCGTAGACCCGGACACGTGAGTCGGGATCGTCCGCCATCGGTTGAAACCGGTGGCTAACGTGTGGCTGTCCCTGCGGGACGAAAGAGGCTGCCGCAGTAATGGGAGGCACTGGAACTCCAGATTTTCCCCCATCCGGGGGTATGGGGGCCGCAGGCCCCCGTGTTATTCCCCGCCCTGAGGGCGGGGGCAGGGGGTGGGAGTTATAATTGACCTCCTTCAAATCATCGGATAGCTCGTCTCCAAAAATCCGGGTAATTCTTTCAAACGGGGACTGATCGGCGGGCGTATCCAGTATAACGCGTTTGTCATCCATCAGGCGGAAGGCGACGGAAGTGTGGGAGAGCGCCAGCGTTTTGACCGCCTCCACGCAGTTCTTGAGTTCTGTGGCATCTCCCTTGAGAAACTTTCTTCTGGCCGGAACATTGTAAAAGAGATGCTCGACGGTGATGGTCGTGCCGGGCTCTCCTGCGCAGGACTCCTCCAACGTACAGGCCCCTCCTTCTATTTTGATCTGGTGTGAGATCTCTGATTGCGGCGCGCGGGTTCTGAGCGTCATGTAGCTGATGGAGGCAATCGACGGGAGAGCCTCGCCCCGGAAGCCCATGGAGGACACCTTCAGCAGATCATCAAAGGAACTGATTTTTGAGGTGGCGTGGCGCTCAAGGCTCATCCGGGCGTCTTCGGGGCTCATGCCGCAGCCGTTGTCGGTGATGGTGATGAGTTCCCGTCCGGCCTTGACAATCCTTATTTCTATCCGGGTGGCCCCTGCGTCCAGACTGTTTTCCACAAGCTCTTTGATGACCGAGGCAGGACGTTCGACTACTTCTCCAGCGGCAATCTGGTTGATGAGATTTTGTGGAAGAAGGTGGACTTTTGGCATGGGTGGGAGTTGGAAAAATCGCTGTGTCAGAATGTTGCACGCATCACTGTTATCTCACTGTTTATCAGTTATGATTGGGTAATATATAGTGTGCTTATATGGCGCAAGATTTGGGGCGCTGAGGCAATGAGAGGAATGGAAATCATGGGAGAAAAGTGGGTGTTCCTTGAGTGGGATATACAGATCATATTGGACTTTATTTTTGGATAAGAGATCTTTTATTTTCAAGACAGTGGCATTATATCACAGTTTTGGGAGAGGGGGAAGAGGGCTCTTTTCCCTTGTCGTGTGGGGCGGCTTTGTGTCATGATGCCCCCATGCGAGACTGTGGGCAGTTTTCTCTGGGGGATTTTCTCTTGAGCCTCTTGAAGCTTCTTGGACTGTACCTGGCGATTCTGCTTTTTTCGGCGCTCCTGACGCCCGCCATAGCGCCGCTTTTTCATGCTCACGGCGATGAGCACGGGCTGCTTTTCCACAGGATCTTTGACAGACTGCGTTACGTGGGATTTTTTCTGTGCCTGCCGTTTGTCTGGAGGATGGCGCGCATCAGATCGTTCTCGGATCTGGGCTGGGGGTCTGCCGGAATGGCAGTTCTTCTGGCTGTGTTGGGAGCCGTGAGCGTTATCGGACTGGGATGCTTCCTTACGGGGAACTTTGAGGGAATCGTGCTGCCCGACGGGTTTATTTGGATCATTGGCAGGGGCATTCGGGGTGCCTTGCTGGTGGCGCTCTTGGAGGAATTTCTCTTCCGCGGCATATTGCAGAGATATCTGAGTCTGAGCGCGGGTACGTGCGTGGGGGTGCTGGCGACTTCGCTTCTTTTTGCCCTTCTTCATGGCAGGCCGGAGACCTCAGGGCTGCCCGATCATGGATTTGCCGGGGGTTTCGGGCTGATGTGGATGTATGTCAACGGGGGGAGCTTTACGCTGCCGCAGATTGTCTTTGTGAATATGGCGCTTTTGGGCATTTCCCTGGGAGTCCTCTATGCACGGAGCAAATCGCTCCTGCCGTCGATGGGGCTGCATTTTGGAGCGGTGGCCGCGGCGATTCCCCTGGCGGCGGTACTCAAAGAGAACGAACTTCCTGCAATGGATATTGTCGGAAGCGGAATAACCACGATGCTGCTTGTGGCGTGGATAGCGCTGGCAATCATCTGGCCGATGGATAAAAGGACGGCGTGATCTTATGCGCAAAAAAAATCTGATCATGGGAGTTTTCTCGGGGTATGGGATTCCCCAGCTTAAACCCTGGGTTTTGTCCATCAACAGGGTGATGTCAAACAACGTGGAAAAGGCGGTGGGTGTCGGCGAAGCATCTCCGGAGACAAAGCAGTGGCTTGTTTCTCAGGGCTTCCGGCTCTTTGAACTGGCGAGGTCTCCAATGGCTGTCTTTACTTCGCGCTTTTGGGATATATCTGAATATCTCCGGTTGCACTGGCGTGAATATGACCGAGTGATAACTACTGACGTCAAGGACGTCTATTTTCAGAAGAATCCTTTCGATTTTCTGGAGCGTCATTGCATCGGCAGGAAAGGCCACAAACAGCTGATCGTGGGCTCGGAATGTCTGAGTTACAAAAATGAACCCTGGAACAATGGCAACCTGTTGGGGACTTATGGCGCGCAGGTTTATGAGCTTTTCAAGGAGAACGAGATCTTTAATTCCGGGGTGTTGGCGGGATCTTCGGAGTACATAAAGGATCTGGCCTTCAACATATATGTGAACGCGGTGGAGCGTCCCAAGTGCGATCGCAGCCTGGATCAGGCGGTTCTGAATGTGCTGGCGCAGACCCAGCCCTTCAAGGACAGTATTTATTTCGCAAGACAGTACGAAGGCTGGTGCTGCAATGCCGCCACTACCGCCGATCCTACAAAATTTGAGGCCTACGGTCCCCATCTGATGGAGTCCAGGCCTGTCTACAGGGACGGGAAAGTGTACTCATCTAGGGGTGATCTTTTCTTTGTCGTTCACCAGTACGATCGAGTGCCCGTGTGGAAGGAGAATGCCTTCAAGGTCTTCTCGGAGAATACGCCTCCAAAGAGGAGATTCTGGCGGAGGACATTCTCGAAATCGGCATAACCATGATTGTTGCTTGTGGCATGGATAGCAGTGGCAATCATCTGGCCGATGGATAAAAAAGTGAAATAGTGAACGTCCTATACCGCCTCAGGACGCAGGTATCCGCGGCGCTGTTTCTTCATCCATCTGGGGATCTTCGTCCAGAACTCTGCCATGCAGGTATCAAAAGCGGCCAGGTACTGCCGGAGGCCTTGTTTTTTGCCCTTTTCAAGGTTGGTGAAAAGCAGAGATCCGCCGTCTGTGTCCAGGTAGGCAACTATGAAGGGGGGGATAGGATTACAAATGACAGCAGAGGATGGGGCCACGACGTTGGCCAGCCTTGCAAGGCCAGTTTCTAAAAAGAGGATACTGAAGCTGTCGGTCTGGCATGGTGGTACTGCTTGAATAGATTCGAAGCGCCGAAGAACTTCTTCGTCAGAAATCTGCGGGGGTATGAGTTCCTCACTGGAAGTTATATTTGTGCCACGGATGATACGAAGATGACCTACATGATGTTTAACAAAAAGCAGCTGAGTAATTCTGCCACTCTCCTCCTGATTTTGACCGTACGCCCGAACGCACTCAATGGTATCTTGGAGCACTGTCCGAATTAAGATACCGGATCGCAGAACTTTCGGTAGGTTGCCTAAGAGTCGCTGGGTTTGAGCCGATGCAGTTGGAGATGCCATAGGATAATATATATAGTATTATGCATTTCAATTATCGGCAAGGGAAAAATATGCACATTCTCAGCTAACTTTACCCCCTCAATCTTGGCGTGCTCTGGGGAGCTTCCAGCGGATGGTAGCGGCGGTATTTTAATGGGAAGACCAGGCTGACCGTCGTGCCTTTGTGTTCGGTGCTTTTGATTTCAACGCTGCCCTGGTGAGCTCGCATTATCTTCTGCGCGATGAGCAGCCCGAGCCCTGTGCCGTGTTCCTTGGTGGTGAAGTAGGGTTCAAAAAGGCGGCGGAGCGACTCCTGAGAGATGCCCTTGCCGCTGTCGGTAAACTCAATCCGAAGGTGTTCCGCGTCGGATGCGGCGCGAATGATGAGTGTTCCGCCGCTTTCCATGGCTTCCTTGGCGTTCTTGATGACGTTGAAGTATACCTGTTTGAGCTGGCCTTCGTCGGCCATGATCATGGGAACAAGCCCCGGCAGCTCGACCTTGATCGCGACCTTCGTGCTTTCCATCTCCGCGCGCAGGACCGAAAGCACCTCTTCGAGGATCTTGACCGCATCGGTGGGCTGCAGGTTGGCGGGGAAGTGGCGGATCGCCTGCAGAAAGTTGCGAATGATGTGATCGAGGCGTTTGATCTCGCCTTGGGCGATCGAAACGGAGTTGCCGAGGGTCTTTCTGCCAGAGGGGGAGATTTTTTCTTTTTGCACGGCTCGCTCAAGAAGCTGCAGGTGTATCTGCAGCGCATTGAGGGGGTTTCCCAGCTCGTGGGCCACTCCGGCGGCCAGTTGGGTCAACGCCTCCAGCCGCACGTCTTCCAGGTGCCGCGAGTCGCTTTCCTTTTGGGAGGTGATGTCCCCCAAGACGATCAGGAAGCGCTCGGTGTCAAGAGGGGTTGCGTATAGCCGGACGATCTTTTCGGAGGGGTAGTGCAGGGTGATCTCTTTTGTCAGCGAGTCGGCAATCTCCGGAAGGCTGCCCCCGGAAACGCCAAGCGCACGCGCAAGATCGGGACTGCTCCGCCATAAATTGGCCGCTGGAAAGCCGTCCTCGACATCGGGAATGCCCAGCATCGCCATGGCGGAGGGATTGATAAGGCCGATGGTGCCCCAGCGGTCTATGAGAATAATCCCCTCCAGAAGAGATCTCATTATTGCGTCCAGACTGCCGCGCTCCATGCAGAGCTTTTCGGTGACCGAGCGCAGATCATCGCTGGAGAGGGCTTTGATATGTCCTATGGCGCGATCAAGTCCGGAGCGGGAGGCTGGTTTCCTGGGCATGGGAGAAGAATAACAAAAAATCGCTATTTGTGAAATCCTTTTAGAAACTCGTCGATCTTGGCTATCATATCACTTGGAGAGTCGTATTCTATAAAGACATGGGTGATGGCCGCCAGGGAACTGGCAGGTTTTGAGCCTTTTTGGTATATGCAGATAATCGGTATCAAGCCCGCATTGGCCCATCCGAGCTCAATTCCCTGGCCGGTAGAAGGCATGGAGACTTCTGCCAGAAGAAGGTCGAAGGTCTTTAATAGTTTCCGTGTGTCAAAGGGGAGATCGGAGTTTTCGTGCGGAAAAAAGATCTTGTGATTCCTGTCAAGGTGGCTTTGGCGGAGGGGTTCGTACAGGTTCTTCACATAATCGTATCCGTGCCGGGGATGGCTGACGTAGATCTTCATAAGAATCGGAGAGGGAGGGATTCGAACCCACGGAGCCCTTGCGGGCTCTCCGGTTTTCAAGACCGGTGCATTAAACCACTCTGCCACCTCTCCCAGTAGAGCACATATTTGAATGCAGTAACCGGCGATTTGCAAACCAAATTTTGGGATTGAGTAAAGAATCGGGTGGGAAGGAGGGGGATTGACGATTTCCTCTCTTTGAGATAGGATCCGAGGCTTCATGGCCCAGAATTCCACCGTGTATACCCTCGATTTTGAAAGGCCCCTGCAGGCTCTTGAAGACCAGCTCATGAACCTGCGCCGTCTTTCGGAGGAGCAGAAGCTCGACGTCCGTGACGAGATCGAGGCGATCGAAAAGAAATTTGCCGCCACGCAGAAGGATATCTATTCCAAGCTGACCGCCTGGCAGCGCATACAGCTCTCCCGACATCCCAAGCGCCCCTACGCGCTGGACTACGTGAATGCCATCTTCGCGAATTTTGAGGAGCTGCACGGGGACCGTTCCTTTGGAGACGACCAGGCGCTAATTGGTGGTCTGGCCTTCCTGGAGGGCAAGCCGGTCATGATCATAGCCCAGCAGAAGGGCCGAGACACCAAGGAGAAGATCAGGCGCAACTTTGGTATGCCACAGCCGGAGGGATATCGGAAGGCGCTTCGCCTGATGAAGCTGGCGGCAAAGTTTGATATACCGATCGTCTCCTTTATCGATACTCCCGGCGCCTATCCGGGCGTCAAGAGCGAGGAGCGTCACGTCAGCGAGGCGATTGCCGTTAACCTGCGCGAGATGACACTGCTTAAGGTTCCGACTATTGCCATTGTAATAGGAGAGGGTGGCAGCGGGGGCGCTTTGGGCATTGGGGTTGCCGATCGCGTGTTTATTCTGGAAAACGCGTACTATTCGGTCATCTCACCGGAGGGATGCGCGGCCATCCTCTGGAAGGATCGTGCGGCAGCCCCAAAGGCGGCCGAGGCTCTCAAAATTACCTCCCACGATTTGGAGAAACTCGGGATTGTTGACGACGTGATTGATGAGCCGATGGGGGGCGCGCATCGCAATCCGGAGAGAACCTATTCCAAGGTGGAGTCTGTCATCAAAAAGGCGCTTACGGAGCTCAATGACCTGACCAAGAAGGATCTGCTGGAGCAGCGCTATCAGAAATTCCGCAAGATGGGGGTCTTTGAGGAGGGGAAGTAGAACCACGGATTGTGCAGATGTTCCGTGCTTGCAATTTTTGCGCCGTGGTAGTAAAAGGCTCTTATCATGAGAACTTTTCTGCTGACGCTCACCCTGATTGCCGCCGCGCTCCTCTCCTATGGAGATACCCCCAGGTCAACCGCGACCGCCGGGACTCCAACCCTATCGGAGAGGAAACTCGATGAGATCAGCGCGTACCGCAAGGAGGCCTTTCTCCGCATCGATGAGAAGCTGGCAAAAATCAGGGAGGATGAAAAGGCGCTCTCCCTGAAGAACAAGGATCTGGCTCTCCGCCGCCGCGAGTTGAACACGGAGGAGGATAAGATGGGAATCGAGACGGGGCTTGATTCCCGCAAGGAGGAGCTCTCTTCCGCCCAAAAGGCTCTGGCTGCCGAGGAAAAGATCATGGCGGAACGCCGCGCCGCCGTGCAGGCGGTAGAGGCCGAGATCAACAAGATCAAGACTGATTTTGAAGAGGCCCACGGGATCACCCCGCGCCGCAATGCCATCAACAGTGAGCAGCATGAAATTGACAAGGATTCCCGCAGAGTTGAGGATCGCAAGAGGGAGCTGTTGGAGGCCAAACGCCGTCTGGAGCACATGGACAGGGAGAAGATGGCTGAATTTATGCGGGACTTGGACGTTCGCGACGAGAAATAGGTCTGGGCGGGCGCTACGCTGTGGACTATGGCAAAGCCGGGTCGCTATAGTGCCGTTGCGTTCCTTACCGCTTCCCAATCCCGCATTGTCGGCCGCGGAGCCCGTACGCCCTGATTCTAGGGGCTGTACAGGAAGAATATCCCGCTGGGGGTTTTATAATCGTAACTTACCCCGCTACTGGTATCCGAGATGGAGATGTCGAAGTCGCCGCTGCCGTAGGTCTGGTCGGACGGGGGGATGGTAAAGCTGAAGGTTCCTCCTCCCGCTGGAGCAGGGTAGGTCCCTCCGACGCCAGGTGCCGTCAGCGGCGGGAGCGGTATGGGAGCGGTGGAGACCGGTATGTAGGGCGAATTGGACATGGAGATGCCCTCCTGGGAATTGATATTCGCCGATATCGTGGCGGTGTTGCTGTTCCAGGAGAAGGGCGAGAAACCCTTTCCCGTGGCGCCGTTGTATAGATCCACTACAACCAGTTGGCCGATGACGGTGCCGATGTTGGCGTCTGTTATCAGGCCGCCGGAGTTGTTCTCAAATTGCGTTACGAGGTCTGGGTTGGCGCTGGCACCGCCCGTGGCGTAAGCGGACAGAGGCGTGTTGCCGCTGCCAGTCGTGATGCCGGCGAATGTGATCGATGGGTTTGGGGGGACGAGCGTCGCGGCGGGGCTCCCAACTGAAATGTTTCTGGCGGCGCTCTGATCGGCGGCGGTGGGGTCGTTGGTGGTGACCACGGCTCCGTTCACGGTCAGATAGGCGAAGATATAGACGGTCGGATCGGTGGGTCCGGCGGTGTAGGCGGGAGATCCCGGGTAGGCAGGGGCGGGGATCGCGCCGTTGGTGTACTCTACCAGGTTGAAGGTGCCCAGGGGCGAGTTAGTCACGCCGTCGGTGGCCCCGCGCGCGCTGTAGGCCCAGGCGAAATTTAGCTGATATGGGGTGGGCGTGCCGGTGATGCCGGTGGTGGTGGGCGCGGCGACGACGGTCGAGTCCTCATCCCAGACGTAGGCGTCGTTGTTGTTGTATTTGGTGCCGGTGACGTTCGAGGTCTGGGCGGCGGTGATGATTGCTTGGGCGGTCGGTGTAAGAGCTGCGCCAGCAAGCCCAGTTGTAGGTACGACACCGTTAGAAAATATGCCTGACCAATTGGTGTATGGGGTTCCCGAACCTTGAAAGTTGGAGAACTCTTGGCTATTCTTGTTGACAACAATAAAACCCAGCCCGGCTTGCGCGATAGAGGGACTTGCTGACGTAAACACAATTCTCTTTCTGGTATCGCCACTCTGGCTCATCTGATAAGGGAATGGTATGATGTATTCATTCGCGGAGAGCGTCTGGCCTCCCACAGTTCCCTTTTGCGTTTTGGAATTGGCCGTTACAGGGTTTTGCAGGAAATATGTCAGGTATGCCGCCGTCATGCCGGCGTTATTGATATTAGTTAAACTAACTGCAAGTGGCGTGGCTGCCGTACCAACTATCGCCGCCAGATTTCCACCGCTCATCCTCAGCTCCGCAAGTACTTGATTGAGTTCCGCCTGATCCTTCTGCTGGGCAACCGCAGTCGCGCTGTTCTGAACGCCCTTGTAGGCGTTCATAATTATTGCTGCCACTATGCCAATAATGGCAAGTGTGACCATGATCTCGATGAGGGAGAACGCTTTCCTTGTACGCATAGTATCCACAACGGAACTATAGCACAGATTTATAGGTGTTTCCACTCGATCTAAATGATATAAGAGCTTTACACTCTCTTTACAAAGAAGAAGCTTCTTCGTCTATACCTTCAGCGCGGGAAGCCCCCGTATTCTGGATCTCTGATGGTCAGCATTCACAACGGACACATTTGCGTTGCCAAACCTACTGTCAACCCGTCCCTGATCCTGGCCTTGTCCCTTGCGTCCGAGTGCAAGCAAAGTGAGCGCGCCCAATCCAGCGAGCGCCAGCGTGCCGGGTTCTGGAACGGGATCGGTAAAAGAAGTGACAGGACCCGTACCCCAATTACCATAGTTTCCATCCCATAGAGCACCGGCATTGTCTTGAATCGTATAACCACCGTTTGCGGCCGAAATAAGCGCCGCCTGTATACTGCTGGGAGTAGCGGGTACAGAAGAGGGTGATATATCCAGCGTAAGAGAATCACTTTGCTGATTCCAAGCCAATGAAATCTGTCCTACACCGGCAGCATAAACTATGTTTAGATCCGAATAGCTATAATTAACAGTATTACCGCCGTAAGTAACTCCATAAAAAATGTTAGCCGTAGCATCATACCCTTCAATACTATCTGGGGTTAGGCTCGAAGGATTGAAAGTGATCGTCCCATTGGCCACAGCACCCGGATAAAAAACTGTGCCACCGGAAGAGGCTTGGCTAAAGGGCACAGACCAACGAAAGCTCTCATCGGTACCCAGCGTTCCCTGAGCTATTGTCTTTTGGCCTCCTGTGGCAATCGTACCGATGACGCCGAGAGCCGTGGCCCATCCGGCAAGACGTGAAGAAAGGGAGAGTTCTGGCTTCATAACAGCCCCGATTGTCACTATTTTAATCGTACAGGCAAGCGGATATTTTGACTAAAAAGCAACCTGTTAATTTTCATATACTTGCAGTTTGTTTTTTACAACAGCCAAAATGCAGACTTCGTTTGGATGGACTAGAGCACTTCCATAAAATATGTATTATTCCTGACCACCCAACCCCTTGCGGGTTGCCTTGTATAGCCACCGGTTGCCTCTACTGTAGCCGCAGAGCGGCGGTTCGTGCGCGAAGCGCGGAAATATCTCCCTTGGGTCGGGGTGGTCAGTTTTTTACCGGTGGCGAGCAAGAGAATTGGCTACATAATTTTTGTAAATGCTCTAGCGGCATGGCCAATGGCAAAATTTCTTGTGTCAAAATATCAGATCAAAAACATAACATTTAACTTATTGATAGTATGTTGCACTTATAGCAGTAATTAGTGTTTGCCTCTTAGACTTTAAAAAGTGATACTTGGGGCGTTATGAAGAAGAACGCAATTTCTTGCGTGTTGCCGCCAGCGGTGGCTGTGGCTACCGCTCTTGCTGCAAACGCCTATAGTCAAGGCACGCTGCAAAATAATATATACAATTGGAATGGAACTTTAACGGTAGCCTCTGATGGCGGTTCGGTTTTTTATCCTGGTGCCAATGTTAAAGATGCCATACTTTCAATAAATTTCTCTGATATGACTCCCGATGGCATTGGAGGATATGGCAGTTCTTCGTCCACCATTTCATACGGAGTCAGCTACAACGGTACGACCGTTCAATACAACTATACAGGGGTGGATATGGATTTCTCGTCTACTACCGGGATAATGAATATAGCATGGAATAACGCAAACGATGTCCTGACTCTTGATTCCTCTCAGACTATATCACTGCCTCAAACACCTAGCGGGATACAGGCGGCGTTAGCCTCTTACGCCCAAAGTGGCTATGACACTTACAGTAGCGGTGTTTCTCTCGACGATGCAAGCCTTGTCAACTGGGGTGTTGGCTCTGTTACTTCCTTTACTGCCGCTCCCGTTCTCCCCGCCAGTTCATCGCTCTCCATACAAAGCTCCAACCAAAACGCGATAATCTCCTGGCCCACAAACGGCGCCGCGAATCTTAACCTCTATAGCTGCGCCTCTCTTTTGGGAACCAACTGGAGCGCCGTCAATATAGCTCCGGCAATCCTAAACGGCACCAACTTCGTCACCATCCCCGCCACCAACCCAATGGCCTTCTTCCGCCTGCAAAGCGGCAGCTAGAGCGCAGGTCACGCCTTGCGGTGCTCTTTACGGGGGGCTTCACCCCCATGCCCCCTTCTTTCGGCCTTTCCGCGGGCCCAGTCCGGCTTGTCCGGACGATCCGGTTGTAGCCCCGGAGTTCAGTCCGGGGGTTGCCCGGAAGAAGCTCGGTGGAAACGTCCAGACGACCGTCTCTCGCAAGGCTCCCCAATCGCCTGTCTCTGCGGTCACCGGGCCGACAAGCTAAATTCAGCGTCCCCTCTGGTATTTCATCGCTGCGGTGCCGTCACGGTACCCCCTCCCCAAAACCTGTTATAATGCCCGCAGGTCATACCATGCCCGTAACTTCTTCTCATAATTCCCACGCCTCACGAAAGTCATCCAATCTCCAAAAGCCTGAGGTCCGTCGATCTTTCTCCATGCCCGTCCATCTCGCCTGGCGCGCAGCCGGGTCCACCGTGTCCATAAAGTCCACTACGTCCATTGTTTGCATTCCGCTCGTGCCCGCCAGACTTTCCATGCCGGCTTCTCAAAAGCAGAGCGTCATCAGTTGCCCAATATCCATTAGGCAACTATTTCACTTGGATTACCTCAAGATAGCCGGTGGAAAACCACTGTGGAGCAGTGATTTTGCAGTGATATTTTCGGAGTCATTCCTTTGTGACAACTAGATAACGTAGTTGCCCAATATACGACCGGTTCCTTGACAGTCAAAAGCAGCTCTTTGCCGAGCCTACACCCAGTCACTGTGGGGCAACTGATCTTAATATTCAGGGAGGGGGAATTGATTTTCGGGGACGGTGCCCCCCACCCCTTCTTTCGGCCTTTCCGCGGGCCCAGTCCGGCTTGTCCGGACGATCCGGTTGTAGCCCCGGAGTTCAGTCCGGGGGCTTCCCGGTGGAGGCCTGCCCTCCGAAGCCTCGGCGAAGGAGGGTGCTTTTTACCGGTGGCGAGCAGGAGAATTGACCACATCATTTATGTAAATGTTATAGATAACCTATTTGCCTAATATACGACCTGTTCCTTGACAATCAAAATCAGCTCCTTGCCGAGCCTACACCCAGTCACTGTGGGGCAACTGATCTTAATATTCAGGGAGGGGGAATTGATTTTCGGGGACGGTGCCCCCCACCCCTTCTTTCGGCCTTTCCGCGGGCCCAGTCCGGCTTGTCCGGACGATCCGGTTGTAGCCCCGGAGTTCAGTCCGGGGGCTTCCCCCCGGTGGAGGCCTGCCCTCCGAAGCCTCGGCGAAGGAGGGTGCTTTTTACGGGGGAAAACTGCCGTTTTAATTTGATAAACAGCCAGCTCTTCTGTTAAACTGTTTGGAGGATGGACGAAGACCAGAAGATAGAACGGATTGTCTGTTTGACGAAGGATAGCGATGCGACCGTTTTGAATGGAGTTTTGCGGGAGTATGCAGCTCCTCAGCCGTCGATACTCGGAACAGTCATCTGCAAGCTTCTTGAGATAAAGGATCCGAATAGAGTGGAAAAACTATTGGACGCC
Source organism: uncultured Verrucomicrobiota bacterium (assembly GCA_964541675.1). Lineage (GTDB taxonomy): Bacteria > Verrucomicrobiota > Verrucomicrobiia > CAZIPW01 > CAZIPW01 > CAZIPW01. Next base: position 33,523 of record CAZIPW010000008.1, read on the forward strand.
TGTAATGGAATTCGCGTGTTGCAGGAGACATTGTGGGATCATAAGTGCGACTTTGATGAATGCACCCTGGACCATTTGGAGGACGGAGCCATAAATGAAACGGATATCAAACCATTGCAGGTCGCCTTTGTTAGAAACATGGTTGCCACACAAATGCAGCTCAATCGGGCCGCACAATGGTTTATGGCTGAAGACGTAAGCTCGATGGTTGCCAAACCCGGAGAGCTGGATCCTTCCACTGCCTTATTCAAGACAGGAGAGGCGATGTGCGATCTGCTGGATCCCCGAGTGTGCTATTCTGAAAAATACCGAGGAGAACATGAATTCTATCCCGGAACGCCAGATGACGATGAGGACTTTCACTGCTACGGAATCAGGGATCTTGGGCGATTAAAGGTGCCTTTTGTCGGCATTGAAAAAATCTTCCTGACGCTTATAAGCGCGGGGGCTGATTTCCGCCGGGAATTTGCGGCAGGGAATGCAAAAAAGAGCTTTTGCGCGCAGTTAGAGGAAGCGCGGTCGATGATACTAAGCCATCAGGGCGAAGGTGGTCCAAACCCCATCAAAGAAGCCCTGGCAGGCAGGAGCGCAGAACCTCTTGAAGCGGCAGTGCCGTGGATGGACCAAATATATGACTCGCATAATGCGGGGCTTGGGGATTTTAAAGATGCCCTGAAGGATTGTAGCTATACTTCAAGGGGAAGATTGGTAACGGGAGTGGAGCAACTTGGCCGTCACATCCGCTACGCGGTGGATCGGGAAATAGAACGAACAAAATTATGGCGAAAAGCGATGCCGCAGCTTTCTGTCGCGCTTGCCTCAATCGACAGGATGCGAATGGAAGTTGCCAGTCGCCCTTCGAGTTCGCTACTGCTTGAATGAGAGCAGGTCCGAGAACGATTTTTTGAAATTAGGACTTTAAGCTGTAGCCAAATCCGGTTTGCCAACGCTAAATATACACCAGTATCCGCTGCGTTGTCGGATCCACCATATTGTGGGTGACGAGTTTCTGGAGCGTCTTCTCGGTAAGGACCTCGTCGGAGGGTATCAGCAGCATTCCCGTCGGGCTGTATATCCCTTTGGCCAGCACCATGCCAGGTCTCAAATCCGCGAAGAGAATCTCCTTCATCTTTTTGGGCAGAGGCGTGGATCTTGTCACTTTCAAAAAGAGCCTGACGGCCTCCGGATCAAACTTCTTGCCGGAGAGCTCCAGAATCTCTTCAACCGCCATGTCCTTCGGCAGTCCGCATTCAATGTAATAGATGGCCACCGACAGGCACCTGGAAGGCCAGGGGATCGACTCGCGGGCCAGCCCGTCGGGGTATCCCGAACCGTCAAAATTCTCGTGGTGCGCCCTGATTGTCTGCCCCACGGCCTCCATGTCGTCAAAGAATGAGGCGAGCGTCTGGCCGTAAATCGTGTGGTTGTGTATGAGGTTCTGCTCGGAGAGCGTAAGCTGCTCTGGGCTCCTGCGGCTTTTGAGGAGCACGTCGCGGCTGATGCCGATAAGCCCCATGTTCTGCAGCCAGGCGGCTGTCTTGAGCGTGCGCTGATCCTGCTCGCTGAGAGCTCCGCTTTCACACATCAACTGGCAGATATCCACCACGCTTTTCGTCTCTTTGCCCAAGAGCGGATGGAAGGCGTTGATGATGCGGTAGCAGAGTTCCAGCGAGTGCTCGAAATTCTTCTTGAGGGCGTCCTGGGCGCGTTCAAGGGCGGTATTCTGATCCTTGATATGTGTCAGTTGCGCCTCCAGGAGCTTGTTGGCCTCGGTCAACTGAGTATTCAACTCTTTTGTATCCTTGTGAAGGCGTTCGTTCTCGTAGATGAGCTGATAACGGCTGATGGCGTTCTGAATCGTGGCAATGAGTTCCTCCCGAATCCACGGTTTGGCCAGAAAACGGAAGATGTCGCCCTTATTGATGGCGTCGATGACGGTTTTGAGCGTCAGCACGCCCGTCAAAAGTATCCTTGAAGCGTTGGGCTGGATTTTCTTCACCTCAAAGAGAAGCTCCAGTCCGGTCATCTCCCCCATTCTCTGATCGGTCATGATGACCGCGTATTCGTTCTTCTTGACAAGCTCCAGGGCCTCCAGGGGGTTGTCGCAGGTGGTCACCTGGAGCCCTTCGGAGGCAAGGGTTTCTGAAATGGCAACCAGAATAATGCTGTCATCATCAACAACCAGAATCGATTGACTGGGAGACGGCTTGTTCATCGAGCGGCGTTGCTAGAATAGCTCATGGGGCGGGAGGTGACAATGCAATAAGAAGGCCACGCCTCCCCAACGGCAGAAACAGCACTTATCTGAAGAGGTTGGTATTTGATAGAAATCGGCTGTTTTTGAATCGAATTAAACCTTTTCCGCGGGGTTTCATTTTCAATTTGAAATATTCCCCGGATCGTATAACGTCTGGCTCGTATGAAGAGACCTTTTGTACTTTTTTTAACTTTGCCGACGGTGGCGCTCTTTACCTCGGCGGGGGCTTCTTCCGCGCTGGTTCTGAAAAGCTCCAGTATCCAGGATGGAAAGAGGCTGAGCATGAACCAAGTGTATAGCGGCATGGGGGCCAGCGGCAGGAACCTCTCGCCGCAGCTCTCTTGGGCGGGGGTGCCGGCGGGCGCGAAGAGCCTGGCGATCACAATCTATGATCCCGATGCGCCGACTGGTTCGGGCTGGTGGCACTGGTTGGTCTTTAATATTCCCGCATCCGCAACCGGGCTGCCCGAGGGCGCGAGCCGGACCTCTAAGATGCCGGCGGGATGCGTGGAGAGCATGACCGACTTTGGTGAGCCGGGTTTCGGAGGCGCGGCTCCTCCGCCAGGGGACAAGGATCATCACTACATAGTGACGCTTTGGGCGCTGGACGTGGAGAGTCTGGACCTAAAGCCCTCGACACCTCCCGCGCAGGTGGGTTTCAATCTGAACCACCACGCGCTTGCAAAGGCGGCTATTACGGGACTGTATTCGAGATAAGGGTGCCGATCACCACTCCAATTCCTTCATGCGGCGTGCCACCTCCTGGGCGTTGGCTCGGCTGTTGAAGGCGCTGACGCGGAAGTATCCTTCGCCCCTGGAGCCAAAGCCAGAACCTGGAGTAATGACAACATTGGCCTGGTTCAGAATTTTGTCAAAAGCGGCCCAGCTGGTAATGCCCTTGGGAGTGGCCACCCAGATATAGGGAGCATTGACCCCTCCATAGGCTTTGAGACCGGCTTCTTTCACGCCTTGACGCAGTATTTTCGCGTTGCCCAGATAATGGGAGACAAGCTTTTGGACTTGCTCCTTGCCTTCTGGCGTGTAGAGAGCCTCAGCGGCACGCTGCACAGGATAGCTGGCCCCATTGAACTTGGTTGTGCTGCGGCGATTCCAAAGGGTATGCAAGGGTATAAACTCTCCCTTTTTGGTCTGCGCCATGAGATCTTTGGGTACGACCGTGTACGCGCAGCGTACGCCGGTAAATCCTCCGTTTTTAGAGAAAGAGCGGAACTCTATGGCGCACTCCCGCGCTCCGGGGATCTCGTAAATTGAATGCGGGATGCCTGGCTCGGTAATATAGGCTTCGTAAGCCGCGTCGAAGAGAATGATGGACCCGTTCTTTCTTGCGTATGCAACCCATTTCTCCAGCTGCTCGCGGGTGGCCGCGGCTCCCGTGGGATTGTTGGGCGAACACAGGTAGATTACATCAACCTTTTCGTCGGGGATCTCTGGGATAAAACCGTTTCCTGCGTGGCAGGGCAGGTAGACCAGTCCGCTATAGGCACCTGCCTCGTTTGCTTCTCCCGTATGTCCTGCCATAACATTGGTGTCCACGTATACGGGATAGGTGGGATCACTGATGGCAAATATGTTTTGAGCACCAAGTATATCAAGAATGTTGGCAGTATCGCATTTGGCTCCATCGCTTACAAAGACCTCGTCGTCAGCCACACCGCAGACGCGGTCGCGATAATCGTTTTGCGCTATGGCCTGGCGGAGCCACGGATAGCCCTGCTCTGGGCCGTAGCCCTTAAAGGTTCCGCGTACCCCCAATTCTCTCGCGGCTTGACGCATGGCGACGACGGCTGCCTTTGGTAGGGGCTCGGTGACATCTCCGATTCCGCAGCGGATCAGACGTTTGGCTCCGTCTGGATTGGCCTCACAAAAGGCCTTCACGCGCCTGGTGATTTCCGGAAACAGGTAACCGGCCCGGAGTTTCAAGTAGTTTTCGTTGAGATATGCCATAAGATGGGGGTATTCGAATACGAATAATACATTCCTAGTTGAATTCGGAGGCGCGCGCAAGCCTAAAAATTGCAATCAGGTCCCCATCATGAGGCGCATGAGCCTTGTCTCGTCGAACTCTCCTTTTCTCAAGGTTTTAGTAATCCTGCCTTGTTTGAATCCCACGACGCGATCCGCAACTTCCGTGATTTCAGCGGGTTTATGTGAGACATAGAAGATGCAAAGCCCCTGCTGCTTTAGTCGTCGGACGAGTTCGAAAAGCTCATTTTGTTCGGAGAGTCCCAGCGCGTTTGTGGGTTCATCAAGGATAAGAACTGTTGGGGAGCTCAGGAGCGCCCTGGCGATCATAACCGACTTTCGCTGTCCGCCTGAAAGAAGGCCGGCTCCCTTTTGAAAGTCGATGAGAGCCGAGCTTACCCGACTGTAGGCTCCTTTGGCTCTCTCCAGGAGCGGCTTGTCCCACAGAATGCCGAGGTGATGGTTCCTGCCTGACGCGGTTTCGTTTCCCAAAACAATATTCTCCGCGGCGGTCAGCTCTGGGCAAATTGTCTCGTCCTGGCTGACCATCGCCATGCCTTTGCGCAGCGCCTCTTTTGGATTTTGGGGCGCATATATTTTGCTTTGCAGCCGCATCGTGCCTCCGTCTGCGCCCAGGGACCCCGATAGAATCCTCATAAGCGTGCTTTTTCCGGAGCCATTCTCTCCGACGACGGCAATGATCTCTCCCGTGGAGGCTTCCAGCGTGATCTCATTCAAGACGAGGGTATCTCCAAAGCGCTTGCGGATGCCTTCGATCTTTAGGAGTGGACTTTGCGGGGTATCTGACATATCAGCGGGTGATAAGTTCAAGAGGAGTTTCTATTTGCGGCCTGATGGTCTTGCCTTCGAGTAGCTTTATCGCGTTTTTAACGGCCAGGCGACCCATCTCTTTGGGTTCCTGCGCGACAGTGGCATCCAGAATCCCGCTCTTGACGGCCTGGCGCGCCTCGTCGGTGGCGTCAAATCCTACAAAGAGGAGTTTGTGCGCGGCATGGGGGACTCTGGCAGCCCCCAAGGCCATCTCGTCGTTGCAGGCAAAGACGGCGTCCAGATCGGGATGGGCCTGCAGGATGCCCTGAAAGACATTCATGCCCTTTTCCCGCTCCCAGTCAGCCGGAAGAGAGGCGACTACCTGAATGCCTGGAGCCTGTTTGAAAGCGCTTAGAAACCCCACCTTGCGGTTAGCTGCGGCTTCCACCCCGCTAAGGCCTTCCAATATGGCGATCCTGCCCTGTTCGTGAAGCTGCTTTACAACAAACCGTCCGGCCAGTTCACCGCCGGCAAAGTTGTCGGAACCAATAAAACCATCGGAATGAACTCCCAACTCTTTGACGCGTTGCGGATCCAGTTTGACATCAACAATGATGATGGGAATTCCGGCGGAGTTGAATTGGCGGAGTGTGGAGATGATGCCCTTGGAGTCGGCGGGATCCACGCATAGAACGTCGATTTTTTGTGCGGCGAGATTTTCCAGAATCTGTATCTGCCTTTCGACATCTGAAGATTTTTCAGGAGCCTGCACAATCAACTGATAGCCTGGATGCTTGGACAGCTCGGCTCTTGCGCCGGCGACCATATCGACAAAGAAGGGGTTGGTGAGGTTGGTCGTAACCAGGGCTATCTTTTTTGTATGCATTCCGGTTGGTGCGCAGCCGGAAGCTCCCAGTATCAAAAGTAGCGTTAGCGCAATAAGTGTATTATTTGTTTTCATGTTCTATTGTATATTCAATCCCTTCCTTCTGGAACTATCCAGAGCCACCGCCGCGACAACGACAACGCCCACCAGCACCTGCTGGGCATAGGCCCCCACATTGAGAAGGCTCAGTCCGTCCCGCAGGACTCCCAGAATCAAAACGCCGATAAGTGTCCCAAGGAAACTGGCCCGGCCTCCGGTGATGGCTCCTCCCCCAATGACTACCGCCGCAATAGCGTCTATTTCATAGAATTCTCCGGAAAGGGGATGGGCGGCGCTGAGCCTTCCCGAAAGAACCAGTCCTCCCAGCGCGGAGAAGAGTCCGGCCATGGCAAATACGAATAGCCGATAGCCCCTGATTCTTATTCCGCACATCCAGGCCCCCTGCGCGTTGCATCCCATTGCCACCAGCCGCCGTCCTCCGATGGTCTTTCTCAGGAGCAGCTCGCACAAAAGAAAGATGGCAATCAATAATACTCCCATCAGGGGAATTCCCAGAGGTGAAAGTCCGATAAAGTTGATCCACGCGTCCGGGATATCCGTGATGGACCTGCCCTCGGTCAGCCACAGGGCTATTCCCCTGGCTATTCCCATCATGCCCAGTGTTGCTATAAAGGACGGTATTTTGCCATAGGCCACCATCACTCCGTTTATAAGACCGATAAAGATACCCCCCGTGATGGCCGCCGCAAGAGCCGCGCCGCAGGGGACTCCCCCATGCGCAAGTAGTCCAAAAAGAACTCCTGAAAGCCCTACAATTGATCCTACCGACAGATCGATGCTTCCGCTTAGAATGACAAAGGTCATGCCTATCGCCACGAGCCCAATGGGACAGATCTGGATGAGCACATTGCCTATATTTCCGGCTGTCATGAAGGCGGGCGTGGCCACCCCAAAAACAGTACACAACACCAGGAGTGCTACCAATGCCTGCCACGGCTGCGGCTTCATAGGCTGATTCTAGGAGTGCTTGGGGGACGCGGTCAATTTGTTTCCCCATGATGGGCTATCTGGCAGATCGATTGTCAGGAACTCAGAGCGATATTTTTCCGATGGAATCAAACGGATCTCTTCAGTACCCCGTCGATCTCTCTTATAAGTCCCCGGGGATCGATGGGCTTGGTGATGAGACGCGTGATGCCCATATTGGCGACTCGCACCATCTCCGGCAGCTGTATATCGCCGGTAATGATAAAGATGGGCACGTCCTGGGAGAGCGTTCTTGCCTGGGAGACAAAATCAATACCATCGATGCCAGGCATACGGAAATCCGTAAGGATCAACGAGAATTTTTCCTTTTTGAGCGTCTGCAGCGCCTCAGCAGGGCTGGTCATCATAAGCGCCTTGTATCCGGCGACGTCCAGAAGATCTACTATCATTTGCGCGTGCGGCGCCTCGTCGTCAACAACCAGGATTCTCCCGGCAGAAGGGGAGGGTGCCTCTCTGGGTGCCGCCGTGAGACCTCTTCTGGCGGAGCTGTCAGCCCGCGGCAGACGCAGTTCCACGTTTCCCATAAAGATATACATCTCATCGTCGATGGCACCGCTCTCATAGAGTTCATCCAGCTCCTTTTCTAGGCAAAAAATAAAACGTACCGGCGGGCTCTTGTCAAAAGGAGAGTCGTGCCTGGCGATTTTAAAAAGCACGTCTTTTATCTCGCCGGTGATGTCCTTGACGTTGCGGATGAAGAAAGTGGCGGTCTTTTTGTCCTCCAGCAGTTTTCTGACCAGCGTGGTCGCCTCGGCACCATCCACTGTCTTGCCGCTTTCCGGAGAGGGAGGGAATTTCAAGAGACAGTCCTCTGCCGCGGCCCGCCTGATCAGCTCTTCAGCCACAGCCGAGAATGCCCCGCTGCCATCGCCTATCAGAAGCAGGACTCCCTTGAATGAGGCAAGCGACTGGATTTTCTTCAGGAACAGTTCTTTTGTAAGCGGGCTGGTAAAGGGTGTCCGCGTGAGGCCTCTCATTTCGGTGGCAGGAGATGCCTGGACGACGATTCCCGAGGAAATGACCTTCCCCTGGAAGATCTCCTCTATGCGTTTGAGGAGCGCGAAGATGTTGAGCGGCTTGAAGAAAATGCCCGAAACGCCCTGATTGATGAGACTTGGCGTGATGGTGGGATTCAGGTATCCGGATATGATGATGACCGGAATCTTGCTTTTGATCCGGATTTTCCGCAGTAATTCGGCTCCGGTTATGCCTTCCATCTGCTGGTCTATGATCGCCAGATCAAAGCTTCCCGCATCCAACGCGACGGACCCCGCCGCCGGATCGACATACGCTTTCACATGGTAGTCGCCTTGTGAGAGGACTTCCGTCAACAGGTTGGCAAAAGCGTTGTCGTCATCGATGATGACAATATTGCGAGGGGTTCCCACAACCGTATTAACGGACTATTCCCATGTCAGCCTAAGCGTGGAGTTCTCAACGCTTAGCGAATGAAGTTGTCGCCAACCTTTTACAAGGCCGGCTGCCGATGGATCCTCAAAAGTCTTGTGCAGGATGATTGAACAGAGCGGTTCGGACACAAAGTCGGGAATCGGCAGGGCTCCAAGATACGAGCGGCGCGGTGAGAAATAAAAGCCATCGGGTCCCTTGTTGAAGGCCCCCGCGAACTGCAGGCAGAGGGGGTTCCCCAAGAGCTTGTTGTGCAGGATGAATCCCAGATGCAGCCTGCTGCCCGCCATCCGCACATTGCCCGCCAGATATGTGTCTTTCTTCGCGTCCACGTGAAAGCATTCCTGGATGAACATATTTATGTCGCCTTCCGTGAGTGTGATCTTGGGTCTGGACTGCCGGGCCATATCGGATATCTTTTGGCGCCAGTAATCGCTCCCTGCATAGTTGCCCTGCACGTAAAATTTCCTGCCGTCGGGAGGATTGCGGGGCAGAGTGTCGACGATCTCGACCTTCTGCAGAATCAGCTCGCAGCAGCCGAGTATTGCCCCCACGAAGAGTGCCGTTGTGGAGGCAAAGAAGACGCCCCAGGCCGATCCTATCCAGTTGGGTATAATCCGTGTTTTTTTCATAAGTCTTTCGATGGACGCGGTGCCAGAATGCTGGTGCGCGGATCCAGCTTGAGGGTTGTAATCAGAATGCAGCTTCCGACAAAGAATGAAAGCCCATATAGTGGCAGTCCCAAAACCGCAACGAGCCCCCAACAGCCGATGGCGGGCCAGGCCCAAATATGCTTGAGCTTCCACCAGTCAACCAGGACGTCCTCAAACTCCAGCCCCAGAAAGAACCTTTCCGGATCGTCAGGTACCGACATAAGCGCGATGGCGGTGAGGCTCAGCGAGGCAATCCAGGCGAGTCCCCAGGGAATCGGAGAAAGGAGCTCCAGGTGGATCTGCCGGAAAAGATTGTCGGTACCGTATGCCATCATCATGGGGACCAGGAAATAAAACGCGCCGAGAGGCAGCGCGGAGAAGGTGGCGCGCAGGAACCGCTTTTTATTCAAGGGAAAAGTTGGCAGCTCGGCATAGTCCTTGGCGCTTTTGGCCAGTTGCCTGAGGTAGCCAAAGCCAAGCAGGATATAACACAGTAGGGCGCCGATAATGACGCGCTTCCATGACTTGTTCCTGAAAAAGAGCTCTTGGATGATGCTTTCAAGGCTGACCATGCCTCTGATTTTCTTCCATATGGGCTTTCACGTCAACGCACATTGCTTAAAAAAGTGGGGGGCTGTGCTCCCTATCGTCTAGAGGGCTGCCACCACCCAACCCTCCTTCAAGGAGGGAAATTACCGGCTCCGCCCTTACCGCCGTTACGCGGCTACATCAGGTAGGCCTCTTGATAATTAAGTCTTGAGTGCTAATGGGATTTTCAGTAGAGTTAAAGCTCTTTGGCTCCCTATCGTCTAGAGGGCTGCCACCACCCAACCCTCCTTCAAGGAGGGGAATTACCGGCTCCGCCTTTACCGCCGTTACGCGGCTACATCAGGTAGGCCTCTTGATAATTAAGTCTTGAGTGCTAATGGGATTTTCAGTAGAGTTAAAGCTCTTTGGCTCCCTATCGTCTAGAGGCCTAGGACACAAGATTCTCATTCTTGGAACACGGGTTCGAATCCCGTTGGGGGGAAGCGCCGGCCACAAATTTACCTCTTTCCTGCTACCGAGGGATTATGTTATCCGTTCACAAGGGACTGCAAATCCTTGACTGTCGATTTCAAAAGCTCGGCCTGCGAGTTTAATTCTTCTGCCGCTGCCGCACTTTCCTCGGCACCGCTGGCATTGGCTTGTGTCACCTTTTCCATCTCGCTAACCGCTTTGCTAATCTGACCAATGCCCTGGCTCTGTTCCTCGCTGGCGGCGGCAATCTGCGCCACCTGTTCATCCACTTGATGTACCTTCGAGACAATTTCGTTGAGCCGGTTGGCGACCTCCTGTGACTCTGTGACAACGTTATTCACCGCCTGTAATACCTCTTGATTAGCCAGAACTCCCGCCTCACTGCGTCCAATGGCGGTTTCAATCATGCCGGCTGTCTCTTTGGCCGCCTTGGCGGAACGCTGGGCGAGATTGCGCACCTCATCGGCCACCACGGCAAAGCCTGCCCCTGCCTCTCCGGCTCTGGCCGCTTCCACGGCGGCATTCAGGGCTAGCAGATTGGTTTGGAAGGCAATCTCGTCGATTGTCTTGATAATATTTGAGATGTCCTTGCTGGCGGATTTGATGGCATCCATGGCCGCGCCCATCTTTTTGCTGGCGCCTTTGATTCCATCGATCGATTGATTCATCCGCTGCGTGCTCTCGGCACCCTGTTCGGCGGCCTGGCGGGTCTGCACGGTAAATTCCTTGGTTGATTGGACTGTTTGCGCATTATGGTCTGTAGTACTGCTTATCTCGGTGAGAGTGGCGCTTGTCTCCTCGATGCTGGCGGCCTGTTCACTGGCACCCTCAGCCAGAGATTGGCTGCTGGCCGATACCTGATTGGCCGCGCTGGAAACTTGGTTTGCTCCCTCATTCAGCTTCTTGGCCACTGACAGGACTTTACTGACCACCAGTTTTTGTATGACAATCAGATACACAATTATTCCGACAACAAGGCATCCGATCGCTGCCGCCGCAATGACGAGAATAGTGAGCCACACGGTCTTTTGGATGGGTGCCAACGAATAGCCAATCCGCAGGTAGCCCAAGGTATCCTTTCCCTGGAGAATGGGTGTGACTGCCTCGAGATTGCCGTTGGGCATCTTATTAAGCTGTGTTGCCTGGGTTCCTATTATCTGTTTTTCGTATTCGGTGGCATTGAGCGTTTTATTGAGCTGTGCTTCATCTGTGGAGGCCACGCAACGTCCTGCCTTGTCCAATACAAGCGCGTAGGAAACCTCACTGTCGGTGGCTTTAAGTGCGGTGACCGTTTTTTTGATGCCATCCAGTTCCCCCATCATTAGCGAATCGCCAAAGGTGGGGCCTACATTGTTTACGACAATGGCAGCCTTGTTCTTTTGGCTTTCAACGAGCCGGGCGTTGAGATTGATCGCTGCCACCCCCAAGATCAAAGCTATGGCAACCAGCATGATGCCAGCAAAGTTGGAAAGAATGGTCCGCTGGATGTTTTTATTGGACATGGAAGACAGGTCTTGCGGGTGACAGGATGGATATCCGCGATTAATGTTTATAGGCAGCCCAGTCGGTCACAATCTCGTAGCTGCCGTTTTTGATCTGCGTAATGAATACCTCATTGAGCCCCTCGTGATTTTCTGCGCTGTAGGATAGGTTGAGGCCGATGCTTTCCTTGCCTGAAGAGATCGAATCTATTCCCTTGATGAAGCCATCCACGGTCAGATCCTTGCCCGCGCGCTTTAGTCCTTCCACAAGCACCTTGGCATTTGCGTAGGCCTCAAAGCCGGGGAAACTCGGTGCCGCGTCGGGGGCAAACTTCTTCAGGGCAGAGACGTATTCTGCCGCGATCGAGATCGAACTGTCTGTGTAGGGAGGCATGACCTGGGTCACAAAAACATTGCCCGAATCACTTCCAAGCTCCTTGGCGAGTGCTTCCGGGCCGACAAATGAAACCGTGTGGAACAGTGTGTTGTTCAAACCCGCGGACTTGGCGGCCTTTACAAACTTTGACAGGGGAGCATAGGTGCCTGCCATTATGATGGCATCGGGGCTTGCGGCTTTCACGGCTTCCAGACCCTTGTCAATGTCCACCGTGCTGCGTTCGTAGCTGCCATAGGCTACCGGGGTAATACCAAGCTTCTGCAAGGCATCTTCTGTGGCCGTCTTTACAGCTTCACCAAAGGCATCGTTTTGATAGAAAATGGCGATCTTTTTGGCCCCCGCTTTGTTCACGAAAGCGTCTACAATGGCCTCGGCCTCCTTTGCGTATGAAGCGCGAACGTGGATGTTATAGGGAGAGAAAGGTTTTCTTAAAGTGCCCGTGCCGGTATAAAATCCAACGACAGGCACCTGTTTGCCCTGCCATACCTTCATGGCCTTGACCGAGGTCGGGGTGCCCACATAATTGCAAAGCGCAAAGACTTTATCCTCGTCAATGAGCTTCATTGTGTTTTTGACGCACTCCACGGGGTCGTAGCTATCGTTGTAGGCAATGAGCTTTATTTGGCGGCCATTTACACCACCAGCGGTGTTGATCGCGCTGAAATAGGCGTCAAGGCCCTGTTTCGCCTCTGTGCCGACAACAGAGAAGGAACCTTCAAGCGGTAACGATGATCCGATGAGAATCTCACTGTCAGAGACGCCTGTGGTGGCGTTGACGTGGCTGGCAAGGCACATTCCAAGAATGGTGCAGGCTAGAAGTGTTTTGGTGGTGACGTTCGTATGAAGCTGATTGCCTGTGTCCATACGGTAGTATGAGGGGATTATTAATGGCAACATTGGGCTGATGATCCTTCCTGCTAAGAATCAACCAACTCGGAACCAATGAACCGTGCTTCAAGAGTAGCTTTTGTAAATCCCAGCTCTATCTTTCTTTCCAGAAATATGTCCACTAAGGGGGAAATGCTCATCGACGGTATTGTTCGTCTGTGACCTTCTCCATCCACTCAACCGCTCTGCCGTCGAGCTGCTCCTGGATGGCGATATGCGTCATGGCTGTTGTGGGAGTTGCGCCGTGCCAATGCTTTTCGCCAGGGGCAAACCAAATGATGTCGCCGGGATGGATCTCCTCAATAGGACCGCCCAAACGCTGTGCCAGCCCGCAACCTGACAGCACAATCAGCGTTTGACCCAGGGGATGCGTGTGCCACGCTGTACGCGCACCCGGTTCAAAGGTAACCGTGGCGCTGGTTATGCGCGCCGGAGCTTCCGCCTGAAAAAGCGAATCGACACGCACTGTCCCCGTGAAATAGCTTTCAGGGCCTTTGGCGGATGGTTGCGAGCCACAACGGATAATTTTCATCAGTTTATTTGGCGGATTTGAGCGACGCCATGTCGATGACGAAGCGGTATTTCACATCGCTTTTGAGCATACGCTCGTAGGCCTCGTTGATGTATTGCATTTTGATCACCTCGACGTCGGAAGTAATCTTGTACCGAGAGTATGGGTAGTCATAAATTTCATGGACCTGTTTTGGAGCGAGTTCGCCACGCCAAATCATTGTTCGGCATTGTAGTTACTTGCTTTACAATGGCGAGCCTGTAGTGAAGGTGAAGCAAGCCCAAAGACTTTGTCTGTTGTATATATGTCACGCGATTGCCGACTTCATGCTGTTTAGCCCAGCTTTTGGGTTGACTCTGGCGTATTTCTTTTCCTTGCATAAAGGGAAGAATAGTGTATGATGACTCTACCAGGATAATATAAGGACTTCCGGCCGAATCGAGTGATGGATAGTGTACTGCCAGAGGGTTAGGTTCGATAAATCTCTTGGTATTACAACTATGGCAAACAATAAAATATACGTGGGCAACCTCTCCTGGAGCACTTCCCAAGATGGATTAATGCAGTTCTTCTCCCAGTGGGGGAAGGTCACAGACAGCTTTGTGGCGGTGGACAAAATGTCCGGTCGCAGCAAGGGCTTTGGTTTTGTGACTTTCGCTACGGACGAGGAAGCCAGCAACGCCTGCAAAAACGCCAACGGCAAGGATCTCGATGGCCGTACCATCAAGGTGGACATTGCCACCCCGATGGAAGCCCGCCCAGCCGGCGGTGGTTTCGGCAACAACCGCAGCCGCAGTGGCGGCGGTGGACGTCGCGAAGGCGGCGGCGGCAGATACTAGCATCAGCATAGCAAACGCTATTTCAAAGACCCCTTCCCGCAAAGAAGGGGTTTTCTATTATCTCCGCAAGAAATACCATCAGCATACAGTCTCCTGTCTTTAAGGGCGAGCGACCACTCCATTTGATACGGCGTTGAAATATTAATATTGCTTATTCAGCGACATCGCACCGTAGCGTGACCTGCCTTCGTCCCACGTTGTGGGCCCACGGCGCAGTTATCCGCCTGCATCAGGGCTTCTTTAGAGACATGGTATTTTGACGCAGGCGGATAGGCATAGGTACGCAAAGATCCTTTTGGGACTCTCACAAACTAAAATTAAGAACTTTCTTGACCTTGCTCTCAGTTGCACATAAACTTTGCCTATATCATTTCGTAGGACTTTCTGCCGGGCCTGATCTTTCATAGGCTTGGTCTGTCTGCCCTGATCTCGATTTCCGAGAACCTCATCCGAGGGGCAAATGCATAGACCAGCTTTATGCCATATCCCAAAATTATCCAAGGAGGCATGGGCGCTGGCGTCTCCAACTGGAGATTGGCCAGGGCTGTTGCGCGGACGGGAGAACTGGGGGTTGTCTCCGGCACCGCGTTGGCGTGTATCCTGGCGCGACGGTTGCAGATGGGAGATACCGATGGCCAAATGCGCCATGCTCTGGAGCACTTTCCGATCCCTGGCCTGGCGAAACTTGTATTGGCCAAGCACTTTGTTCCAGGTGGCAAAGAGGCCGGCAAAGCGTTCAAGTCAGAGTCAATGCCCAGTTTGAGCCTCAGCCTGGAGCTCGTGGCATTGACGGTGTTGGCGAATTTTGCCGAGGTTTACCTGGCAAAGGAAGGCCACGATGGCCTGGTGGGCATCAATTATCTGGAAAAAATCCAGTTTCCGACCCTGCCGTCGATTTTTGGGGCCATGCTGGCGGGAGTGGACTATGTACTGATGGGTGCCGGAATACCGCGCGAGATCCCGGGCGTGCTTGATAGGCTGGCTGAAGGCAGACCCGTGAAGTTGAAGATTGATGTCACCGACGCCCTGCCGGGAGAGGAATTTCATTCTGAATTCTCCCCGGAGAAGTTTTGCGGCACTTCCGCGCCCAAGTTGAAACGTCCCATGTTCATCGGTATTGTCGGTTCGGCCACGCTGGCCATCACTCTTGCCCGCAAGTCCAGTGGCGCGGTGAATGGCTTTGTTGTCGAAGGGGAGACGGCAGGGGGGCACAACGCTCCTCCCCGCGGAATCCTCCAGCTCAATGAGAAAGGCGAGCCCATCTATGGCCCGCGGGATGTTCCAGATCTGGCGAAGATCCGTGAGCTGGGACTGCCTTTCTGGCTGGCTGGCTCGTATGGCCAGCCCGGCAAACTTGATGAAGCCATACGGTTGGGCGCGACAGGCATTCAAGTGGGGACAGCCTTTGCGTTCTGTGAGGAATCCGGTATCCGTGAAGACATCAAGCAGCAAGTCATCCAATTAAGCCGAGAGGGAAAGCTTAGTGTGCTTACCGATCCACTGGCGTCCCCGACGGGCTTCCCATTTAAGGTGGCTCAGCTGCCAGGTACGCTCTCTGATCCTTGCTGCAGCTGCAAACGTGTGCGTCTGTGCGACCTGGGTTATCTTCGTCATGCCTACCGGAAACCGGACGGGCAGATCGGCTATCGGTGTCCTTCCGAGCCCATTGAGGATTTTGTCCGCAAGGGTGGGCGGATCGGAGAAACCAAGGGTCGTCTATGCGTCTGCAATGGGCTACTGGCCAATATCGGACTGGCTCAGACCCGCGTGGATGGTTGGACAGAGCTGCCGCTTATTACTGCCGGAAACGATCTCGTCAACGTGGCCCGCTTCCTGGCGCCAGGTCGTACCTCGTATTCCGCGGCGGAGGTGCTGGAACAACTGCAAGGCAGCAAGACCCTGCGATTGGTAGAGACCCACGGGTAACAAAGGGTTGCTGTCATCCATCACATCTTCTCCAAGAAGGCCTAAATCGGATGGGAATACATTAATTGGCGGGAACCGGAGCGGCTTGTTGCTGGCTTTGCAGCTGTTGCAATTCCTGCTGTGCCCTGGCCTCGCGTTCGCGGTAGGCCTCGATCTCGCGGGCCTTTTCAGCGGCCTCTTCCTGCTGTTTTTTGAGAGCTGCCACCTGTGCCTCAAGCGCTTCCGCTCTTTGTCGGGCTGCCACGACTTCAGGAGAATCCACGGAATATCCATAGCTCATCAGCCTGGCTCTTTCGGCCTCGGCCTGTGCTCTCTCAGCCTCGGCCCTCTCGGCTGCCTGCTGGCGCTCGTAGGCGACCCGTTCGGCATTTTTTTGATCCTGGGCGTCTCCGATCGCGGCTCCGGCAAGGGCTCCAACTCCGGCGCCGATCAGGGCTCCTCCCGCGCCAAAGTGATTCTGACTGCCGATTGCGCCTCCAATGGCGGCTCCACCGAGACCGCCGACGGCGGCACCTTCCTCAGCGTTGGGGCCCATGCTCTCGCAACCGGTAAGCAGGGCCGCGGTTAACAAACTGACCGCTATAAATGATTTTTTCATATGCTGTTATTCCTACGACGCTGACTCTAGAAACCTCGGCTTTACTTTTCAAGCTGAAAAAATATAATACCTGCTTGAATTCGTGGTTTCTATCTTCCTGCGTTCGTAGGTAGTACACCGCCACCGCGCCGCCTTACCATTGGTTATGCAAATCAATCCCTACAACTTTAAAGATTATCTGGCCAGGCCTTCGGCCCAACCCAACGTGGGCGCGTGGGCTATCTTCTCCGTTATGGTGGCCTTCCTGTGTTTCTGGACTGTGCCTTATATGGCCCCGTCGGGTATATCACTCGATCTGCCGCGCGTAACGGCCCATTTTTCACTCAAGAATCCTCCTTCGGCTTTTGTTCTGTACACGTCCAATGGCTATATATACCAGAACCGCCTGTACAAATACTCCGATCTTGTAAACGCGCTTTCGGACATCAAGAACAGGCAGAGCCTCATGATTGCGACATCTTCCACCGTTTCCATGCAGGATATCCTGCCGTTTATAACGGAGGCTTCCCAACTGGGGTTCAAAGAGGTGGATTTCACCGTCAGACCATGAACAGGCGTTTTCTCCAACTTTTCCCGCACAGTATATGGAGACTGTGTTTGCTGTATGGCGTGTCAGCCGCTTATGGCCTGAATTACGTTGCCTGGCAGAACTGTTACGATCTGTGGATGCCGCAAATCATAACAGAAAGCCGCCCAGATGCCGCCCAGCAGCATAAGCTGCCCTTTCCAGCGCCCACGGTTACGTTCGGAGCTCCATTGTACATGGTGAGTGCCCCTGTGGATCTGCAGTCGGCGCTTCTCTTCGATCAACCCTGGTTTTCCCACGAGATAGAGTCTCCCTCCAGACATTATTTTTTGCAGCTGGGAGCGAAGCCCCCGATCGAAATCCCGGCAGAGGTTTCCGAGCGAGGGCTACCGTCCTCTATATGGTGCGTCAAAACGCTTACGGATGCCTTTGTCTTTGCTTCCTGGCCAGCGGAAATGCCCGTGGAAAGTCGTAGAGCTGTGGCTGCCATTGTAAAAAAAGCCGCTCAAGGGCTTGCTTCCGGGAGCTACGAGTTGATGATCTACAGGTAGTAATTCTTGTTTTTTGTTTTCGCCGAAAGCGCGAATAGCCCGGGCGAAATAATCGCGCTTGACCGATGGACGGGGTTTTGTCATGATAGTAAGCTTTATGGCATTGGAAATCAAACTACGCAAAGGCGAGTCGCTCGATAGAGCCCTGCGCCGCATGAAAAGAAAGCTGGAGAGAGAGAATATTATCCGCGACGTGCGCACCAAGCGCTATTACGAGAAGCCCTGTGAAGTGCGTCGCCGCAAGGAGAAGATGGCCGCTTTCTCGCTTTATCTGAAGCGCAAGCACGAGGACGTATAAAAGCCCGTTTTGGCGGTGATATTGACGACTGACCCTTCAAGAGGATGGGTTTTGTATTGCTGCTAATGCCTGCCATTTCTTCATTCGCAGAGCTTGGGCATGATATTTGCTTGGGTAGGTATTCGTAAAAGTTTTGTAACCCACCTCATGGGAGAAATTTGTAAAAAAGCTTTGATTTTTATGGAATTTTACTTAATTTTTAACAAAACGGGTCGAATTACCATGCAACTATGCAAATAAATGCCGCACAGTCTTCCTCGGTGAGTCCCTACGGGGCTAACACGACGCCTCTGATTAGTTCAACCACCTCTTCTTCCGACCAGGACAGTCAGACATCCTCTGCGTCTGTGGAATCTGTCAGCAGCCAGGATACCACCAGATTAAAACAAATGGTGCAAGACCTCATGTCGCAATCTGACATCAGGCCGGATGTGGTTGCTTCGCGCTCGGCCAATGACGCCCCCGTGACACCCACAGATAGCCAGCTGGCGTCTTTTATAAGATCTTTGCGTACGGAAGTATGATGTCCGGGATTAAAAATTGCCATTGTCCTGCAGACTTGCTGTGTTCGCATGAATAAGAATCGCTTCACTCAATCCTATACCGGGTCTTCTCTGAATACCGCCAGCCCCGCGCAGATTACTCTCATGCTGTTTGACGGAGCCCTGCGGTTTATGAATGCCGCCGAGCAGGGATTTGCTCTCCAGTCGACCCAGCAGCGGATGGAAACGGTGCATAACAGTATTGTCAAGGCGCAGAATATAGTGGCGGAGCTCCAATCGGCGCTGGACATGGAAAAGGGGGGCGAATTCTCCAAGACAATGTTCAATTTGTACGATTATATGCTCAAACAGCTGCAGGATGCCAACATCCAAAAAGATCCGACTCCCATGAAGATCGTGCAAAAGCTCCTGAAAGAGATCCGTGATGCCTGGGATGAGATGCTCCAGAAGAACTCTGCTGAGGCAGCCGAAGCTGCCAATAAGGAGGCGGCCTCCCACGAGAACGGCGCGGCGGAGAAAAATACCGAGGACAGCTCAGACTCCGAAGACTCGCAGAACAAGATCGGCGGCAGTCTGAATACCAGCGCATAAGTTCTCAATATGTCTGGCACGCGCCCTGCTTGCAAACAGGGATGCTTCCGCAGGAGAAATTTCATGTACTTCTTGTAGAACTGGAAAAGTTCTATGGAGATGATATTGTGGCGCTTACCCACGATAACTGGGCGCTCCTGCGTGCTCTCTCGATAAAGAAGCTCCGTCATCTGAACGCTCTGCAATGCCTGGCGCCCCAGGTGGATCGAAACGCCGAAACGAAAATGCTCTTGAGAATTCGCGAGCGTTCGAGGCAAGCCAGAGAGCTTTTGGAGAAAAAATATCTTGAGACAAAGGGGCGGTTGGACAAGTTAAAAAACTGTCGTTTCAAGATCAGAAGTGTCAAGACGTACCTCAAAACGAGTAAAAAGAATCGCAAAGACAGCCCGGTTGGTACGAACTATGCTTAAAAATATTTTGTTATGGACCTATACCAGCAGTACTACTCGCTCCTCAGGGGATTGGAGAACCTCGTTGTCTGTCAGATCCATGCCATCATGGTGGACAACTATGCCGCCCTTGCGGAGGCATTACGCCGCAAACAGGCGATACTCGAAGAGCTGACTGCTCTCAAGGGCAGCGTGGACTCGCAAAGCCAGTTGGCACTGGAGATCCTTCATAGGATTCAATCCAAAGAGAATGACGCCTGCCGCGCCCTGGAACTAAAACTGGAAGAAGCACAGCGCGCCATCGAGAAGAGCCGACAGGAGGACAACACGCGCAGGCTGGAGACCGTGAGGGACGTCGTGAAGATGCACAAGTCTCATCCTGCCGCGTCTGTCGCGAAAAGCGCCTAGACAATGGTCAGATTCTCAAAACCCTGGATCGAGGAGGATGACATTGCCGCCGTGGTGGAGGTGATGAGAGGCACCCATCTGACCCAGGGACCGGCAATTGGGAAGTACGAAAATGCCCTCCAGGAATTTTTGGGAGCCAGATATGCCGTTGCCGTTTCGAGCGGCACGGCCGCGCTGCATCTGGCTGTGGCCGCTGAAAATCCAGATAGCGACACATGGGGTTTTGTTCCCTCGATCACTTTCTCGGCGAGCATCAACTGTTTTTGGTACAACGGCGTGAAGAATGTCGTCATTGTTGACGTCGATCCCGTGACGGGGCAGATGACACCGCAGACGCTGGAAGAGGCCCTCAAACGCGCCCCGCTTTGGGCCAGGAAGATCGCCATTCCGGTCTCGCTGGCGGGACTGGCGATGGATTGGGCGGCCTTTGAAGCCCTTGCAAGGCGTTATAACTGCACCCTGATAGAGGATGCAGCGCAGTCTCTGGGCGGCACCTACACGGTGGATGGCGAAACCTATCGCAGCGGGAGCGCCTCCCATACAAGCTCGGCCATTTTGAGCACCCATGCTGTCAAGCAGCTCTGCACGGGCGAGGGCGGCGCGTACGTGACCAATGATCCGCAGAAGGCCGACAAGGTGAGACTCCTTAGAAGTCACGGCATTGTCAGACCTAGCAGGGCTGGAGATCCCTATTGGTACAGCGAGCAGATAGAGTTGGGCTATCACTATCGCCTGACCGATATGCAGGCGGCCCTCGGCGCAAGCCAGCTAAAAAAGCTTGACGCCCGCCGCCAGATAAGGGAGCGCATAGCCGCCTATTATGACGGGGAGTTCTCCAAAGCGGAGTTCCTGGGCCGGGTCACTCCCGTTCCCAGTAGAACGGGACACGCCTATCATCTTTATCTGGTGCACCTCAGCGACGAGGTGACCCGCAACGCCTGCATCGATTATTGCAAAGAACACGGATACTCGCTCAAGGTCAATCACGAGCCGCTCAGCCATATGCCCTATCACTCGCAGCGCGCGATGTTCGGCGGGCTGCCAGGGACTGAGGCCTACTACAAAACCTGTCTGACTTTGGCCATTTATCCGCAGATGACATTTGATGAGATGCGTGGTATGGTAGAGGTTTTAAGGGAATTCTTTATGACGCGTCGGAATAAAACCCAGACAGTCACAGTCGACAGCGCAACGGTTCAAGCCTCCACTTCTTTGCAGACACGCAAAGGGCTTCGCGTGGCGCTCACGGGGGGCATGGCCTGCGGCAAGACGACGATCTTTACGGAGCTCCAAAAGCTCGGATGGAAATCGGTCAGCATGGACGAGCTGGTGCGCAAGGTCTTTTTCAGTGACGCGGGACAGGACTATCTTGCGGCGCATTCATGTCATGCAGGAGTGCGCCCCACCAGGGATGAGCACCGCAATCGTTACTCTTCCAGCCCAGAATATAAAAAGTACTGGGACGATTATGTGCAAGGCCGCATCCAGTCCGAGATGATGGAAACGCTCTCTGCGGAGCCAAATGCCAACTGGGTGGTGGAGTATCCGATGCTTTTTGAGCACAATCGCCAGGGCTTTTTCGACAAAGTCGTGCTGGTGGATGCTCCCGATGAGCTATCCAAAGCCCGCTGGGTGGCAAGCGGTAGGTCTGCCGACAACTATGAGAAGAACAAGCGCTATATGATCCCGTCTTCCCAAAAGCGGCTCAGGGCCGACATTATCATCGAAAACAACGGTTCTATGGATGAGCTGAGGGCGAAAGCGGGAGAGCTGAGTGTGATGCTTGCGGGGACTGCGGCCGCCAATGCCTAGGTAGGGCGATTCGCTCAAGTTGTGCGGGCTTGCCAAGACGCCATACCAATCAGTAGGCTCTTTTCCCATGAAAACCGTCGTCTTTGCGGTCTCCTACGGTCGCGGAATGGGCACGGGGAGCCTGATGCGCGAGTGCACTCTCGCGTCAGCCGCCAAACGGATGGGTTACCGTACAGTTCTTGTGGCGCAGAGGGCAGCCGAAGAGAGTTTACCAGGGAAGCTTTCGGAAAGGGTTCGCGGCTCTTTTGACGAGTGGATTGCTCCGGTTGGACTGTTTGCCACTACGGGGGAGCTGTCGGGACTCTCAGAGGTGGCAGCCGTTATCATGGACGACTATCGCCAGGCAGGAAAGCGTCCGGAGGCAATTGCTTCTCTCAAGGCCTTGGGAGGTACCTTTGCCATCGTGGATGGTATGGACGCGTTGGAATTTGAGGAGGCCGACAAGATCATCAATATCGAGCTGGGCCTCACCGATCGGGTAAAAGCTTTCCGGAACAAGCTCATTCATGGCGCGCAATATACGCTTATTCCACAGGAGTTCTTTGAAAAGATGCCTCTCAAAGAACCGCTGCCTGCCGGAAAGAGCTGCCTCTTCTATTTTGGTTCCACCGATCCCTTTAACATCTCAGCACAGGCGATCCGGTCCATAAAGGGGCTGGGCTATGTACCGATTCTCTTTGCCTCCAAAAGCTCTCCATATACGGCCTCCCTGCAAGAGGCACTGTATGGCTTTGATGACTATTTGTGGATAGACAGTCGTTTGACCCGTGGGCAGATGAACACCCTGTGGGGGAGTGTGAGCGTCGGCGTGATGGGGCCAGCCAGCAATGCCGCGCGTTATGCGCTTCATAACCGCTGCCCGATCATTGGAATACCCACCAATCCAACGCTTCTGACCAATACGCTCGCCCTGAAAGAAATGGGATTGCCGATTGTCATGCTGGACAAAGCCAGAGTAGAGGCGAACTACGGAAAGGATGCCGAGGTGCTCTTTCCTGAGATAAAGACAGAGCTGCCAAAGGCGCTGAAAGCTCTGGAGGCAGCGGGCTACATTGACGGACGCCTCCCCAATAGACCGCCTTTTGACGTCCAGCTTACCGCCAAAGGCCCGGAGAATATTCTGGAGGCGCTGGGGCTGGCTTGTGTTGCGGATACTGCTACCACAATTTTATGAAGTACAAGAACATTCTTCGCGCGCGCTTCAAAAGCGGCATAGTGGCGGAGTTTCTTCCACCTGAGAGAAGATCGAATAAGGTTGTTATCCTCTGCGATGGCCTGCCTACCGTGCCGGCTAAAAGGAAGCTGATACAGTTCTTTTCGCAACGAGGCTTTTGGGCCTTTCATATGCGTTATAGAGGTACCTGGGAGAGTTCTGGGAGCTTTTTAAGAGAGCCTCCCAGTAAAGACATAGCTCTCCTGATAAAAGAGCTCAAAACTGGCTTTAAAGAGGCCTGGGGCGATGAACGCTTCCAAATTAAAGATCCGCAGATAACAGTTCTTGGCAGCAGCTTTGGGGGCACTGCCGCCATCTTTGCCTCCCTCTTTAAGGAGGTCAGGAAAGCAGTGGCGCTCTCTCCGGGCTGTGATATCGATGAACCACTGGGACAGGAAGCCCTCAGACAGGATAGAAGGATTATAGAGAGAGCTTTTGGAGTCGCCTATAGGTATGCTCCAAAAGACTGGAAAAAATTGGAAAGCGGGAGGTTCTTTAACCCTGCGCTTATCAAGGCAGGTATAGACCCACGCAAGCTGCTTGTCGTACACACCAGGGATGATAGTTGCATACCGTTCAGCCAGAGTGAAGAGTTCTGCCGTCGTCATGGGCTCAATCTTGTGGCGCTCAATAAAGGGGGGCATATGTCAGCCTCAGATGTGACGCAACCGAGATTGTGGAGGAGGGTGAGCGCATTTATCAGGTAGGGATCTCCGCTTGTTTGCCTTCGTTCGCGTATCGGTGCCTATAGGATATAAACGACCGAACGGCCTTTGAGAATCTCGTTTTCTCGTTCATTGCATATAGAGTCCATATGTCGAACGAGAGTCGTCTCCTAGCCATTGCCTTAAAGAAATGCCAGTCAGTCTTATAATCAATCATAGTATGGAACGAACTCACTACTGTTCGTTCATACTATTGTATGTATAGGGTATGAACGAGAAAACGAGAGCAAATCCGCGTATAACAGTTTGATATACAGCAGGTTGCGAGATTACTTCCGTTTGTATATAGGAATCAACGAGTTAGGTGTATTTTTCATCTTTTGCCTAATATCCATCCGTCCACAAACCCTAGTAAGGTGGACGGATGGACAATAGGCAGATAATATATTATTATCTCTCCAAGTTTTTCATACCCACCATTGAAATGGATGGGCTGTACCCCCGACCCTGTTCGGGGTTGCGTCACTATCCGTGATCTTCGATCCCGCCGTGACGCCAGAGAGCATTTAGTCCTTGCCGAAAGCCATTGAGCGTCGCGGCGATCCCGAAGGCCCTGAGCCTGCCGAATGGGCGATTCATCGGGAGAGGAAAGCGCCGCCACAGCGCGTAAGCGCTACCTCAGCCCACTATTTCAATGGTGGGACTGGAAGGCTTAGAGAATAATATCCTTGTAGCTCTCGTTTTCTCGTTTATCCACTGGGGGCAGGAATATGCGAACGAGAGTCCTGCCAGACCATCGCCCTTAATTACTCTTGGATAGAGCTGGGCCTACTGAATGGCATGGGACTTGGCGGCTTCCGCGAATCCCTTCCGGACAATTTTGAGGTTTCCGTCGCGGCGGTCAATGATGACTCCCTCTTCCCACGTACCTGCCGAAGCGGGGAGGGGCTCTCCGTGTGCCTCAAGTCCCAGGTAGCGCAGGAACTCGCCTCCGGCTGCGTGGCAGAGCGGATAGCCGCCACCGATGCGGGGATTGAGGTCTGTAAAGGAGATTGTCTGCTCGGAGATGGGGCCTTTGCTGGGATCATGGAACACCTGGAAATTGAGCGGCCCGTAGGCCAGCGGCAGAGCTTCGGCAAGACGGGCGCCTATTTGCATGAGCACGGGGTTTTTGACGGTGATTCCATAGCTGACCTCGCCGTCGATTGTCTCCCAGCGCTGATGGGGGACAACGGCGCGGCATTTGCCGGAGCGGTCCACGTAACAGTTGAGGGTGTACTCGTTGCCGGAGAGCTTTTGCTGAAGGATCATGCCCTGGGGTAGCGCGCGCAACTCCCCGATGTTATGGACCCAACGGGTGTTGACCGAACCACCTCCGCAGCGCTCTTTGGCAAACCAGGGAGCTGGCCCCAGAATCTCCTCGAGCGTCCCAAAGTCGTTGGCGTCGGCGAGAGCGTAGGGCGCAACGGGGAAACCATTCCGCGAGAGAAAATCATAGGAACGCTTCTTGTCGGCACAGATCTCGAGCGTTTCCAGCGAGGAGAGTGGAAGGTGGATTTCTGGATGGTCAATCGCGAACTTCCGCCACCAGATCAACTGTTGCGGGCGATGGCTGGGGACCGGGTAGATGACGTCGATCCCGTGTTTGGCGATGGCGCGTTCGATGTCCTGCGTACTGAGCCCGTAGGCGGATGACTTACTGCCATCGGGGAGCGTCTCGTAATGTTTCTCGGTCTGGTAAAACTCCGGCACAATTTCAAGGATGGCGGGATAGAAGGTGAAGGAGGAGGCCACCAATTGATCGGAGGCGGGCAAAACCGACTTGAGCAGCTCCAGCGTGGAGAGCTTTTTGCTGACGGGATTGATGAGCCAGTTCATAGGCTTTTATGCAGCATGAAAGATACCAGATTTTAGGGAACAGGTTGTTCGCCCATGATTCCGGCCTTGGGCCAATCTATGATGCTTTCGGTGATATTGCCACTCCCAATGGCACCAAATTCGGTTTCACCGGAACTCAGGGGTCTTTCGAAATTGGGAGAGTGCTTGAAACGCCCATTCGGCAGCCGCTCGAAGGTTTGCAGGAGTGTTGTGATAGACATGGGGAGCTTTTTCCAGAGGGTCTCGACGGAGACTTTGGCAGGAAAGTTTATATTGTAGACTCGCCCATATAGGTAGTTTTCTTTTAGCAGTGACCGTGTACGCTCAACACAGCGGTTGAACATGATCTGCGCGGTCATATGCGTCTCAGGCAGGATGCCGTCGGCTTTCCTGGCCGAAATGGCCAACTCCCTGGGACAGGCCCAGGAGAACGCGATGGCCTTGTATCCCATCATGGAGGAAACCGTGGCCGCCCCGACCGTTCCAGACGAGATGACCATTGGCAGGCGGGTGTTGACCCCCAGATTGATGCCGCTGATGACGGCGTCAAAGGGTTTGGCGGCAAGATATGGTGCGATTCCCACGCAATCGGCAGGGGTACCGTCAACGCTCCAGCGCCTATTGCCGAGGGGAGTCGCGGCAAGCTCCCGCCCCGTTGTCTGCGCGCAGCCGATCCAGCTCTGATTTTCGGCTGGAGCCACCCCGTACACCTCGTGACCTGCCGCTTCGAGGGCGTCGCACAGGCCGCTCCATAAGAGGCTTTTTGCGCCGTCATCGTTGGTGACAAGAAGAGTGGCCATCTTATAGTTTATTGTGCGCCTTGTATTTCCCCTTGTCGATATCTTTGCGGATTTGCTCCACATAGGGTTCGTGTTCTTTGGGGAGTTTGGTGTAGCTGTTGAGGAACTCTTCCGTGGACGCGTTGGCAGTCTCATAGATGAGGCCATCGCTGAGCGGAAGGAAAACGTGGCAGATGCCGGCGGGAATATCGACGCGTGCGGGGGCGTTTATCTGCCTGATGCTGATGCCGGTAAGTTTGCGGCTGTCGAGCTTGCCGTTGGCGCTCATAAAAACATAACTGCCTTCAAGTATGTCGAAGATCACCGTCCCCACTCCATGGTAGGCCATGCCCCGCAACTGGCCGGTTTTCATTTCAAAGAGGGCCCGGAAATTCTCGCGGGGCTTTGAGAGCAGATGCACCCTTCCGCGGGTCTTATCGTTGATGACAATCGGCGGGGGCAGGGGACCGCTGGGGGCTGTGGGTAGCTCTTCAATGCGCACGCCGCTAGAGGCTGCGGTTGCGGCTGTTGCAACGCCTGTTGCCATACACGGGCCATGCTACCGGATGAGAGCAGTTCTGACAAGATGTTTAGGAGACACGGGAGATATGGAAAGAATTTCGAACATGGTATGACGTGTGGGTATTGTAGCAGGTTTTGAGAAGGGGGATTACTACAGATCCACCGCTTTGCCATTGACCATTCGGCGGATGACAAAGGGCGTCTCCAGCCAGCCGTTCTCGTGCATTCTGCCCTTGCCTGCCATCAAGTCCGGCAGTTCGCGGGGAGCCTTGAGAGCCTTCAAAAGCTCTTCGTGGGTCGGCAAACGGGCGTTCTTCGCGTAAAAGTCGTCCACTGTTTTTATGATCATAGTCGCCACATCATAGCCGTGAGGCGCATCAGTTACAAAGTCGTGTGCAAAGCGCTTTCTGAACTTCGCGTGGAAGCTCTCGGCTGCCCAAAGGTCGGAAGGATACAAACAGCCATTCATATAGCGTCTGGCTTCAGCGGTGTAGTAGTCAAGCCAGCCGGTTGCCGTCTTTGGAGCAAAACCCAGCTCATGACACTGACGGTTGAAGATCTCATCCTGGGGAGGCTCAAAGAGCTGGAAGATTCCGTCGGGGTGAGACTCGCGGAGTTTGAGTATATATCCGCGCATATCGCGTTCGGATGGATCTACCAACTGGTCGGAGACAAATGCGATATCCTTGTTGGCCAAGAGTTCTTTCGAGTAAGGAATTACCTTGGAACTGATGGAATGAACGCACCCGGCAATGGCTACCCTCTTGCATCCGGCTTCCCGTAATATTTTGATGGAGTCCTCCGTAAATTTGTCAATACCGGGGCCATAACAGAGAGTCCACTTTCGGCCATTCATCACCGAGGTATCCCACGCGGTACTAAAATGCGGCGTCTTATATCTTTCTGCCACCGGAGAGACAATATTGGCGGCGTTGCTCCATAGCGAGACGAGACAATCCGTCTTCTCCAGGGTTAGAAGCCGTAGTGTTGCTTCCACAGTCACATGAGGCACGTACTGGCTGTCCTCAAGGCAGAGTTTGTAATCAACGGGTGTCTTGGGATTGTCCTCTATTGCCAGCATCATTCCATCGCGCATATCCTGGCCGTTCGGGGCAAGGTCTCCTGTCAGAGGCAAGACTGCTCCAATTTTGAAAACAGGACGGGAATCTGCGGCGGAGAGTGTCGCGCAGGCAAACGCCAGCATAACCGATAGAACGAGTCTCATATTCGACGATTGTAAGGGTTTTACGATCCCATGCCCAGCATTAAAATGCCACTCGTCGAACCATCCCATCCGGGACGGGAAGCACACCGCATCAAAAGATGTACGTTAAATCATCTCAGGCTGTGGGTTTCCTTGTACTTCTCATACGCATTGATGATCTTTTGCACCAGCGGATGCCTGACCACATCATGCCCCTCAAAGCGGAAGATTGCCACTCCCGGAATCTTGTCCAGCACCTCTGCGGCCTGCTTGAGTCCGCTGGCCTTTGAGCGCGGCAGATCGATCTGGGTGATATCCCCCGTGACAACCATCCGGCTGCCCTCTCCCAGGCGCGTCAGGAACATCATCATCTGCTCGGTCGTGGTGTTCTGCGCCTCGTCCAGAATAATAAAGGCGCCGGAGAGCGTGCGGCCTCTCATGTAGGCAAGAGGCGCGATCTCGATGATGCCCTTTTCCATCATGCGTTCCACCGTGTCGTGCCCGGAAAAATCGTCGAGCGCATCGTAAAGCGGGCGCAGGTAGGGGAGGATTTTCTCCTCCAGATCCCCGGGCAGGAACCCGAGCGCCTCGCCCGCCTCCACCGCGGGACGCGTGAGGATGATCTTCTTGATCTGGTTTTTGGAGAGCGCCTCAAGCGCCAGCGCCACAGCCAGATAGGTCTTTCCCGTACCGGCCGGTCCCAAACAGACGGTGATGTCGTTCATTCTGATTGTCTGAATGTAGAGCTTCTGGTTGATCGTCTTGGCGACGAGAGTGCCTGTGCGAGTCTGTATGATGGCCGGCTTCTGGAAAAGATCATTGAGTTCCTGGAACCGTCCGGTGCAAAGGAGATCCAAGGTATAGTTGATGTCGGCCGTCTTGTAGCTCATGCCCTGATGTTTTCCTACCTTGAGGGCTGCGAAGAGCTTTTCGGTATTCGTGATGCCGTCAGGGTGTCCCTCAATCAGGAGCTTGCTGTCGCGGGCGGTCAATTTGACACCAATGCGCTTTTCTATGAGGTGGAGGTTTTCTTCGCTGGTGTAGAGCGAGGAGAGTTGTTTTCCGCTGTCAAATTCAATGGTTTTTTGCATGCGACTCTTATTTCACTATCGGGAATAAGGCGCAAAGGCAAGGGCTTTTATAACTTCTATTGAAAGACTCCCGATCTCCCTGTTGGATTTTCGATTCGTTTCCTGATCTCACTGCAGATATCCTCCACGGCCTTCTCGTTGGGATTGGTTCGATACAGGAAAATCGCCGGATTGCCGGCCTGATCGTGAAAGATGACAAAATC
The DNA here is from genome assembly GCA_964541675.1 of uncultured Verrucomicrobiota bacterium. Lineage (GTDB taxonomy): Bacteria > Verrucomicrobiota > Verrucomicrobiia > CAZIPW01 > CAZIPW01 > CAZIPW01. The sequence goes on from CAZIPW010000008.1 coordinate 62,820, forward strand.
TATGCACGACTTGAAAAACCTGTTCAGCATGACTGTCGACAGGCACAAAGCCACCAAAGCGCCCAAGAACAGGGGAGCCGGAGATGCGCTGGTGGAGTGCAACAGTACTACAGCCCCAACCAGAAGTGCCACTCCAATCACCGCGAGGACGACTGTCACAAGCAGCGTGCCGACAGGCAGTCTGGTTTGTTCGCTGGTTTCCCTTCGCAGGTTCTTTATGGGAACCTCATAGCTGTTGCGGCTGAAAAAGCGCTGAAAGGTGAATTTGACGGTGGTTTCTTTGATCTCTATGATGCGATCACCTTTCAGGAAATCCTTCTGGGTAAGTTTCATTGGCGTATTATACAACATTAGGGGGACTGTTCGCAAGATTTCGTTTACCAACAGTTCCTTATTGCTTTACAAAGTACTGAAGCTGTAGCAGTATACGGTCATGAATACACGTCCTCCTTTCCAGGGGCTCTTTGGGGCGCCAAGAGTTGTCGCGCCCGATTTGAGAGCCCTGACACTGGAAAAGGTCGTCAATTTGACCCACGAGGTTGTGGCTGTTGTCAGCCCGGTGGGGAAAGTGCTCTCCATCAATCCGGCTTTTTGTGAGAAGATGGGGTACCGTGAAGAGGAGGTTGTCGGCAAGGACCTTGATTTCGTGCAGATTCCGGAAGGCGCTGAATGGATTGAACACTCCCTTAATCTGGTCAGGGTCGGGGAGAGATGGCACGGCGTCCTGCAGCTGAAGACCAAAAGCGGTGATTTGCTGGAATTCCAGAGCTCCGTGAGTGCTGTCTTTGACGAGAAAAAGAAACTGGTCGCCTTTGTCGGAATGGGAGTTGACCGCACCAAGGAACAGACCATCGCCCGACATATGCAGGCCATGCACCGTCTGGAGTCGATTGGAACCCTGATCGGGGGCATCGCGCACCGTTTCAACAATATGCTGGCCGCCATCATGGGGCACGCCGAGATACTTGGAATGATGAGTTCTGACAGTCCCAAAGTGACTGACAGAGTCCAGAAAATCCTGAAAGCGACAGGACAGGCAAAGGATTTTGTCGTTCAAATGTCCGCTTTCAGCAAGAAAGGCGACTCTCAAAAGAGAGCTCTTGATATAACAGGGGTGCTCAGACACGCCGTTGATTTTATCCGTGCTGCGACTCCGCGGGCTGTCCAGATTGAAGTGAACATACCGGACGCCCTGCCTGCGGTAATGATCGCCTCGGACGAGATCAATCAGATGTTATTGAATCTCTTTACCAATGCCCTGCAGTCGATGGAAGGCCGCGAGAGCGCCAGGATGGATATATGGGCGGAAGAGACCTGGCAGGAATTTCCGTCGGTCGTGGCACAGTCAAAAGGCCGTACGGTGCACTGCGTGAAGATAGGGGTGCGCGACAATGGCCGCGGCATAGAGGAGAGCCTCAAAAATCATGTCTTTGAGCCATTTGTCGTTTCTACTCCCGGAGTGGAAGGAACCGGCATGGGGCTGGCGATTGTGCATGGAATCGTGCTCAGGCACAACGGATACATACGTTTTGACAGCAGGGTTGGCGTTGGTTCGACTTTCGAGATATTCCTTCCGATCATCGAGAAACAGTTGACGGCGGAGTCCAATGATACTTCGCGGGCGGCTGCCCCTTCCATTGGCGGAGAGAAGATCCTGCTGGTTGACGATGAGCCGCTCATCACATCGGTGGGAGTGGAGCTGCTTTCGGAGATGGGTTACCACGCGCAGGCCGTCAATCACCCCAGGCAGGCGCTGAAGCTCTTTGAAGAGAACCCGCAGGCTTTCGATTTGATTATTACCGACCTGACCATGCCGGAAATGAACGGCATTGAGATGGTCAAGAAGTTGCGTGCGGTCAAGGTGATGGTGCCGGTCATCCTGATTTCCGGTTACAATGAGAGAATCAAGAAAGACGAGGCGGCTGCTGTCGGGATCAAGAGCATTCTTAGCAAGCCCTGTCCGGCCCAGACCTTGATAGAGACTGTCAAGAAAGCCCTGTCGGGAATTTGAGGCTGGTGTCACCACGTATTGAAATACGTGGCTACCGAGCGCTCCGCTCTGCTTCGCGAAGTCCCTACGGGACTAGTTGGAGCGGCTAACACCGCAGAATGTCAAAGGGCAGCTTAACTGTCCCATATAACTCTTACCAGAAATTCTTGGGGGTCTTGAACTTTCCGGTTTCACTGAGCTTGTCCAGCAGCCTTATCAGGCTTCGGCTGCGGTTCAGAATATACAGGTGCATTCCGGGTGCCCCGGCTTTTAGCACCGCTGGAATTATCGAGAGCAGATATTCGACTCCGGCCTCCCACTGCCTGGCAGAAGATGTCTGTTTCATCAGCTCAGTCAGATGATCCGGCATTGTCGCCCGGCTTATCTGGCAAAAACGCTGCGCCTGTTCCAGACTCAAGGCCGGCAGCAGCCCCGGAATGATCGGGATCCGGATGCCCGACTGGCGGCATTTTGACAGAAAGCTTTCGTACAGTTCCGGTTTGAAAAAGAGCTGCGTGGTAATCCACGAAGCGCCGCAATCGACCTTCTCCTTCAGCCGCCGGATGTCTTCTTCCAGGGTGGGCGCCTCGGGATGCTTTTCCGGGTAACCGGCCACCCCTACGCACATATCGGGAAGCTCTCTTCTGATAAGGCTGACGAGCTCATAGGCGTGTTTCAATGAGCCGGAGGGGGCGTCTTCATCCGGTCTTTTGTCTCCTCTTAGCACCATGATACTGCGGACTCCCATTCTTGCATAACTTTCCGCTATAGCCATCAACTCCTCCGGATCCCTGCCCAGGCAGGTCAGGTGGGGAACGATAGTCCATCCGAAACGGGATCTGAGCAGTTGACTATAGAGAAAGGTCAGTTCGCGTGTAGAGCCGCCCGCGCCGTCTGTAATGGCCACAAAATCAGGTTTTACCCGCAGGGAGATCTCTTCCGCGCACAAGAGCAGATCCCTGGCGGTGGCCTCTGTTTTGGGCGGGAAGAACTCCAATGACAGAAGGGGTCTGCCTTGATTGAGCAAAAACGGGACTGTTACATCGGCTGATGCCACGCCTACCCAACGGAACTTTGGCGTAGGGGGTTAACTATCCCCCGCACATTGCAATTGCAGCATCACACGTGTCGTAGAGGCTGTAAAAGATTGGCGGGTTACCGGCCTCTTCCCGTAGATCAGTCAGGATTGGGCCCAGTCCCGGAAAATCCCTGTGGCAACCAAAGACCACGCTCAATTTGAGCCCAAGTTTGAATTCGTTGTTGGTGGATATGCGTTCTATTGTCCGCCCCAACTCCAGTCGTGTGGTCTTAGCATAATCGTGGGGTCTATGATCTGTGGAGGGGGCTTCTAGAAAGAATATGGGGCTGACCTAGGTAATGGGTGTATAATAGACACCTAGATGAATAAAAGTC
>CAZIPW010000009.1:0-4153 GCA_964541675.1 uncultured Verrucomicrobiota bacterium
AACTCCAACGTAACTTATAAACTCAGTTGCCCGTTCCTACCGGATGCTACTGATGCTGCGTACCATACGCCTTTTATGAAACAGCTCATCGATACCCTCAACCTGTACCTCGGACAAAAAGCTCCCCAGCTACCCGTGGCTTTCAAGGAGTTCCTCGTCAAAATATCGCCATACCTGGTAATTATAGGAATGCTATCCTATGTACCATTAGTCTTTTCCCTAGCAGGGCAAGGAGCCTTATTGGGAAGACCTTCTGCCGCGTACCCATATGCCTATGGCGGAGCTGCCACCATCTGGGGGTATTATGGCATTATCTCTGGTGCCGGTGCTGCGATATCGCTTGTCTTGAGCTTCCTTGCACTGCCGGGCCTCTTCAAGCCCTCTCCGCATGGATGGAACATGGTGTTCTATTCATTTCTGGTCAGGGTGGTTGTGTGCTGTCTTCTCTTCGCAATACCGGGCGTCGTAGGCATACTCATCGGAGCCTATATACTCTTCCAGATAAGACCCTACTATTTTGGCGAAGCCACATTCACAGTGGAACCCGGTTCCCCGCAGAATCCTCCCGCGCCGCCCTCCCAGACACCGCCAGCGCCTCCCCAGGCATAATAGACGGGATACGCCAAGCCAACCTGAGATTGTAAAGGACAAAGCCTCACGCTTCGTATACGCACCCCGTGCGACCGAGCACCCAATTTTGAGGTTTTGACGCAGGGATTTTGGATGCGGAACTAGATGGTGTTTTTACGGTACCAACAACGTTCCACGCCCAAAGGACAAGACAAAGCCCAAAATTACCACTTCAGGTGGGCAAAGGCACGGTTGGCCTGCGCCATCTTGTGGGTGTCTTCCTTCTTTTTGACCACATTACCGGTGTTGTTGTAGGCATCGATGATTTCCGCCGCGAGAGCGGGAGCCATGGACTGCCCTTTTCGGTTATAGGCGGCCTCAACAAGCCAGCGGATACCCAACGACTGCTGACGCTCGAAAGTGATCTCAACGGGCACCTGATAGGTGGCGCCCCCCACGCGGCGGCTCTTGACCTCCAGCTTGGGACGGCAGTTCTCGAGAGCGGCGGTGAGGCAGTCGACGGGATCGCCCTTCTGGAGTTTGTCGCTGACAATGGCAAAGGCCTCGGTGACGATTTTGACGGCAATTGACTTCTTGCCGCGCTCCATAATGGTGTTTGTGAGGCGGGTAACGAGCGGGCTATTATAGCGCTCGTCTGGCGCAAATTCGCGTTTTTTAACGGCTCTTCTTCTTGGCATATTTTTAAAGTATTGTCTATTTACGTTCCAGATCTAACACCGGGACAGAAACTCCGGATCCTTTCAGGATGGCAGATTTAAATAATACAGACCGCCCATCGGTGATGCATTTCACCGTTCTCCCCAGCCTAAAACTTGCGGCGTTCGAATTTCTTGAAAAATGGATAGGCATATTATTTCCTCACGCGGCTGGGGTTGCGGGGGCTGCCGGGGCGGCGGCAGCTGGTTTGGCTCCGGCCTTCGGGCGCTTGACGCCATATTTGGAACGGGAACGGCGGCGCTTTTCAACTCCGGCGCAGTCGAGGCGACCACGGACAATGTGATAACGCACACCCGGCAGGTCCTTGACGCGTCCTCCGCGGATCATAACGATGGAGTGCTCCTGAAGATTATGTCCCTCATCGGGAATATAGGCGATGACCTCATAGCCGTTGGTGAGACGCACCTTCGCCACTTTGCGGACGGCTGAATTCGGCTTCTTGGGGGTGCGGGTAGTCACCTGTACGCACACGCCCCGCCTAAAGGGAGAACCTCCCAGCGCGGGCGTCTTGGATTTGGTTTTGAGCGCGCGGCGCGGGTTTCTGACAAGCTGATTGATGGTTGGCATGATATGAAAGCAGTTATTATGAAGTAATCACGGAGACCAACGCAAGCACTAAATTTACCCGTCTTGGTAAAAAGCCCCGTTCGTCCATCATAGCCTCTTGTGGACAGTCCATCCCGGTCCAATAGCGGCTTCCTCGCCTTTACGGCGTGGCAGTTTGCGGCGCAACAAATCCCCTAAAGAACAACTGGGAAGGCAGATTGCTGGCATTGAACAATTGGGCCGCCATATTGGAGGAATTTAAGGTAAAGGAATACGCGGCCTGATTCGGGTTATATGGCACCTGCCCGGCACCCAACCAAGAGGAGGCATCATTAAGATTGGTAGTAACCTGCAAGCCAACCGAGCCATAGTTGTTGGATGTGCTGGGCGGCACCACAAAATCCAATGTGACCAATCCGGGAATATTTTGAAAATTCGCCAGATATGGAGCCGACTGCGCGCCCAGAGCGGAACTGGAGTTTGTAGCGGACGGGTCATTGGCTGGAGTGACGGAAGCAACAATGATCGAGCTGGCCACCGAAGAAGGCACCAGGTAATTGGTAAAGCCACCATCGGTGTGATAGGGATCAAAAATGGGTTGGCTAAAGTTTCCCAACGCGTCAGCCGCAATAACAACCATTGGCAGGGTTGTACCGGCATAGGCGCTGGCATTGAAACTGACCGTGACAGTACCACCATTGACACTCCCGAAGGCAGTCGAGCCCAGCAGGGTACCGTTGGTCTTGTACACATCACACTCGTAGAGGGAACTTATCAGACTTGGAGGCAAGAGCTCGGAGGCAGTATTGGTAACGGTCACCAGAAGATTCTGCCCGCTGGGAACAATGGAGCCGATGGCTGCCTCCGACGGCGGGTAGACAGAAATGCCATTTGTATAATAATCAGGAAACACACCGTTGGTTTGATAAAAGATTACCGGATTTGCCAATCCAGATGCGAGGCCATTGGTATTGACAGATTGTACCGTAAAGCAAGGCATCCCGCCGGGTACGGTAGTGGTGGATACGTTGACAGTTGCCACATTGCTGCCAACGTTATTTGTGGAGGTCCAGATAAGACCCAACGCGCTGTTGGTATAGCCCGAGAGGACATTGAAGCTAGCAATGCTGCTATCAGAGGGAAGGGACCATTCCAAAACGTAACTGTTGGCTGGGGATGCCAGAGTGGCGACAATGTTGGTAGCAATAGGAGTGGTCACCTGCGTTGTCCAATTATACTCGTTGAATACATTGCTGTAGGTCATTCCACTCTGCAGGTTGGGTATGGCAAAGTTGGTGGCGCCCTCAGAAGACCCACTGGACACGACAGGCCCTACGCCAAGTGGATAAGAGGCGCACCCAAAGGAGTAATTGGTACCAGGCGAATTGTTGATATCACAGCTCAGACTATTGACATTCGTGGCAACCATCGTCACCGAGGGAGCTGGTGGAACAACAACAGCAGAAGTGGTGACCGTATTCGTCTGGAAGGAATTGACGGCTTTGGTGATAAGGTTCGAATAGCTAAAGACTTCGGTATAGGTTGTGCTGCTTAAAAGCGGGCTTGCCGTTATGCTGCTCGGATTCGCCGCGCTGGTATTGGTTACGGAAGTACCACCGGCCGTCGGGGTAGACACCACTATCACGTCATAGTTCGTCCCTGGAGCCGGACTCAGCGAATAACTGACACTCGTCGTGTTGGTGGCAGTCGGAGTCGCCACCGTACCAGGCAAGGAAGTGGTGACCGTATTCGTCTGGAAGGAATTGACGGCTTTGGTAATAAGGTTCGAATAGGAAAAGACCTGTTTATATGGCGTGCCGCCCAGAAGCGGGCTTGCCGTTATGCTGCTCGGATTCGCCGCGCTGGTATTGGTTACGGAAGTACCACCGGCCGTCGGGGTAGACACCACTATCACGTCATAGTTCGTCCCTGGAGCCGGACTCAGCGAATAACTGACACTCGTCGTGTTGGTGGCAGTCGGGGTTGCCACTGTACCAGGCAAGGAAGTGGTGACCGTATTCGTCCAGAAGGGAATGATGGCACCGGTGACAAGATTCGAAGAGTTAAAGACCACGCTATAGGGCGTACCGCTCAGAAGCGGAGTTGCCGTTGTACTGCTTGGGTTTGCCAGAGTACTGTTGGTTACGGGAGTACCACCACCTGTCGGTGTAGCCACCGTTACCACAGAGTAGCCAGAACCCGGAGTCGGACTGAAAGACCAGCTGGCGCTGTTCGCGTTCGTAGCAGTCGGCGTCACCACCATGGACGGCAGGGAAGACAGGGTCGTAACGACATTGGT
>CAZIPW010000009.1:4253-65563 GCA_964541675.1 uncultured Verrucomicrobiota bacterium
CAGTCGGCGTCACCACCATGGACGGCAGGGAAGACAGGGTCGTAACGACATTGGTCTGGAAGGGGGCGGTATATGCGCCAATGGCAGAGTCCCAGTAGTTAAAGACAATGCTATAGGTCTTGTTGTCTTGAAGCGGACCCACCAACATCCCGGTCGGGTTTGCGGGAGAGCCGTTGGTTACGGGAGTGCCGCCGCCCTGTGGAGTGGCTATCGATTGCACCGAGAAGCTTGATCCCGGGGACGGACTAAAATCGAAGCCAATGCTGGTCGTGGTACCCGTCGAATTGGTGGCAGTCGGCGTCACCACCATAGACGGCAGGGTAACCGATGTCGTAACAACATTGGTCTGGAAGGGAGCAGTGTATGCGCCGATGGCAGAATCCCAGTAGTTAAAGACAATGCTATAGGTCTTGTTGTCTTGAAGCGGACCCACCAACATCCCGGTCGGGTTTGCGGGAGAGCCGTTGGTTACGGGAGTGCCGCCGCCCTGTGGAGTGGCTATCGATTGCACATAAAAGCTTGATCCCGGGGATGGACTAAAATTGAAGCCAATGCTGGTCGTGGTACCCGTCGAATTGGTGGCAGTCGGAGTCGCCACCGTGGGTGGCAAAGCGTCGGCTAAGGTCGTTGCGATGTTTGTGGCAAGATAAGTGATCGTACTGGCTGCGCCATTGTACTGATAGACCACATTGGTATATGTCTCTCCGGGCACGCCGCCACCCAGCAAAAAGTTGGTTCCACCAAAAGGCGTTCCACCAGTCAAGACATTTCCACCGCCCTGCGGATACCCGTAGGCACCATAGGAAATGTTGTTGGTCGTGGTCACATTCGCAATGTCAATACTAAAGCCCGTCGTATTCGTAGAAGCATACACCACCGTAGGTAACGTGGAACCGTCAGCTTCAAGTGTTACCGAGGAAGTCGCGGCGTTGGTATCCTCAAGTGTCACCTCTTGAGCAGTGGCAGCAGGAATGGCAGCGCCAGCTCCAAGCACCATGGCTGCTCCCAAGATTCCCTTGAGACCTCTGCCAAGCCGAGCTGAAACGGACATCTTGGCGCGATGTAGAGGTGCTTCGTTCTTCTCTGATGATGGCTGCGAGGAATCCATGTACATACGCGCCATGATATCACCACTTATTCGCGGAGATTGTCAATACAGATAATACTGATATTGGAGTCATTAACATATCTAATGTCAGAACTATTGATATATTAGAGATTTATGAAGGGAAAAATAGGGTTTCCATGACACCAAGTGATTCGTTTATTCTCATAATCAATAGGTACAACCGCGCCGCGCCCACCCGGATCCACTGATGCGGTCTAATAACTTGAGAATCCCCACTTTATTGTTTAGACTGCTCCGAATGAAACTCAACACCCACCTCGAGAACCTTCCGGTCTATCTGCCGGGACGCCCCATAGATGAGGTGGCGCGTGAACTGGGTCTGCCCGCGGACGACATCGTAAAACTGGCCTCAAATGAGAATCCGCTTGGACCTTCGCTCCAGGCGGTGCGCGCCGTGCGCAAATGTTTGCGCAACCTGCATCTTTACCCCGACGGCTCCTCCTTCCACCTCAAACAAGGGATCGCCCAAAAGCTGGGCGTGGAGGTATGCAATCTCGTTCTGGGGAGCGGCTCGAACGAGCTTTTGGAGCTTCTGGGGCACGCGCTTTTGCGTCCAGGGGCGCAGGCGGTCGCCTCTCAGTATTGCTTTGCGGTATACCCGATTGTCACCAGGCTTTTCGGCGCGGAGTTCGTAGAGGTGAAGGCGATGAATTTTGGACACGACCTGAGCGCGATGAGAGCAGCCATCACGCCGCGGACAACGATCGTCTTTGTGGCCAATCCGAACAATCCGACCGGCACGCGCGTTTCCAACGATGAGCTTTTGGAGTTCATCCGCAGCGTTCCGGAGGATGTCGTGATTGCGATGGACGAGGCGTACATTGAGTTTTTGCAGGATCCAGTTGACCTGGTGCCAATGATCCGCGCTGGCAGAAAAAACCTGGTGATTCTGCGGACTTTTTCGAAGATCTACGGGCTTGCCGGACTGCGCGTCGGTTACGCTCTCACCTCACGGGAGATGGCGGCCGCTCTCGAAAAGATCCGCCAACCGTTCAACCTGACCACCCCCGCGCAGACTGGGGCGCTCGCCGCGCTTGACGACGAAAAGCACCTTCAGAGGACCCGCAAAAACAACGCTACAGGCCTGCGATTCTTCGTCAGACATTTCAAGGAGATGGGAATCGAGTTCATACCCTCCTGCGCCAACTTCATCCTGGCAAAAGTCGGCGACGGACAGGGAATATTCGAGGCGCTTCAAAGGCACGGCGTTATTACGCGCCCCATGAGAGGCTACGGATTGCCCGAGTGGCTGCGCATCTCGATCGGCAGGGCATCCCAGAACAGGAGGTGCGTGGAGGCTCTACGAACGGCGCTGGAGAAATAAAGCTCCTCTCGACAGCATCCATTTCGGAAGATTAGCCGGCACGTTGCCCGCTTTATCCGATCCGCCCCTCTTCGTACTCGATGAGATCCGCAAATGTCAGGATATCAGTCCGATGGGACAATCCCATGCGGGCCTTCATCTCCTCAAGTTGCTGCCTGCGCTCGCCCTTGAGTCCCATCTGCGTTATCATGCGGTTCCACTCGTTGGCCTTTACATCCTCGGGAACGCATAGACGAAGTTTTTTATACACATCGGCCTCATCAGAGCTGCCCTCCACTATCTCGATGATCTCGCCGGGCTCCAGACCCAGATGCAGGCACAACAACCCGTCAAACCCTTTTGTAAAATTTTTTTGGTACGATGCCGGAAGCGTCCCATCCAGATGGTGGCGTATCTTCTTTAGGAACCTCGGCAGGTGCATGAGCCCAAATACCGGATCAGGCAAATACACGGAAGGCAGATTATGAAGGGAAAAGGCTCTGGCCAAGTCGGTTTGAGGACGCACGGAAGGCACGACAGATACATTGGTAATCGACATCCCCGTTTCCGGAGGGAATACGCCATACTGTGGGTGGTAGTCCATTGAGAGTGAACCATATTCTAAATGAAGGTGAGCCGATGTCAATCCGGGCCAGAAACTTCTTGCCAGGTTCCCCCATCCGAGAGAGAATTACGCTCGCCGTCGGGGCCTAGGGGGATTGTGAGAGCCAACCCTGTCAGGTCCGGAAGGAAGCAGCAGTACCCTTGAGCTGTCTTGCTTAGTGTCCCTGGCGGTTTTCGAGCTTGCGTTTGCGTGGAAGACCTCGTAGACATCCCATAGCGGCTATGGAAACCTACTTCAAAAACTATAAAGCACTGCCAGTGTTGCTCAAGAGTCTGCTCTGGCTGGACGTTATCGGTATTCTTCTGACACTCGTTGGCGTTTGCTATTACCATATCAAGGGCTGGCAGTTCTCCTTTCACCTTTCATGGATGTTCTTCAACTTTTTCATTCTCCTGGGCGTTCTCCAGAAGATTGCTTCCGTCAGGCGCCTTATAGTTTATTTTGGATGGCTCTTGATCATGGTATACTTAAGCCTCCTTCTGGAGAAGACGAACCCGCTTCTTGAGGTTAACGTGATATACAGCGCCGTCTTCGTCTGGGCCTTTGCAACCTCAGTGGCCAAGCGGTACTTCGGCGAGTTGCCGGCAGGGAAGTAAATACATTGAAAAGCATCGCCTCCGATATCTTCCGTCAAAGACTTCTGGTGGAGTTTTATTATGAGGCCAGTCCGGATGAGCGATTCGTATCTGACTATCTGCTGGGACTGGCTACTCATTTGGATCTGCGTACATATGGCGAGCCGATTGTTTTTGCCCCGGTTTCAGGAATGGGGCGCGAAGAAAACTCCGGTTTTGACGCTTTTGTTCCGCTCATCGATAGCGGTATCTCCTGCTATGTATGGAGCAAAGTAAAGTTCTTCTCGGCAGTCATCTACACTTGCAAGGGGTTTGACGAGAAAAAAGCGGTAATTTTCTCAAAAAAGTATTGGAAGGCACGGGGAGAGGTAGTAACATCCTCTTTCTAAGAAGATGTCCTACCAAGTCATAGCCCTTCGCTGGCGCCCCAGACGCTTTTCCGAACTCGTTGGACAGGAGTCGATCGTCAAAACCCTCATCAACGCCATTTCGTCGGGTCGCATTGCACACGCGTACCTGTTCATTGGTCCGCGCGGCACAGGCAAGACGACGACAGCGCGCATTCTTGCCATGGCGCTCAACTGCGAGGGCGGCCCCAAGGCAAACTTTGATCCGGATAGCCCCGTCTGCAAATCGATCGCCGAGGGTTCGAACATGGACGTTATCGAGATCGACGGGGCTTCGAATAACTCTGTCGAACAGATCCGCGCGCTGCGCGAGGAGGCGCAATACGCGCCGGTCAACGGCAACTTCAAAATTTACATCATCGACGAAGTCCATATGCTTACGATACAGGCCTTCAATGCGCTCCTAAAGACCCTCGAGGAGCCGCCCAAACACGTCAAATTTATCTTTGCCACAACGGAGGCGCAAAAGGTTCCCGCCACGATCAACTCCCGCTGTCAGCGTCTGGAATTTAAACCCATCTGCGATGCCGCACTCATCGGTAAGCTCAAGGAGATAGCCTCTTCCGAGGGTGTAAAGGTGGAAGAGGCCGCCTACACGGGCATAGCGATGCTCGCCGGAGGGGGAATGCGCGATGCGCAGTCAATACTCGATCAGCTGATCGCCTATCAGGGCAAGTCGGTAACTGAGGAGGGTCTGCGCGAGGTCTATGGACTCATCGGGCAGGGAGAACTTACCGCCCTGGCGAAAGCGATCGCCGAAGCCGACTATGCTGGCCTTGTTTCGCAGATCCAGGCGCTGAAGGCAAGCAATCGGGATTTGTACCGTGTCTGGCAGCGCGTCAGCGCTCTGGCGCGTGAGGCGCTTCTGGACGCGGCGCAGCACGGCTCCTCCGACAAGTTGGGCGCCCCGCTCAAACGTGATGCTCTGCAGCGCATCTGGGAAGTCCTTCTGGACTCGGAAGGCTCCATCAGATTCGGAGCCTCCACGGAAGTGATGTTTGAAGCCGCCATGCTCAAGGCAGCGGAAGCTCCCAGTCTGCGTTCGATTGACGCGATCATAGAGAGTCTGGAGGAGATGGAGGCCAAGAAGAATTAATATGGCCTCAAAAAGACCCACTCTAGCGGATATCGGCTCTCTCTCTTTATCCGTCCGGACTGTTCCACTTCCCGGCAAGCCCCATCCGACCGTCTCTCCTTCAGCGCAGGTTCTGCTCTCAAATGTTTCGGCCGCGGAGCCCTCCGAAGAGATACCCGATCTCTCTATGGAGATCGACGCGGTCTGCCCTCAGCCACCGGAAATCCCGCCCCTTGTGCCGCTCATGGCGTCCGATGGCACCGCCACCCCTACCGCCCCGCGCTCTCCCATTCAAGTGACACGGCAGGACAAGATTGAGGCCGCGCTCCAGGAGATTGACCCTGCGATCAGGGCGTTCATCGAAGACGAACTGCGCGGTCGCTTTGTGGCGGTTGTTTCAACCGGAGGTTCAGGCTCATAGCTTTCTTCTCGACACCCCTCCCCTTCAGCGCTAGAATAGAGTTTCACTCTTTATAAAACTTCACAACGCTGGGCGCGCGGCAGACCTTAGGGGCTATCCTCGTTTTTGGCGGCGCGAATTTTGCCAAAAGAAACGAGTCAAACGCAAGATAAACATGAAAACACTCATCATCGCCGAAAAACCCTCCGTCGCCAAAGACATTGCCGCCGCGCTCTCCCCCAAAGTCCCCAAAAAAGACGACTTCTTCGAAAACGACAACTATGTCATTACCTCCGCCATCGGCCACCTGGTGGAGCTCTATATGCCCCAGGATTACGACAAGAAATGGGGTCACTGGAGCCTGACAAACCTGCCGGTCCTGCCGGAGAAGTTCGGGCTCAAGCCCAGCGAGCGGACTGAAAAACAATTCAACCTCATCAAGAAGCTGATGAAGAGGAAGGATATCGAAAGCCTCATCAACGCCTGCGACGCGGGACGGGAAGGCGAACTGATCTTTTCATATATTTACGAGCTTGCCGAGTGCAAAAAACCTTTCCGGCGTCTCTGGATGCAGTCGATGACGACAGACTCCATCCGCGACGCCTTTGCGAGGCTGCGCTCCTCCACAGAGATGGCTCCCCTGCAGGAAAGCGCGCGAAGCCGATCTGAAGCCGACTGGTTGATCGGCATCAACGGCACGCGCGCCATCACAAGCCGACTGTATGGCAGCCGCGTCAAGGAGCTGGCCAGCGTGGGACGCGTACAAACGCCGACACTTGTCATGGTGATCGAACGGGAACTGGCCATCCGCAATTTCAAGCCGGTCCCCTACTGGAGGATCACGGCTAAATTCGAAATCAAAAACGGGACATACGAAGGCGTATACCAAAAAGAAAATTTCAGAGCCAGCGATCAACGCCCCGAAGATAAATCCGACAGAATCTGGGATGAAATTGAAGCCAAAAAGCTGATAGAGTCCGTCGAAGCCCTGCGCGAAGGCGACTGGCAGGTCGCCGAAACGGTCAAGCGAAGCGAACAGTCCTCCCCCAAGCTCTTTGATCTGACCACTCTCCAGCGCGAAATGAACTCCCGCTACGGGTTCTCGGCCAGCACCACGCTGCGCTTCGCGCAGTCCCTCTACGAAAGGCACAAAGTTCTTACCTACCCCAGAACCGATGCGACTGTCCTTCCTGAGGACTACATCGGGACCGTCATCTCCACGCTGGGCAAGCTCGAAGGAGAACTGGAGCCCCACGCCAAAAAGGTTTTGGCCAATAAGTGGGTGCATCCCAACAAGAGGATCTTCAACAATGCCGGAGTCTCCGATCACTTCGCCATCATTCCGACCGGAGTTACACCAAAGTCCCTCTCTCCTGAGGAAGCCAGGGTCTACGACGCTGTCTGCAGAAGGTTCGTGGCAATCTTCTTTCCCCCCGCGCAGATAGACAATACCACGCGTATCACAAGGGCTCCAGCCACGGATCCTCAAAACATTGGCGGACGTGAAATAACGTTCAAAACCGAAGGCAAAGTGCTTGTCTTCCCCGGCTGGATGGAGGTGATGGGCCGAAGCAGCCTGGACAGCGAACCGCTTGCAGCCTTGACTCCCGAGGATGGGAACAGCGCCGTGCTCAAAGAGGCTACTCTCAAGGCCGAGGCCACCAAACCACCCGCGCGCTACACCGAAGCTACGCTTTTGAGCGCAATGGAAAGCGCGGGGAAACTGGTCGAGGACGAGGAGCTGGCCGATGCGATGAAAGAGCGGGGTCTTGGAACTCCCGCCACGCGCGCTTCTATTATAGAACATATCATCAACACCGGCTACATTGTCCGCGAACGCCGCGAACTGATTCCCACCCCGAAAGCCGAGGGACTCTTTGAGTTCCTGAAGGTGCTGGGAGCCGACGCGCTAACCCGTCCCGACCTGACCGGCGAGTGGGAGTTTAGACTCCGCCAGATCGAGGAGAAAAAACTCGGGCGTGAGGAGTTTATGAAGGGCATCGTCGAGCAGACAAAAGCCCTCGTCGAAAGCGCGCGCAGCTTCGAGGAGGCCAAAGAAGAGGCCACGCCGACATCGATTATCAGCCCCACTGACGGCAAACCTATTCTCGAAAAGACCCGCTTTTTCGAGAGCCAGGACGGCAAAATCAAGATCTGGAAGGTATTTTCGGGCAGGCGTTTCTCCGTGGAGGAGATCTCGGAACTGCTCTCCAAGGGAGTGGTGGGACCCCTGGAAGGCTTCATTTCGCGCTTCAAGAGGAAGTTCAACGCCAAAATCAAGATTGACGCCGAGCACAAATTGGCTTTCGACTTCGATGGTCAGTCCCGTCCAACGGTGAGCGCCGAAGAGCTTCTCAAGGGCGAGAAGATCGGACAGTGCCCCGCCTGTGGAGAGGAACTCAAAGGCGAGGTATACGCACACCAGGCCGGGTACGCCTGTTCGAACTCGGTGACTGGTTCCAAGGGCGAAAAATCCAAATGCGGATTCAAGCTATCCAAGTTGCTTTTGGGCCAGGAGATCTCCGTGGAACAGGTCAAGAAACTCTTGGGCGAAAAACGCGAGACCGATCCCATGTACAACTTTGTCTCGCGCAAGACCGGGAAGAAGTTCACCGCCATTCTCTACTTGAAAAAGGGCGGGCTGCTTGGCTGGAAGTTCCCACCGCGCCCGAAGAAGCCCAAGACAGTCAAGGGAGCCACTCCTGCGGCAGAAGAAAACGCCCCAAGCAGCTCCCTAGAATAGGGACCCTCTACCGGAGGTGTGTAAAAAAAACATAAAAAACAGCGTAAAACTGTGTTTATATCCATGATGCGCCTCGATCTCCCAGTTTCGGTGTTATACTGCGTCTACGATGTATAACGCCCATGCCATGAGAGTCCCCACTTCTGACAAGGGTTTTTCCCTTATCGAATTGCTGGTAGCTCTTTGCATAATTGCCATCGTCTGCACAATCTTGGTGCCCGTACTCTCCAATATGCAGACTCAGGCGCAGATCACCACATCAACTGCCATGTCTGACCAGCTCAATAACGCGTACTCCGATTGGAAATCCGGTGGGGGCTCCGTGACAGGTGGCAACGGCATACCCACGAACGCCGATTTGCTCTCCGTGCTGACGAGCGCTGGCGGTACTCCCGCCACGTCCATTTCCGCACACGATGGTTACGCCGGACTTTCCGATGGCGGTACTTCACAAAACATCCGAGTGTCGGCACCTGATAGCCTGACCACAGCTCTGGCCGGTTTAGCAGGAACACCCAACGCGGCCAACGCCATCACTGCAGGCGGCTATATATACTCTTTCGACGGAGGAGCCTTTCATGTATTCCCAAGCAATGTTGTGACGAATGTCTCCTGGGGCAGCCCTGTGACTGGAGGAATATTACCCACAACGGGGACTGACGTCGCCAACGGCAGCACGCTTCAGATGGGGGAATCCTATACGATGTCCCCCTCTCCCATCGTCATAGAGCCTACCACCCTGGCCGTAAACGCACAACAGACGCTGTACAGCTATGATGGGAACAACTATTGGAAGATTGTCTATTCATATTTTCCAAGCCCCGCTGGCATTTACTATACCGTCTTTAAGAATCAGTAAGCCGTTTTTCTGCCTATCGAATGGATGGAAACCGCCCAAGCGCAATGAGAGTTATATAGGACCCTCTTTCAATATTGCAAATAAGACATTTATTAGCCTATAATATGTTTTCTTTTGGTATGATTGAATCCCCCGGCAGTCCGACAAACGAAACGCTCCACCCCCGGAAGGCAAACGAAGAGTCCAGATCAACGGCTTTCATGCGCCAACAGATGACGCAGGCAGTGGATTTGCTTTCCGTACGGGGATATTCCCGCAGTACCCTCGCCGCACAAATGGAAGCAGACTTGCAAAGGAACGAGGCCGTGGAAAGCGCCAAGAGCAGGCTGGAGCACACAACCAATTCCCTTCTGCATTACAATCACAATGATCGCAGCGTCATTGCCGATCACAGAGCGGCCCTAAACCTCTTTGCCAACGCCTTCGAGGAAATGCACGAAATCCACCACGACTACTGGAGATTCGATCTCAACGAGGACACTTTCGCCAGAGCCCTCAGAGTACTCCTGGAAGCCGCCATCGCCGACCCAGGCTGCATCAATGATAGATTCCTCGTCGCAGTGGGCGTTCTGGGAATGGAAGTCGAGAAAATGCGGGAGCGTAAAGCACCTCTTGATGACGGTACAATGGAGAACTACAATGTCCTGACCATCGCACTATACAAAAAAGCACTGAAAAAAGGCTTTTCCGACAGAGTCCATATCACCGCGTCAAAAATGGAATTCACTTGGGTCTGCATAAATGGTTGCTGAGTTCTTCCGGACGGGAGATGCTGCGCGCTTTTTATGCCGCGGAAGCCCGCCAAGCCAGGCACGGCATCTACTAGACCGGAGTAACGTATGGCAACTGCCGGCTACTCCTCGCCAAACTTCCGGATAAACCACACCTTCACCAGTTGCGTAAGGGCTGAATACCCCAAAAGCATTAGAAGCAGGAATCCCCAAAAGCTCCACGGGAGCGGCACAAAGCCCAGGGTCTTGGCCCATGGCGAGACTGTCAGCCACGAGCCTATCGCGACCACTGCAAGCGATGAAATGATCATCGCGCCACTGGCTATGCTCTGGATGAACGGGATTTTGTTGGTGCGGATCACATGGATGATAAGGGTCTGCGTAAAGAGGCTTTCAATGAACCAACCGGTCTGAAAGAGCGCCGGATTATACATCTTTCCAACCCAACACCCATATCCCCATATCATCAGCGCGAAGGTCGCATAGTCGAATATAGAGCTGATGGGACCTATAAAGAGGATGAACTTCTGCAGCCCATCGATGGCCCACTTGCGCGGCTTTTTCAGCCAATCCTCATCCACCTTGTCGGTGGGAATGGCGATTTGCGAGAAATCGTAAAGCATATTGTTGGTCAGTATTTGAAGCGGCAGCATGGGAAGAAACGGCAGGAAGGCGCTCGATCCCACCACGCTGAAGACGTTTCCAAAGTTCGAGGAGGCTGCCATTTTGATATACTTGGTGATATTGCCAAAAACCTTGCGTCCCTCGATGACCCCTTCTTCCAGAATAAGAAGGCTGTTCTCCAATAGGATGATATCGGAGGACTCTTTGGCAATGTCCACTGCGCTGTCAACCGATATGCCGACATCGGAGGCTTTGAGAGCGGGCGCGTCATTGATGCCATCTCCCATGAACCCAACCACGTGTGCGCTGGCTTGCAGCGCACGAATGATACGCTCCTTGTGCTTTGGGGCAAGCCTGGCAAATAGCGAGGCCTTCGAGGCTGCCACCGCCAGTTCGGTATCGGTCATCTTTTCAATTTGAGGTCCGGTGAGGGACCCTTCCGGAGAGATGCCGACTTGTTTGCAAATATAGGAGGCAACGATGTCGTTGTCGCCAGTTAGCACCTTGACCTCCACGTTCAGATCCCGCAGCCTCTTGATCGCCTCCCTGGCGCTCTCTTTGGGTGGATCGAGGAAAGCCAGAAATCCAAGAAGAGTCAGATTATTCTCGTCTTTGACGGAGTAAGTGCATATATCAGGCGTATCAGGGAGCGTCTTGTAGGCGATGGCCACCACGCGGAACCCCTGGGCATTGAGTTCCGAGGCCAACTGACGACGTTTCTTGTCCAACTCAGGGTCAATGGGAAGGACTTTGCCCTCATAATCCACCTGTGGGCAGATCGCCAGGATCTCGTCAATCGCGCCTTTGCAGATCAATATCCTGGACTGCGTTGTCTCGTCGGATAGGACCACCGACATTCTGCGGCGCACAAAGTCGAAGGGAATTTCATCAATCTTCCGATACTGACTTTCAGGTTTATGCTGTTCTTTCAATTCCTCATGTTTCAGGATCGCCTCATCGAGAAGATTTTTCAGCCCTGTATGATGGAAACTGTTCAGGTACCCGTAATGCAACACCTTGTCCGACGGATTTCCACGGGCATCCAGAAATTTTTCCAGAATAACGCGTCCCTGCGTCAGGGTCCCCGTCTTGTCGGTGCACAGGATATTCATGGCGCCAAAGTTCTGAATTGAGTTGAGCCTTTTGACGATCACCTTCTTTTTTGCCATCGCCTGAGCTCCTTTGGCCAGATTCACGTTGACGATCATGGGAAGCATCTCAGGGGTGAGTCCGACGGCCACCGCCACCGCAAAGAGGAACGCCTGCATCCAGTCGTGTTTCAGAAACCCGTTGATGAGAAACACCGCCGGCACCATGACCAGCATAAAGCGGATCATCAGCCAGGTGAAATGATTGACTCCCTTGTCAAAGCTGGTAAGCGTTCTTTCGGAGGTGATCGTGACGGCCAGGGAACCGAAATAGCTTTTGTCTCCGGTATTGATGACGACAGCCGTCCCCGATCCGCTCTCAACGTTCGATCCCAGGAAGCAGATGTTCGCCATTTCGAGAGGCGATTGTTCCGGCTTGGGTGTCACATCGTGGCGTTTCTCAACCGGCATGGACTCTCCCGTCAACGCTGCCTGGGTAACGAAGAGGTCTTTTGAGGATACAAGAACAACGTCTGCGGGAATCATGTCTCCTGCCGAGAGGGTCACTATGTCTCCGGGAACGATGGTTTTCAACGGCACGTCTTTGGTCTTGCCTGAGCGAATGACGGTGGCCTTGGTGCTGATCATCGCGCGCAGTTTCTCGGCCGCGTGATCGGCGCGCACTTCCTGATAGAATCGCATGACTATTCCGACCACAACCATGCTGAAGATGACCGTGGCTCCGGCGTGGTCGTCAGTGGCCCAGGAGACAATGCCCAGCGCCGTCAAGAGCAGGACCAGCGGATTCACAAAATTATCCCACAGATGGGCAAGAATCCCCTTTTTCTTCTGGCGGGTCACTTCGTTGGGTCCGTATTTGTGCAAACGCAGCCTGGCTTTCTTGTCGCTCAACCCCGCGGGAGAACTTCCCATGTCCCTCAAAATGGCGTCTATATTGGTGGAGGTGGCGTGTCCCACAAGCTTTGGGGAAAAGCGTCCCGCTTTGCCTCCCAGCATATGCGGCGGCAACTGGTAGGGAGCTTTGGTGGCGGACTTATGGATGAGAAGAGAGGCGGTCATGAAGTGAGTATTTGGAGGGACAAACGGCCCTTTAAGGACGCGCTTTAAGCCCCTAAATACAAATGGGAGTTGGGACGTATTACTTCCGCGTATGATCACCCTGGCCTTCTACGATACCAAACCCTACGATAAAAAGTACTTCGAAGCGGCTTCCTCTCCGGAAGTCAGCATCCGTTTCTTGGACTGCCGACTCAACGCTGGCACGGCCAGCACCGCAGCCGAAGCCGATGCCGTATGCGTTTTTGTCTCGGACAACGTGAACGCCGCGTGCCTGCAGACTCTTAAAAAACAGGGCATCCGGCATATCGCGCTAAGGTGCGCAGGGTACAATAATGTCGATCTAAAAGCAGCCAGGGAGCTTGGCATCACGGTGACGCGCGTGCCAGCCTACTCCACCCATGCGATTGCGGAACACGCGCTGGCTCTGCTTCTGACCCTCAACCGGAAGATCCACAAGGCGTATAATCGCGTGCGTGAATTTAATTTTTCTCTAAACGGGCTTATTGGCTTTGACCTGCACGGCAAGACGGCCGGCATTGTCGGCACTGGCAAGATTGGAAAGATTGCGGCCAGGATTCTGCGCGGGCTTGGAATGAAGGTATTGGCTTATGACCCGGTGGAGGATGCTGCCTGGGCCAAAGAAACAGGCATAGAGTATTGCGCCTTTGAGAGACTGCTTAGGGAGAGTGACGTAGTCTCGATGCACCTGCCGCTTCTCCCGCAGACCCACCACCTCTTCAACGAAAAGACCTTCTCGCTCATGAAACAGGGCGCGTATCTTATCAATACCAGCCGCGGCAAGCTTGTGGACACCAAAGCCCTCATAGAGGTGCTTAAATCCGGAAAACTGGGCGGGGTCGGTTTGGATGTTTATGAGGAGGAGGAGGGGGTCTTCTATGAGGATCTCTCTGGGCAGGTGCTCAAAGACGACGAGCTTTCGCGGCTCCTTACCTTTCCCAACGTCCTCATCACTTCTCATCAGGCATTCCTGACGCATGAGGGGCTCTCCAAGATCGCGCAGGTAACGCTGGAAAACCTCTCACGGCTTTCTCAGGGCAAAGAGTTCATCGACGCAACGACAGTGTAAACGCTCTGAATGCCATAAACTACAAATCGACGGCAAAGATAAGGGTTTCTCGACCGTGCCAATCAGCCTTGCCGACGGACGTATATCCCAGTCGCAAGTACCACTCTTGAAGATGCCTCTGACTGGAATCAAAATAAACCCTGCGAAAGTTCTGCGCCCGCAGCAAGTGAAGGACATTCCGCATCAGTCGAAAGGCGACATAACGGCTTTGAGCGGAAGGCTCCACGTACAGCGCGCTGATCCAGGGACCGTATGTTGGATGCAGAGATTTGTCTTCAGGGTATACGACAATCATACCGACGCATCGGGCATCCTCTTTTGCCACCAGACAAAATGAACCCGCCTGTGACTTGGCGAGTCTGCGGATGAAATTCTGGGCCTGCTTGAGCGGTTGATCCCAATGTTGTGCGATAAATCGGGAACAAAAGATAAAGGCATCCTCGTCGTTTGGAGTCAGCGTTTCAATCGTATGATGCGACATTGGGGCCATACTGGATCCAATCCCGGCAGCGGGCAATCCCATTCCACATTCGCACCCTCTTGACAGAAGGGCATGAGTGGGATGAAAATACGGGCAACCTTATGAAAACAATTACAACCCTGCTCACCCTGAGCGTCCTCTTTGTGGCCGCTTCTTCCCTCAGTGCCGCCACCGCCAAAAGCTACCAGGTGACCGGCCCCGTGCTTGCCGTAGGCTCCTCTTCGATCACCGTCCAAAAAGGCACCGAAAAATGGGAGATCTCCGCTGATGCCAAGACTCTCGGCACCGTCAAGGTTGGCGACAAAGTCACGGTATACTACACCATGGTTGCCAAGTCCGTAGAAGTAAAGCCCGCCGCCGATTCTTCCGCGGCAAAGGCTGCCGCTCCCTCCAGCATCAAGAGCACCAAGAATTAGTTGGTAAATCCGGCCCACACCCAGGGAATACCAAGTGCAAAGACCAGAGCGATGGCGGGTACAACCCACGCCAGGTAGGTGAATCTTTGATCACGGACCGTCTCTTCTTCGATCACCTTTTTGTTGGCAGCCAGCTCTTCCCTGAGATGCTGACTGACCAGAGGCGTAATGATGTCGTCATGTCCCGCCAGCAATCTGGCGTGACTGACTTCCCTGGTGTAATATCGCTCCAGATCGTGGGCCTTCCTGACCTCATAGCGGGCCGACTCCACCTGATAAAAACAGACGGAGACCCAAACAAGCGCAAGAAAGAGCCACAGCCGCCAGAATCCCCTGCCCAGATTGAGATGCATGGGGCCAATCTACGGAAGACCGTTGGGGGTGTCAACACGCTCGACCCAGGAGGTGCCGGACGTTAGAATTCTTTCATGCGGCTTGGCCTTATAGGAGGAACCTTCGATCCCCTGCATATGGGACACCTGCAGATGGCCCGCATCGCACTCAAAGAGGCCTCCCTCGACAAAGTCTATTTTCTGCCGTCCGCGCGCAGTCCGCAAAAGCGGCATAACCCCGCGCCGGCGGCCCAACGGATTTCATGGATCAAGAAGAGCATTTTGGGCCAGAAAGGTCTGGACGTCCTGGATATGGATTTGAGGAAGGGTCCCATATATACCGCAGACACCGTCCGTCTGCTAAAAGAGAGATTCCAGTCCGCCGAGTTCGTTTGGATTCTGGGCGCGGACCAGCTGGAAAATCTGCGCAACTGGAGGGACGCCGATTTTTTGATTCGCTCACTCTCCTTTTTTGCCTTCAAACGCGGCGAGCTTCCACTCACCCGGTTGAAACGGCCCGACTTTCGTCTCCGCTTTGCCCGCCAATCTATCCTGACAGTAAGCTCCTCTCGGATCAGGGAGCTTCTAAAACGTGGAGAAAGTATCTCCGGGCTAGTGCCAAAAGCGATTGAAGAAGAATTGCCAGGGTTTTATAGAAGGGCGATTTGAGCCGTAGCAGTACCGTATGTGGTGGGTAATATCCGTATTGGGCAGTCTTTTTTTCGACAGTTTGTCGTCCCTCTTTGATTCCTTCCTGGGGAACAGGCGTTTTTCATCGGCCAACGCCCAGGCATTTTATAGCTGTATGACGGGAATCGTGCTGTATTTACTGCTGCCGTTCACAGGGAAAGTCGGGTTCCCCACTCTCACGCAATTCGGCCTCTTCTGGCTTCTGGGAGCTTTGGAAATGGCCGCGCTCAACATATACGTACGGGCTATAAAACTAGAGGACACCTCCATCTGCAACGCGCTCTACGGCTTGAGTCGCGTCTTTACTGTGATTCTGGGATTCCTTTTTCTTGGGGAACTCTTCAATCCCTCCACTTACGCAGGCATCGCGCTGGTCATCGTCGCCGGCATCGTTCTATGTCTCAAGGACCCCAGAGCGCTCACGCGCCCACCCTTTCGCATCGGCAACGTGTACATCAGCCGCGCCTTTCTTTTGGTGGCGCTTTCATCACTCCTCGCAGCTTTTGGCGCCGTGCTCTCGCGCTACGTGGTGCTGCAGACGCATTTTATAAACGCGCTCTTCTGGCAGGGACTGTGTTCGTGGCTGACATATCTCCTTGTCTTTGTCATTGTCCCAGGCTTTAGAAAAGAAGTGCTCATCGAAAGACAAATGGGACTCAATTCCTGGAAGGTGTTTCTTTGCAATGAACTCATGTTTCTTCTTTCCTCGGGATTGGCACTTTGGGCCTACTCATTGGCTCCGGCTGGCATAGTCAGGGCCCTCATGGGGCTGAGTCCTCTTTTTGTTATTCTGGCAGCCTGGATGGGGACCCGTTTCTTTCCCAACTCCTGGCGGGAGGATCTTCGGGAGGTCAAGTTGCGGAAAAAGTTGTTTTGGATTGCCCTTATGATTTTGGGCTCGTATCTGATCGTCGCGAAGGGTTAGCTTCCGTGTCCTGTCGCGCGTTCCCTTTGTTTAGTTTTGCGTTGAGACAAGAAGGGCTAGAAGGGCTTCGTGCCACAGATCCCCGCGGTGCCAAAACCGGATGAGAAACTCATTGACGTCCCTGGCCAGATCCCGGCTGCCATTCTGGATACAGCAGTCGTGAAGTTCCCTTATATCGCGCATTCTCAGGTAGCAGTCCAGGACAGTCCTTCGGTATATTCTTGCCATCCGGTGGTTGAAGACCTCCAGAGCGTAGGCGGGAGTCAACTGGCGTCCTACTGCCAGATCCAGATCCATGTTGGCCGCCCAGTAGGCGCCCAGTTGCAAGACCAGCGCGCGGTAGCTATCCGGCTTCTCGTAGGTGCCCCGCTCGGCAAGGAAGCGGTTGAATTCGGGCACGGCGTCGGCTCTGATGAGGAAGGATGGGATAAGGAGGTCGCGGTAATAAAAAGCGGCCACAGTAAGTGGCCGCGCGTTTTTTTGATTGTTTTGATTGGTGTGTGTGATCATATGTTGTGCTTTCTGTTCTGGGTTCCGACCAAAATCCGCATGGGCGCAAAAAAGGCGCAGTATTCTGCGCCTGTGTCTCTGCTCAACTTGCCGCCGCCCGGAGGCGGCTGTGTGAACGCCCTGCCCCTCATGTATCAAAGCGATTGTAGCTCTAAATGACGGGATGTCAAACGCGGAAATCAGATTTTCGAAGATGCTTGCCATACCAGTTTGGAGCGCGGCAATCGGAGCTTTTGGCAGAGGCGGGTAAAAATTTTGTCAATGCACGCCATTTTTTACCTAAAAGTCGGTAGGGCATTTATTAGACTATGGTTTGTTCCGTGTTATACTGTAGGTATGGAAAACTCCCGCTTTAATAAACTACGCGAGCGTTTTGGCGAAGCGCATATTGATTACAGTGCCGAGCTTCCACACGCGGACAATTTTGAAATTCTAAAAGAATATCTGGAAGCACATAAGTCTGGAAGATTGCTGCCTATCGCGCATGCCTTTTTTGATGTACTGGTACAACCGGATCTTCCCGATAGAGAAAAACTTATAAGACATCTGCAAACGGGACTAGCTATAGGCAAAGACGATCTTTCGGCGGTTGCAGTTGAAATGCAAAAAGGTTGGGATGCCGTAGCGGACAAGTTGCCACATACTTATTGGCAGGCTCATGAGACGGAAATCAAGAATGACGTGGGTCAGGCATACGCGGCCTTGGCTGTCAATGCCCAGCGCGCTGGCAATAAAAAGTTTGAGCAAGCATTCGAGACGGCGGGTCTGAAAGTATTGACATCAGGGGAAGTTTTAGAAGAGAGAAAAGCGCCGACACGCAAGGTCTCCCGCCATACAGGTATGCTTTCTGGCAAACGCATGGCTCTTATCATGGCGTGCCTCTTGCCTTTGGTGCCACTGGTCAGATCCATGATGGGGTCTGGCGCTACCCCAGCAAGAGAAGCCCCCAAGGTAGAGATGACTGCGGAACAGAAAGCCGCGGAACAAAAAACAGCGGAAGCTGCAAAGTATAATGATAGAATGTGGGAGGCAAACCTTACTACCGACGAGCTTAAGTATAAACTAGAAGAATCCGGGATATATGGTAATAATATGACCGATCTTCAGAGATTCGATACTACTGAAAAACTCAGAGACATTGCCCGTTCAGTGAATATTGAAAAGACTCCAAAATCGGTCATAGCTTTCTTGGCTGCCAAGTCTTATGTTGATAAAGTTTCCTACTCCGAAGTTATAGGGAAAGCCGTTCGCATTGTCGAACAGGAAGGCGGCGATACCCACCGAATAGAAATAGATTCTCAGGAAAAGGCCAATGGAGCCCTTGTTCTGGCTATGGGTAAAGGTGCAAGTAAGGATAAGACCGGTGATTTTACCAAAGGGGTTCCTAAAGTCTTTGTGGAGCGACTCCTTGAGGATCTCAAAAAAACACCGCAGTTCTTTGATGTTTCCGCCAAAACAATGGGGCAAGCTGCTCCAGGTTTATTAGCCAGCTCCCAGAACAGCGTGGTTACGATTGATTTAAGATAAGCGTTTTGGTTCTATACCCTCCCGCCTTATCTTCTTTGCTTTACCTGCTTGCCTGTCTTACCACAACTCCAGTGCGGCTAACCTGGTGAGATTATAGATATACAAAAACTCTGCGGGTGGACGGAATCGAACCGACGCTATCTGCGTGGAAGGCAGAAGTTCTACCACTGAACTACACCCGCGACAGAAGGCTCAAGTAAAATACATGGAGCCAGAAAAGTCAAAGATATTCTCTCACCCTGCGGCGGATACCGCACTGACAAGTCCCTTAATACCTAAGCGAAGCGCGGGTATGTCAGGGACTTCGCGAAGCGTAGCGGAGCGCTCGGTAGCCACCTATTTCAATGGGTGGCGATAAAGGAAAGGAATACGTATTCCTAACGCAGTGTGGGCGCTCCCCCATTACATACTCGCTGCCACATTCAAAAACTCCCAGGCCTGCGCGCCCACACCGTCGGGCACAAACCCTATGACGGCTTTGATAAAATCGCTGCTTCCTATAATTCCCGTACTTCCCAGGCTGCGCCCCAAAGGGGACGCGTGGATTGCCTCTGCCATCAGTCCGGAGGCCGCAAAGACCCTCTTTGAGCGGCCTAGCCGCAGGCTTGCCATGAAGGTATGGAAGCCATTCATGAACGCCTCTGCAAAGTACGCCGCCGCCTTGAGTACTCTGCTGTCAAGATGACTGTAGTCTCCCAGCGCGTTACGCAGCTGGAAGCTCATATCGTGCGATAGCGATGAGGAAAACATGGGGTCTTTTCTGCTGATTGCGCTTACGGTAGTAGCCGTCGGAGAATGCGTCAATCATTAATCTATTCTTTCGACTGCAACAATGGGCTGGCATCCTATATCGGCACGGTAAGCTCTGCCAATGCATTTCGGGTCTTCGCCCTTTCCGTCCTGCCTCCTCCGAGAAAATTTGCAAAGCTTCTTACAAAAATCTCGCTGCCAAGTAGCGTTCGAAGGGGCATATATCGAAGCGGACTTTGACTTACGCCTGCCAAAAGAGTCGCATCCGTTATCCTCCCGTCATTTTGCTGGCATGCCTGTACACACCAAGCGGCAGTCCTTACAAACTCAACATCCCCAGGCAGTGTGTCTGTCAGGGCTTCATGAAGCTTTTCAGCTAGATCAATGCCTAACGAAAAATTCATAATGTTTGACTCTGCCCCGAAAAAGGGCTGTAGTCAATCATAAATTGCCTCATATTTTAGCCCCCCCACCTTTACTGCTTGCCTTTGTACCTTCTTCGGCCATACAATTGTTACTTCTTAGCCCTCCGCTTTGGAGGGAAAAGAAACAAACCTCCAACCCAAAAGCCCCCTAGCAGAGGCTTTTACCATGAAGGGCGGACTTTTCCGCTCCTGCTAGCCAAAGCATATGCCAACCACATTACAGGAACTCCACGACGCCGGCGTCCACCTCGGACACCAGAAACGCAGATTCAACCCGCGTTCCCAGAAATTCGTCTACGACCACATCAACGGGGTATCGGTCATTGATCTCGAAAAGACACTCTCGCAACTGAACAAATCCTGCGACTTCATCCGCAACATCGTCGCCCACGGCAAAAAAGTGCTGCTCGTCGGCACCAAGGTTGAGGCCCGGGAGGTCGTCAAAGAGATCGCTGTGGCAACCAATATGCCCTACGCGGTCTGCCGTTGGGTGGGCGGGACCCTTACCAATTTTCAGACCATCTCCGCTTCCCTCAAGAAATACAAGAAGCACATGGCCATGGATGCCGACGGTTCCCTCAGCAAACTTCCGAACAAGGAAGCCGCGGCCATCCGCCGCGAGATGACCCGCCAGTCGCGCTATTTCGAAGGACTTCTGGAGCTCGTCCAGATGCCAGGGGCGATCTTCATCGTGGATGTCAATGAGGAGCGCAATGCCGTGGCCGAAGCCAAGGTCATGCGCATTCCGGTTGTGGGCATTGTTGACACCAACTCCGATCCGACCGGCATCCTGTACGCCATCCCCGGCAACGACGACGCCTTGAAGAGCGTTCGACTCCTTTGCCAGCAGATCCGCGAGGCCATCGAGAAGGGGCTGGAAGAGAAGGCTCTCCGCAGCGTCGAGAAAACCGACGTAGCCAGCAACCAGGTCGTCTCGGCAGAGGTGGATTCCTCAGCCGCCCCCGCCAAGGTGAGGGCCGAACGCCCGGGCCGCAACGTCCGTCGCGAAGACGACAACTCCGACTCTACGAGGGGCTTCAAGCCGATCAAGATCTAGTCATCTTTTCACAAAAAGCCGCCCCAAAAACGGGCGGCTTTTTTGTCGGGGACAATCATCGGATAGCTGACAAGCTCTAAGGTAAAACCCCATATCGTCCGTTATCCCTCCCATGCCATCCATGAAAAAGAGATCCCCCATGCTCGATAAAATCTTTCGCCGCACCGTTGTCGCGCTGGCAGTATTCTGCCTGTTCTATTCAGCCTACGCGCTCTATAGACACAGCCCCCTGAACACGCACATCATAGATGATTCGTGCAGGCCGATGCCAGGCGCGTACATCGCTGGAGGACGAAAGATACCCGTCGTACAAGACATCCGTGTGGGCAGTGGTCCGACTCTATTGCTCTCTTCCTGGCTGCTTTTGGGCCTTTCCGCGTTTGTTATCGCGCATTACTTGGCAGCCAAGAAGAGTTCCCGCAGATAATATCTCTTTTATCAGCGGCAAAATGGGCCGTTATAGACCGTATGGCCCTTGCCAGAATACAGACCGCGATCATTTCAGAACTCAAGCAGCTGAACCGCCTGAGCTTGGCGCAGGTGGAGGCTCTCAAGCAATCCCCGGACGAGCTCAGCGGGGAGGCGCTGGAAGAGACGCTCCTGCGGGACTACAAAATCAGCCCATTCTCACTGCTCCTCGCGAAAGCGCGCGCCTTCCGCCTCAAGCCGTTCAACGCCGCCAACTTCATCCCCGGCGACAAGGCTTTCGCCCAATTGGACAAGGAGTTTTGCGCGCAGAACAACGTGCTGCCAATAGGGACTGTGGGCGGCTACTTTGTCGTGGCGCTTTCAAACCCCTTCAACCTTTCCCTCACAAGCATTATACAGGAAAAGCTGCGCGCGAAAGTCTGCGTGGTACTCTCCCAGCAGTCCTACATCGAACTGGCACTGAGAGACAAAACCAGCAACGCGGCACCCGTGGGTTTCAAGGACGTGGTCGAAGCCTTTGGCTCGGACCTCGAAGTCAGCGAAGAATCCCTCTCCAAGGAGGAACTGGAGGAGGAATCCGCGCCCATTGTCATATTGGCCAACCGCGTCATCGAAGACGCCTATTACAGCGGGGCGAGCGATATTCACATAGAGCCTGATGAGAATCAGACGCGCATTCGGATACGCATAGATGGCGTCTGCCATGAAAAGCTCAAACTTCCGCACAAGGTCGCCACCGCGCTTCTGGCCAGACTCAAAATCATGTCCAATCTGGACATCGCAGAAAAACGCCTGCCTCAGGATGGACGTATTCCTTTCAAGCAGTACAATAAAAAGGGCATCGACATCGATCTGCGTGTGGCCACCTCCCCGCTCAATCACGGAGAGGGCGCGGTCCTGCGCATCCTGGACAAACAGAAGTCCACTCTGCCCCTCAGCTCTCTCGGGTTCTCCGACGAAAACCTCGGCAGATACCGCGAACTTATCCGCAAGCCATATGGCATGATTCTGCACTGCGGCCCCACAGGCTCCGGAAAATCCATGACGCTCTACTCCGCACTCAATGAGATCAACTCGCCCGAGCTTGTCATCCGCACGGCGGAAGACCCCATTGAGTACACTCTGCCCGGCATCTGCCAAATGCAGATGCAAAAAAAGATCGGTATCACGTTCAGCGCGGCGTTACGCACATTTCTGCGGCAGGATCCGGATATCATATTGGTCGGAGAAATCCGTGACCTGGAGACGGCCCAGATTGCCGTCGAAGCCGCGCTCACCGGACACCTTCTGTTTAGCACCCTCCACACCAACGATGCCCCGTCCACCATCGCACGGCTTACCGACATGGGCATAGAGCCATTCATGATCTCGGCAAGTCTGATCTGCGTGTGCGCCCAGCGCCTGATGAGAAGGTTATGCAAGAACTGCAAGGAATCCTTTTTGCCGGAAGGCGAGGAGGCAAGGCTTCTTGAGGAGGCCATTCATTGGCATGGTCCCATATATCGCGCGGCCATTGGGGGATGCCCCAGTTGCGGGGGAAGCGGATACAAGGGCCGCATCGGCATCCATGAGTTGATGGCGGTCTCTTCCGAAACGCTAATCCGCGCCATTAATGCCAAAGCCGAAACAGTAGAGATCAAAAAGATAGCCACCGGAGAAGGCATGAAGACGCTCCACCAGGACAGTATGCTCAAAGTAAAAGCTGGCATCACCTCAATGGAGGAAGCCATCGCTACGGTAGCGGCAGATGAGGGGCACATTTAAACGCCCGTTCCACCCACGGTTTTATTTTATCCGCAAGGTATTTCCGGCGCCTTTCCGTTATCAGACTGAAGACCCAGGCAAATAGTATGCTTCCGACAAAAACAAACCATGCATATATGACAGGATGGTAGTATACCATAAGCAGCAGGTTATGGTTGAAGATAACGGGAAGTATTCCGCCAAACAGCAATATCGGATAGTGGGTCACATAAATCGAGAAAGAGAAATTCGCGCCTTCACGCGCCATTCTTGCAAACCATCCAGGGGGATTTCCCTCGGGCAAAGCATAACGCAGGCAAAAGATTGAAAGAAACGAGAGAATGCCGCCAAACAAGTCTTTGGTTACGCCCAGGTGAAAGCGGGAGAACGCCATAGCCAGCAGCAAAAACAGAGGCGCAATTGCACCGCACCATGCCACCCAGACTGACATTGGTCTCAACCGACCGTGCAAATGGTAACAGATCACCCCCAGGAGCCACACTGGCATCAACTGCATTATCCGCGGTCCGGCAATGAGGCACACCAAACCGACAGCCAACCAACGTGTCTTATCCCGTGGAAGAAAACAAGCCAGTCCAAAAATCAGATAGTACCAACATTCGTAAGAGAGTGACCAGAGCGGATGATTCGACATTGGATTAAGGTCTAAAGCCCAAAGGCACTGAATATTAAAAAGGGACAGAATATTTCTCATGCCGTCTCCCTGCAGCCAATGGCCATAATAATCAGAGTTAAGCAAGTAGCCCAGCCTGCCCAAAATCTCCGTCAGGATCAACGCAGGGAGAAGAACCGAATACACGCGAGATAGACGCGCGACAGCATAATCCGATCCATCGCGCTTGTTCCGCTCTGTGGTGTAGGCAATAAAGTAGCCGGAGAGAACAAAAAAACACATTACAAAAACACGCCCGTCTATCGCGGCAAAACATCCCATACTGGGATCAACTACTGTCAGATGGCCGAGAGCAACGCCGATGGCGGCCACAAAACGCAGCACATCAAGTCCAATGGAATACCACCCGGTTATAATCACTGCTTCGTCCTCCCTATTGTCCACCGCTCAATCCTCATTAAACAAGGATCTACCACCGCCGCTACCTGTTGCCGCCGCTTTTCTGTCACAAGGCTAAAGCCCCAGGCAAAAACAATCATCCCCACAAAATACGGCAGGGCAAAAAACCATGGAGCCTCTCCCAGAAAATGTCTCAGATTCGGAGCCAGAAGCAGCGGAAGAAATCCTCCTATAACCAATAGCGGATAATGCAGAATATAGATCGAGTAGGAAAAAGAGGATCCGCCCCTGGATAGATTGACAAACCATTTTGGGGGGCTCTGCCTGGGCAGGGCATACCACAAAAAGAAGAAGAAGCCGAAAACAAAGACACCCTCCAGGTAATCATAGGTGAAGTGCGAAGAGTCCTCCAATAACTCGTAGATATAGACAGGATGCCCGCCACACAATAAAGCGGGATTTAAAGACAGGAAGAAGTTCACAATTTGGGGTTCGAGAAACGCCAGCGGAGTCCTACAGAACAAGACCGCCAAGATCAAGGAACATATGCCTAGTCCCACCCGCGAGGTATCAGGTCTCAATTTGAGCCTGCCATGAAGATGATAGCACCCCACGCCCAGGAGCCACAGCGGGAAAAGCAATAGGATGCGCGGGCCGGCCACCAAACACGCCAAGATTCCCCAGAAGTATCGGGGCGCTCCCTTTAGATAAAAGAAAAGGCCAAAGATCAGATAGTACCAACATTCATAAGCCAGCGACCAGAGCGGATGATTGCTGGTCGGATTCATGGAAAGAAACCACAGATTCTGCAGGTTGAAAGCCGAGAGGATTATCCGAAGAGGCTCATCATGAGCCACCCAGCGCAATGCGTAGACGGGGTGCAAAGTTCCACCCACAGCCGCCAGCAATCCTGTCAAAAGCAGCGCTGGAATAAGGGCCGAATATACACGGGAAAAACGCGCCACAATATAATCCCGGCTGTTCTTGTATTTCTTGTCACAGCTATAGGCGATAACGTAGCCGGAGATCATGAAAAAGCACAAGACAAAAAAATGTCCATGCAGGTCTTTCAGACCCGTAAGGGCCGGAGCAAGAGTGCCAAGATGTGATAGCACCACCCCGACTGCAAATAAAAACCTCAATGCGTCAAGAATCGCGGAGAACCACACCGTCATTCAAAAAGCCTACAGGAATATGCCCGCGACACTCAAGGCAAAGAACGAAAATGCCGTTAGAAAGGGATCACCATCGCGCCCATGGAACTTCTCCAGCAAGTCATCAAGGTCTTCGTCGCCCTCTTCGCCATTGTGGGACCGCTCTCGGCAGTCCCAATTTTCCTGAGCATGACGCCGACCAACACGCAAAAAGAGCGTCGCCGGATGGCCAAGCTCGCCTGCATGGTGGCCACAATTGTCCTCTTCCTTTTCGCCGTGGGCGGACAACTGATCTTTAGCGTAATGGGCATCACCCTTCCCGCCTTTCACATTGCCGGCGGACTTCTTCTCTTTCGGATCGGCTATGATATGCTACACGCGCGTGAGAGTGAAAGCAAAATATCCGCCGAGGAACGCGACATCGGAGAAAAGCTCGACAGCGTGGCCGTCACCCCTCTGGCCGTCCCCCTTCTGGCCGGCCCGGGCGCCATCTCGACTTCCATTCTCCTGATCGGGGAAGCCTCCGGCTGGTTGCAAAAGACTGTGGTCTTGTGCTGCATTCCGGCGGTAATGATCACTTCCTACTATGTTTTTCGCTTTTCAGCCGATGGAGCTGCCTGGATCAGTCCCATCGTACTCAAGGTCATCCGGCGTCTAACAGGTCTTATTCTTGCCGCGATGGCCGTACAGTTTGTGTTCAATGGACTTCAAAGAACCCCTTGGTGTCATGCTTAAAATAGCCGCAGAAAGTCCGTAAGGGAAGATGTGTCAGATCTCCATAATTCATTCGGCGAAAACATCTTCACCCCTCCCCCGATCACGGACCAGGAATATAATTTCATTTGCACTCTCGTATATGAGCAGAGCCGCATAAAGTTGGGAGAGCACAAAAGGGAGCTCGTCATGGCGCGCCTGGGCAAACGCCTCAGAAAGCTCGGGCTCAAGACCTACGGCGATTACTGCCACTATATGCGCTCTCCACAGGGCACAGAAGAGATGGGCGACCTCATCGACGCGATCTCCACAAACCACACCTTCTTCTTCCGCGAGAACGAACACTTCGACTACATCAAATCGGCCATCCTCCCCACGAAGCCGGCCAGCATGAAGATATGGTCGGCCGCGTGTTCCTCTGGCGAAGAGGCGTATTCCATCGCGGTTACGCTCGCGGAGCATTATGGGGCGGCTTCCGCGGCGTGGGGCATTGATTGCACGGACATTTCGCACAAAATATTAAAGAAGGCTTCCGATGGAATATTCGCGGCCGAAAGGCTGCAGCCAGTTCCTCCCGCGCTTATCAACAAATATTTTCTTAAAGGTGTTGGCGACTCCGACGGATATTACCAGGCGCGCGAGGAAATCAGACGCCACATCACGTTCAAGCATTTGAATCTCCTCGGATCGCGATACACCTTCCCGGGGCCATACGACATCATCTTCTGCCGCAATGTCATGATATATTTCGATAAAGCCACGCAAAATGAGCTTGTGAACAAGATGCTGCCCCTGCTCCGCCCGGGAGGCTGGCTTTTCATTGGACACGCGGAAAGCCTTACGGGGACCACCCATAACCTAAAGATGATCAAACCGGCCATCTATCAAAAGCCCTAATCCCCATGCCCATCAAAGTACTAGTCGTAGATGATTCTGCCACGGTCAGACAACTGATCAGCAAGATGCTTTCTACCGATCCGGAGATCCAGGTAGTCGGTACGGCACAGGATCCCTACGTGGCGCGGGACAAAATTGTTGAACTCAACCCCGACGTCCTGACGCTCGACATCGAAATGCCCAGGATGGATGGCATCACTTTCCTCAAGATTCTCATGGAGCAGCATCCAATGCCGGTCATCATCATCAGTTCGCTGACACAGGCCGGCTCGGTAGTCGCAATGGAAGCCCTGCATGTGGGCGCCGTGGAGGTCATTGCCAAGCCGGGCAGCGCTTTTTCAATAGGCAACATCGGTCCGCAACTTATAGACAAGGTAAAGGCCGCGGCAATGGCCCGCCGGATTGAACGCAGACCCAGGACACTTCCGCCCATATCCGCCTCCCCGACAACCGCGGGATCGGTATCCGCTGCAAGCGTACGGCCATCTGTGCTCAAACCGGCCGTCACAAAGCCACCGCTGACCAAACGGTTTCACAACAAGGCCACCCTCCTCCTGGGAGCCTCCACCGGCGGCACAGAAGCTCTTCGAGACGTACTGACCAACCTGCCGGCGGATATTCCACCCACTTTTATCGTACAGCACATTCCCGAACATTTCAGCAAGGCATTCGCGGACCGTCTTAACCAGATCTGCCCCTTCAAAGTCAAGGAAGCCCAGGAAGGCGACATCGGGCTGCCCGGATTTGCCTTCGTGGCGCCAGGAGATTTCCATATGGCGCTCGTGTGGACCGGCGAACACTATAAGGTGGCCCTCAAAAAAGGTCCCCAGGTATGGCACCAACGTCCGGCTGTCGATGTCATGTTCGACTCGGCTGTGGCGGCCGGGGCGGCACCTTTCGCCACCTGCGCGGTTCTCACAGGAATGGGACGCGACGGAGCCGACGGACTTCTCAAGCTCCGGCAAAACGGCGCTCATACTTTCGCGCAAGATGAGGCCAGCAGCATTGTTTACGGGATGCCCCGCGTCTGCGCGGAAATCGGCGCCGCGGAGAGAATTGTCTCTCTCAGGGAGATGCCCCTGGCGTTGCAGGGAACATACATGAGGCACGTGGTGGCGTAAAGTCTTTCAATCCATCTGGTCTTGCCTGATCTTCCCGCAATCTTTATACTGTGGTGCATCGAATTTCTCCGTACATTTCCCGTACATTCCACGCTTCCAGTCAGCAAAAGCGACCTCACTTTTTGCCTGGCCATAGGGGTCTTTGACGGGGTGCACATCGGGCACCAGAAGATCATCCGCCAAATGGTGGCCGAAGCGCGTTCCACTGGAGCCAAAAGCCTGGTCGTCACCTTTGACCGGCATCCCTGCGCGGTAGTGGCTCCGGACAAAGTACCCATGCAAATCTACTCCCGGTCGCAAAAAGCGCGCGCGATTGAGTCCCTGGGAGTGGATTTCCTCCTGGAGATCCCCTTCGACCGCGCTTTTAGCGAAAAGTCCGGAGAAGAGTTCATACACGAATTGGCGCGTGTTCTTGGCGACATCCGCGGCATCCATGTCGGGGAAGACTTTACTTTTGGATATCGCAAAAGCGGCAATGTGGAACTTCTCAGGAAACTCGGCAATGAGATGCATTTTCAGGCACATGGACATTCCAAGGTCATGATGGACGGCCAGGTCGTCAGCAGCACCCGCATCCGCGAGGTGATCAGACTGGGCAGGATTGACGAAGCCAATCGTCTGTTGGGAAGACCCCCCGTGTCCAGCCGTGAGAATGCCAGAGAACATCTCTTGCAGGCAATTTGAGCCAGAGCCAATCTGGTTTTCTGGTTTTACGCCTCCACCCACACGCCGCAGCTTGCCGGAGGGATCTCAATAAATCCATCCTTCCACTCAAAGCGGCCAAAGGGGAGACCCTCCTCGCTGATTCTTTCGTGATCGGCTATCTGACGCCACTTCTTCGGCTCCAGCTCCCCAACGTGAATGCGCACGGCGTTGCTTGTCGGGTTGATGGCGTACAAGAGACGTTTTGCGGCCTCCTCTTTCTCGGCATTATAGAGAATCGCCAGAGCGCTGGATTTGTCGGTGCCGAAGAACCTCAAATAATCCTTCTCCAGCTCCCGGACGCGCAGCGCCTTTCCGTTTGCGCCGCGGCGCAAAGCTATGAATCCCTTGAAATACTGGACGGTGGAGGGAAACTCTTTGTAGCGGGCGTAATCAATGGCATTCAGATCCCCGCGCAGATAGGTATTGCCAACCCCGTATTTGGAGCGCAGGCACTCCTGTCCCGCGGAGAACATCGGCACGCCCAGACTCATCGCGACCAGCCCCACCATAAGATGTGTCCAGCGGCGGTCGCGCAGAGTGGGGTAGTAACCGTTATGTCCCGGATTCTGCGTGATGCGGTCCATCCAGCAGTAATCGTCGTGGCTTTCCACGTAGTTTAGGCTGTGCACTGGACGGCTCGCAATGCCCCCCACGCTGCCAGAGATGAAAAGTTTCAGACCCTCGGCATTTGCCGATCCCGCCAGATAGGCAGGGACAAATTCGCGGAATCCGTCGTTCCAGCTGGCGTATTCAGTCGAGCGCAGCCGGCCTCCCATATGTCCTCGGAAGCTCCAGGGTTCGGCTATAAGGATGATGTCGGGCTTGATGGCCTTCAGACGATCCTGTGCCTTTTTGAGGAAATCCACGCCAAGAAGCTCTGCCAGGTCAAAGCGGAAACCGTCCACCCCGTAGTTGAGGACCCAATGCTCCAACGCTTCCAGAACCATCTTTTCAGCCATGACGCTTTCCACCTTGAAATCATTCCCACAGCCGGAGCAATTGACCAGGGTTCCATCGGAGTTGGTGCGGAAATAATAGGCTTTGTCGATAAAGAGCGGGCTGGCCGGGACTCCCATGTGGTTGAAGACGACATCGACAATCACCGCGATTCCCTTGTCATGGAAGGCGTGTACCATGGAGGGCAGCTCCGTGAGCTGCTTTAGGGTTCTCTTGTCGGATGAATACGCGGAGGCCGGGGCAAAAAAGTTGGTGGACATATATCCCCAGTGATAAGCCTCTCCGTCGCCGTCAAACTCCATGAGGG
This sequence comes from uncultured Verrucomicrobiota bacterium, assembly GCA_964541675.1. Taxonomy (GTDB): domain Bacteria; phylum Verrucomicrobiota; class Verrucomicrobiia; order CAZIPW01; family CAZIPW01; genus CAZIPW01. The sequence continues at coordinate 34,153 of CAZIPW010000009.1, forward strand.
GCTGCAGCTCAACCGCATTGACACCCATAAGAGCGAAGGAATTCTCATCCCACTCAAGGAGCTTTTGGACCCCGGAGAATCCCATGCGCTCGCGGCTGGAAAGGTTCAGGGGAGCCCTGGCGGCCAAGTCCCTGATGTGGGCTTCAACAATGACAAGATCTTCCGGGGGCGGCGTTTTCCACGCGGGGGGGGCCAACTGGCGCAGTTTGGCCTTGTCAATGACCACACCGCAGCCGTCGCGTACGGCCAATGCCCACGGGTCACAGATATGCCGATAAACTTCAAAATTCGTATGCGGCCATTCGGGACCCTGAATGGTATAGTAATAATTGTATCCCTCGAGATTCTCGGGGATAAGCGCGCTCCAACAGCCATCTGCCTCGGCCGTCATTGATAGGCAGGTCTCCTTCATCCCGGATTCGCGGCAATAGTAAACGGAAACAGCGGTGGCGCGCGGAGCAAAGACGCGGAAGCGGGTCTTGTTGCCATCGATAATGGCTCCCTGGGGGCTGGCAGAGCTCATATTGTACAAACCTTCGCCGGGCCACAGAGAGATCGTTTCTTCGCTGCCGGGCTCATTCCACACCAAGTGCCCCAGGTTTCTCCAGTCAACCTTCCCTTCAACCTCAAAACGAAAAGCATGCCCGCCGGTTTTGGCCGGATCTATGCACAAGTTGCGCGCGCCTTCATGAATGGCGACGTTGGGAGCCTCGAAGGAAGGCTCCCGCCAGTTGCCTTTGTCGGTAACAAACTTAAAGATCCTTTTTTCTCCAATGAGGCCCGATCGGACTGTAAGGACAGCGTAGTTCCTGCCCTCCATCTTTTGGGGGGTCATTTCCCATGTCTTTTGGCCTATGGCCTTGCCCCAACCGCTGAACTCCCCCGCCAGGTAGATCTTCTCTTCTGGATCCTCTATGTTGGCGACGAAACTGATCCATTCTCCATTGACCGCGTATCCGCTTCTTTTTGCGAATTCAAACGAGCTCTCGCGCGTCAAAAGCAAGCGGCCCTTCAATCCCTCCGGAAGCCGCAGGGGTGGCAGTATGATCTCATTCCAGTCGGCAGCAAGCTCCAGGCGTCCCCAAGTGGGGCCCTCCCAAGTGGCGCGCTCAACTTTCTTGCCCAGTGCCATGAGTATCAGCCTACAATGTACGGGCAAAACAAAAAAAATGGCAATCCCTAATCTGATGGCCCCCAGCAGGATCTTCTGACCGTATTGCGCTGCGCCATACGAAGGTAATAATAGCCCATGAGAGGCAGCCTTCCATCAATAGGCGCCGAAGTTGGCACCCTCAAGGCGCACAGCATGGTTGTTGTCCGCCCACGCGGCAGAGGGGTAGTTCTCATAGACTTCTGAGGTAATGAGGCGTCCTTCCACGTTATCGACAGAGTAGTTTGGATTAAGGCATCCGCAGCAGCCCGATAGAATCAGGCTTGAAAAACACAGTAATAGAAGGGCTGCCAGCCGTGAGAACATCCGGTCAAACAAAAGCATCCTTAACTGGATGGCAACTCCAAAGAAGCGGTGCGTTTCATCCCTATTGATATCTCCTCAAAAACCGCCGTAGAATGCGCTTATGCAAACGAAGGTCTACAAGCTGGAACCCTGGGTAATTGAGGCTGGAACAACGGGAGTCGTCATCGGCAACGGTACCGAGGGCGGGTTTTCGAGATTCTTCGAGTATAACAATCTTGAGATATCCGCCGTCGAGAGAAGCAACCTTTCCATCTGGAAGCTTGTTTTCGCCCTCGGTTTCATCGCTGCGAGCCTGTGGGGAATGTGGTGGGGGTACGCGCAGTCCTCCCGCGATCCTCTCTTTTACTGGCCAATGCTGGTACTCCTTGTAGTGCCATGCCTTTTCAGCGGGTTGTTTTTTCTGACGGCCACCTTCACGCGCACAACGACCCTCACCTTCATCGATAAGTTGAACGGACTCTTTGTGAGAATCGTCCACACCGAGGGGTGGTTCTTCCATCAGGCAGGACGATTATTGAGTCAGATCGAGAAAAAGATCGGGCACGGTACGGACAGGCAAGGGCCCACACAGTGATACCGCGAGTATAATTTGCGTGAGGGGATTTTTTTTGGTAGAAACATAGAATGCGTCTTCTTCCTCTTCTGACATTACTTCTCCTGACCGCAACGCTCCCCGCCCTCGCCGCGCGCGGCAGACACACATACAAGGGAGCAATAGTCGTGGAGGCCAGTTCAGGACGGGTACTCTACGAAGACAATGCCGACGAGGTGAGCCCCCCTGCCAGTATGACCAAACTCATGACTTTCGCCGTGCTCAACGATGAGATCAGGTCCGGAAGGCTCAAACTCACCTCCCCTGTTCCCGTGAACATCTCCGATGTCTGCCAGGGCGGCACGCAGGTCTATCTGCGCGAAGGCGAGAGCTTTCCCGTTGAAGAGATGATCTACGCGATGATGATCCAGTCGGCCAATGACGCCGCGCACGCTCTGGCCCGGAAGGCCGCCAACGGAAACACCTTTGAATTCGTGAAGCTGATGAACGCCAAGGCCAAGTCGCTGGGAATGACTCACACGGTCTTCAAAAGCCCCAACGGGCTCCCTCCCGCAAACAGGAAGATAGCCAATGGGGACCTGACCACGCCGCGCGATTTCGCGATCCTCTGCCAGTATTTGCTCAGGAATACAGACATTCTGAAGTACACCTCGGTGCGGGAGAAAAAGTTCGGCGAAGGCATCCGCAAACCCAACAAGGTCGTCTATATGATCAATCACAACCACCTGCTTGGCAAGGTGGACGGCGTCGACGGCTTCAAAACCGGCTTCACCAAAGGGGCCGGATACTGTCTTTCGACAACGGCCATAAGGAATGGGAAGAGAATCATTGTTGTAACCATGGGCTCCCCAGACTGGAAGACTCGCGACAAGGAAATAACGATACTCATCAACAGGGGTTTCGCAAGGCTCGCGCTCCTTCCGCCGACCGGCAAAGAGCTGCCCGCCGCGCCCGTCGGCGGAATGCGTCCCACGACTGAGCAGCCAGCCAAGCCACAAGCCATGACACTCGCTCCAGCCATGCCGACTTTACAGGCAACTCCGGCAACGATATCCAAGATCGGCTCGACAAAGTAGTACCCCCGTCCCGTACCCCCCTGTCAAAATCTGGTATAATGCCCCAGTTCGTCTGGTTCCTTTCCAGTCAGAAAGCTTTTCGCAGGGTTTCATGTGTCCCATCTCTCCCGAATCTCCTATGGCATTCCACTTCCTGATCGACACCCATCCACCCCGCAAAGCACCGATTGTTTTACACACTTCCACGTGTTTGGATAGAACAAGCGCGGCACGCGCAGATCAAAACAAAAACCCCCGGAGATTTCTCTTCGGGGGTTTTAAAGCTTTCAGGTTAAGCTAACACCTTAGAAGGCGTAGGTAGCCTGGATGCTGATGTTGTTCTCGTGGAACTCCTGGGCATCAGACAAGACACCCGTTGTCGACTTGGGATTGTCAGCCTGGCAGCTCGTCCATGTCCAAGCGGCGCGATAAGAGAGGTGCTTGTCCTGGATATAGTTCACGCCAAGGGTCGGATAGTAGAGCGTATACGACTGATGCGCCTGGGTGGCGTTGGTGATTTCTGGCAGATAGGAACGATATTCCTGGGCCAGAGTCACATCGGCACTCCACTTGCTGCTGAACTTGTGAGTATACTTGAGCGAAGTGATGGCGTCCTGATAGTCGTCGCCGCCTGTCGAGGCCACCTGGTTCCAACGGATAAAGCTGGCAGCCAGATTGTCGGTCTTCGTGGCGTCCCAACCTACGACACCCTGATACCACCAGGAGGACTGATCGCGGTGGAAGTTGGAGGCAACACCCTCATAGTAGCGGGCAAATTCCGGTCCGGCCAGGACATCAACAGTGATGTTGTACGGAAGCTTGCCGCGGACTCCGGCCAAAAGACGGGCGTAGTCGTTGGTGTACTGGGTGCTCTTCAGAGGGTTGACGCCCTGCCACTGATCGCCCACGCGGAAACCAACCAGACCGTAGATATCCTTGAAGGCCTCATAGCCGACATCGGCTCCGGCATTCACGTCATAGCGGTCTGTGCAATTGTCAAAACCGGTCACACCGCTGTGATAGGACTCGAAATTCTGATAGATACCATAGCTGCGGAACTCGAGCAGGTATTTGTCCCAAGTCTTCGAGACATCGGTCGTTTCGGACCATACCAGCTGATTGGTGCGGGCCTGCTCGGCAGGAGCCGTAAAGCCAGGAGTAAAGGTGGTGCCTGCGTCATTGTAGATGGGCATCGATGACTGTCCGGCGACCCATACGAGTCCCTGGTTCAAGTCCCACTTGAAACCGGCAGCGTCAAATTTCTCCTCGGCACCAAAGGTCTGGTTGAGGTAGTTCAGATTGCTGGTGGCTCCATAGATGTAGGCCGTAGGCACATAGGTGAAGATCAACTGGCTGCCGCAGGGAAGCTTGTCAGTGGCCTTTATGTTGGCACCGACAGCCGCACCGAAGGTATGGACATCAGCCAGTCCGGGCGTATAGGCAGCCTGCCAGGCATTGGTGTCATAGAACGCCTTGGCGGTAACGGAGGTATTAAAGCTCCACGTACCAAGCGCGGAGTTCGAGGTTGACGGAGCAGTGTCCGCGTAAGCGGCAGCTCCGAGAGCGAGGCACAAGCCCAGCGCGGTGAGTTTCGTGAGTTTCATAGGTTTTTATGTATTGGGCCGCAGCGCAGCCCGAGAGAATGCTAGACTTAGTCTATCGACAGTTTCAAGAAAAATTAAATGACCAGTAATATTATATTTAAAATAACTTATAACATAAAATTTACAATTAAGCTTGAAAGAGAGCAGATAAGTGTCTTTAAAGGAGTCCATTCAAAAAGAAACTATGAAAACCTTCATTTCCAAAACAACCCTGCTTGTGACCAGCCTATTGCTGGCATCGGCCGCATTAAACGCCGCAGAGGTAACCATCAGCGGAGCCGGATCGGTGGCCAGACTCCTTACCTCAAAAAAGGCCGACATAGAAACCAAAAGCGGACAGACCCTGACAATCAAGTCAAAAAACACCCTGATTGGAATAAAGGATCTGATCGGCGGAGACGCCAACCTGGCCATCATCAGCGGCCCGGACAAGGCCGTATATAAATACGCGGGGCTTGCCGATGATATGGCTGCCTCCCTGAAGGCAACAGTCTTCCACCAGGACAAACTGGCCTTCATAGTCAATCCGGCCAACCCTGTTTCTTCCCTGACCAAAGAACAGCTGATCTCCATCTTTACCGGCAAGACGACCAACTGGAAGGACGTGGGAGGCACAGATCTCGCGATCCGGGTGCTGGTGGTTGAAAAAAGCAACGGGTTCAGGTTATCGGCTGACGCGGCGCTGTGGGGCGATGATCCCCTGAGTGGCGCGCAGGTCAGCAACAAAAGCTCCGATGTCATCCCGGCTGTATCCCATTCGCCCGAGACGATCTCATGCATTGCGTCCACCGATGTGGCTCCCAGCGTAAAGGTAATAGGCAGCCCGGAGATAGCGATCGACATGAGTTTTGTCAGTAAAGGCGAGCCCACAGCCGAAGAGAAGGCCGTAATAGACGCAGCCAGGTCAATCTTCATGAAATAGGTATATCCCACTTTCGAATTCCTCATGCACCCATAAAAAAAGGAGGCTGGCTACCACAGGCGGCTGACTGCTTCGGAGATGGTTGCAATGGCTGGTGAACTCCAATAGAAGTCCCACAGATACCATGAAGATATTGCCGTCCAAATACGCCTTGGCCCTCCTAATTCTGACCGAGCTGCTGGCGGCCACAGCCACACTCGATGCAACTGTGGTTACCATCAGCGGAGCAGGGTCAGCTGCAAGACTTCTGATCTCAAAGAAAACGCAGTTGGAAAGCGACAGTGGACAGACGCTAATAATTAAATCCCTAAACAGCCAGATTGGCATACAGGACCTGCTCGATGGCAATGCTCAATTGGCTATCATCAGCGGCCCAGATAAGGCCCTGTATAAGTACATAGGATTCGCAGATGAAGCAATAGTCCCGTTAAGAACAGTCGTATTCCATAGGGACAGACTGTGCTTTATCGTCAGTCAGTCCAATTCCATCTCATCTCTCACGAAAGAACAACTGATCGCCATTTTCACCTGTAAGATAACCAACTGGAAGGAAGTTGGAGGCCCCGAACTAGCCATTGAGGCGCTTGCAGTAGATAAAAGCGTCGGGTACAGGATTTCAGCGAATGCGGTGTTATGGGGAGACAAACCAATGCCCTGCGTGCAGGAGACCGATAAGAGTGCAAATATTGTCCCGTCAGTAAGTCACCAGCCTGGGGCAATCTCCTTTGCTGCCTCTTCCGACGTCACTCCCGACGTAAAAATCATAAAGGCTCCGGTGGTACCCTTTGACATGAGTTTTGTCAGCAAAGGCGAACCCACCGCCGCAGAGAAGGCCGTGATAGACGCAGCCAGGTCAATCTTCATGAAATAAGTCGGTAGGCAAAACCATTCCTACGCATGGATGTATATCCTACTTGGTATTAATAGAGTTGCGGCAAATGCCGTTGTGTAGCGGATATCTCTATGGCTTGGACTATCAATAAGAGGATCATTTCGGGATTCTCGGTAATGATCGCGCTGATAATTGTTATTGTCGCGGCAACCGTCATCCTGTGCACGGGAGCCAGTACGCACGTCAAAAAGCTCAAGAATGAAAACCTGCCCGGCTATGTACTGATGTCAAACCTCACTAAAAGGCAGTACGAGAACCTGATGCTGTCAATCAGGCACATCTCCAGCGTGAATGACGCCGAAAAAAAGTCTTTTGAGAAACAAATATCCGAAGGGAGCGCCTATAATACCAAGACACTTGGCGACTATGGGAAGATTGTCCATGATTCCAAAAGCGTGGAGCTACTCTCACAGCTAAAGGAACTACGGGAGAAATACTCCGCCGCCAGAAAGAAGATGTTTGCTCTCAGCGACAAATGGGACAGCAGCGGTGCCATGGATCTCCTGCATCAGGAGGTGCTGCCCGCATACGACGCCTATATGTCGGCCATGGAGAAATTGCTTGAACACAACAAAGAGACAGCCGTGGACTCCGCCCAAATGACGGCTGGAGCCGTGGAGACAACGCTTTATTCCACCATCGGCATCTCCGTTGCCGCGATTCTCTGCGCTGTTCTTTGTATGTATTTCATCACCAGTGGGCTCAACAAAGTGCTTGTCAGAATTTCCACCGAACTTGACTCGGGCGCGCAACAGGTGACCAATGCCGCCCGAGAGGTGTCCGCCGGAAGCCAGGCCATGGCCGAGGGTGCCAGCGAGCAGGCCGCGAGCATAGAGGAGACCTCCGCCTCGATCACTGAAATCGCCAGCACCACCGAAAGCAACGCCCACACAGCGGTAGACACAAAGGAATACACGGCGCAGACCCGCCAGGCTGCCGAACAGGGAGCGCAAAGCACTCTGCGCATGAATGCCTCCATAGGTGGCATCAGGCAGGCCAGCCAGAAGATGGGCTCGGCCATGGACGCGATAAAGTCGGCCAGCCGCGACATCTCCAACATCATCAAAACAATTGACGAGATCGCCTTCCAGACCAACCTGCTGGCTCTCAACGCCGCCGTTGAAGCTGCCCGAGCCGGGGAGGCCGGAGCTGGGTTCGCCGTGGTGGCCGACGAGGTCAGAAGCCTTGCGGGACGCTCGGCCAAGGCCGCCAAGGAGACTGCCGGCATGATTGAGACCGCGATCGCGCGCTCTGAGGCGGGGGTGCAGACCAACCAGGAGGTCTCCCACGCCGTGGAAAGCGTCGTGGTGGAGGCTGAAGAGGTCAGGAAGAATCTGGACGAGATCACGACAAAAATACATCACGTCGACGAGCAGGTCTCCCAGATCGCCAGCGCCAGCAAGGAGCAAAGCCAGGGCATCGGACAGATCAGCACCGCCATGAACGAAATGGAGAAGGTCACGCAGCAGAACGCCAGCTCGTCGGAACAGAGCGCTGCGGCAGCCCAGGAGCTCAACGGGCAGGCAGAGAAGCTCAGGCAGGTCGTGGGGGAACTGCGCCAGCTGATCGGCGGAAAATAACCACGGGATTATCGCAGGATAACGGTTGCAGAAAAAGCTTTTCAAATCTCTCCCATTGGTATAAAGAGAGGCTGTGAATCCTCCGTTGGGACGGGAGGTTATTGATTGCGTTCCTTTTTAAACACCATGAAAACAAAGTTTATTCTTGCAGCTTTCATTGCTGCGTTCACCCAGGCAGCCCTCGCGGATGTCGCTCTCTCTGGTTCGGGATCTGTTGGTCGGCCCATTACTGCCAAACAGGCCGCCATCGAGTCTCAAAGCAGCCAGAAGCTGGTTGTCACCGTCAAAAACTCCGTTATGGGGCTCAAAGACGTGGGAGCCGGAACAGCGCAGATAGCGATGATCTCCGGACCACTCGAAGAGGTCTCCAAAGCCCTGGAGCCTGCTGACGCCGCCAAGCTCAAGGGTACGCAGGTCAGCAGTGAGGCCGCCGCCTTTATAGTCAATCCGGCCAACACGGTGACCAGCCTGACACCCGACCAGATCAAGGACATCTTTAGCGGCAAGGTGACAAATTGGAAGGACGTGGGCGGAGCTGATATGCCGATCAAGGTGTTTATCCTGGACAAAAACAATGGTCCCAGACTGGCTGCAGATGTGACCCTCTTTGCCGGAACAACGCTTGTTGCCGGAGCCGTTGAACGTTCCAAGAGCGCCGACATTACGCCGATTGTCTCACAGGTTCCCGGAGCAATTTCCTATGTGGGAATTTTTGACGCCAAGAAGGCGAGTGTCAAAATCGTGGATGACAAAGCTCTGACGATTCCCCTGGTGCTCGTAACCAGCGGCGAACCGACCGCCGAGGAAAAAGCCGTCATCGACGCCGCAAAAACAGCCCTGGCTCAGTAATCCTGGCGCATCATTTCACCCCAATACCCCGCGGATTTCTCCGCGGGGTATTTTTTGGCGTTACTCAATTCGCAAATTTGAAGAGAGCCACATCCCCATCCTTGAATTCGTACTCCTTGCCCTCCAAACGGTATTTGCCAGCCTCTCGCGCGGCATGAACGGATCCCGCCTTTATCAGCTCCCCATAGCTGACCACCTCGGCCTTGATAAAGCCCTTCTCAAAATCGGTGTGAATGACACCCGCGCATTGCGGAGCTTTCATGCCCACACGGAAAGTCCAGGCGCGGACTTCCTTCTCACCCGCGGTAAAATACGAGGCCAATCCCAAAAGCTTGTAACTCTCGCGGATGAGCGCCCCCACCCCACTATCCGTGACTCCCAGTTCCTTCATATAGTCGGCGGACTCTGCAGGGCTCAAATCCACCAGATCGCTCTCCACCCGTGCGGAGATCACGCAAGCTCCGCAACTCATATGATCCTTCGCGTAGGCGGCCACTCTGGCGGTATGCGAGTTGCCTTTCGCCAGTTCATTCTCGCTCACGTTGCAGGCAAAGATCACCGGCTTGCTCGTCATCAGTCCAAAGCTCTTCAGGCGTCCCTTTTCCTCCGGGTGAATGTGCATTGTGAGGGCGGGTTTGCCGGACTCCAGATGTTTTTTGAGTTCCTCCAGCATCGCCATATTTGCCACGCTCTCCTTGTCGCCTGCTTTGGCTTTCTTGTGGTTCTTGTCGATCTGGGCGATAACCGACTCCAGGTCTGCAAGCATCAGTTCGGTATTGATGATCTCGATGTCGCGGATGGGATCGATGGTCGCCTGCGTGTGGATGATGTCGCCATCCTCAAAGCAGCGCACGACGTGCACGATGGCGTCCACCTCGCGGATATTGCCGAGAAATTTGTTGCCAAGGCCCTCGCCTTTGCTGGCGCCAGCCACCAGCCCGGCGATGTCCACAAATTCGATAGCGGCGGGAATTATGACCGATGTCTTGGCGATCTTGGCCAGAGGCTCCAGGCGGTCATCGGGAACCTGCACGACGCCGACGTTGGGATCGATGGTACAGAAGGGATAATTTTCAGCGGCGGCCTTCCGCGAACGCGTCAGGGCGTTAAAGAGGGTCGATTTACCGACGTTGGGAAGTCCCACGATGCCAGCTTGAAGCATGGAAGAAGATTATAACAGCCTGCAGGGATTGACGGCAAGCAGAGAGATCTGGCAGCGCAAACCAGCCCCGCCTTTATTAGCCATCTCTTTCTCATATAGCGGGATAAGGTTAATTCCGTTAGATGACTCACCTATGAGAAAACTGCTCACCGAATTCATTGGAACGTTCTTTCTGGTCTTCACCGTCGGCATGACAGTCGTCAATCCCGGGGCCGCCGGGGGCTTCGCTCCCATAGCGATAGGACTCTCCATCATGATCGCGGCCTATTCCTGCGCGCACATCTCCGGCTGCCATATCCACCCGCTTCTGACGATTGTCATCTGGCGGCGCGGACACATCAAAGGCATCGAGGTTCCCGGATACATCGCCACACAGCTTCTCGCCGCCGCTTTCGCCGCCTTCCTGACGCTCTATTTGAAGGGCTACCCGCACGTTGAGGCCGTCCCCTTCCATCCCATGCCGTCGATCATCGCCGAGATCATCGGCACCTTTACCCTTATATACGTTGTCCTCAATACCGCCGTTGCCAAGGCCAACGCCGCCAATCCCACCTACGGGTTTGCGATCGGTTCCTCCATTATCGTAATGGCCTACGCGCTCGCCGGCGTGGGAGCCACAGCCTTCAATCCAGCCGTCGCGCTGGGCTTTGGCGTGCTGGGACTGGCCAGCTGGAACACCTATTGGATGTACCTGTTGGGAGAGATCATCGGCACGGTACTGGCGGTGATCGCCTTTCGTTACGCCAGCCCGAAGGACAATAGAAAATAATACAACCGCGGGCTTGCTAACCCACGGCTACTTTCAGAATACCCCCTTCGGGGTAGAAGATACAGGCTCTTACCTGTCCAGCCAATATCGTTTGTCGTATTCCACGCCGTGTTTTTCCAGCAACGCTTATTTGGATTCAATCTCATCCTCAATGAAAGGAAACCGTCTTCGGGTACTGAAAACAATATGCAGACGGACGCAACTGAACGTGCTCATGGCGCCGTTATGATACAAACAACAGAATCCACGCAACACCGCATTATGTCTCACCCCGAAGGGGGTGCTATGACAGTAGCCGGGAGTCAGCAGGCTCCCGACATTCCCTCCTGTGCCAGATAGGCGCGTGCGGCCCCGGCAATCTGACGGGCCTTCTGAGCGGCCAGTCCGGTATATTTCTCAGGATGTAAGAGCAATTCCATCGTATCTTGGGGAATATTCCCCAAGACCTTGCTGGACACTTCAGGATCTCTTGCCAGTACTCTCTTGCAAGCATCCAACAGGGGAATTCCTTCTTGTTGAGAAAGAGGCATGGCTTCATCATTTACCAAACTATGAGCGTCCCCTGGCAAACCAGCCACGCCAAAGACAAGCTGCATGGGCTCTCCCAATATTTTGTCCCCCTGCATTTTTAGATTTCTCTGACAGGAAGCAATATCAACTGCAATACGGGCGATAAAAGGCGGGCTTTCCGGCTTCTTTCTGCGCAAGAGAGTATTCAACTGATGTGTTGTATTGACAACCATAATAGGATAAGGGGCTGACCTAGGGGCTGACCTAGGATAATCCCTCGCCACACAGCTACCAACCAGATCCCGCTGGTGTTCACTGATCATGGTAAGCATAATCTTAAGAAACTCCGCTTCGTTCCTAAGCGCCATTCCCTCAAAATTTTCGAAATTAATGGGGTTCCTTTTGTGCGGCATCGCCGAGGAACCTACCTGTCCTTTTTCAAAAGGTTCGCAGATCTCTCCAATCTCCGTACGCATCAGATGGCGGGCATCACGGCCAAACTGGCCTATTGCCGTAGACAGCTTCAAGATGGACGCCAGATAATCAAACAGCGGCTCCGGAGGGAGTATCTGTGTGCTGATTGGCGCGGGTTTAAGGCCCAGTTTTGACAATACGCGCTCCTCAAAAGAGATATCCCCACAACGTGCTGTTATACCAAGCCCTACCTGGGCGTTGTAGCAACCGACCGGGCCTGATATCTTGCCCAGGATACCCTCTGAGGCTTTGTTCGCCGACTGAAGGCTGCCCACCACCCTGTTGAGAATCGTCGCGAACCAAAATCCAACAGTAATGGGAAGCGCGTGTTGGCCATGTGTGCGACCAATTTGCACCTGATCGGCATATTTCTCAGCTTGCCCCGCCAAACAACCTATCAGCTCATTTCCCATCTTGCGAACCACGGTTTGATGCGCACGATAAAACTGCAACGATCTGGCGGTATCCAAGACATCGTAGCTTGTCAACGGAACGTGCACCCAACGCTTCATCTCTTCAGGAAGAATAGTCTTGGCGATCTGCACCCATGCGCGGATATCATGACTGGTAACCTCCCGCTCCACCTTGTCTACTTCGGTGGTAGTAATGTTCAGCAGTCTTTCCTTTACCCCCGGGGTCAGTTTGGCGATTTCCGAGGGTGGAATCACGCCGATATCGCCCAGTGTCTCCATAGCCGCGATCTCCACCTCGGCGACAGAACGGTACAGGTTGTCATAACCCCAGATGGGAACAAGCTGTTTGGGCTGATAACGCGGGTTGCCGGGAAGGATCAGATTTGGCATGGCGAAAGAACACTAATCCCATCTTGAAATATTGTAAATAAGAAACCAGAAAATTATTCTTGTATCAATCCCGCCCTGTTCTATAATCCCGCATAGCAACCTACTCCTCCCATGCCCACCACTTCCATCTTTGAAGAATCCACCGCCCTGCAGCCCATCGCTGAAGGAAAAACCAAGAAGATCTTTAAGAAAGCAGGAGACCCGGCCAGAGTCTACCTCGTCTCCAAAAACGACATCACCGCCAGAGACGGCGCCCAGCATGATGTCATGGTAGGCAAGGCCGTATTTGCCAACCAGACCGCCTGCAATAATTTTCGTCTGTTAAGATCCTGCGGGATTCCAGTGGCTTTTGAGGAACAGGTCTCCCCGAACGCCTTTGAGGCACCCGCGTGCAAAATGCTGCCCTATGAAGTGGTAGTACGACGCGAAGCATATGGCTCCTACCTTAAACGCGCGCCGCACCTGGAGAAAGGACATATTTTTCCAAGTCTGGTTCTGGAGTTCTTCCTTAAAACAAGCGGCAAGGTATGGAAGGGGCACGCTCTACCCTGCGACGATCCTCTGATGAGAGTGAATCCCGATGGAACCATCTCGCTCTTTGATCCCAAAACACCAGACCTTGCCCAAACTCCGGCCAAGCCGTTTTTAACATTCAAAGATGAGGAGCTCCTCAAGGATATACCTCTCATGGACGAAATGGGAAAGGCTGCCAAAAAGACCTTCCTCGTGCTGGAGAAGGCCTGGCAGTTACAAGGGCGCAGACTGGTTGATTTCAAGATTGAATTCGGTCTGGATTCCACAGACAAATTACTGCTGGCAGACGTGATCGACAACGATTCCTGGCGCGTGGTGAATGGCGCAGGCAATCATATGGACAAACAAACATACCGTGAAGGAGCTGACCTCGAGGCGGTAGCAGCCAAGTACCGCGAAGTGGCGGAGATTACCAACAACTTCACTCTTCCCAACCAGGCCATCATTTTATGGAGAGGCTCCGAAAAAGATGACCTGACTCCCTTCCGTAATGCTCTAAGTGAGTTTGGCTTTCGGCCAAACGCGAAACCTCTAGCTTGGGGATTGGGATTGTTGGATACGGCATTTACAGTAATTGAAGGAACCTGCTCGGCTCATAAACAACCGGCAAAAGCCCATCGTATGTTACAGGAGTTATCTCAGACTAATCCCGATAGCGTCATAGTCGCTTACATCGGCCTTAGCAATGGCGCGGGGCCAACCCTATCAGCCAACACAACAGTTCCTGTCATCACCGTACCGGCAACTGTCGATAAGTTTCCAGAGGATGTCTGGTCGTCCTTGAGAACTCCCAGTAATGTACCCGTAATGACGGTACTGAGGCCCGACAACGCCATGCGGGCGGCTTTGGGAATACTGTCAGGCAGAAACCCAGCCATCTATGCCGTGCTAAGAGGTGACCTAGAGCAACGCCTGACAGGATTTGACGGCCGTTAGGCTCTCGTTCTCTCGTCTTTTCTCGCGCTTACCACCGAGCTTTTGTCGACGATGACCTGGGACGTGGCGCCAGTCAGCTCTTTCATATCCACAACAAGTTCGCTGTAGCGGGAGGCGTCTCCTGCCTCGACGATCTCGCGCATAGCAGCGTAATGGTCGGCCTCACGTGAGCTCATCTTGCGAGGGTGGAGAGCCTCCAGGATCTTGTACTGGTTGGCCAGTATCAACCTTTCGGCAGGGGAAAGTTTATCAAGCTTCATAACAGGGGTCATCATCCCCCTTTTGTGGGGATTGTCAAGTCGACGAAATGTCTTCTTAAAGAATGGAGCAGTTCTAGCCTATTGTCTGTCTGTCTATAACCCTAGTAAAATGGACAGACAGACGAATGTCAGGCAAAAGACGAATGAAAACACACTTAACTCGTTGATCCCTATATACGAACGGCAATAATATCATAATCTATTGCATATCAGATTGTTACGTTAAGGATTTCTCTCGTTTTCTCGTTCATAACGTATACATACAATAGTATGAACGAACTATAGTAGGTTCGTTCTATACTATAATTGCTTATAAGACTGCCTTCTCTTTCTTGAAGGCATTGAATAAATGAGAGCTCTCGTTCGGTATAGGACGCCCCCCATGTATGAACGAGCGAACGAGCCCTCCAAGCCTTGTCTTTATTGGGTTAATCGTTCAAAGGCCTTTAATAGGATATTATAGTCTATTGTCTGTCTGTCTACTTTGCTAGGGTTGTGGACAGACAGACTTGAGGAAGGTACCGACGAACGACTTGCCTGCAGGGCTCCCTTTGTGAGATTATTTCGCAGTCCACCCATGATACCAATCACGGCACCGGCCGGCCGCTCGAAAGTCGAAATAAACCATACGCGGGGATCTATCGCCCACGCGGCGGCTCTTTATTGTCTAAAGGGAGGCACTACGGTTGTTATTTGCCGCCCTCAGGAGGTGGAGCGCCTGGCGGCGGAGATTGAATTGTGGGCGCAGGCAATGGATGAACGATTAAAAATTGTGACCCTCCCCACTCTGCCAGGGCTCGACAAGGATGAAGCGGAGATGATGTTGCAGCGCTCCGACAAGGTTATGGAGCTAATGGGAGCTTTGGGAGAACTGGCGACCTGCTTGGGTCAACAACGCACCCACCCCTGCCCCTCCCTCGCCATCATCGCGGATATTGAGGCGCTGACGCAGCCGATGCCGCAAAGCGTTGGCGGACTGGCGCTCAGGGTCGGCGAGCTGATTCCCCTTGCCGCGCTCAAAGAGAAGCTGGGCATGGAATTGGGCTACCACCACGAGGCGCTCTGCGAGTCTCCGGGGCAATTCGCCCTCAGGGGCGGGATTGTCGACATCTATCCGCCCAACGAGTCGGCTCCGGTACGGCTGGATTTCTTTGGGGAGACGATCGACCAGATAAAGCATTTCGACCCGACCACCCAGAGAAGCCTGGACGACAAGCTCGACGCCATTTCCTTATCATCGGCGAGGACGGATTCCGGCGAATGGAAGAGCGGAGGCTTCATGGGACACCTGCCAGAGCAGTCCAACTGGATTGTTGTTGAGCCCAAAGAGCTGGAGGCATTGCATCCCGAGGCCTTCAATATCCCCGAGAAGATCAGTCCTGGAGCTGGACACTTCGCGAACTTTCTCAACAGGCCGTGTGATGAGTGGCTGGGACTCTCAAGGCTGGGAGCGGAATCCGGATTTTTCAAGGATGCCCCCTGCCGTGAGGCGCTCGTTGATATCCCCGCCAAATACAGGCCTCTGCCCGCGGCGGGGCTTGTGGGGGAGGAGCGCACGCAGGCCGAGATGAAAATGCTGGCGGGGTTCGTGGAAAGGGTCGCACCGATGAAAGCGCGCACCTTCGCCTTCGCCAGGGGAGAGACAGCCAAGGAGTTCCAAAAGATTTTAAAGCCCCTCGCGCCCCGCTATATTCCGGGAGCGATTGGTGAGGGGTTTATTTTCAGGGGGTACAGGGAAGGGAACAACACCCACCCTCTTTATCCCCCTGCCCTCCGGGAGGGGGACTTTAATAATGGGGCTGCGCCCCAAACCCCCATGGACTCTAAGAGTCTCCGGACAAGCCCTGAGCAGGCGAATGAAATGAGCCAATCGATGGGCGGCATATCTCAGCCGCTCCCGTTTAGCCGGGTACCGGCGTTACAGGCGCAAAGCGCGGTGAAATTGCCAGAGCAGCCGCACTGCTCTAAGTCCACGGCTCTTGACACGGGGGATGACCGGGACAACATTACCCTCTCCCCCGTCCTCGCGCTCTCCCCGGGAGATCTGCCGCCCTATGGCAGCGTGTATACCATAGCGCGGGCTTCGCGGCGCGTGGCACATCGAAACGCCGTCAATGAGCTGCTGGATTTCTCACAGGTGGCGGAAGGCGATTATCTGGTGCACCTCGAACACGGCATCTGCCGCTACCGCGGCATGGGAAAGCTCGATGACGGAGACGAAGTGCTCTCTTTGGAGTTCGACGAGGGACTGATCATGCACCTGCGCTTCAGCGAGTCGCACCTGATAAGCCGCTACGTGGGACTCACGCGGAAAAACCCAAAGCTGAGCCGCCTGGGTTCGCAAAGCTGGACCAAGTCAAAAAAAGAGGCACAACAGGCAACCCTCGATTACGCCGCCGAGCTCCTGCGGTTGCACGCTGTCCGCCAAAGCCAGCCCGGCTTCGCCTTCCCCTCCGATAGTGACCTGACCAGGGAATTCGACGCCACCTTCCCTTTCAAGCTGACACCCGACCAAGCCAAAGCGATAGAGGCCACCTTTGCCGACATGAAAGCCCCCAAGCCCATGGACAGGCTGGTCTGCGGAGACGTCGGCTACGGCAAGACCGAGGTGGCGCTCCGGGCCGCCATGAAAGCCGTGGAGGGAGGCAAACAGGTCTGCGTGCTGTGCCCGACAACAATTTTAAGCCAGCAGCATTTCAATACCTTCCGCGAACGCATGGCAGGGTTTGGGGTCAGCGTGGAATGTCTGAATCGTTTCAAATCCCATAGCGAGCAGAAAAAGATTCTCCTCGCGCTCAAGAACGGGGCTTTGGATATCGTTGTGGGCACGCACAGGCTCATCTCAAAGGATGTCGTCTTCAGGGATCTGGGGTTGATCATCATAGACGAGGAACACCGGTTCGGCGTGGAACAAAAGGAGAAGCTCAAGCGTATGCGCACGAGCGTCGATGTGCTTTCGATGAGCGCCACTCCCATTCCCAGGACCCTGCAGATGGCCCTCGGAGGAGCGCGGGATCTCTCGATCATCGAAACGGCCCCGCAAAACCGACGCCCGATAGAGACCATCGTCAAGACCTTCGACGAAAAGCTCCTCAAAGAGGCTATCGAATATGAAGTCTCCCGCGGCGGCCAGGTCTTCTACCTGCACAACCGGGTACGCACCATCGCCAGGGTGGCGATGCGCTTGCGGGAGCTCTTCCCCACCCTGCGCGTGGCGGTCGGACACGGAAGAATGCCGGAGGACGATCTTGAGCAGGTAATGACCGATTTCGTGGCAGGGAAATACGATCTGCTGGTCTGCACGACTATCATCGAGAGCGGACTGGACATCCCAAACTGCAACACGCTTGTCATCGAGGGCGCAGACCAGTTTGGTCTCTCGCAACTCTATCAGATACGCGGGAGAGTAGGCAGATTCAACCGGCAGGCCTACGCCTATCTCTTCCTGCACCGCAACAAGGATTCGACCGACTCCGCCAGGGACAGATTGGAGGCTCTCAGGGTACACAACGAGTTGGGCGCGGGATTTAAAATCGCAATCCGCGATTTGGAACTGCGCGGTTCGGGTAATCTCCTGGGGCCGGAGCAGTCGGGACACGTGGCGGGAATCGGCTTTGGGCTGTACTGCGAGCTGCTTAGGGAATCGGTTACGCGCCTCAAGAACGCCTCCACCGGCAAACCCTACATACCCAAGACAACGGTGCACTTTGATTTTCCGCTGGAGACAAAGATCCCCTCCTCCTGGCTGCCCGAGGCCCGGCTCAGGCTGGAGATAAGCCGAGAGATGGCGCTCTGTCCGGACATGAAGGAATTTGCATCGCTCAAAGAAAGCCTCAAGGACCGCTTTGGAAAACCGCCGGAGGGCGTCAGGAATCTGATCAAAATCAATGAGCTGCGGCTGATGGCACAGGAGAAGGGTTTTTCAAGCCTCGTGACCGAAGGAGACCGTTTGAAGCTCCAGCGCCCCGATGGCAGCTTTCTCAAACAGGGCGCGCTCTTTCCCAGGATCGGCGGCGAAACCCCCAATCAAAAGGTTGCGTGGATAGAGGGGTTCTTGAAGGAGATTCCAGATTGAGTTAGATCGAGGCACCATTTAACGCCTTTAAAAAATGAGATTGTGCGACCGTAAAAACGGAGGTGGGGCAAAAACGAATGCAAATCAAAAACTAAGCGTTTCAAAATTTTATGCGTCTTTTTTACTGGGACTGTAAAATGTAGACTGCGCTCCCGGGCTGCACAAAAGCATACATCCAGTAGGGGTCAGGACCCTGTGCGGGACCTAGTGAAACAACAGCCTTGTAAAAATTACCACCGGCATAGCAATACGAAGTAATTGTTTGTCCTGGGAAATAAGAAAGGGTTATGGTGGGACTTATACACATATAGCACATTAAAGGAGTCCCCGCAACTTGCATTGCTGCCCACTGCGTCGGCGTCGGCATAAAGGGAACTGCGCCTACCGCAGATACAAATTGCCAACTTCCATTTGCGGGTCCTACCTTAAACTGTTCCGCCCCGCTGTCAAAGGCAACCAAATAATCCCCCGCCTGGACAATCGATGGCGGATTCCCCTGTGCCTGCGCCGACGCAGCCTGTAAAAGCCCTGCAGTCATGTCAGGCGAGGCGCTGACGCGGATGCCTGAGGCAAACGTGGTTTCCGTAACGCTGTTGGGGTCGGGAAGATTTCCGGCCGGATATGGGCTGCCTCCTATCGAGGTCAGGACTGTCAGAATATCGGCTGCCGTCGCGGAAGAAGTGACCGCTCCTCCGTTTACTTTCCAATTGGCGTAGGTGTTGTTGAGTTCACTGGACATCTGTTGGGCCGTGGCGGCTTCGGCTTCATTCTTTATGTTGGTATACCTGGGTACGACGATTGCGGCCACGATCGCGACAATGGCAAGCGCGATGACGATTTCCATCAATGAGAAACCACGATAATAACTATAGTCAGCAGTTCTCATGGGGATAGGTATTCAGGGGTTAATAATACTGTCAATGGTAGTTTAACACGGCATATGCAGTATGGCCTAAAACTAACCACATATTTACAGCGAACGAAAATGTTGTTAAAATCAAAAGGTTGCCTGGATCAAGGGTTTTCTCCAAGAATACCCTCCATGAACCTCCCCAACATTCTCTCCTTCAGCCGCGTGCCGCTCCTTTTTGTGGTGCTCACGGGACTGATGCTCCCCTGCCCGGGCTGCGCCACACTCGCGCTGGTGGCCTTCATGCTGGCAATGCTCTCCGACTGGCTGGACGGGTTTTTCGCCAGGCTCTTCAGGCAGGCCACGCACGCGGGGGCGCTGATGGACGCGCTGATCGACAAGGTATTTTTGCTGGGCCTCTTCTTTTATTTTCTTCATATCGGACTCATCCCTGAGTGGGGGCTGCTGCCTCTTCTTGTCATGATGACGCGGGAGTTCGTCATCACGGGACTAAGACAGTGCGCGCTTTTGCAGGGGAGGATGATGTCCACGGAGATGCACGGCAAAGTCAAAACAGTCCTGCAATTTCTATCCGCGTTCCTTTTGATACTGGTGCCCTTCTGCCAACGCGAGCTGGGAGACTCTCCGGCAGTCATGGCGTGGGCCGATTTTTTCAAGTTCGCCGGACGCATCACCTTCGGGCTGGCCGCCATCCTGACCATCACCTCGGGCATCCAATACCTGCGCAGGTATTGGGGATACCTGTCGTACAACCGCGAGAGTGAGATCGCGCCGATATCCCCGACACGCTCGCCAATGGAGCCCCACGGATAATACGCCAGTCGTTTCAATACAACACCCACCCCCATACCCCCGAACTGGATTGTGTCAATGTTGCCCCGCCCTAATAGATCCTTGCGGAGATAGTGGCCGTCGCGGGTTTATTGTCCCGGCCAGCCTCATCGGTTGTAAGGGTGATTGTCGCCGAGGCAGGACTATCAAGGCTCTTGGGGGTGATACTGATGCCATAACGCCGTCCCAGCTCCAACCTGTCGAGTTCGCATTGGAAATTGGGATCATCGGAAGAAATCCCCTTGATGAAGATGGGATCGTCAGCCATTACCGTGACCAGGACTGTTTTTGGCAGGGGCTTATCGCCTTTGTGCCAGTATACAAGCTGCGGCTCAACTGTCAGAAAATATGGAATATCCGTATTGAGTACCAGTGTCGTGACAGGTGACTTGTTGTCATCGGTAATAACGCCTATCTCTTTGCTCTGATGTCCTATCCTGCCTTCAAAATTAAAGGTGACATCTATCTGCCCCGACTCGCCCGGAAGGTAGACCACCTTGTCAGACTTGGCCACCGTGCAACCGCAACTGGTCTTGGCCTGGAAGATCCTTATGGCGTAGGTCCCCGTATTGGTAAAGACGTAGGAAACCTTCGCGCTCTCTTCTCCATAGGCGGCTTTGTAGTTGATCACTTTCTGCTGCCAGCTCAAAGAACCAAACACAACAAGCGGGGTGAGCCATAACGAAAGCAGAAAAATTCTCATAACCATTTATTCTACGCCTCAGCCCTCTTTTGAAAAGCCAAAAACAACACCTCCTATGGTATTTTACCCATCCGTTTTTATATCCCCATCCTCGGGGAAAAGAAAATATATTGGCGGCGATGTCCCAATACCCCCTTGAGATATACTGCTGTCAATGTAGTTTGTCACATGGCATGAAACACCTATTATTTCGCACAAAGATATTTGCCTTTTATATTCTTCGTCCCGGACAGGACGGTTCGATGATTAGCCCGGGTGTTTCAACCCCGGGTACAAGACAGGAGATGTAACCCGAAATCCTGGTTGTTACAGAACACTAGGGGATCTCCGCGGCAAGCGTCAAAGTCGTGTCGGAGGAATCACTGTCATCCGCAAGGACATCTATGTTTATGACCTGATGTCCCACCCGGCGCCCAAAGTTGAAAGTGGCACTGACTTCCCCCATCTCTCCGGGCTGGTACACCAGTTTATCCGTCCTGGCTTTCGTGCAGCTGCAGCTGGGTCTGACCCCGAGGATATGAACGGCAGTCATCCCCGTATTCGTAAAAGTATAGGTAACGCTCGCGCTGGTCTCTCCCGGAGAAGCACGGTAATCAACCTCTGTTGACTGCCAGACAAGGGAGCCAAAGACTGCCAGAGGCGTAAACACAAACAGGTACCATACGGATTTCATGACGACTCATACTACACCTAATCTCTCTTTTTGAAAGCCAAAAAAACTCCCAGTAGAAGGAGCCCGACGTCCCTGAAGAGCAGCGCCGGATAATTGTCGGGAGACAGATCGTCCGATGAGCCGAAACATCCGCAGTGGATATCGAGTCCGCGCGCCCAAGCCTGCAAGACTACGGCGATAAAAAGGACCATCAGGGCGCATATGACCAGTGCCGCTGTGCGCCGCGATCTCCCAAAACAAAGCCCAACACCCGCCCAGAACTCCGCCCAGGGGAAGACATAGGCCCCCACCAGCGCCCAGAAGGAGTTGACCAGCCGAAACTGTCGTATGGAAGCATACAGCGCGTCCGGATGCGGTATCTTGAGGACGCCCGCGGCAATAAAGACCGCCGCGAGAAAAAGTGTCGCGATAATCGGCACCCAGGGTTTTCTTATCTCTCCAGCCATGCGGGATACCCTCCTTTCAATATCTCAATCCGGGACTCCGGCACTGATCTTTTGAGTTTCCCTGCCACTTCGGCGCTCAAGCGGCAATCTCCACCGTCGCAATAAACCACTACCCTTCGATTGGGCCTCCACAAATCCGCAAAACGCCTGAAAGAATTATCGTAATCCCGCAGTGTCACATTGATGGCTCCTGGAATATGCGACCTCTTGTAGGCCTCGGCAGGACGGGCGTCCACCCACAGAATGTCACTGGCGCGAGCCTCCGACACGGTAATCCATGAAAGCCCCCGCGGCAGATCTTCCTGGACAGAAACCGGCAGCAGTTCACATTCGATCCGTGCGCAGATAAGCACCAGCCCCGTTAAAATCAGTAACGGGATCCAAAAATTCTCGCGAAAAACCTTCTTTTCAGGCATATATTTACTTATAGATTCATCGTTTCGGTAGTTGACAACTCTCTCATACGGCAGACATTATATACCTGCATAGACGGAATCTTATGTCAAACCTAACCAAGAGGGACATTATCGTCCAAATCTACGAGAAGACAAACTTCCCGCAAAAGCAGGTCCGTGATACCGTTCTAACCACCCTCGATATAATCCGCGATTCACTGGCCAGTGGCAGGGACGTCGAGCTGCGCAATTTCGGTGTGTTCGCGCTGCAGGTGCGCAAGTCGCGGGTAGGACGCAATCCCAACAAACCTGAGACAGAGGTCAAGATTCCGGAGAGGGTGATCGTCAAGTTCAAAGCCGGCAAAGAGCTCAAGGCGCTTCTGAAAAAGATGGACATCGAAAAGCTGAAGGCGAAGTAGTCGTAGGGACTCCCACAGATGAGCGGACGCGTCAGTCAGATAAAAAAGATGATCCGCAGGGAGTGCGTGCTCAATGGTCGTGAGTGGTTCTACAATCAACACCTCTTGGGCGTCGAAAAGTTTGCGGTTGCTCTTCTAAAAAAGCTCCCCAGTGCCAACCCAGAGATAGTAATGCTCGGCGTTTGGCTGCACGATCTTCAGAGGATACGGAAAATCAAAGGCGTCCATGAGAAGGTAGGCGCCGCCGAAGCGCAGAAAGTCATGCGGGATTTCAAATACACTCCTTCTGAGATCGAGCAGGTACGTCATATGATCCTGGCTCACAGTTGCGATACCAAGATCATGCCCAAAACGCTCGAAGCCAAAATCCTATCCTCGGCAGACGGAATGTCCCACTATATAAATGATTTTTACCTGACAATCGCCTGCTTGGGAGAGCGCACCACGGGAGAGTTCAAGGAATGGATTCAAGAGAAGCTGAGCCGCAATTTCACCAAGAAAATACAATTTCCCTTCGCCCGCAAAATGGTTGCCAGGAGGCACAGACTCTTCAAAGAGGTCTTTACGATGGGTTAGGCCACTCTTTCCACCACCAGCTCGCCTGGATTCGGACGTTTCGGTGCCAGACGATACGCCTCGCGGAAGAGCTCCAACGCGTCGGCCAGATTGCTCTCGTCGTTGTAGTGGATCGTCATGAGCGGCTCGCCCTGCTTGATCTGGGCGCCAACCTTCATGATGTTGGTGATGCCGACAGCCGGATCGAGCTTGGTGCCGCCACCCGAGAGAGCCCTGACGCCCTCCACGATCAGCTTGGCGTCTATCGTATGCACATAGCCGCGCTTGGGAGCCGGCAGTTTTTTGGTAAAAGTGGCTTTCTTGAATTTCTCCGGATCGTCAATGCAGGCAACGTCTCCGCCCTGGGCCTTGACCATCGCCTTGAATGACTCGAGAGCCGCTCCGCTCTGCAGGGCGCGTTCAACCGTCTGCTTGGCGGAGAGGGTCGAACCGGCAACTCCGGCCAGTCGGACAATCTCCATGCCCATCTTCAAAATAAGATCTTTCAGGTCTTCCGGACCCCTGCCCTTCAGAAGCTCGATGGCCTCTTTGACCTCAAGAGCCGTACCGACACTATCGCCGAGAGGCTGATTCATGTCGGTAACAAGCGCCACGCTGCGGCGATTCATGCCACGGGCCACGCGGGTCACCGAACGCGCCAGTTGCTTGGCCTCCTCCAAAGTCTTGACATAGGCGCCGTTGCCCCATTTGACGTCAACAACCAGCCCCTCAACCCCTTCGGCCATCTTGCGGGACAGAATGCTGGCCGTCATCAGGTGCAGACTCGAACCTGACCCGGTTTCCTGACGCAGTTTATACAGAGTGGCGTCCACAGGAGCAATCTGTTCGGACTGGCGGCCAATCGCGCAGCGAATGGTGGAGACCTGTTTGATAAACTGGGCGTCGGATAGCTCGGCCTTGAAGCCGGGGATGGCCATCATTTTTTCAATCGTAGAAATACCCATCTCATCGTCGACGCCGCACATCGTGGGCATCACGACCCCGCAGGCCGCCGTCAAAGCGGGCAGCACCATCGTCGTTTTGTCGCCGACCCCTCCCGTCGAATACTTGTCTATTTTTGGCTTGGTAACCGTTTCCAGGTCTATTACCGTGCCGGAAAGCATCATTTCTTCGGCAAGAGCCGACAACTCCTGGGCGCTCATGCCCTTGAACTTGATGGCCATGCAGAGCGCGGAGAGTTGGTAATCAGGAATCACGCCGTCCAACACACCCTCCACGAGCTTGCGGATCTCATCCTGGGTAAATTCGGCTCCATCGCACTTCTTCTCTATCAACTGGGTAAAAGGTACGTCTGAATCCTTGTTGTTGGTACTGTTGCTTTTCTTCATCATAACGAGGGTTGGCATATCTTACTTTACAACATTCCAACGCTCTTGTCGAGGCAAACAACGAGGAATTTATTGTTTATTTTTTAGAACAGGGATTTTCCACGCTTGCAAACCCGCGGCCATGCAAGATAGAATTTACCCCATGCAAACAATAGGGGAACGCCTGGAAGAGGCCAGAAAGAGACGCGGCGTGAGCATTCAGGACGCGGCCGCGGCCACCAAGATCCGAGAGGAATATCTGCTGAGCATGGAGAAAAACAGCGGCAGCGATATTTCCCTGGAGCCCATTTATGTCAGAGGTTTCATAAAGAACTACGCCAAATTCCTGCGCGTGGATCCCAGCCGTCTGGTTACGGACTTTGACGCGGCGCACGCCGAGGAGAAGAATGCCGAGGCACCCCCCAAGAGTCAGAAAGAGCTTATTGGCAGACTGGAGTTGGGCTCCGAGACGCCTCCCCTGCCGACTCTGCCGATCAAACGGGAGTCCCCCATCGAGACGGCCGAGACGGCTGCCGCTCCTGTCAAGGTCAGCGACGACACCAAAGAGGCCGCTTGGCCCAAATGGGTCTTGCCTGTGGTAATAGGTTTCGCGGCGGTAATCGTCATAGCGGTTTTTGCGGTAGGTGTGGACAGCTATTACAAGGCCAGGCACGCCGCCAAAGCTGCATTGGCCACGTCGGAGATAAAGCTGGTCGCCACCGGAACCGTCACCGTGGCGGTCAAACAGTTGAGCAACAATGCCACCATTTTCTACAAGACCCTGAAAAAAGGCGAGGATGCGACGGTCTCCAGGCAGGGCAGCGTGCGCATACTCTATTCGGAGGGGAATCTGCTCGAGGTACAAAAAGACGGGAAGGTCTTCAAGATGGGGGCTGCAGGCGCAGGCAAACGGGTGATAGATTAGACTCTGCTGGTCGGTAGTATAAGTCCAATATGGCCTATACGTCCTACCCTATTCATCCCCTGATTTCCATACTTCTCCTAATTCGCATACCCTATTGTGTATGCCTTGTCCCTTAGCCACATAAAGTGTATAATATTCCCAATGTCCCCTTTTATTCATCGCGTTGCCATCGAGAACGCTGCGCGCGCGGAGGGGCTGGTCGCCGGCTTTGCGCCAGTTGACGCGGACCTCAAAAAGGAATATTTCGACAGATGGATAGCCGAAGGCCAGCACGCAGGGATGCGCTGGATGGATAACGCGAGGCGCAAAGACCCGCAGGCAACATTGCCCGAATGCGAGACGATTATTGTTTTTGGATTAAACTACTATCAGCCCCAGCCGGAGACAACACCCACCCCCTACCCCCTCCCTGTGGGAGGGGAAGATGTTAGTGGGCTACGCCCCCATAACCCCCTTCTATCTCATGAGAAAATCCACAATACCTCCTTTGTACCTCATATAAAAGTCCACAACGAAAGGTCAGGGAAGATAGCCACTTACGCGCTCGGAGCCGATTACCATGACTGGCTGTTGGAAAAACTCAAAAGAATATGCACTCTCATGGAGGGCTGGGGCTCCAACCAGAAGGCCTATGTGGATACCGGGCCGATCATGGAAAAGAGATTCGCAGCGGCGACCGTTCTGGGCTGGCAGGGGAAAAACACGCTCCTTATCAGTTCTGAATACGGACCCTGGCTCTTTTTGGGCGTGATACTGACGACTCTGAGGCTCCCGACCGACAAACCGTCTGCAAATCGCTGCGGCAGTTGTGTGCGCTGCATGAAGGCCTGTCCTACTGGCGCGATCACGGCCCCCTATCAGCTTGACGCGCGCAGGTGCGTTGCGTACTGGACAATTGAACACAAAGGGGAGATACCGGAAGAGTTGCATGGAGCCATTGGCGATCGCCTCTTTGGCTGCGACGATTGTCTAACGGCCTGCCCCTGGAATAAATTCGCCAAGACCTCATCGGAAATAAGAGTGCAGGCGCATGATTATCCGGGAGTGGACAAAATTATGGAAATGGACGAAGCGGCTTTTGAGAGGACCTTCGCAGGCACACCTATTCATCGGCTGGGTTTGGAGCGCCTGAAGAGAAACGCGCGGATTGTGATGAAAAATGGGATCGGAGCCAATATGTCGGCCAAACATAACACCTATTAAAATAGGTGCCTAACGGGAAACTGCCCCTACCGGGACGAAAAAGGCAACCAATGCCTTTAGATACATCTTTCGTCCCGGATGGGACAGCCCATCGGTAGCCATCGGTTTTAACCGGTGGCGCATGATCCGCACAAAAAAACCGCCCCAATTTCTTGAGACGGTTTTTCAATTACCAAGCCACTAATTAGGCGACGGCATCCTTCAGTTTGGAACCGATCTTGGCCTTGACGACCGTGCGGGCCGGGATCTTGATCGAGGCACCGGTCTGCGGATTGCGGCCTGTGCGGGCGGCGCGCTTGGCAGTCTTGAAGGTGACATAGCCAACGAGGGAGACTTCCCCGTCGGACTTCAGTCCTTTTTCAACACCAGCGAGGACGGCGTTAATGCTCTCCTCAGCCTGGGCGGCGGAGGACTTGAGCGTCTTGGCAACGAATTTAACTATATCTGCTTTATTCATAGGAATGTTTGTCTTTTGAGACCCGCCATAATTGGCGCGTCTCGTTTCGACGAAGGACAGTTTGAGCCTTTAGGCCGCGTCCCGTCAAGGGATTTTCGCAATTTTATCTAAAAAATTTTCTTCCATCCGTTGTCGTTACTGGCTTGACAGGAAACGACTCCCAGAATATGGGCGGATTCATTGGGCTGGAGGGGCTCTGTCCCTATCCCCACCCCCTTGCCTCCGGCTGCTCTGACAAATTTACCGCGCTTCGCGCCTGTAACGCCGGTACCCGGCTTAATGTTCAGGGCGGGGAATATTATTGGGGGCTTCGCTCCCATACCCCCGAATTAGTCCGTGCTCGTCCGTGTGTGTCTGTGGCAGTCCGTGTTGATCCGCCTGCCACGGCGTAGCTTGGCGAAGCCGGGTCCACTACGTCTATTGCTCCTATGCCTCCCGTACCTTCGCGCTTCTCACCCTTTTCAAAAAACAAGAAAACAGTGAGATAGCAGTGGTAATTGTCTATATATCACCTATATTAATTAATACTCGAAAATGCCGATCACTCATCGTATCCTCCCCTCTATGTCCACCACTCCCGCACCCATCAATGTCACGATCACCGGATCGGCCGGACAAATCGGATATGCCCTCCTTTTCAGAATCGCTTCTGGAGCGCTTTTCGGTCCCAATCAGCCGGTCGTTCTGCGGCTTCTGGAAATACCAGCCGGACTCAATGCTTTGAAAGGCGTCGTGATGGAGTTGGAAGATTGCGCCTTTCCGCTGCTTAGAGGAATTGTGCCCACCACTGATCCGGCAGAGGCATTCAAGAACGCGAACTGGGCGTTTCTTGTGGGATCGGTTCCCAGAAAAGAGGGCATGGAGCGCAAGGACCTGCTCACCATCAATGGAAAAATATTTGTCGGACAGGGCCAGGCGATCGCGCAGAACGCGGCTCCGGACATCCGCGTATTGGTCGTGGGAAATCCATGCAACACCAATTGTCTGATCGCCGCGGCCAGCGCAAAGGGCGTGCCGTCCGGGAGATTCTTCGCGATGACGCGCCTTGACGAGAACCGCGCCAAGATGCAGCTTTCCATCAAAAGCGGCGTAGGAGTCGACAAGATCACACGTCTGGCCATCTGGGGCAACCACTCTTCGACAATGGTACCAGACTTTTACAACGCCAGGATTGATGGGAAAGAAGTCCAGAAACTTTTATCGGAGCAGGGCAATGGGGCCGCAGGCCCCATAAACAACTTCCCCTCCCAGAGGGAGGGGGCAGGGGGTGGGAGCTTATCTGATATAAATGAGACCTATCTCAAAGGCGAGTTCTTCACCACCATCCAGCAGCGCGGA
The DNA here is from genome assembly GCA_964541675.1 of uncultured Verrucomicrobiota bacterium. Lineage (GTDB taxonomy): Bacteria > Verrucomicrobiota > Verrucomicrobiia > CAZIPW01 > CAZIPW01 > CAZIPW01. The sequence goes on from CAZIPW010000009.1 coordinate 62,752, forward strand.
TCGGCTATTATCAAGGCGCGCGGACTTTCCTCCGCCGCTTCGGCCGCCAATGCGGCTATCGACACCGTGCGTGATCTGCACTTTCCCACCCCAAATGGAGATTTTCACTCGGTGGGGGTCCTCTCGGACGGCAGCTATGGCGTGCCCGAAGGCATTGTGAGCTCCTTCCCCGTCCGTACCGACGGCCAAAAATGGGAGATTGTCCAGGGACTCACGATAGACCCGTTCATCAAAGCCAGGATAGATCTCTCCGCCAAAGAGCTGCTGGAGGAACGCGAGTGCGTGAAGGATCTGATGGCACCTTAGGGGCTAGAACTCCACTACCTGGCGGACTCTCAAATCGATCGATCTGCCGTTTTCCTGCGCGGGCGTAAAATGCCACTTGGGAAGAACCGAGAGGGCCGCTTTGGACATCTCCGGGCTCGCTGAGCTCTCCACTTCCGCTCCTTCAACCTTGCCAGACTTATTGATCGTAAAGGCCAAAGTCACTTGCCCGTGGGATACACCGCTCCAATGAGGCCTCGGTCTTTTGAGCGCAATGGGAGGAGTCATCCGGGTGCCAATCTGATCGACGCTTATGGCCGCGCCTGGCATCTGAAGAGCCGACAATGGAGTTCCGGCAACTCCGGCAGCAGAGGGTGGATGAGAAGCCGTTGGAAAACTGGCAATCTTCGCGGCGGGAGAATCCACAGCGGCATCGTCCTCATCATCGTAAGGAGGCATCATATCCAGTGAATCATTGCTGTCGTTGTCCTTCTGGGGACGCGCGTCTTCCTCATCATCGGCTACCACTCCCTGAGAGAAAGCCTGGCCGGAGCCTACGGCAGAAGTTAAAGTAAAAACATGGGAATCCTTGTGCTCCGCGTAGCCGGCAATGATACCCACCGCCAGAAGCAAATGCAGCAACACTACAAAGGGAAACGCCTTGCGGAACGGACACATAAAAGCTTTCTACATCCGTATCTACACATTCACAAGCGGAAAGTTATTTTAAATGATGATAGAACCGGATAGAATACCTGTATGAAATACGAACCCTCAAAGCCAATTTTATTCGGGGAGACTCTTGAGAGCCTGTCAGAAAGGTTGGAGAAGGCCGGAGAACCCGCTTTCAGGTCCCGGCAGATTCTGGAATGGATATACAAGAAATTTGAAAGCGATCCGGAGAGAATGACAAATCTGCCAGCCAAGACAAAAAAGTGGCTCAAGGAGAATTTTATTCTGACGCCTTCGCAAAGGCAGCTTGTCAAAGGCGATCCCGACGCCACCCGGAAGCTGCTCCTAAAGATGGGCGATGGGGCGCTTATAGAAACGGTGCTGATCAAAGCGCCTAGAGCAGATGAGGGCGACTCTGAAGATGATTCAATGGGTGAACATAAAAACGAAAGCTCTTTATCTCCCACCCCCTACTCCCGCCCTCAGGGCGGGGAATATATGCGGGGCCTTCGGCCCCCGCACCCCGATATTAATACTGACATTGAGACAGAATATGATAATAAGTGGCTAACGCCCCTTGAACCCCTTTCCGCAGACAACGTTCCCATATTCCCCACAGTAGGAGCAACCTCTCTCGTCCCGGAGGGACAGCCAAATGTTAGCCATCGGTTTCAACCGGTGGCTGGGATTGGCACCCGCAAGACCGTTTGCATCTCAACTCAGGTCGGCTGCGCGTACGGCTGCAAGTTCTGCGCATCGGGAATGCTCGGCTGGCGGCGCGATCTGCTGGCAGGGGAGATTGTCGGTGAAATAATGGAAGTCATCTCCTCCACCGGAGAGGAAAACAGCACACTACGACCCCCTGCCGGGCGTTTATACCAGCTCACAGACTACATAGACAACATAGTAGTCATGGGCATGGGCGAGCCGCTCTCGAATTTCGACAACCTGATGACCGCTCTGACCATCGTCAACGCTCCTTGGGGGCTCAATTTCGGCGCACGGCGCATCACCGTCTCCACCAGCGGAGTGGTACCCAAAATCCGTGAGCTTGCCGAGCTGCCTGCGCAATTCCGTCTGGCGATTTCGCTGCATGGAGCCACAAACGAGGTGCGCGACCAAATCATGCCGGTCAACAAGAAGTACCCGCTCGAAGAGCTGATTCCCGCTGCGCGCTACTACAATGAGAAGCACAACCGGATGCTGACCTTCGAGTATATCCTCATCGACGGCCTCAACGACACCTATGAGCAGGCCGAAGCGTTGATCAAGCTCTGCGATGGGCTAAAAGTTCATATCAACTGCATTCCGTACAATAAAGTGGAAGGGCTGCCCTGGAAGCGCCCCTCAATCATGAGGCAGCAGGCGTTCACCAGGAAACTGCGCGACGCGAACATCTCCGTTACCGTCCGCCACGAGAAGGGCAACCGCATCGACGCGGCCTGCGGACAGCTGAGGCTAAGGGAAGAGAAGAAACTAAGTCAAGGATCTAATTGATTTATTGGCATATTCATAGTACTATTACGGCATATGGGCGGTATCATCACTCCTCACGTTCACGTTGATACCAGCGGCGCACTCCTTTTCTTCTTTGGCGGGCCGATGCAGTATAACCGCAACTGGCAGGATAACGGTATATGCTATGTACTGGAAAAGAAACCGGAGGCCTTTGTCGCTACACCAAGAAAAGTAGAATCATCAGCGCTTCTGGGCCACATATTGCAAGCTCAAAGGGACAATTGTCCAAGCCAGCGTCCATGGGAGAACAAGTACATGAGGTTAGCCAGGGAAGAAAAAAACCAGAAGGGCTGCTTAATATTCTTGGGGCTGACCTAGGTAATGAGCTTTTTTAGAAAGGAAAGCTGTTTTTTTGGTG
>CAZIPW010000010.1:0-65019 GCA_964541675.1 uncultured Verrucomicrobiota bacterium
ACTCCAACGTAACTTATAAACTCAGTTGCCCGTTCCTACCGGATGCTACTGATTTGGAATAGACTACTACATGAAAGGCGAGGATTGGCCGACAAATGTACCAACACTGGGAAAAGAATCGATAGAGGGCTGGAAGCTATGCCCTTGGTACGACATTGAGGCTTGGCGAAATTCCTTGAACAACTTTATCAAGAAGAATATGGACAAGTAATATTACTCATTTTTTCCCCTTACTCTTTCTAACTCGCTTCTTACGGCTAACGCTATGTTTTTAGCCAGAATGCAGGGGACGGCATTGCCGATCTGCCAATATGCCCGTTTCATTGTGCCTGAAAAAATAAAGTCATCAGGGAAGGTCTGTAGTCTCGCCAATTCTCTGGCTGAAATAACTCTGTTTTTCTCGTAGTGGATATGTACCCCCCCATGGTTTTCTTTAGCGGTCATGGAAGGAATGCCTTTGTATTGTCGTTTCCAAGCATCCCTGAAGGTATCATATAAAGAACCCCCTGGCGGTACTTTGGAGATTCTCTCTTCCATCTGTTTGGAGTGCTTTGTCCATTCGTGATTAAACAAGGGGCTGGGAGGCACATTCTTCAAATCATCAATGGCATCATCTATTGATCGATAGTTCTCCTTTGTAAATTGAATCTGTGGATATGGATTCTTTTTGCCAAACCTATTGCCAATAAATATGGCTCGTGTTCTTAATTGTGGGGCACCAAAAGTCGCGGCCTCCAGTATTCTTACGCTCATATTCCCGTAGCCCTCCATTCCGAACTGTCGGAGTATCTCTTGATAAACCGCGCCATCCTGCATAGTAAGAATACCGGGAACATTTTCCAATACAACAAACCAGGGTTTCAGTACTCTTACGACTCTGACAAATTCATGGAAGAGTTTATTCCTTGGGTCATTGGGATCCCTAAAGCCTGCTACAGAGAATCCTTGGCATGGAGGCCCCCCACACACCAGGTGAATCGTTCGATCTCCCACTATCTCCCTGATTCTTTCGTCCGACAAATCTTCTATTCTCCCTTCGTAATGCGCACTCTCAGGAAAATTTCTGCGGATTGTCTCTGATGCATCGTGATCTATTTCGACACTAAGTATTTTGTTGAAGCCTGCTTGTTTGAATCCTTGAGACATCCCACCAGCACCTGAAAATAAATCGACATAATTGAATTCCGTTTTGGTGGTTTTAGCCTTTCGTGTATCTATCTCGAACCAATTACAATTAAAAAGATTGGTGTCAAAGTGAGCCTGTAAGTTACAGTACCGACTTATGGCATCTTTAGTCCCATTCCCTCTTCTATGCGCTACTTGTAATACGGCCCCCATATAGTTTATTTGATAACTATAGTATACATTGTGTGCAAGGAGTAGAGCAATATCTTTTCGCTAAAAAGTATTTATGACTTCCCGTCGGGAGAATGAAATTAAGGAGGTACGGGTATGTTGCATATTTCTTGCAAAAGCAGAAAAGACTATGATCGTAGATAGAACAAATACCAGTTTGCGCATATGTGGTCATTCTTTACAGGAAGAATACCCCACGCAATCTCTTAATTCCCTTGAGATTTGCGTTGTATGGGGTATATTATAGTCATATGCCAGAACAAGCTCCCGTTTCCCCGACCTGCGATAAAGTAACCCCTACAGCCGACCTGATTGCCTATGTGAGGGGATTGTCAGATATTCCCTACGCTCGAGAAACATCAGAATGGGGAAATGTCTCCTCTATTGCTGCCGGTTTTCTACAGGAATCCGGAGATGAAGGGAAGATATTGGCCGTCATGGCTGAGTCCCGTTTCAAAAGGATAAGTCTTCAGGCGCAAGATTACCGTCATATACTGGAGCTTGCCGTTGGCAGGTCTCCAAGGGGTCTGATTTTTACCGCGGATCCAAAAGTAAACTACGTTGCAACGGATTTGCCGGATTCCTTGACGACCTATCGTGCACTGATGGATGAGCTGATGGGGCGGCATAACCTTAAAAGGCCGAACCTGCAGTTTGCAGCCGTTGACGCCTTCTCTCGTGATGATATAAGTAAGGCGGCAAGCCTCTTGCCCGGTGGGAAAGAGCCCATGGCCGTTGTCTCAGAGGGTATGATGGTCTACTTCGACATGGATGAGAAGCGAAGATTCTTGTCGAACCTGCACGCGCTTTTTTCTATAAGGCCGGGTATTCTTATTACAAGCGATGTTCGTTTAGGTCAGGAGGCTAGATTGGCAAAAATACTACAGACCACAGCGCAAATATCCGGCAGGGATATGCTTGCGCATACTTTTAAAGATGAGCCTGCGGCGCAGAAATTTTTCGGACAGTGTGGATTTGATGCGCGCCCAGTCCTTGACAAGGTCGATATCACAACCATGAGGCGCTTCAAGCTGGAAAATGATCCGCGCGCCCAAAGCTATGCGAATCGCCCGATTTGGATGTTATCCCCCAGCCGGTCGTGATGAACATCAGTTCTTTTGCTTGCTCCTCCGCTCTCCTCTCCGCTAGAACATTCTCGTGGCGGTCAAAGTAATAAAGCAAAAGCCTCTCAATCCGGTGGAGAAAACCTATCTGCCGGGGCTCCTGCAGGGTTTGTGGGTGACGCTCATGAACTCTTTTAGAAAGCCGGTGACATTGGAGTATCCGGAGCAAAAGCCTCCCATTCCCCCTCATTATCGTGGAGTGCCGACTCTCGTCAAAAATCCCGAAGGCCGCATCAAGTGCGTCAGCTGCCAGCTCTGCGAGTTCGTTTGTCCTCCAAAGGCCATTCGCATAGTACCTTCGCAGATACCATCGGACTCGCCCAGCGCGCACATCGAGAAGACTCCGCGGGAGTTCGAGATAGATATGCTGCGCTGCATATATTGCGGGCTGTGCGAAGAGGTCTGTCCGGAAGAGGCCATATTCTTAAAAAATGTCTATTCCACTTCGGGACTGAGTCGGGCTGAAATGGTCTTTAAAAAGGAGAAGCTTCTTGAGCTGGGAGGAATTCAGGAAGATACGCATAAGAAATGGGAGAGAAAGGCTGCGGAAGCCAAGGCGACAGTTTCGCACTAAATCTCTCTGTATTATAGGAAATGGTTTGCGCTTATGGAGTTTCGCTTGTAAAAAATCATCATGTCCGAGGTCCTCTTTTGGCTTTCCAGTGTGGTTGCCGTTGTCTCTGCCTTGGGCATTGTCTTTAGTCCCCAGGCGGCGCAAAGCGCGTTTTGGATGTTTGCCGAGCTGCTCGGGATCAGCGGAATCATGGCCGCCTTGGGCGCCTATCTGTTGTCCTTGGTGACGCTTCTTGTCTATGCGGGGGCGATTCTGGTTCTTTTTATATTTGTTATCATGTTCATGGGACAGCGCCTGCCCATAAAGCAGATCGGTGGACTGCGGCTGGCCGGGGCACTTCTCGCGGCCGCTTTCGTGGTCGTGCTGCTGCTTCCACTGATATTTTCCCCCACCCATATGTTCCCGTCTTCTGCGGCCGGGGCTTTGACCCACACGGAGCTTTACGGAAGTGAATTATTCGGTCGTTACCAGCTTCTCACTCAGATGGGGGCCTGGGTGCTCCTGTGGGTGGGTGTGGGTGCCTTCAATATCAACGGCAGGAGGGACGAGATATGAATCTCAACTCGGTGCTTGTCTTGGGCGCGCTTATTTCAACCATCGGGATCCTGGGGATACTCCTGCGTAAAAACCTTGTCATCATGCTGATGTCGCTTGAGCTTATCGTGCTTGGCGGGGCTGTCGGCCTTCTGGGTGGGGCTCGCTCGCACGGAGCACTGGCTCACGCGGTTCCCGATGGGGCTCTCTTTATTCCTTTTATCTTTCTTATTGCCGCAGCCGACGCGTGTATCGGGCTGACGCTTATCATGACCCTGTTTAAAACGCAAAAAACACTTTGGGTGGACGAAATGGACAACTCATGATGGCGCAATATCTGACAGTGGTACTTCTAGCGCTGCCCGCGTTCTCGGCCGTCAGTGGATTCTTTGCGGGATCGAAATGCCCATCAATCCCCAGATACCTCTCGCTTGCGGTTTCGGCGCTGGTTCTTGCCTTGGCGTTGTACCTCTCGTTTGATGTCTCGCGTACATTCTCCCTGGGCTGTCCGTGGTTTGCTCTCGGCAGGCTGTGCGTTGACTTTTACTTGGAGTATAATCCCCTATCCTCTTTGATGATTCTAATTGTCGCCTTTGTGGGATTTGCCGTGCATCTCTTTAGTGTGCATTATATGCGCGAGGACACAGCCCAGCCCCGATACTATGCCGCCTTGAGTCTCTTTGTTTTCTCAATGATAGGTCTGGCACTGAGCGCAAATCTGCTGATGCTGTTTGTTTTCTGGGAGATGGTGGGATTTGGCTCCTATCTGCTGATTGGACACTATGGCACAAAAGAAGCGGGAGAAGCCGCCAACAAGGCCTTTCTAGTCAACAGGATCGGGGACATCTTCTTTCTATTGGGGATCATATTTATTGTATGCCAGACGAGTTCGCTCAATATCGGAATTCTCTCCCAAAAGGCGGCTACCATGCCGCACTCTCTTCTAAAAGCCATAGCACTCCTTGTATTTGCCGGGGTGGTAACCAAATCGGCCCAGTTCCCTGGACACCTGTGGCTTCCGGACGCAATGGCGGGTCCGACCCCCATTTCGGCGTTGATACATGCCGCGACCATGGTGGCTGCCGGCATCTTCCTGCTGTGCCGGATGGAGTTTCTCTTTGCGCCCATACTCCACATGATAGGCTATCTGGGGGCGTTCACGGCGCTCTTTGCCGCCTTCTGTGCTTTTGGAAAAACGGATATCAAGAAAGTCCTGGCATACTCGACCATCTCGCAGTTGGGTTTTATGGCCGCGGGATTTGGTTTGGGAAGTTCCAGCGCGGCCTTCTTTCATCTGACGACCCACGCTTTCTTTAAATCCCTGCTCTTTTTGGCGGCAGGTGCTGTGTTGACGGCCTGTCACCATGAGCAGGACGCACGAAAGCTTGGCGGGCTCTGGAAGAAAATGCCCTTTACTTTCGTCGTTTTTCTCGTGGGAGCCCTGGCCCTGTCGGGATTTCCCCTTACGGCCGGTTTCTTCAGCAAAGACACCATCTTGCTCTTGGCCCTGTCGCATAACGGATTTATCTTTGCCATCCTGATGCTCTCCAGCTTAATGACGGCGCTTTACATGGGCAGAATCATCGGTCTTACGTTTCTGGGCAGGCCTGAGAGCCCTGCTGCCGAGCACGCCTCAGAAGGATCATCTTTTTACTACGTACCGCTTGCGTTGCTTGCTCTTGGGGCTCTTGTGGCAGGATACATCATCCTCTATCCCCATTTTACATCGGGCGTTTTTGCGCGGTTGCCGTCGTTCCCAGAAAACTATTGGATGCTCGCGTGGAGCCTGGCAGTTGTTGGAGTCGCTGTTTGGGTGGCGTTCATATACGCAAAGCACGGACAGGAGCCCCTGGAGAAGACAGGGGGGCTCTACGAGAGCCTGCGGGAATCCTTTTATGTGGACAGAATATGGCACAAGACCGGATTGGGATGTGAAATGTTTGCCCGGGCTTTGGGAAGAACGGACGAGAGAGCGCTTCGTGGATTTTTTCACCGCGGCATGGGAGGGTTATTTGGTCAGGCGGGGAACTTTGCCAAGGCGGCGTATGTGCGATTGCTGACAGTCAGCCTCTATTGGATCCTTGCCGGTGCCTTGCTCCTTGTCCTTTTGCTTGCTTCTTATTGTCAATGACACCTTTCTACACATCTTCCGATCCTCTAGTCTGGCTGCTGACCATGATGGTCATAGTCCCATTCTTTATGGGATTTTTGTTTCTGCTGTCGCCACAGGGTTTCTCGCGAAGATATGCGGATGCATTGGGCCTTTTGGTGGTACTCTTCTGCCTGTGTGGGGCCGTTATCCTCTGGCTAAACTTTCGTCCAATCATGGCCGGTTACGCATTTCTATCAACAATGCCATTGGGACTGCAGGCAATTGGGGCTCGGCTGCAGTTGGGACTTAATGCCATCTCGATGCCGATGTTTACATTGACGGCATTAATCGGCTGTGCGGCCGGTTTTTACGCCTATGGACAGGCACCGGAACATAAAGGATTCTACTGGGCTTTCTTGCTGTTGATTCTCGCTGGACTTCTGGGTGCTTTTGCCAGCGTGGATATCTTCTATGCATTTTTATTCCACGAGACCGCCCTTCTTCCCATTTTTCTCGCTTTAATGATGTTTGGAGGAGAGAATCGGCGGGAAGTCTTGACGGAGTCTGGAATATTCATGTTGGCAGGCTCCCTTCCCACCCTGGTTGGCATTACCAACTACGCGTTACAGGCAGGCCCACTCTCCTTCAGTTTGATTGATATACGCTGTCATTTGGCCAATCATGCCATTTCCCCTTCCCTTCAAATGGAGGTTTGGGCGCCTCTTTTTTGGGGATGCGCGATTCTTTCGGGGCTTTGGCCTTTCCATGGATGGGTCTCCAGGCTGCTGACGCAAGTGCCGGTGCCGGTTTCGATGTTAGTGGGCGGTTCCCTAAAGTTTTTCGGGGTGTACTTTCTGCTGCAGGCTTTCTTGGGATCCAGTTTCTGGGGAGTCGACAGCCTTCAGACGGTCACGGGAGTCCTCTGTGCCATAAGCATTGTGTGGGTCGGTATTCTGGCATTCAGGCAGTCGAATTTCAGGGCAATGGTGGCCCTTGCCGCGGTTATGCACATGGGTGGGCTCTTCCTGGCATTGAGCTCATATACGGCTGAAGCCCTGAGCGGTACGGTGATACTGATGCTTGCTTCCGGATTGACCACGGCACTTCTTCTGATGCTGTCTGGTGCGGTTGGCAGACGTCTTGGGCATTTGGAGATGCCGCAGATGGGTGGTATCAGGCAAAGCGCGCCAGTCCTCTCGACCTTTCTGATGTTTGGGGTCCTCTCCCTTATGGCATTGCCATGCTTCCTTAATTTCTGGGGGGAGCTTGGTGTGATCGTGGGAGCCTTTAGGGGAGTACCATTGTGGGCGCCATTCCTGCTTGCGGGTCTCTTTATCACGGCAGCCTTTGGTTTGCGGGCTCTAAGCTCTATGTTGATGGGAAAGAAGGTTGAGATGTCGGATCTGACGCAGATGGAGATATTTTCATCGTGGATATTAGTTCTTCCGCTTGTTTTGCTGGGTGTGTTGCCTTTTATCATTTCAACCCCCATTAGTTTGGCCATGAAAACAATTATTCCAGCGCAGCTATGAGATTTTCCTCATTATTTCCGGATTGGGTCTTTATCCTGCCAGAGCTCTTTCTGGCGGCACTGGGGGTATTGACGCTTCTTTTATGTCTTGGCCGCTACAAAGGTTTGCCAATAACCAGACATATAGTGCTCTATTCTCAGGTGGCCATATTGGGAGGAAGTATCCTCTTGCTGCAGAATACCACCACTTCCGGTCAGCACCTGATATATGGTGGACTTTTCTCGGCCAGTGTGGGGATGGGCTTTTGGGGGGTGGCGCTTCAGGCGATAGGGCTGATCATAGCCTGGATGTCCAAAAGAGAAAACGACAAGTTGCCGTTGGAATTCTACGGAATACTTAATTCCGGGACTGTTTCCCTCATGCTCCTCTCAAGGACCAGCAGTTTCTTCTCCCTGTTCATATGTCTGGAAGCCTCGACACTTTTTATAACATTGATGTTGGCCATGGGGGCCAGGGATTCCCATAAAGTAGCGCTCAAATATCTACTCCAGTCTGCCCTGAGCGCCGGGCTTCTGGTATGGGGTATCGCTTTGCTGTATGCGGCGACGGGATCTTTTTCTTATGGTAGCGTGACTCCCCGAGTGTTTAGCGAGTATCCGATACTGGCTTTTGGCGGCTCTGGATTGGTAATGGCGGCTCTGGCGTTTAAGATGGGACTGTTTCCCTTCTGTTTTTATTTGCCGGAGATCTACGAGGGGGCGTCGTGGTCTGCCATAGGTTTTCTATCGACAGGATCAAAACTGGCTGCGGCGATCTCCCTCCTGGGGCTTCTGGTAGGCCCATTCCTTCCGATCGCCTCGGTATACCAGCCTATCTTGGTCCTGATAACGATACTAACGTTGGTTTGGGGTGCCCTGAGCGCTTTGCATCAAACCAATCTCAAGCGTCTTTTGGCCCTATCGGGTGTTGTGCACGTGGGGTTCATAACTGCGGCTATTTTTATATATACGCTGACACTTTCTCCGTATGCGTTGCAGGCTGTCGGTTTTTATTTCATGGTCTATGTGGCGGCCATGCTATTGATACTGTACTGTATTATAGAAATCAACCCGCCAGATGCTTCCTTGTCGAGTCTGAGGGATAGTTATGGTAGGCAACCTGCCGTAGCGGTCTTTCTTGTGCTGGGGTTTGCATCGCTTGCGGGGTTGCCTCCGCTCGGCGGTTTTCTTGCCAAGTTTTTTGTATTCTACAATTGTTTGCTCTTGCAGGTCTGGGGGTTGATCTCGGTATTGATCCTGGCCAGTCTGCTGGCGATCTGCTATTACCTGCGGGTGATCTTTGGGCTGTTTGGCAGGTATGGAAGCGCGGGCTTTCTGCCGATAACCGTGGTACCCCAGCCGCCCCTGAGCACGCGCGTATTCACCGGGTTCCTTGTGGCAGTCATCATCTTTCTGGGTATAGCCCAAGGGCCGCTGAGTCTGCTGATAAAGTAGCTATTCTGGCGTGGCTGTTCCAAATTGGATGCAATCTTTTGCCTCTGGCACAACCTCGATGAATTTCTTCCCCGCTTTTTCCAGTAATTCGGCGTATCGAAAGTGGGCACCCATTCCCGTACGCAACTCTACCTCATATATGAATTTGTCGGCATTCATGCCATGCTCAAAATCCACCTGGGTGCCGCAGAGTATGGTATATGGCCATGCTGCAGCCCCTTGGTCTGAACTTGTGACGAGTCTGTAAGCGAAATCGCTCCAGCGTTTCAGAAAATCCTTGTGAGGTCCGACAGGCACTTCTGGGGGCAGGTAGAATCCGCGGGGAATAAGCGGGGTATAGCGAAAACCCGTGCGATGGCGGTTCAAATCCCTAAGTTCTGCTACCGCCATATTGTTCCATGCCACGCGGACAAAGATACGCCTCAAGTGTTCTCCGGATATGCTGTAGCGGTTGATTTTGCCTTCGATGCTTTCTTGAATAGTCTGAGAGGGAGGAAGAAATGTGGGGAATGTTCTATCCACGCCCACGAATACATGATCCCGCATATTTTCCGTCGGGACGCGGTTTTTCTTTATAGCTTGGCACCAGTGTTGAACCATGTGCTTTGATTGGGCCTCAACGGCACTGTCCATGCGGGCGTGTTTGATGAGGCGCGGCGAGAATTTTGCCAATTCCGTTCTTAACGCCCCGGCTAGTGTTTTGGCTTCAGGGTGAGGGAGAGATTCTACCTGTTTGATGGTCTCCGCCCACATACGGGCGCTCATGACCAGAGCGACGCTTGTCATGGCTGCGAACGGCAGGAAATAGCGCGCACGGTCCAGTGCGTAGTTTTTGCGAATACGCGTTTTCACCTTCTCGTCAGTCACATTTTTTGGGTATCGGACCAGCTCTGGCTGCTCATTCGCCAGTTTGTCCAAACGATCATACTCCTGTTGATAATGTTTGAAACCTTCCAGCATCAGACTTTTCCACTCGTTTGCGAATGATTCCGGTATGCCGGCGATATCCGGCATGGAAAGCCCCTCCTCACTGAATTTTATATACCGAGTGGAACTCTCCTGGCCGTCGCACATCTGGCTGAAATAAAATAGTTTGTATGCTAGGTACATACTGACCCCGTCTATCGCTATCGCAATACCGCCGGTCAGTCCTCCTATGGAGGCGTGTCCATAGTCGACAAACCTGAAAATACTTTCAATGGATGCGTCAGGATTATTCTGATCCACCTTCCCATAAATAACGGCCAGACCATCACTGGATCTGGAGTATCTGGCCAACATGGCTGCCAGTAATTCTGGAGTGGCTTTTGGGTTTTCAGAGGCGGCCTGGGGTGGGATTATGGCAATGCCAGTGATGCGCATACGCGAATTCTATCTTTGCCCGGCTTTTGTTTGCAATTCCAACTTATTCACACAGGTTTTGCCTTGCCTGCGTACCTTGCCACTAAATACATAACTGTTAGCACGCCCACCGTTCCCCACACCTCAATTCCAGAACTCTTGGCTCCGCCCACGCCCATTACTGCCCAGGGAACTTTGAGATAGGCGCCGATTATCCACTCCACGCACCAGCACAGCCGACCAGCAACCTCGTTGATTGTTTTGTATATCCAGGGAGCCCACCCCAAAAGAAAACTGCTTGTACCAAGAATTTTAATGATTTCTCCCAGTGTCACAGTCACGGCATTTACCAGAAATCCCAGCGGTTGAGCTATCCCCCAATAGGCGGCAGTCAGCGGCGCGACGGCCAGGCTGGCCATGATGCTTACGACCAGAGTACGAGCCAGCCATCCAAAGATACCTTTGGTTTTGCTCAGGACGCCCAGACGTTCCATCGCGTTCATTCCCAGAATAATGCCTCCCACGACTGCAAAAGAGAGCCGCCATCCGGCGTGAAGAAAACAGAGCGGTTCTACCAGTAGGCTGACGATGGCCGCCAATACAAGGATAGCCCATAGATTCATCTGTTTGCGCATGGCCCAACAGCCCAGTACAATTGTTACCATTCCCCATGCGCGTAACACGCTGGGGGCTGCCCCTACCATCAGTGCGTATACGCCAAGACATACGACTATCAGAACAGCCTGTCCCAGGCGGGAAAGTCCGGTAAGTCGTGCCAGAACCCACAGGACCGCGGCTACCGCAGCCACATTGAGCCCGTCGGCCACTATCAGATGCGTGGTGCTGCTTTGGGAGAGATTATCTATCTGCTCTTGGGTAAGCCCTGATTTCTCCCCCAGTACCATGGCCGGCAGCATACCGTCCTGCCGGGAAGTGTCCCATCGGTCTTTAAGTATGGCCAGTGCTCTTTGGTGCAGTAGAGCCGCAAAATGCAGGACTGGATTTGCCGGATGCGCTATCCCCAGAGCCTCTCCCCTGGTAAGTGTCCACTCCACGTGTTGCCTGGAAAGAAACTCGTTGAAACCATCGTCAGTAGGGGGGCGTCGATGCGTAGACTTCTGTATGTATGGATGCCTGGTGGACTGTATGGTGTCCGGCTTTTCCTCAAGCCTTGAGAGTACGCCGTCAAAAAGAACCTCCTGGCCATTCTCTGTAGGGCTTTCCAGTCTCGACACCGACATATAGCAGACGCGTTCCCCAAGGAGCTCAGACATGGAACCGGGGGCTGTTCGAATAATGCCAATACCTCCCACCTTGTCTGGGTTTTTCGTGGCAAAGGTCTGTTGTATCTCGATAACGAGCCGGGCTTCTCTGGGGGCTCTTAGCCCTGCCGCGATCTCATGTTTGCCCTCACGCATATTGTAGGTCAAGGCAGCCAGTGCAGTCACGCATATGGCGAAATACCACGGAGAAGCTTTACTGTTTTTGGTCTTACCCCACCAGGCTCCCAGGGCTGAAACGAGACAGAGTACGACAAGCGCGAATGTATTATCCCCGACTGCCCAGGGAAACTCTTCGGCCACCCCATATCCTATGAGGATTGGTATAAGTATCCACATGAGAGGAGCGTGCGGACGGGAAATGGCCTGTGACACGCCACGAAAATATCCTTTCGTGCAGAAATTCACAAGTCAGCAGTTTTCCCGGTGCAAAGACGGGTAAAAAATAAGTATAAGACCCTATTTTACATAAAGAATTTGTAAAATAGCAAAAACAGGGATCTATAAGCGTAATAATTGCTTATAGCCGCCGAATTATAGCTCAAGGAGGCGGAAATGAAGATCATATTGGCTCTTGGGCTGGCGCTCTATGGGGGCGTCTCGTTTGTCGGAGATACTAGTGGGGCTATCATGTGTTCCTTTAAGCAAAAAGAGGTGATTACTGCGTGCCTGGTCCTGGAAGCAGGAAGTGAGGGTGAAAGAGGTATGCAGGCGGTAATGAATGTGATTCAAAACCGAGCAGGCGGGAACCCTTTCAACTATTATTCTGAGGCTATCCGGCCCAAACAGTTCAGTTGTCTGAATAGCGCTAAAGGACTCATATTCAAGGATTACACGCCGCTGATAAATAAGGCCAGACTGAGTAAGAGTTGGGGCAATGCTTGTAAGATAGTGGGAAAGGCTTATTTGAAGGAGCTGCCGGATATTACGGGTGGCGCGACGCATTATTATCTGTCGAAGATGAGGAAGGTGCCTGAATGGTCGGGGGAGCTGCAGGAGACCAAGAAGATTGGCGCGCACCGCTTTATGAAGGTGGCGCAGTTGTAAGGCGGCATTTGCCAATGAAAAAGCCCCGATAAACATCGGGGCTTCTTGTAAGAGAAAAGAATTACTTTTTCTTGGCCTCGGGTTTGGCTGCTGGGGCTTTCGTGGCAGCGGCTGGAGCCTTGGCGGACTTGGCATCTTTGCCAGCGGCCGCAGCGGCGGGAGCTTTGGCTCCGGGAACTGCGGCAGCCTTGGTGCCGTCGGCTGCTTTCGCATCTGCCGCGGGGGCTGTGCCATCTGCGGGAGCAGCGCCCTCGACCGGAACGGCGCCTTCGGCGGGAGTGGCAGCGGCTGGAGCGGCTTCTTCCTCTACTTCGGGCACGTTGCAGGTGATGACCACCTGGTCGGGCTTATCTATAAATTTGACTCCACTAATGGCCTTCAGATCGCGCATAAATACAGCGTCTCCGGCGTGCAGACCTTCCACATTGATCTCTAGGTATTCGGGCAGGTCCTTTGGCAGGCATCGGATGGTCACCTGGGGATAAACCACTTCGAGGAGCGCGCCTTCCATCTTGACGCCGACGGACTCTCCGACTGTGCGGATGCGGACGTTGGCCTTCATCTGCTCATTGGCCTTCACTTCGAGGAAATCAACATGATTGAAGTTGTCGTTGATCTTGTTGCGTTGAACCTCCTGTATGAGCGACAGGCTCTTCTGGCCCTTGTCGTCCTCGAGCTCCACGAGAGCCGTGATGCCGGAGACTTGTTTGTAGAGCTTGGAGAAGCTCTTGGCGTCTATCATGAGTCCGCGCGGCTGCCCTTTGCCATAGATGATGGCAGGGACTTTCCCTTCGGCGCGTTGCGCGCGGGAAGGACGCCGACCAACGGCGCCGCGAGACTCTACTTTCAACGAGAACTGTTTCATAGAGAAAGGGGATCATAGCAGATTAACCCTTATCGATCAAGCTATTTGCCCAGCTTTGTTTTAAGCTCTTGCAGGTCAACTGGCTTTAATTCGCCCTTTTCGACAATCCACAACCCCACATCGCTATCGATAACTCCTTGTTTATCAACAGTAATTTTGCCAAGCGCGCCCTCGTATGGAAGCTGGTGGATGAGCGCGGCTATCTCCTTGCCGGTGGGCTTGCCGGAGGCGTGCGTCTTGGCCCACTCTTCGTAGGCGTTGATGACAATGTTGACGCTGTCGTAGGCAAAGGCGGAATATAAGACAAAATCTGTTTTGGGTGCTTCTTTTTTTACTCTTTCATAGAACCCCGTCTTGTATATGCCATACGCAGAACCAATCTGCCAGGCGCCATTTATTTCTGGGAGGGTGGTGGTACAGGCGAGCCACTCGATGCTACTCAGCGGAGTGGTGATTCCCATCTGCTTATAGTGCTTCCAGATAATACCGCATTCGGGATCGAACGCCAGAACCAGCATCAAGTCAGGCTGTTTTTCCTTAATGCGCAGCCAAAGAGTCCTGAAGTCTCTTTCTCCGGGAATGAAGTGTTCATCCGCGACAATTTCCATGCCGTACTCCTTGGCGTATCTGATAATACTCTGATGTACGGCATTGGCTCCCTGATGGTAGACGTAGAGGATTCCCAGTCTTTTATAGTCCAACTTTTTGGCAGTCTGTATATAAAGAAGAGCCTGTTTATCCACCTTCGCGGCATTCGTAAAACAGTACCCTCCATCGGCGATGCTCTGATCGCTGGCAAGGCTCGCTATCATGGGGACTTGCGCCCTGACGCAAAACGGTTTGGCTGTAGCGCAGGGGCCGGAATTGGCTGGGATCAGCACATCAACCTTATCGGTATGAATGAGCTTCTGAGTGGCGAGGGCGGTTTGCGCATTAACCATCTGATCGTCCTCAATGATAAAGTTGTAGCGGAAAGCTAAATGCCGATGGGATAAATCCTTCTTCAGAAGAGAGATTCCAGTTTGGCAATCAGTTCCCTGAAAGGCGACGTCTCCGCTTAGCGGTAGGATGATGCCGATCTTGATATCGGGGCGCTGGGCGGAAGTCGTCTCAGCGGCAGGGGCTGAGGAAGCGGCGACAAAAACGGCAATGAGTCCGAGTAAGAATCTCATGGCGCAATTATACACCAGGCGGCAGGTGAAAGCAACTGGCGGGGCCTGATGGATGCTGACGAAACAAAAGCCCCACCGGTTCAGGGTGGGGCTTTGAATAGAAATGCAGCTTATTCGCTCTTTTCCGTCTTCTCTGACTTCGCCTTGTGCTCCTTGTAATGGGCCTTCTTCCTGGGCTCTTCGGCCTTCTTTTCCGGAGCGGGGTTTTCAGAGGCGACATTGATCTTGAGGTCAACGCTGACTTCGGGATGAATCTTGACGGCTACAATATGCTCGCCGAGGGTCTTCAAAGGTTCGCCTATCTTGATGTGGTGACGCTCAATCTCAAAGCCCAGGGCGGTGAGGGCCTTCTGGATCTCCATGCTGGTGATGGCGCCGTGGGGCTTGCCATCTTCGCCGGTCTTTACCATGACGGTGACAATAAGGCTCGAGAGCCTCTCGGCGAGGGCTTTGGCTTCGGAGAGTTCCCTGGTAAGGCGCTCCTCGCGTCTTTTGGCTAGGACCTCAAGCTGTCTTTTGGTGGAACGATTCACCGGAAGGGCCTGGCCCTGGGGGAAAAGATAGTTTCTGGCGTAGCCGGCCCTGACTTTGACCGCTTCACCTTCGTTGCCCAGACCCTTGACGGGTTTGACGAGTAATACTTGTTTTGTTGCCATAAAATTTAAATCCTACGCGAATTCCGGTTCGAGGGCTTCAGCGCCGCCTCTATGGACTCCGCCATTTTCTGGGTGAAGATCCTCCAAATCCGATGGACGCACAGCCACTCCGCTGCTTAATTTTTTGCAGAGGTCTTGAATGGTACGAACAGGCTTCTTTTCTGAAATCGGAGACTTGGTCCCTGTACGGAACAGTGTAGTTGCCCAGGTATTGTCCCCACGGCCAAATCCTCGGGGATGTTCGACAGATCTATCCAACTCTTTGGGCATCCCGCCGGTAACGGGACTATAAACAGCAGTGCCACCCAGTCCAGTTGCAGATCTGGTGGTGCTTTTTCCTGATGGGTCAATGACTGAATTTAAAGTAGGGTTCATATATCTTTAGTCTACGTTGAATCCCATTCCTTTCAGAATGGCCTTGTAATCCTCGCCGGTCTTGGCGGGAGTAGCAGTACTATCCTCATCTTCCGAGGAGGTCTTTTTTTTACCGGCCTGCTGCGCTGCCGTCAGGTCAATGTTAACAGAGCGATAATACTTCTTGTTGAAAAGTTTCTCTCCGAGCTGCGACTCAATAGCCGCGGCTCTCTTTTCGACTGGAGTTTCCTTGTCCATAAGGGGAGCTGTTTAGAAAGGGACATCATCCCCCGTCGGGGCGGGCTTGGGGCTGCTGGCGGGGCTGACAGGACGGGACTGGGGCGAAACACCGTCATAGTCTCCCGACTCAACGGCAGGAAGATCGGAGGACTTTCCCGCATCGTCCTTATATCCCATGAACTGGAAATTCTCGGTGACAACCTTCAGGCGGCTGCGCTTCTCGCCGTTTTTCTCCCAACTGTCAAGTTTGAGGCGTCCCTCGACCATCAGCGGGCGGCCCTTGGGGACGTATTTGGCGATAAGTTCGGCCTGCTTGCCATAGGCTTCAATGTCAACGAAGGTGGTCTCGTCGCGCTCCTCGCCAGACTCGGTTTTGTAGTGGCGGTTGAGAGCGAGGCTAAAGGAACAGACGGCCGTGCCCTTGGGGGTGGTGCGCAATTCCGGATCGCGGGTGAGGTTCCCGATCATGATTACCTTGTTGAACGATGCCATGTGGTATTGGGGTTAAAGGGCTTTAAAAGAATGTCTTAAGCGGCGACAACGGCCTCGATGAAGATCCTCTTGACCTCTTTCTCGAGCTTGAGCTTCTGTTGGATGACGATATTGATGTCTCCTGTGGCTGTGAAAGCGATGGCTACGTAATGTCCGGTGGGATTGGCCTTGTGGGTGACGCGGATGAAATCGCGCACGCCAATATCCTCGACTCCTTCGACTTTGCCACCAGCGGAGGCGATGGTGTCCTTCAGGAAATTGGTGATCTCGGCGACGGGGCGTTTGGCTTCGCGGAGATTGATGATAAAGGTGGCTTTGTAATGGCGGGTTTCCATTGTGGGGGTGTTTATATGTTAAGATAGATTCGAGTCATTCTGGACTTTTATAGGGCCTTTGTCAACGAGAAGATGCAGGGTGTGAATAAGTTCTTCCGATGAGAGGTAGGCTTTCTCCGGCTCGGAAAGCGGGCCGAGCACCCACTCGGTCAGAGTCAGTAGCGGGTTTTTCGGGCCCATCCCCAGCCTTAGCCTCCAAAAGCCCTCAGTTCCAAGACATTCCATGACACTCGTCACCCCATTGTGTCCGCCCCCGCTGCCGCCCAGGCTTAATCGGGCTACTCCGCTTTCAAAGGCGATATCATCGTGTATTAGAAGAAGGCTCTCGGGGGAAAATTTATGATAATTAAGAAACTGGACTACGGCCTCTCCCGAGAGATTCATATAGGTGAGCGGTTTGATGAGATACACCTTGTGGCCTTCAACCTCGGTTTTGGCGACGAGCGCGTTGAACTTGGCTTCGGCTTTCCAGGTGGCCTTGAGTGAGGAAGCAAAAGCGTCCACGAGAATCCACCCGGCGTTATGCCTTGTGTGCGCATAATCTGGCCCGGGGTTTCCGAGGGCTGCGATGAGGTGTATCATTGGAGGTAGAATAGTGTATTTACTCGATTTTGGCGAGGCTGGAGCGATACCCAAAAATCACTGCAGAATCACTGCTCCACAGTGATTTTTCCACCAAATACAAATATAGCAGAAACATCTCAGTAATCACTGTTACCTTACTGTTTATCAGTGATGATTGGACTTTAAGTACATTATTGCTTTGGGGTGTGGACGAGCTGGGTCTCATTTGGTTAAAGAATGAAATGTCGATGAAAGGTTCTTGCATCGGGGCTATTATATCAGAGAAGTGGGAGGGGGCTATCATGGACAAAATGGACCTAATGGACGGAGTGGACGAGATAGAGAGGTTCAGCTGGAATGTGAAGTATAGAAAAAACCGCCGCAGCCCAAAAGGACGCGACGGCTTTATAAATTAGTTTAGCCTTACTTAGATTCAGTTTTGGCTGGCTTAACATCTGCAGCAGGGACCGGCTTGGCGTCAATAGTCATAGCCTGAGCACTTGCGTCAGACTTTGCGGTGTCCACGGCCTGCTTTGGCTGGATCTTGATGAGCTCAACCGTGAAAGTAAGGGTGGAGCCGGGAGGAATCGGGCCTGCGGCCTGATTGCCATAGGCTAGTTCCGAAGGAATATACAGAGTGGCTTTGCCGCCCTCTCCGATCAGTCCGAGTCCTTCGCTGAATCCCGGGATGACGCCGTAAAGAGGCAGGTCAACCGGCTGACCGCGCTCAACGGAGCTGTCGAAAACGGTGCCGTCGATCAGCTTGCCGGTGTAATGGATGGTGACGACATCCTCGGTCGTGGGTCTCTTGGCGTTTCCGGGGAGCTCAATCTTGTAATACAGTCCGCTCTTGGTCTTCTGAACGCCTGGGAGCTTGGCGATCTCGGCCAGATACTTCTGTCCATCGGCGATGTGGGACTTGGCTTCCTCGGCCATCTTGGCCAGCTGCACTTCGCGGTAAGCCTTTTCCTTGGTGCTGAGGTACTCCTGCATCTTGGGGAAGAGTTCCTTCATGCGGGCCGGGGCTTTTTCACCGGAGGCGGCGCTGGAAAGACCTTTCAAGAGGGACTCCTTCTCGGTTGGGCTAAAGCCCATTTCAAAACCGGCCTGTTGGCCAACCAGCCAACCGTAGGCTTCCATGTAAGAGGCGACTTCCGCCGCACTGGGGGCCGCAGAGGTGGTGGCGGCAGGTTCTGCCTGGGCGGTGGGTGCCGGCTGTGCGGGAAGAGTGGAGGCTGTCTTTACGGCAGCGGGGACGTTGCTGGGTGCGGCCGCTGTTTTGGCGGAGGGTGTGGAGGATGGGTTCTGTGCTCCCGTCGAGAGAAGTATGATCCCTGCGACAACAAGGATGGCTGCCGACGAGACTACCCATTTGGTACGATTGGATGTTGCCATATAATAAAGATAAACTCTAGCCCTTTGATCGGGGAGGTCAAACCTCTTCTACGATCTTGTCCGCAAGCCCATATTCGAGGGCCTCTTTGGCCGACAGGAAGAAATCACGGTCGGTATCCTTTTGAATGCGCTCCAGGGGCTGACCGGAAGCCTTCGACAAAATAAGATTGATCTCTTCCTTGATCTTCTCCATCTCGCGGGCGCGAATGTTGATATCCACCGCTGGCCCCGTGAAATGCCCGCTTATGAGGGGCTGATGGATAAGAACGCGGGAATTGGGATATAGAAAGCGTTTGCCCTTCTTGGCGCCGCACAGAAGAATCGAGCCCATGCTGGCGGCCATGCCGGTTACCACGACCGTGATGGGGCTTTGGACGAGCTGCATAGTGTCATAGATGGCCATGCCGTCGGTAACGGAGCCTCCGGGGGTGTTGATGTAGAAAGTGATGGGTTTGCTTGGGGCGTCCCAGTCCAGATACAGAAGCTTTTCGGTGATATCTTTGGCGGACTCTTCGGTAACGGCTCCCCACAGGAAGATTTTGCGCAGCTTGAGGAATTTTTTCTGTATCAGGGTACCGATGCCTTCAGGACTCTTGGAAGAGCACTCACAGGGTTCGTCGTCATCGTCGTTGCGATGGACGGGCGCTATGGACTTGGAGTTGAAAAGAGACATGATCAGATTATCTTTGGGAGTTTTGGTAAAAAGTCAAAAGATAATTTATCCTTGTATTGGAGAGGCGTTTGCGAGAGACTACCCACAAATGCTCTCGAGCACAAGCAGCGGTACCCTGGTCGGGGTTGAGGCTTCCCCTGTGGCGGTCGAGGTCAACGCCGGCCAGACAGGGGAGTTCAAGACGGTCATGGTGGGGCTTCCCGATATGGCGGTGAAGGAGTCTGTCGATCGGGTTTCAAGCGCTTTGACCAACAGCGGTTTCAAGACGGCCAAGACACGCACAACCGTCAACCTGGCCCCCGGCGACCTCAAAAAGGAGGGACCACTCTATGATTTGCCGATAGCGCTCTGTATCCTGGCGGCTACTGACCAGATGAAGCCGGAAAACCTGGCTGGATTTCTTTGCGCGGGGGAGCTGGCTCTTAGTGGTGAGCTGCGCCCGATCAAGGGCGCGCTGGCGCTCTCCCTACTGGCCAAGAAGCGCGGTCTGAAGCTGCTGATTCCAATGGGGAACGCGCAGGAGGCCTCTTTGGTGGATGGGGTGGAGATATACGCGGTAAGCAATCTGGTGCAGGCCAAAGAGTTTCTTGATGGAGCGCAGGAGATCCTGCCTCTCAAGGGAAACGACCTCAAGATCGACCGGATCTCGATGGGTATTGATTTTGCCGAAGTGAAGGGACAGGCGGCTTTGCGTCGCGCCGTGGAAGTGGCCGTGGCGGGCGGACACAATCTGCTTATCATCGGTCCGCCGGGCAGCGGAAAGAGCATGGTTGCCAAGCGCCTGCCGTCAATCCTGCCGCTACCGACGCGCGAGGAATTTCTGGAGGTGCTGGCAATTCACTCGGCGGCGGGCATGACTTTGAACGGTGCCCTGCCCTTCGCGAGGCCCTTCCGCTCGCCGCACCATACGATCAGCGATGTGGGGCTTTTGGGGGGCGGCCCGATACCCAAGCCCGGAGAGGTGTCGCTGGCGCATCACGGGGTGCTCTTTCTGGATGAATTTCCGGAGTTCAGCCGGACGGCGCTTGAGGTGCTGCGCCAGCCTCTTGAGGATGGGGCGGTTACCATTTCGCGTTCAGCGGCCAAAGTCACCCTGCCCTGCCAGTGTATGCTGGTGGCTGCCATGAACCCGTGTCCATGCGGACATCTGGGGGATCCGGCGCACCGCTGCAGGTGTTCGCCCACGATGATTCACAGGTACAGGAGCAAGGTCAGCGGTCCTTTGCTCGACAGAATTGACCTGCACGTGGAGGCTCCGGCCGTGAGCGTGGAGGAGATCAGGGGAGTGGCGGACGCGGAGGAGTCTGACGCGATACGCAGGAGGGTGGAGGCCTGTCGAGGGCTGCAGCACGGACGGCTTGGCAGAGATAGAAGCAACGCGCGGATGACGCCAAAGGAAATTAAAAATTTCTGTGCGATGGGGCCGGCTGAGGAGAAACTGCTTGTGGGCGCGATGAATAGATTGAAGCTTTCGGCGCGCGCGCATGACAGAATATTGAAGGTCTCCCGTACTATCGCCGACCTGGCGGGTTCGGAAAGGATCGAATCGCATCACCTGATGGAGGCGATCGGGTACAGGAATCTCGACAGACAAAATTAGGATTTATTTCTCCAAGTGAATCAAGGCAATTTGCCTTGCACTTTTTGCGCGCAACTCAAGAATAAGTTTATGGTCTCCAACGATCCTCTTTTGTCCGTCGAGTATCTCTCGAAGTCGTTTCCCAGCGGGCACGAGATAGTGGAGATTCTGAAGACCACCAATCTGACGCTTTTTGGCTCCTCCACGACAAGCATTCAGGGGGCCTCCGGTTCCGGCAAAACGACACTTCTGAATCTGATCGCGGGGTTGGACGATATTGACAGCGGGGAAGTCCGCTGGGAGGGCCGCTCGATAAAGCTGCTTTCCGACCAGGAGATGCACCAGTACCGCGCGCGTTTTATTGGATTTATCTTCCAGCACTATAGTCTGCTGCCGGAGCTCTCTGTTACGGAGAATGTCCTCCTGCCCGGAAGAATCATTGGCAACTATGACCCGGATCGCGCCGAAGAGCTGATCAAGCGCGTGGGTCTGGAAGCTCACAAAGCGGATTCCCCCCGCACCCTTTCTGGAGGCGAGAGACAGCGCGTGGCAATAGCGCGGGCTTTGTACAATCGGCCCAAGCTGATCCTGGCCGATGAGCCGACGGGCAACCTGGACGAGGTGAGTGCGCGTGAGATAGTGGATCTGCTTTGGGAAGTGACAGCCGAGCAGCACGCGGCTCTCATTCTTATCACGCACAACCCGGTCTTCGCGAAACGGGCGGACTACAGGTATAGGTTAAGCGAAGGCAAATTGTGGCACGATTAGGTGCTCGGCCGCACGGGGCATTTACGCAAAGCGCGCGCTTTTTGGGCGCATTGAGTCTGCATGAAACATACAAGAACCATCACCGTTAATGATCGGATGCAGCAGGGGTACGCGTATGTATTGACTTGCCCGATGGGAAAGAGGTTTTACCCTGAGTTTAAGCCGGAGCTCACCCCCAAAGAGATGCTGGAGCTGGGGGTGTTTGGAGGCATCTATATGCGGGACTGTGCGGACGAATTCCCCGCGAGCTGGTTCAAGAAAGCCAGGTTTGCAGATCTGACGCGAAGAATTCCAGACGCAGAGGTCAATTATTTTGGAGTGATTGCCAGTCAGCCCTTAAATGAATGGAAACGAAAGAAATGGATTCATCCCGACGACCCGCGCGGTTGGTTTCAGTGGTACTGCCGTTATTACATGGGGCGTCGCCATCCCGATGACGAAAGGCAAATCAAAAGATGGAGGGCGATCAGAAGACACATTCAGCAGCTGAGAAAGAGCTGCAAGAAAGGCGACTGTACTTGTCGCCCACGTCAAAGGCAGGCGCTTCTTCATTGGGCCTACGACAGCCGGAGAATGTAGGGTTTACTTTTTGGATGTCACAGCCTGCTGGAATGATAACTTCTCGCCGTCTGCCTCCACCTTGATCGGTTCGCCCTTCCGGAGGTCGCCACGCAGGATTGCCTCTGCGAGAGGATCTTCGAGGTACTTTTCGACGGCGCGGCGAAGCGGACGGGCTCCATACTTCTCGTCGTAACCGTTATTGATAAGAAGCTGCTTGGCGCTTTCCGAGAGCTCGATCGACAAATCGTGGGCCTGAAGTCTCTTCAGCACCTGCGAGAGTTCGATATCGAGGATCTCGACAATGTTATCACGCGTGAGAGGCTTGAAGATGATCAGGTCGTTGATGCGGTTGAGAAACTCCGGCTTGAATACCTTTTTGCTCTCTTCGAGGACGCGCTCCTTCATCTTTTCGTAGTCAACCGCGCTGTCCTGGGCCCCGAAGCCAAGCGTCGAATTTCTCTGGATTTGGCTGGCGCCCACATTGGTCGTCATGATGACAATGGTATTGCGGAAATCCACAACCCGTCCCATGGAGTCGGTCAGCCTTCCTTCTTCCATGACCTGCAGGAGAATCTGCAGAACGTCCGGATGTGCCTTCTCGATTTCATCGAAAAGAATGACACTGTAGGGCTTGCGGCGGACGACCTCGGTGAGCTGTCCTCCCTCATCGTGTCCGACATACCCTGGAGGCGAGCCTACCATGCGCGAGACGGTGAACTTGTCCATGTACTCGGACATATCAATCTGCACAAGGGCTTCGGCATCCCCGAACATGAGCTCGGCGATGGTCTTGGCCAGAAGCGTTTTTCCAACGCCAGTAGGCCCAAGGAACATAAAAGCGCCGATGGGACGCTTGGGATCTTTCAGGTCGGCGCGCGAACGGCGCAGGGCACGGGCGATGGCGGAGGTGGCCTCTTCCTGGCCGACGACTTTCTTGCGAAGCTCATCCTCCATGTGCAGGAGCTGCTGGGTCTCCTTTTGCTCCATACGCTTGAGGGGAACCCCCGTCCAGTCGCTGACCACGTGCATGATATCGTCGGCGCTGACGGTGATATTGGTGTCGGAGCGCTTCTTCTTGGTGTCTTCTATCAGTTTGTCGCGCTTGGTGCGCAGTTGCTTCTCCTGATCGCGCAACTTGGCGGCCTCTTCAAATTTTTGTTTGGCAATGGCAGCCTCTTTGCTGGCGCAGACCGATTCTATCTCTTTTTCCATCTCCTCTGAGCCTTCAGGCTTGCCCATGAGGGAGATTCGCGAACGCGCTCCCGCCTCATCCATGACGTCAATAGCCTTGTCGGGGAGGTAACGGCCAGTAATGTAGCGGTCGGAGAGCTTGACGGCCATATCAAGGGCCTCGTCGGAATATTTGATTTTGTGGTGATCCTCGTATTTGCCGCGAATACCCTTCAAAATCTGGAGAGTGTCTTCGGCGTTGGGAGGATTGACCATGACTGACTGAAATCTTCTCTCAAGAGCGGAATCCTTTTCAATGAACTTGCGGTACTCGGAGAGCGTTGTGGCGCCTATGCATTGTAATTCTCCACGGCTCAGGGCGGGCTTGAAGATATTGGAGGCATCCATGGCGCCTTCCGCGGCTCCCGCGCCCACAATGGTATGAAGCTCATCAATAAAGATGATGATGTTCTTGGCGCGGCGGATCTCATCCATGACGGCCTTGATGCGCTCTTCAAACTGCCCGCGGTACTTGGTGCCAGCCACCATCAACGCCAGGTCGAGGTTGATCAGCTTCTTGTCGGCCAGGATGTCCGGCACGTCTCCCGAAACAATGGCCAGGGCCAGTCCTTCGGCGATGGCGGTCTTGCCGACTCCAGCTTCTCCAATGAGAACAGGATTGTTTTTCTGGCGGCGGCAGAGTATCTGTATGACGCGGCGGATCTCCGTCTTGCGGCCAATGACGGGATCGAGCTCGCCAGCCCGTGCCAGCTCGGTGAGATCTCTTCCAAAGGCCTTCAGTGCCGGGGTTTTGACATCTTTACGGGTTTCGGTGGCACTCTCCGGGGCTCCCGGCGAAGCCAGTCCCGAAGACTCGGACATACCGCTTTGGGTATCGCTGCTTTGGGATGAAAGCGTCTCGGGTTCCTGGGAAGTGAAGTTGGGATCCAGTTCGGCCAGGATTTCCTGACGACATCTTTCGATGTCCACATCAAGACTTTTCAGTACTCTTGCCGCCACGCCCTCTCCTTCTCTGAGCAGTCCCAGGAGGATATGTTCGGTACCTATATAGCTGTGGTTGAGAGCCTTGGCTTCCTTACTGGCCAAGGCCAGAACCTTTTTGACACGGGGCGTATAGGGAATGGCTTCCGCCTCCATCTGCTCGGGTCCCATACCGACCTGTTTCTCGACGGCGGCGCGCACGGTCTCCAGATCCAGTCCCATTTTCTGCAGAACATTGACGGCAACTCCCTGTCCGAGGTTGATCAGTCCCAAGAGCAGATGCTCGGTGCCTATGTAATTGTGATGGAAACGCTCTGCTTCCTTATGGGAGAGAGCCAAAACCTGTTGCGCGCGGGGAGTGAAATTCTGAGAAGGATCCATGTTTATAAATTGGTTGGAGGTTAAGGGGTTATACGGCTTATTTCTAATTGGGCTTTCGTCAAGAATTTATGTCTTTTTAAATTCAAGATTTGGGAATTTTTCGAACTGCTTTTTGAGGAAGGCCGCCCGATAGGTGTCCCGTTTCTCCGGCGTGCTGGCCTGTTGCGAGAGAGTCAGTATATGACCGGGTTGGCAGAGAATAAACAACCGATCAATCTCGGAGCGGGCCTCTTCCGGAAGAGCCTTCAGATCGACGGCCAGCCGTAAAAGCCCCAAAAGATTCATCGCTTCCGTGGAGGTGATCTTGAAGGAAGATTCCAGGAGTCCATAGGCGCGTGCGATTTTGTCGTACAGGGAGCTCTCATTGGCCTCCAGGAGCTTTTCGCGGGCATTTTGCTCGTGCGCAATAATGGAGTGGAGCGCTTTTGTGAGGTTTTTGATGATATCCTCTTCGCTCAGGCCCAGCGTCTGTTGGTTGGAAATCTGGAAGATGGAGCCTGTGGCCTCGGAGCCTTCGCCGTATAAGCCTCTGATGGCCATACCCATCTGGGAGATTGCCTTGACCACCTTCTCCATGTGTCCGGAAAGAACGAGAGAGGGCAAGTGCATCATGGCGCTGGCGCGTATACCCGTACCCAGATTGGTGGGGCAGGCCGTCAAGTATCCGAGTTCCTCGCTAAAGGCAAAATCAAGATCCCCCTCCAGCGCGCTGTCGAGGACATTGAGGGACTTCCACAACTTGCGAAAATTAAATCCTGGCTTCATGATCTGAAGACGCAGGTGATCCTCCTCGTTGACCATGATGGAGAATGCCTGGTCTTTGGATATTGCCACCGCCGCTCCTCCTGGATTCTCGCTGAGCTCCTTGGAGATCAAATGACGCTCAATCAGGATTTGGCGCTCCGCTTCGCTGAGTTCCTCCATGGGGTAGAAGAAACCATCCCTCATTTGGGGGGTTGCCGCAATGGCCTCATGACAAGCGGCCAAAATTTCACACCTCTGCGACATTTGGGCCCAGCCTGGGAAGGGATATTCCTTCAGGTTGCGCGCCAAGCGCACCCGGGAAGAGATCACCACTGGATACTGCATACTGGAGGGATCTGCCGGTTCGGAAGGAGCTTCTAGTAAGGGAGTTATATGCATTAGGGAGTTTCCGATGTTTCTTTGGCGCCACGCAGACTCTGCTTGAGTTTTGTAATGTTATCCCTCAAGAGAGCCGCCTTTTCGTAGTCCTCAGATTTGATGACTTGTTGCATTTCCTGTTCCAATTGTCTGATTCTCTCCCGGGTGGCCTGTTTCCCAAAGAGATTCTGCGGAACCTTGCCTTGGTGGACGGCGTGGGGATGCAGGTCTTTTAGAACGGCACCAAGCATGGCATGGAAGTGTTCGTAGCAGCGCGGACAGCCCAAGCGCCCCATTTTCTTGAATTGGGGGCTGGAGGGGCTGAAACCGCAACTGGGGCAGGTGGTTTCGGTTGTGGGATCTTCCGCAAAAAGGGATGTTTTATGAAGCAATTCGGCCAGAGAGAATGAAGGAGGATCTCCGATGCCATGCTGCTTGGCGCAGCTTTCGCACAGATCCATTTTGAGAATTTTATTATTGATAATCTGCGTGAAATGTACGGTGGCCTTTTTCCCGCAGAAGTAACAGCTTGGTCCTTCGGGCATACCCAATAGTAAAATCGCTTTGCTGGGCTCCGGCAAACTTTAATTTTGTAAGTCCGGAGTGTCCCTTAATAGTTTGTCTTTGTCATCCGACACCCGTACGATAAGTTTTCCCATGCTAAAAAGGGCCGGGACATATCTGCGGAAGCTTTTTGGACATGAGAGTGTTCCATGGAGTCTGGCAGGGGTGGCGCAGACGCTGAGCGCAAACTCGTTCAGTCTTTGGGTCAGCTGGGCGCGGCTGTCGGCAGCTTTGTTTTTAAGGTATCAACAACTCCGATTCGGTGGAGCCTTTTACAGTCCGGTAAGTCCGCACCTTATCGAGACACTTTATTGTGTCTACCAGTCTGTCGCCGGGTTTCTGGAATGTGGTGGAGTTATCCCGACCCAAAGCTCTCTTGCGGAATCACACTTCCGCGCATGGGCGTACCTGTGGTGCAGCGGGTTTCTGGGGAGCCTCCTTATACATGATACCAAGTTTGGAAAACGACTGGAGGCCCAAAAGAGTAAATGGCTGAATGCGCTGTCGAATGCCAACCTCTGGCAGGCTCCTCAATCCTGGTTTGTTTTTGATTTTGCATTGAGTCCTTTGCGTATCCCGTTGGGAAAGCTGCCCGGGACACAGATCAGTAATTTTCGGTTAGCGCTTGGAGCCATATGTGTGGTGATAGCACTCCAGGCCATCTATCAGGGCATAAAACCTTCCAGAAACTTTCTTATGAGGCACTTCGGGTTGATTGCGGCCAGTATCCTTAACGCGCTGGCGGCCGTGGTAATATTGAAATGCAACAACACCAGCTGGGGATTCTATATCTCCCAATACCTTTCCATTGTGGGCGCGTCGATCTATCTGTGGCGAAACCGCGCAACCGATGGCAAGGTCTAGGCTACCACCGACCGGGTTTCCAGTCTAAAGAGCCCAGGCTCGTAGGCTTTTTGGAGATCTGCCGGCCTGGCAAGATTCTCGGCGAAAACCGGATCGCCTTTCTCGACAGGAGTAATGACCCTGTTGCCCAGGACTTGTCCCACGATGGCTGTCGACAGGGGCGTATGCGTCTTCCAGTTGGGATTGGCGTGGTGAATGGCGCGCGAGAAATGCAGGTCTTCCTGCGTGATCTTCTCTCCGGCTGGAATATCGCGGTTGGCGTAGATAAACCGGGTGGCTCCCGCCTCGTTGGTATCGATCTCCGGCTGTGATGGCCCGATTGCTTTGGCAACGTAGCCGTAGGCGGCCTTTTGGGCGATCAGATTCAGCTCGGCAGCGCTCTGCGGGGCGATCTGTTGCCCTGAGCGCTTGAGCCATGCCTGCCTGGCCCAGAAGAGCATCGCCTGCATCTCCTCTGTGACAATGGAGGCGGTCCCATCCACATCTCCGCCAGCTCCGCCGGGCAGCCCGGAACGGCATCCGCAAAAATGTTTTTCCACGACACTGGCGCCATACTGGAGAATGCCGGCCACGGAGAATTCATGTCCCTGATAATAGGTGCCGTTGTACTGCCCGCGCAGGAAGTGATCGCTCAGCCCCAGGACGTGCGTGTTGCCGTAGCGTTCCTGCAGCGCGTGAAGACGCCCGAGCATAAAGTTTCTGGCGCTGTCTTCCTGGTATATCTTGGGGCCAGTCAAAAGGATGACTGTCCCGCTCTTGGCCTTTTCCAGAAATTTAAGCGTGGCTTCAATGCGTTCAAGGGTGGCCACGCAGAAATTGATGATTATAGGCTTTCTGGTCTGGGCAATGACATCGAGCATCGGAAAGAAATCATGCTCTAGAGCGGCGACCTTATACACCGGCGGATCAAATTTCTCGGCCAGGTAACGCGCGTCATCCACGCTGAAGGGAGCGCTGAAGACATCGATGCCGAACTCTTTTCCCAGCGTGAAGAGATATTCGGTAAACTCGCCTTGCGGGGTATATACCTGTTTGTAGAGGTTGAAAATGTCTCCGGTATTCCAGCCCCATGCCTCTTTCCATTGGGGATGGTCATCGATGCGATCCTTGGAGATCTCAATTGCCAGACTTTCGGGAGTGTAGGTCTGGATCTTGATGACCTCAACGCCGATACGCTTGGCTTCGCTAAAAAGGAGTCGGGCCCGTTCTTGGTTGCGCAGATGATTTCCGGAAATCTCGTTCACCACGTAGGGGGCGTAATCAAGCCCGACCATGCGATTGCCGATTTTAACGGCAGGGGCTTTGTGAGTGATCTTGGTACTGGTGATGGAGACAGACTGGGCCATGATGCAAGACTATGTAAGCTCTGAGTCAACCGGAAGCAACCCTATTATATAGTGATACATCGGCGCTAATATCTGTCCGCGTAGCGGTCGTCTACACCATTGCGACTTCATGGCTGTCGGTGATGACTTTATCCACCAATGCGTGAATTTCCTTGTCGGTAAGCCACCAGGAATTGTTGCCACTATGATACTCGAAATTGTTGGGAACATTCTTGCCGCCTGATCGGGGTGTATATCCCCACGGGGCCGCCGATGGGTGGATAATATAGAAAGAATCATATTCCTGTGTCAGATGCGACTCTTCCTCGGAGATCATCATCTCGTTGAGTTTCTCTCCCGGACGGATCCCGATGAGCTTGACCTTGGCGTTGGGAGCCACAACACGGGCCGTGTCCAGGAGCTTATAGCTTGGAATCTTGGCTACAAACAGCTCGCCTCCCTGCATGATGCCCAGGCACTTGAAGACAAACTGCGCGGCCTCGTCAATGCTGATGGAGAACCGGGTCATGCGCGGGTCGGTAAGGGTGATCTCACCCGTCTCGCGTTGTTTGACCCACAGGGGAATTACGCTGCCGCGCGCGCCGACCAGATTGCCGAAACGCGTGGCGCTGAAGCGGCAACCGTTTTTGCCGGAGTAGCTGTTGGCCGCGATGAATACGCGGTCGGAACACAGTTTTGTGGCTCCGTAAAGGGTGACGGGACAGGAAGCCTTGTCGGAGGAGACCGCGATTACGCGTTGCACGCCGTTTTCGAGGGAGGCTTCGACAATATTCATGGCACCCACCACATTGGTCTTTATGAATTCAGAGGGGTTGTACTCGCCGGCGGGAGCCTGCTTGAGCGCGGCAGTATGAATGATGACATCCACTCCCTTGAGCGCGCGGCAGAGTCTTTCCTTGTCACGGACGTCTCCCAGGAAGAATCTCATGGCGGGATGCTGAAAGGCCTTTGTCTGCTGCATCTCAAACTGCTTGAATTCGTCACGGGAATAGACGATGACCCTTTTGGGCTTATAGTTGGCCAGAAGCTGTTTGATAAGGGTCCGGCCGAGAGAACCGGTGCCGCCTGTCACCATGATACTTTTGCCATCGAGAGAGAACTCTTTGGATGTCCGGATGCTCTTGGCAGGCAGGACAGTCTTGTTGTCAATGGTGATGTTGGTGTTACCTTTTGCCATAAATTACTGTTTGTGAACTTTGATAGTGGCGGGCAGCTCCCCTTCCGGGACATACTTTCCGTCGTAGGTTCTCATATGGACGGTGCCATCATCCGTTGGTCCCTCCGCCACAATGTATTTCTTTCCGTGCGTGATGGCGGCGGCTTCCGGGCTGAGGGTCTCCGTGGCAGTGGCTGCTTTAGCGGGGGCCGCCGCGACAGCTGTGACAGCTTTTCCTGCGGAGCTTACAAGATTTTGCGCGGTTTCCAGCGCGGATTTTTCGGTCTCTGCCACCGAGGTATCTGGTGCGGATTGTCCCGCCTCCTTATATTTATGGGGCTGGAAGGCTCTTTGCACAAAGGTCAGGATCTTTAATATCTGCGGTTCGGCTTCCTCTGGGGATACTAGGAGCAGACGAAAATTCTTTTGCTCCTTGGTTTCTGGATTGTCCAAAAGACAGTTGAACGCGGTTTGCGCGCTCTTTTGCTGGACAAGCTCCACAACCATGCTGGCAATGGGAGAAGATTCTGGAGCGGCCTTGACGCAAAACTGCAGGACCGCGCGCTCATCCGCGAGGCTAAACCTGCGGTGAATGCGCATGAAGCCCCCGAGCGCAGGGTCAAGAATATCGGCTTGGGCCCTCAGACGCTCCTCGCAAAAACACGCAAAATGAAAAGGGGTAATCACACTAATTCGACCTCACAGAGAGCAACTTAAGTGCCAAAGGGCGAATTTTGAGTAAAAGAAGCGTAAAAGACAAAATCAGGCGAATCTCGCCAGCAGGAATATTGATGCGACTGCCATAATAACGCCGATCATCTCGTATATATTGAGCTTCTCGTGAAAATAGAGAATGCCGAGCACTACCAGCAGAAGAAACTGCGATAATGAGTAAATAACCCCAAAGGAGGATAGCTTTGAGTACTTTAAAGCCCAAAAACAGGATGGAACCGTGAGCACATAAAGGACTATACCAGCCGCGACCCACTTCCAGTCTGTTGGTCTGCCGGCAGAATTGGCCAGTTTAAAGAAGAAATCTCCAGCCACTCCAATAAGACTTGTAAGGATGATGAGAAAGAAGCCAGGCATACGGAACACTATATTCCTGCTGATAGGCAACTCAATCTATTTTCAGGCCATATGTCAAAATAGTGTATGCCCAAGAAGGGAGTCGAACCCTTACTCCTTTCGGAACTGGATCCTAAGTCCAGCGCGTCTGCCAATTCCGCCACCTGGGCCTGACAAGAGCTCCATCATAACGGATGCTTTTCGCGCGGGCAAACGCAAAAACTTGCGGGAAAACAGTTGATGGTTTTTTGTCTTTTGTGTCAAAGTAGGATTGCCATGAGAAAGCCCCGTCCCATCACCACGCTATTCATGCTCAGTTCCGTGGACGGAAAGATCTCCACGGGTGACAGGGATATTCTGGATGTGGACAGGGATTTCCCAAAGATCAAGGGTGTGCGTGAAGGGCTGACCCAGTACTATGAGCTGGAGAAACTGACGGATGCAGCTTCTCTTAATTCTGGCAGAACCCAGGCAAAGATCGGGGTCAATACGCGTGGAGGTCCCATAAAAAAGATTCAAGTGGACTTTGTGGTGGTCGATAACAAACCGCACTTGAATAAACGCGGAATTGAATATTTTCTCAAGCGCGGCAGAAGTCTCATCCTTGTAACGACCAACAGACACCATCCTGCCATGCAGCTTGGATCAGATAGCCTGAAAATACTGCGCTATCACAAAAAGATAGATTTTCAGGATTTTTTCTCAAGGCTTAAATCTGATTTTAAAATCAATCGATTGACAATTCAGACGGGGGGATCGTTGAATGCGGCTTTATTGAGGGCAGGTCTGATAGATTATGTTTCTATCGTGGTTGCCCCTGTTCTTATCGGAGGGAGGGACACGGTTTCTCTTATTGCCGGAGAGAGCCTGCATACGGTGAGGGACCTGAAGAATGTCAGAGCCTTAAAGCTGCTGTATTGCCGGGCGCTCAAAGATTCATATCTACATCTGTATTACAAAGTCATAAACTGATTTTATGCCGACTAGAAAAGTAACCACTCTTCGCGGTGCCCAGCGCCTGGTTCGGGAGTTCGCGGCGCGCAATAAATGGAAAGACGTTCCCAACGTGGACAAGTTCGACCATCTGCATGAGGAGCTTATCGAGATGAGTCAGCACTTGCGTTACAAGTCGGAGAGGCAGCGCATCAAAACCATTCGGGAGAAGCGGGAGATCTTCAAGGATGGTATTGGTGATTTGTTTTTCGCACTCTGCCGTTTGGCAAACCAGTTGGAGGTGGATATAGAAGCCGCCTTCAATATGGTGCAGAAGGAGATTCTGACAAAATACGATCATAAAAAGTCCGAGAATAAATTGATAAGAAAATGAGAGAGCCTGCTTCGTGGACAAGAGCCGTCCCCCTGGTTTTCCATGATGGGAAGATGCTGGCGATGCGGCGTCGCGAGACAGGCAGGGAGTATTTTGTTTTTGTGGGCGGACACGTGGAGACGGGCGAAACTGTGGAAGAGGCTCTTGTGCGTGAAGCGGAGGAAGAAGCCAGCCTGACGGTACGTCCATTGCGGCTTGTTTATAAGACCCGTTATGTGGAGGATAATTCGGAGTACCAATATTGGTTGTGCGAGTATTTGTCGGGAGAGCCACGGTTGGCGGTTGATAGCCCGGAAGCCGGACGCAATACGAACGGCGATCAATATCTGCCCATGTGGCTGGACCTGCCAGAGTTGCCCAGGACGCTCTTGTTCAGTCTTGAGATCCGCGATTGGGTGATTGAGGACGCCAGGAAAAACTTTGAGGGCGTGTATCGGGAGGAGACTTTTGTGTTTGAGAAACTCAGAAAGAGTCTTTAATTTTGCCGCATGGCCAGTCCCAGAATCATTGAAAGAAAGGTTCTCCATAAGGGCGGATTTTTGGAGTTCCAGCAACTTCGGACAGATGCCGACACCATCAAATATGAGATCTTCACTCGTCCTTGTGGCCTCAACGGACTTAATGTGCTGGCGTTCACCGCCAAAAAAGAGCTGGTTCTAGTTGAGGAGTTTCGTCCTGCAATCGGAGTCAGCGTGATCTCACTTGTCTGTGGAGTGGTTAAGCCGGAGCGGGATCCAATCGAAAACGCCAGGAGAGAGCTTCTGGAAGAAACGGGTTATGCGGGAAAAGAGGCAATCGATCTGACTGGAAAAACGGGTCCGTTTCCCGCCTCTCCGGGGGTATTCACCGAGAGAGTCTATTCAATTCTAATTACGGACTGCCGAAAAGTGGCCGTGGGCGGAGGGCTGGCCAATGAGCAGGAGAATATCATCACCCATCTGGTGCCGCTCAACCAATTGGATAGGTTCTTGGAAAAGGCCCACGCCGCCGGCAAGGATGTTTTTGCCATCCATCCCGCGCTGGGGCTTCTGTATCTGCACTATCGCGAGCGGTGGAACGAATTGATGAGGTAGTTCTATATGCAGCAGAAGAGACTCCTGTTCATTGATTTTGATGGAACACTTTGCCACGATCACTTTTTTAGGACTTTGCCGTCAGATATCCGTGAACGGGTGGATCATTGTTTTTTTCAAGAGGATCAAGATCGGATAAATGAGTGGATGCGAGGCAAATTCAGCTCAGAAGAGATTGTAGAGGATTTAGCCAGAAGACTGAATTTGGATTACAATCTTTTGTGGAGTTCCCTAACACGAGATTGCCAGAACATGGCATTAACGGTGCAAACGCAAAGACTGCTGGAGATGCAAAAGGACTTTAGGACAGTTCTGATGACCGATAATATGGACTGTCTGATGCGCTTTACTGTGCCGGCGCTTAAACTAAAAGAGTATTTTAATGATGTGGTTTGTTCCTCGGATATTGGGCTGCTGAAGAAAGATGTCGGCGGAGAAAGTTTTAGGCGCGTAGCGCAGAAAATGAATATGCCTCTGAGCGAGAGTCTGCTAATTGACAATTCAAGGAACTCGTGTAGTACCTTTGCGCGTTTGGGTGGGCACGCCTTGCTTGTGGATCAGCAGCACAGCCTTGCCTATTGGCTGCAAAAGCTCAAAGATGCCGGAGTCCCATGCGTGCATTAAGAATAGTCGGTGGATCCCTTCTGACTGTGTGGGTGGTGCTGACGGTTGTTTTCTTTATGGTCAGGCTGGCTCCCGGGGGGCCCTTCGACTCCGAGAAGGCGCTCTCCCCCGATATAAAGGCGCAGCTGGAGCATTTTTACGGCTTGGATAAACCTATCACGAGCCAGTATCTGGATTTTTTAGGCCACATCGCGCGGGGAGATTTGGGTATCTCGTTGGTCATGGAAGGCGAGAGCGTCGGGAAAATCATCGCACAGGCTTTCCCTGTCTCCCTGGGACTGGGAGGGCTGGCATTACTCATAGCTGCTGGCGCTGGAATTCCGCTGGGTTTTTACTGGGCAGGCCAAAAGAAGAGAGGAATTGCCCACAAAATAATATCCGGCCGGTGGTTGTATCTCTTTGCGATGCTGCCAAGCTTTGTGGCCGCGCCACTCCTGCAGCAACTGGTACTCCTGTGCGGTGGTAGGGCCTACGGTTACGAGGGCTTCTCCTCGCTTCTATGGCCGTCTTTGACGTTGGGACTGTATTACCTGCCTTTTGTGGCCAGGCTGGTGCAGGTGGGTTTCCAGGAGGAGTCTCGTGGGCTGTATTTGCGCGTTGCGCAGTCAAAGGGGCTCTCGCGAAAAAGAGCTCTTTGGCAACATGGCGCGAAGGCCGCGCTTTCTCCGGTACTGGCCTATTTGGGGCCGACGGCGGCGGGACTTATCACGGGAAGCTTTGTGGTGGAGACTGTCTGGGGCCTTCCCGGCATGGGGAGGTTCTTTGTAAACTCCGTCTTCAATAGAGATGACACTTTGCTTCTTGGGCTGGTGGCCTTCTATGCGCTTATTCTTATATTCTTTAATACGGTTATAGAGCTGGTCCTATCCAAGTGGAATCCGGCATCGGGAAGGAGACTGAGGTGAAGGCGGCTTTCATTAGTTTTCTTCTTTTGTTGCTATGGGTGGTGATCGGAAGTATTGCCTCGCAGTCATCGGGGGATCTGCCGAACGCGCTTATCTCCCCTACCCCGCAGCATCCTTTTGGTTGTGACGCTCTGGGGCGGGATATGTTTTTGAGGATTGGATCGGGACTGGGGCTCTCTTTGTGGGTGGGACTATGGGCGAGCGTGGTGGCGGTGGTCGTGGGCACAATCTATGGCAGCCTCTCCGCTCTTTTGGGCGGGCGTATAGACCGCCTGATGATGCGCGGCACAGAGGTCTTGAACGCCCTGCCGCTCATTCTCTTTGTCGTCCTGGTGGGGCTTTACATGGGGAGAAGTCTGGTGGCGCTCTTCGTGGCGATAGGAGCTGTTGAGTGGACGACTCTGGCCCGGATGGTTCGCGCGCGGCTTTTAAAGGTGCGCAGCAAAGACTTTATTTTGGCCGCCCGGACTTTCGGCGCCTCTGAGAGCAGGATTCTCTTCCGCCATATGCTGCCGCATACATTGGGCGTCGTCATCACCTACGCTCTGCTCAATCTGCCGGCTATTCTTATACTTGAAGCGACGCTGAGTTACCTTGGTCTTGGCGTTCAGCCGCCACACGCCTCGCTGGGGGTGCTCCTTCAGGAGGGAGCCGCCGCGATGACGGTTTACCCGTGGCTTCTTCTATGGCCGGCTGCGGCCTTCGTATGGTTGCTTCTGACGGTTTACGCGGCGGGGGAAAAATTGAGAAGAAGGCTGTCCCGCAATTAGGCGTGCAAACAAGAACACTTCCTGATAAGCAGTAGACGTGCAGCGTTTTCAGAGAGTTGAGAATCCGGATCTGCTTGTCATTGCGGGGGAAGCTTCCGGCGACGAGCACGCTGCCGCATTGGTGGCGAAGCTCAAGAAGAGGAACCCGAGCTTAAGGGTGGCAGCTTTGGGAGGCAGCAGGCTCGCCGCCGTGGAGACGATTATGCTCGAAGATCTGGTGGCCCACTCCCGTGTAGGTATCTGGGAGGTGCTGAAGCATCTGGGGGCATTCATGAGGCTGATCAACGAAACGGTGCGCTGGGTGGAAATCAACCGCCCCAGGGAGGTGCTCCTGGTGGATTTTGTCGGATTCAACCTGGAGGTGGCCAAACGGCTCTATCAGAAAAAATTGGCTGGCAAAGCTGGCGGACCTGTAAAATTGTATTTCTATATCAGCCCGCAGATTTGGGCCTGGAAGGCTCTCAGACGCTTCAAGATTGCCAAATGGATAGATAGCATGGGCGCGATCTTTCCCTTCGAACCCGCCTGCTACGCCGATACGAATCTGCAGGTTGAATTTGTGGGACATCCCTTTGTAGACGCCGAATATAAGAGTCCCTTTGGCTACGATCCCGCCGGGCCAATGCTGCTCCTTCCCGGGAGTAGACGGGCGCTTGTCGCCAAGCATCTCCCGATCCTGTGGGCGGCTTTCAAGCTTTTTGAGAAGACGCATCCGGGAGCGAAGGCGGCAGCCTGTTATGCCAGCGAGAGCCTGCGTCGGCAGATGATCAAAATTACCGGCGGCCAGTTGACTCTCTATCCGGCGGGTGCCCCTGTGAAGGCGCGCGCGGCCTTCTGCACTGCCGGTACGATCGCTCTTACCATTGCGTTGGCGGGTATCCCCGGAGTGGTTTTCTATAAGACCGATCCCCTCACCTTCTTTTACGGGAAGCAGGTCTATAGCGGAAAATATATAGGAATGCCGAACATTCTGCTCAAGCGGGAAGTCATGAAAGAACTATTGCAGGATGCGGTTACTCCGGAGCAGCTGGCCGAGCAGATGGGGCGGCTTTGGAATGATGCTTCTGCAGCGCAGACAGCCGCGCAAACGGCCTCAGAGTTGAAGCAATTTTTGGGGACTCCGAGCAGACGCAGTAGCGTGGAGTGGGTGGAGTCGGGGTTGTCATAGCATCTCCATATGTTCTTGCAGGGCTTTGGCCCAGAAAAGGATCGTGTGTCGGCTGAGTCTGGCAATGGATTTTTCGGTTCGAGGTACTGTTTGTGTCAGCTCAAGCTCCCGAAAAATCTGGGAGCCAGATAAACAGAAATTGGCTATATTACCAAGCTGGCTTGTGAGCTGTATGAGACTCTTGTATTCCTGGTGTATCGGGGGCAGCTCGGCGGGAATACTGGCTTTCCAGCTCTCCTCGGCATGGGAGAGCATCATTTCGGTATGGTGCAGATGACCGACGTGCTCGTAGCTTTCCAAAATACGGGCGGATCGGGCGACCTCTCCTTGCCAAAGCTCTTGTCTTAGTCGGGATCGGGTTTGAGCCAAGTCCCGCTCGCATCTCTTTGCCAACCACCGGCGTGATTGGGGCGATTGTAGATGGTTGATCATGGGCATGGACATAGTTTCCATGCTGTGAGTCCCAAACCAATTGCTGATCGCTCTCCGTGATAATCTTTCCCGTGCGGCGGCGGGGAATAGATCGAGATCTAGGCGCGCGTAAAACCGGAGTGGATAACAAGGGTCATCAGTGGATTCTCTTATAAGTGACCTACACGTCTTCCACAGCCGTTCATCCTCGCGACTTAAACGGCCCCTGCTGTCTGATCCTCGTGACCATACAAAATTCCATGCCTCGATGTATGGTGTGCTGTTGTAGCCGGCAGTTCCCCTTCTATGGTATTGCAGTATATCGCCTCTGGCCTGGCTTAGGCTTGCGTGGTAGCGGTGACATATAATCTTGTTGTACGCCTGCCATATCTGAGATGCGATCTCTCCATAGTTGTGCGTTTTGGATTTTTGTAGCAATTCCCCTGCGTATGTTATTCTTCGTTCCGTCCTTTCCCGTTCAGCCAGATGCTCGTTCCGCCAATTGCGCAAATCTCTTTCCACCCAAGGCTGGCATTCTTCCCGAATCTCTCGATTGCGTGTGATTTCAGAAATTCCAGCGTCTTCGGAACATTTCGCTGTCAAGAGACTCATCAGCCATGCTTGCCAATACGCATCCGCGGCCAGATGTTTCTCTTCTTGCTGGTCGTATAATTCCGCCACGGCGCGATAATCCTGAGCCAGAATCCAGTACGCTTTGCGTTTCCAAGAGGTTGAGCTCTCCCTTATTCTGTAACAAATGGCGGGATGTTTTTGGATGAGAGCCTTAACAGTCTGCTGCCTTTTGCCCAATGGTTTCATTCTCCATACGCCATCCCAAATAGCCGCCAGATCATGAGCTACCGATAGATGTTTATTCTCCCGAAAAGCTGGCCGTACGTATGGAGTGTCCGGTTGTCCGATGACCATATCCATTGTCTCAACCGCTTTTCCTTCGCCAATTAGGGTGTTCCGAAGAGTCTCCCATAACCGGCACCGAATGTATCTGCCCCAATTGTTGTCCGGAGCTTTTTTTCCTGCCAGTAAACAAAGGTCTTTCAGCTCCCCTGAGGTCGACTTTCCACACTTCTCAAGTAGCGCGTGAAACGACTTCCTTTGAGATTGATCACAAGGCGATCCCATAACCGATAATAGGTTTTTCCGAAGGGAACTATGGAGGCCATGCATTCATAAATACTAAATCTATATGACTAATATATCAAATCCTTTATGCTTCCCGCGCAGGACCTTGTTACGGTTGCATAGGCGCGGAAAAAGCGCCAGCTAAAGCGCCTTCAATTTTAGTGCCAGGCTCTGTATCATCAAAGCCAACACCACCGCCAGACACAGGTACAAGAAGGCATATTCAAAGCGCACTCCCGCGTCGGCTTCATAGTAGGCTGCGTTCTCCGGAGCCTTTGGATCGTACTTCCATGCTTTGATGAGCTGCGGAAAGGACATGATGGCGATCAAGATCAGCATCGAGCTGGGCTGATAGAACCACACGGCAATCAGAAGCGGTACGCCCAAAAGCCAGATGCGCGGAGAGATTACCGCCGTGATCCGCCCGCCATCGAGCGGATGCAGCGGAATCAGATTGAAGAGATTTATAAGGAACCCCACCTGCGCGAGGCTCAGCAGAAATCCGCTGTCGGTGCTGCGTCCCCAGTAATACACCGCAAAGGCCGCAAGGCTACCCACGAAAGGTCCCGCGTAGGCCACATAGGCCTCGACCCGCGCGGAATG
Source organism: uncultured Verrucomicrobiota bacterium (assembly GCA_964541675.1). Classification (GTDB taxonomy): domain Bacteria; phylum Verrucomicrobiota; class Verrucomicrobiia; order CAZIPW01; family CAZIPW01; genus CAZIPW01. The sequence goes on from CAZIPW010000010.1 coordinate 38,662, forward strand.
GGGTTTTTCTTTTAGCGCGATGAAAGCTCCCACAAAAGGAATGAACATGGGAAGCCCCACGTCGAGTCCCTTCTGGCGCGCGGCCAGATAATGGCCCATCTCGTGACAGAAGATCAGCGCCACCAGTCCCAGTCCAAACTTCCAGGAATAAAGAAGAGCGTAGGAGCCCACCGACAGGAGGATAGTCAGAGCCGACAGCAGGACCTTGCCGAGAAGCCCCGATTTGAGAATGCCAGCCAGTGCCGTCAGGAGCCCGCTCATTTTTTGTCAGGAGTTTCCGGCGCGGAAGGCAGATTCTGCGGAGCCGGGGGCTGCGTTGGGACATTTGGACTGGGCGGCAGGCCGTCGGATGGTTTTGTGGGAACAGGATCCACCGTCCAGCCCTTTCCGGTAAGTAAATTTTTGAGCCTTTTCCAAAAGATCACAATCGCCAACAGGGACAGTTTCCAGATCTTCAAAAGAAAGATTCCTATCACAGCCAGCAGCCCCAGTTTCTTTGCGGCTACTCCCGCGATCAACGCGGCCAGTCCATAGGCGGCTACCTGATCGGTTCCCTTGTTGAAGTCCTCGTAGCGTTTGCCGCTATTAAACTTGAGACCCTTGAGCAACGTCAGTGTAATCTGTTTGTCCTGCGATATCGCGTCTGTCGCAGTCACAAGAAGCAGTCTCATCATACCTTCGCGGCTCAGAGCCATCGTATTGTAGTTGACCGTCTGTGCCTTTTCGGTAGATCCCCTCTCCTTGGCCTCTATGGACCAGATGAGATGATGGGTAGAGGCCTCATAGGAGGGTTTTTCTATCCAGCCGACCACATCCAGCGGAGGAATTCCCTGTTTGGCGCGCGCCTCATTGGATTCCTCTGTGCCTTTTTTGATACGGGCGAGCAGATCGTCGGCATTCCAACTCTTGGCGTCATCGTCCATCACGTGTCCCGACTTTATGTAATTGATATAAACAAAGGCTTCCCATCCGCGCTCCTGCGTCAGGACCATGCCTACTACCCCCTCGGTCTGCGCATTCTTTACGTTGCCCATCAGAGCCATAACGTCCTTGCTCTCTTTGGCGGGAATAAACACATAACCTTCGGGGATATCAAGAGTGGCCTGATCGAGCGCCTTCACCTGTGCAGGGCCGTGTACCGCAACCTTGTTCGCGGCCTCCACGATCCGCTTGGTCCTTTCCTCGTCGGTAGCGGAACCGTTTTGCTGCGCACAAAGGCAGGTGGTGGCAAGGAGCAACAGGTAAAATGCTGTTTTCATCAGAATAAAAAGCGAAAATATACACGTTCAATTTAGAGCCTTGGAACGTTTTATGAGATTTTAAGGGGGACACTCAACCCTCAAATAAACGGACAGCTGGGCGAGGAGCAGAATTCACTCGCTTCCGCAAAAGCCCCATCTGTTAAGGTGGGGCTCCGTGCAAGGTTTCTTCGTAGGGCTTGTTAGTTCTGCAAGACTCCGTACTTTCATCTTTACCACCGGCTACTGAGTTGGATATAATGTCGGTTACGCAAAGGTGGAAGCTTGCGAATGGGAACTCCCCTACTCTGCCTATGCGATTTGGTTTCAATCAACCTTACGAAGTAATCGTTTGTGGTGCCGGACACGCTGGTTGCGAGGCCGCGCTGGCGGCTGCCAGACGAGGTGCCGATACACTAATACTTACAGGCAATATAGATACGGTAGCGGCAATGTCCTGTAATCCGGCTATTGGGGGCCTTGCCAAAGGCAATATTGTGCGCGAGATTGATGCCCTGGGTGGCGCTATGGCTATGAATACCGATTACACCGCAATACAATTTAGACTATTAAATGCCTCAAAAGGACTTGCGGTACAAGGACCCAGGGCTCAATGCGATAAGAAGGCGTATCAGCTGAGAATGAAGCATATACTTGAGCGCCAACAACATTTGACTTTATTTCAGGCGATTGTCACGGAGCTTATATATAAAAACGGTGTTGTTATAGGAGTGAAAACAAATTTGGACTTAGAGTTTTATGCCAAGGCGGTAATTATAACAACTGGCACATTCCTTCGAGGATTAATGCATATTGGTACCAATAAGAACGAGGGCGGTCGGCTTGGCGATTTTACAGCTAAGACTCTTTCTGGAAGTCTTCAGAATGCCGGAATTAAGCTGGAGCGCCTAAAGACTGGCACGCCTCCGAGAATACTTGGATCGACAATCGATTTCACTGATATTCAGGAACAACCAGGTGATGAGTCCCCTACTCTATTTGCTTTTCACGATACTAGGTCGGACGAATCAGAAGAATGTTCCACGTGGAACAAACACAAATCAAACAGTTCAGATGTTCCACGTGGAACATCTGAAGGAAAGGAGCACTTGCTCGGTTGGCTGCCTGGTTCTAATCAGATGTCCTGCTGGATTAGTCACACTACGGGGAAGACCGCGGAGATCGTTCGTAGGAACCTTCATAGATCTGCTCTGTATGGAGGCTCAATTACTGGAACAGGTCCAAGATACTGTCCTAGTATTGAGGATAAGATTGTGAAGTTTGTGGACAAAGAACAGCACAGGATATTTCTAGAACCAGAAGGGCGTAATACAAATGAGTGGTATATCAACGGGCTATCTACCTCTTTGCCTTTTGATGTTCAGGTAGATCTTGTACATAGCGTTAAGGGACTTGAGCACTCGCAACTATTAAGGCCTGCGTATGCCGTCGAATATGATTTTGCTCCTCCGCAACAGTTGTTTCCATCGTTAGAGAGTCGTATTGTCGAAAATCTCTTTATGGCCGGCCAGATCAACGGCACAAGCGGCTATGAGGAGGCTGCAGGGCAGGGGATTATCGCCGGCATTAATGCCGTAGCCAAGATCAGATATGAAGAGCCACTGATATTGGGTAGACACATAGCCTATATCGGTGTTCTTATTGATGATCTGGTCACAAAGGGTACGCATGAACCTTATAGGATGTTCACTTCAAGAGCGGAGCATCGGCTATTACTTAACCATGGGAGCTCCGAATTTAGGCTTTACAGTGTTGCAAAACAATATCATCTTATTGACAATGAAAGACTTGGCAACATGTCAAGCAAGATATGTTTATTTAATGAATGGGTAGAGAAGTTTGAGACCCAGAAGACAAGAGGGGGAACTTTCGCGGAAGCTCAACGACGAGGGGAGGGTGACTGTCCTCCCGGATTTGACCAGTTACCGATCGCTCTTAAAGAGGAGATCCTCTACAAAGTGTGTTATAAGGGCTATATAGATCGGGAGGCCGTCGCAATAGGGAAGATGGATGATCTGGAGAAGGTGGTTTTGCCGACGGAATTGGACTATTTGAAGGTTCCGGGACTCCGAAAGGAGAGCGCGATCAAGCTCAGGGAATTGCGTCCAATCAATCTGGCGCAGGCCAGTCGCATCTCTGGAGTCAATCCCACGGATGTGACGATACTTATGCTGGCTGTGAAAAAGAGTACGCATAAGAGTTGATTTAACTTCACGAAGTTGCTAAAGTGCACAGATTATGTCGGGCTTTCTTGTTGGCTTCTTCACAGTGGTGCTAGTTCTGTCTAGCTTGTTTCTCATATTTATTGTGCTTTTGCAGCGCGGCTCGGATGGTGGCGCCGGTTCAGCTTTTGGCGGAGGAGCCGCGGAAAGCGCTTTTGGCGGCGAGACCAATCGGGTATTGACAAGGGCGACCGTTACGACGGCCATTCTATTCTTTGTGGTCGGCTTGGGACTCTACCTCGGACAGATAGGATCCCACAAGACTTCAAGGGACAAGATTTCCCTGGAAAGTATTGCGGCAAAGGCGCAAGCCAAGGTGGATCAGGATACTGTGGACAAGGCTCAAGCCAAAGAAGAACCCAAGCCGGGCGAGACGGCCAGGCAGGCCATGAAGATTCTGGCAGCCGAGACCCGGCAGGGCGGTGCCGTTCATCCCGTGCAGAAGGCGCAAATGCTTGACGATGAGACGCCCGTTGCCACAAAGCAGTAGTTTTTCATGGACAAAACCTCTGTCGGAGCCTAATCTGGCGATTTAAAATGGGTGGTAGAAAGGTAACAGGTATCTGCTTGATGGCGCTGTGCGCTGCCGCGCTTATGGGGGCTCCCCATGATTCGTCCACGGATCCCCTGCCCAACGCCGAACGCGCGGTGGTCGCAATGAATGCTTTCTCCACCGGTCCCTGGGTGCGCGGAGACTGGGCGATGCAATGTTATCTGATAACGGGGCACGGGGGATCCCGCGTCCGGGTTCCCCTTGAGATTATCGGCGGTTGGCGTCCGGATACGGGAAGATGGCAGCGGGTCAAGCTTCCGAACGGCAAACAGTGGCTCATCAAAGACATGATGGTTACCGACCGCGTGCGCTGGGTGATACCGGCCTCCTCGCGTTCCGATGATTCGGTCCCGCTTGGCGTGGCTCTTCTGTCAGAGCCTTCCGCACCGACATCTCCCAAACCTGCTGTTGCCCCGGTTCCGGCTCCGAAACAAGAGAAGAAAGAGGCCATCTATCAGATGGTCTCGGCCAAGTCGGACGCCACCCCGCCACAGCAGAAGAGTCCTTCAATTAAAACCGCCAAGCCGCAAGAGGGGGGCATTGCACTTACTCGCGTCTCTGATGTGACTCAAGAGATGGCCCCCAATACCCAGGAGAGTCCACACAAGGAGAAAGACGATAAGGCTCTTGAACTGGCGTACAATGGCAAGAAGATCGACAAGGGCGGAGTCTCGATGCAAACCGATGAAAAACCTCCCGTGCCTGAAAAAGAGAATGTATCTCACGTAGTTATCACAGAGCCTTCGCAGTCCCAATCGGGAACACCTGCCACAAGGGCCAGTGTGGGGGTTTGGGAAATCGATTTGGATGGAAAGACGCATCTGTTGGGCCCCGATGAGCTCAAGCAGGGCGTCACCGAAAGAGTACCCCTGAGCTGGGAGCTCTATACCATGAATTTTCTGAATCTGCCCAATGTTGGATACAAGGGGGTGGAGAAGGTTCGCGCCCGTTGGTGCGATACGGTGGAACTCAGCGGGCCGATTGAATCGGGCTCATATACGAAAGCCCTCGTGTGGCTGGATACTGAGTTTGGTGCGCCACTTGAAGCGGAATTGTATAACGCGCAGGGCGCTTTGGAGAAGACTGTGCGTGCTGTCAGCATCCAGAGGGTGAGGATGGACGATGAGAATGAATGGATCTTGAAGGAATGGGATGTACTTGATGAATTGACCCACAACAAGGTGGTGATAGATGTTTCAGCCATCAGCATGAATCGCAATTGGGGCTCCGATTTGTACGACGAGAAGAGCGCCAAGTCCGCGTGGCCGCTCATACCCGACTCCGATTGGAAGGATATCGAATAATATGAGTGTTGCCGCTTCTCCCAAACTTCCACGACAGAAGGGGATGAATTTCCCGTACTGGATCTCCCGGACTGTCTGCGGGCTTTTCTTTAATTTGTTTTTCAAGACAAGGATTGTGGGAGTTAACAATATTCCCAAGAGGGGCGCGTACCTGCTGGTGAGCAATCACGTCAGCTATTTTGATCCTCCTCTTATCTCCGGCACTACTCCCACGCCGCTGTACTTTTTTGGCCGCAAGAGTCTTCTCAAAAACGCGTGGTTCTGGGTATTGCATAGGGCACTCAACGTGATCCCGGTTGATCTGGAGGGCAATAACGTGGGTGCCATCAAGGCTGCCATACGTACGCTCAAGGAGGATAAGCCTCTTGTTGTTTTTCCCGAGGGTACTCGTTCGGAGGACGGAAAACTCAAGCAGGGACAGTCCGGCGCGGGATTTATAGCGTGCACAGCGGGCGTGCCTGTCGTTCCGGTCCGGGTCTTTGGCACCTATGAGGCCCTAGATCGGGCCACGACCAAGCCCAAATGGGGTATGCCGCTGACGGTGGTTGTGGGTAAGCCGATCTCCCATGTGGAGTATGATCCGGGGACAAAGACCAAGGATCGTTACCGGATAGCGGTGGATAGGATTATGGCGGCGATAGGGAAGATAGAAAAGCCGAGGGCGCATACGGACTCTGAAGTGGAATGGAATTATTGATTGTCTGGGATCGGGAGAATTGACGCGGCGGACTATTTTTGAGAGAATTCCGGGGTTGCTCCTGTAGTTCAATGGATAGAACACTGGCCTCCGAAGCCGGTGATTCGGGTTCGACTCCCGACGGGAGCGGGTGCCCGTCCGTACGGGGCATCAACGCTAAGCGCAAAATCAAAGTTTTATGCAGGAGACCAAACAATTCACCGCCGCCGATGGCAAGACGATTCTGGTTGAGGTCAACTCTCTGCCGGAGAACAAATCGGCTGTACTCATCGTTCACGGCTTTACCGGGCATATCAATGAGCACTTTCACTACAACACGGCGCAGCTTTTTCCAAGGAAAGGCCTTGATGTATGGAGAATCGCCCTTTATCCGGGGAGGCCTGGCACGCGTTCGATGACGGATGTGACCTGGGAGCAGAATTTTTCCGACATCAATCAGGTGCTTGAAGAGATGGGCAAGCTCTATAGCCAACTCTTTTTAATTGGCCATTCTCGTGGCGGTACGCTGGCTGTGTACGCCGCACACCCAAAACTTTTCGCCAAGGTTCTCTGGGACGCCTCCTACTACCCGGAGAAACCCGCTCAGGAGGATCTGGGACTTCATCCGGACTATTATACGCTCGATTGGGGAACTATTCTCCTGGTTGGAAAGAAATATACCGATGGCAAGGCCTACTGGTCCAAATATGATACGGCTCCCCGCGAGCAACCGCCTACGCTCCTGGTCCGCGCCTCCGACAGCGAGATGGGCTGGCCCAAGTTCTTTAAGGTCAAAAAAGCCGTCATCAAGGATTCCAACCATACTTTTGATAAAGAAGGCAACGAAAAGAAACTCTTCTCCTTGACGTTGAACTTTTTTAAGAAACATGATAGGACTTCTTTATGATGCGCATTATAGTGGCCGAGGACGACTCCATCTCCAGAAAACTGCTCAAGACTATTTTGGAGCAACTGGGGTATCAGGTGGATGCCCTCGAAAACGGCGAGGATGCCTGGCTGGCCTTCGAAAAAGACCCGACATCGATTGTCGTGACCGACTGGCTGATGCCAAAGATGGACGGCTTGGCGTTCACGCGCAAGATTCGGGCGCGCAGCGCGGAGGAGTACACTTACATCATACTTCTGACAGCCAACACGCAGACGGTGGAAAATTATTATGCCGCAATGGACGCGGGCGTGGACGACTTTTTGGAAAAGCCTCTTGACCGCGAGAGGCTCTGGAGCCGCCTGCGGGTTGCCGAGAGAATTCTAAGTTATACCAAGCGCATCGGCCGGTTGGAATCGATGCTGCCGATCTGCTCCTATTGCAAGAAGATCCGCGATGGAAAGGAATACTGGAAGCAGGTGGAGGAATATATGTCGCAGCACACCGGCGTTACGTTCAGCCATTCCATCTGCCCCGAGTGCTACGAAAAGGTGATCAAACCCCAGCTCAAAGATATGCGCAGGCCACCGGTGCAGGAGGGTTAGTTAAAAATCACGTTTTCCCCAAAAGGAGCTGTTTACAAAGACCCTGAAATTTCTTAAAAAGATAGGATGAACTTTCTTGTCATAGGAGCGGGTGCGTGGGGGACGGCCATGGCTGTTTATCTGCACCGAAACGGTCACAAGGTAACAGTTGTCTGCCAGGACGAAGCCGAACGGTCCGCCATCGTTATCGCTGGGGAGAACAAGGCCAGGCTCCCCGGAATAAGCACGCAAGGAGTGGAGTTCATCATCTCTTCCTCGGCTCCGGCCCGCGCAGACGCCATCTTTGTGGCCTTGCCCAGCCACGTGTTTGAGGTGGGCCTGCGCGCGATCAATGTCATTTCTCCGGCTTGGGTCAGCCTGGCCAAGGGAATAGTCCTTGAGACCCTGACAACCCCCTGCGAGACTTTGGAGCGCATTCTCAAAGCCAAAAAACAAAAAGGTACAGTCTGGTGTTTGAGTGGGCCAACGCATGCCGGAAGCGTGGCGGCAGGGCAGCCCTGCGCGATGGTTTTGAGCGGCAAAGGCAATGGGGATATTTTGCAGCAGGCCGTCAGTTCGCCGCTTATGCGCGTATACACTTCGCGCGACCGTCGCGGAGCGGAGCTGGGAGGAGCGCTCAAGAACGCTTTTGCGGTGGCAGCGGGCATTAGTGACGGGCTCGGCGTGGGTGATAACGCGAAGGCGGGGCTTCTGACCCGCGCGCTTGCCGAGATGGCCCGGTTGGGTGTCGCGTTGGGGGGCAAAGTCAAGACCTTCTTCGGTCTGACGGGCGCGGGGGATCTGATGGCCACTTCCTACGGCGTTTGGAGCCGCAATCGTCAATTGGGTGAGCGCGTGGCCAGGGGCGAGAAAGCCGCTGTTGTGGCGGGTCCGGGAGGGCTTACGGCGGAAGGCTACCGCGCGAGCAAGGGACTGTTGGCGCTGGCTCGTAAAAAACGGGTGGAGGCTCCCGTTCTGGAACAGCTCGTCTGGGTGTTGCACGAGGGCAAACCGATTCGCGCGGCGATGCAGGACTTGATGGGCAGGAGACTAAAGAAAGAGTAGGGGAAGCCCCCGGTGAAAAAAGCGGCATCCGATTCCTGCCGGTGAATCTTCATTCTTCTTCGTTGCCACCCTGATGGGTATAGCTTTCGAATCTGGTCAGCTCCGGGATAAAGGTCAGCGTCACCGGGCCTATGGGGCCGTTGCGTTGCTTGGCTATGATAAGTTCGCGGGTATTGTCCTCAAGTGAGGAGTCTCCCTCGCCGTCGTCGACTTTTCTGGCCAAAAGCATGACTACATCGGCGTCCTGTTCAATGGAGCCGGACTCGCGCAGGTCGGAGATTCTCGGACGGCGTTTTTCCTTCTCGCTCTCGCGGTTCAGCTGGCTCAGGACGATTACTGGCACATTCAGTTCTTTGGACATGGCCTTGATGCCGCGCGAAATTTCAGCGATCTGTTGTTCGCGCGGTACACGGGGATCTGTGCCGGAGATCAGCTGCAGGTAGTCTATGATGATCAGCCCGATTTTGTTTTTCATCTGCATCCGCCGGGCCTTCGCGCGCAGTTCAATAATTGTCAGGAATCCGCTATCGTCGATCCAAAGCGGAGCGGTCATGATGGTCTGGGCCGATTGCGCCAGCGCCTTCTGCTCCGAACCGTCGATAAATCCATCGCGCAGCCTTCCCATCTTGACGCGTGCGTGGGAGCAAAGCATTCTCATGGCCAGCTGTTCGGCGCCCATTTCCAGAGAGAACATGAGCGTCGGTACTGCGGGCCTCCCGTGAACCGGGATAACCACATTTTCCGCGATGTTCAACGCCAGTGAAGTCTTTCCGACGGAAGGACGCGCCGCCAGCACAATCATCTCTTGCGGGTGCAGTCCAAAGGTCATGCGGTCAATATCAATGAATCCCGTGGCCACCCCCTGGATGGCGCCCTTTCCTGCGATCAGCTGCTGAACCTGCTGTACCGCTGTGCTGAGAGGCACGCTGATTGGCTTGCCGCTGTCGCTGAGGCGCTCCTCGGAGATGGAAAAGATGGTCTGCTCCACCTCATCAATAAAGGCGGGTAGCTCGCCATCATAGCTGTAGGCCCTCTCCGCGACAGAAGTGGTGGTGCGGATCAGCTTGCGCAGCAGGAAAGTGTCACGGACGACGTCTAGCCAATGACGTGCGTGGGTGGTGGTCTCTATAAAGCGCGTAAAATCAGTCAAGGCTGTCATCCCGCCGATCGTTTCCAGATGTCCCATGGACTTGAGTTTTTCGGAGATAAGAACCAGGTCAGCGGGCTTGTTTTCGGTGTATAGGTCTAGGATGGCTTGAAAGACAATCTGATGGTTGGGGTGGAAGAAGGCCTCTGCCGTCAAACGCTGGGAAAGGCACTCTGTAGCTATCTCCTGGCCTCCGTCCATGAGCAGACAGGCGATCAGTCCCTGCTCGGCCTCCAGATTGTGCGGCAAAGTCCTGCCGATGAGGGACTCCGTGGATCTGGGCTCCTGCCGATTGTCCGTCCGGAACTGCCCGGCACCTCCCGAAACCTTTATGCGGTCTATTTTGACGGAGGGGGAACGGGAGGGAGCTTTGGAAGGCATGGGGAAGACTCTAGATTCTTTCTCTGGCCGGATCAAGAGGGAGTTGTTAACAACTTCTTGCCCGAAGTTATAATAGAGCATTTTTAATAGATAAAATGATTCTGTGCAAGCGAATTCATTTGAGTTCCTTCCGGCTGATTTTATGATGGGCGTATGCGAAGATTAGCCGTCTGTTTGTTGATCCTCACCCTGGCTCTTGCGAGCCTTGCCAAAGAGACAATCGTTATAGGTTGTATCCTACCCCTAACGGGAGATTACTCGATTGTAGGGGATGCAATGCGCAGAGGTATTGAACTGCGCGCAAAAGAACTGCAAACACAGCAGACTAAATATGACTATAAATTTTGTTTTGAGGACGCCTGTTTCGGCGGGCGTGAAGTAACGTTGGCTTTCAGAAAAGTTACATCCATTAATGGTGCAAAGGCTATTATCAGCTTTGGAGGTGACTCGGCAAAAATCTTGAAGCATCTTTCTGCCGATAGAAAGGTCTATCATATGGGTTTTGCCTTTGATCCCTCTGTTGTTGATGGGGAATATAGCTTTCTGGATGCGTGTCACCCGTCAATCGCAGTTCAGACGCTTATTGATTATCTAAAGGACAAGGGCTATAGACACCCTTACCTGATTACTCAGACGGCTCCCAGTTCTACTGCGGTTTCTGCCAAAATTAAGGAAGGTCTGAAGGCAACGGGAATTAATTGTGAGGGGGAAACCTTTATCATTACAGGGGAACGCGATTTTAGATCAATTATAGTTAAAATTAGCAGTGAGTCACACGCTGATATTTTTGTCCTTAACATATACACGCCAGAGGAGGACATATGTCTTAAACAGCTCCATATACAGGTGCCATCAATTCCTTGTACAAGCGTTGGGTTCTTTGATGACATGAATGACAAGGGGCCGATCGAGGGTTTCCCTTATGTAACCATAGCCCAGCCGACGCAGGCTTTTATCGACAAACTTGCCTTAAACAAGGTTCCCAATGACTATATGACCGCCCACGGCTACGATATGGCCGATTTGCTGATCGCTTCTTTCGAGGCACAGGCCAAGGGCCAGACTCCGGGAGATTTTCTGCGCAGCCTTAAAAACTACCCAGGCGCAATAGGTTCACTGACGATGGCTCCAGATGGAGTCATTGACTCTCTGCCCAAACTGGTTGTGGTCAAAAATGGCAAACGCGTCGTTCTGGAATAAGATGTTTAATTACCTTGTCGCCGCCATCTTTCCCCGCAACTGCGTGGGCTGCGGAGAGGCGTTGCAAGGCGCGGCGCAGGTCTACGAGTGGGAGTATCTTTGTAAAGAGTGCGCGGTCAATTTGCGTTCCGTAGGTGAAGAAGCCTGTCGGCGCTGCGGTGTACCGGTCTATGGCAGTATGTCCGGCGAGCGCCTCTGCTCGGTTTGTCGAGAAAAGCCTCCTGTGTGGAACGAGTCCAGGAGCTTTCTGCGCTATGCCGGTCCGGCGCGCGGTTGGGTGCGTTCCTATAAATATCGCGATGCGCGTTACGTTGAGCGCGAATGGAGGAAGCTCTTTGGGGCGGCCTCTTACGCGCATCTGAGGGATTGGCTTGCAGGAGCGGTTCTTGTTCCGGTGCCGCTCCACCCCTTCAAACGGCTTATGAGGGGATTCAATCAGTCGGAAAACCTGGCCAGGCTTGTTCTGGGTGTTTTGAAACCCGCGGGAGCACAGGTAAATGCCTGCCTTATCCGTCGCATCAAGTGGACGCGCCAGCAGGCCCGGCTGGGGCGCGATAAGCGTCTCAAGAATATGAAGGGTGCCTTTGCCGTCGATAAGAAGGCGCTTGCCCCGGAGCTGCTGAAAGGACGTGTGGTGCTTGTGGACGATCTGCTGACAACGGGCGCGACATTGAGCGCCTGCGCGGCAGCCCTCAAAAAAGCTGGCTTCGGACAGATAGATGTGCTGACTCTTTGCAGGGGATGATTCCCAAATCGGCTTGCGGGAAGCTGTCCTCTGTGTTAGTGTCTACCGTATGTCTATTTTTGGAAAACCGCAGTATACAAAGGTTATTTTAAAGAAAAAAGACCTGCCCAAGAATCTGTATACACGCTGCCCGATCTCCGGGGAGATTATCTTTACAAAAGAGCTGGAAAAGAACTATTGGGTAGTGCCCAAGAGCGGTTATCATTTCCCAATATCAGCCAACCGCCGGATAGAGCTGCTTATTGACAAGGATACCTGGAAGCCCTATGACGACAAGTTGACATCGGCGGACCCTCTAAAATTCAAGGGAATCTCGGCTTATGCCGACAAAATCAAGGAGTATCAGACTCGTACCGGAATGAACGATGCCGTGATAGCCGGGTTGGGGGAACTCGAGGGCGTGACGGTATCGATGGCGGTCATGGATTTCAGATTTCTGGGCGGCAGCATGGGAAGCGTGGTGGGCGAGGTTATCACGCGTGCCATCGAAAGAGCGGTGGACAAAGAGCTTCCGATGATTATTGTCTGCAATAGCGGCGGAGCCCGTATGTACGAGGGCATTCTTTCCCTGATGCAGATGGCCAAAACCTCAGCGGCCCTCGCGCGTCTGGCCGAGAAGAAACTTCCATACGTAGCCGTTCTTACTGATCCGACAACAGCCGGTGTTTCAGCGAGTTTTGCGACCCTGGGAGATGTTATTATTGCCGAACCAGGGGCGATGGTGGGATTCGCCGGCCCGCGTGTCATACGCGAGACCACCAACGAGGAGCTCCCTGAGGGCTTTCAAACGGCCGAATTCCTTTTGGACCATGGACTGATCGATGCTATTGTGCATCGTTTGGAGATGAAAGCATGGTTGAGCCAGTTTATTCATGCGACTTTTAAGGGGAAGGCGCCCGCGGCAGAGAGCACTGCCAAGGTTGAGACAGCAGGATAAGAGATGGAAACGATTATTCGTCCCGCAAGGGTTGGCGATATAGACGGCATTCAGAGGCTTATCAATGTTTATGCCCGCGAGCAGCGCCTGTACCCCCGATCCAAGATAGAGGTTCGCCGATTCATCCGAAGTTTCTTTGTGGCCGAGGCGGAGGGAGTCATAGTCGGCTGTGCTGCCCTGGAAGTCTATTCCAGGAAGATTGCCGAGGTGCGCAGTCTGGCGGTGGATCATCATTGGTCTGGTCAGGACATTGGTTCCAAGCTGGTCCACGCCTGTATCAAGCGCGCCAGGAGTCGCGGAGTCGCGGAGGTCATGGCGATTACCTCTGCGGAGAAGTTCTTTGAGAAGCAGGGTTTTTCCTTCGCGCTTCCGCACGAAAAGAAGGCGCTATTTTATTGGACGAAGTAGCTTATGCTGGCTTTACTCCCGCCCTTTCGCAGGTGGTGATGAGCGCTTCGGCCATGGCTGCTGGGGTTGGCGCGCAGACGATCCCGCAGTTGGTCAAATACTCTATCTTGGCCGCGGCGGACTCATTGGCTCCCGAAACAATCGCTCCAGCGTGTCCCATGCGGCGTCCTTTGGGCGCTGCCGCCCCCGCGATGAAGGCGGCTACCGGCTTTTTGACTTTCTTCTTGATATAATCGGCGGCCTCAATCTCTCCCTGTCCTCCTATCTCTCCGATCATGATGATGGCCTTGGTATCGGGATCCTCGTTGAACATCTTGACGATATCGAGATGTGTGCTGCCAATAATGGGATCACCGCCAATACCCACGCAGGTCGACTGTCCGATACCCTTGTTTGTCAGCTGCCACACGGCCTCATAAGTCAGTGTTCCAGAACGGGATATAATCCCGACTGTGCCGGGCTTATGAATGTAACCGGGCATTATGCCGACTTTGGACTGTCCGGGAGTTATGACCCCGGGGCAGTTCGGTCCAATCAAAATCGATTTACTCTCTTGGAGCTTGGCTTTTACTTCCATCATGTCGCGCACGGGAATGCCTTCGGTGATGGCAATGATCAGCTTTATTCCCGCGTCAGCAGCTTCCAGAATGCCATCCGCGGCGCCACCGGGGGGAACAAATATGCAGCTGACATTGGCTTTTGTCTTTTTAACCGCTTCCTTTACGGTATCAAACACCGGCAGTTTGACTTTTCCGCCGTCCCATTCTTCACCGCCCTTGCCTGGGGTGACCCCTCCCACAACCTGCGTGCCGTAGTCCAGGCACTGTCTGGCATGAAAGCCGCCGGTTTTTCCTGTGATACCCTGAAAGATCACTCGTGATGATTTGTCCAGTAATATAGCCATAGCGCTACTTTGAGACAGTTGCGTCCCCATGTCAAATGCAAGAACATCCTTTCAGAGCGCAAAAAGCAGCCCGATTAGCCGCGGAATCCTGTGAGACGATTGGCAATCCAATCAGGAATTCTTGCTCGTCGGCGGGATGGCAAGTGCCTCATTGATGGCCTGTGCTTTTAGCGCAGCTGTCAGGTTGCGATTGGCTACCGGCAGCATATTGGCAGCCCTGGGCTCTCCCTGACGATTGGCCAAATACAGCCATTTATAGGCCTCGACATCATTCCGTTCGACGCCTGTTCCTTCGTAATACAGAATTGCGAGGTTGTACTGCGCTTTCGGAAAATTGTTCCGAGCAGCCAGGGTATAGTAACGGGCCGCCTCAGTTGGGTTTGCCCCAACTCCCTGTCCCCTGTAAATCATAAGAGCTGTCATGTATTGGGCCTGCGCGTCTCCGGCGTCCGCTGCTTTTTGGAAGGCGGTAAAGGCCTGTTCATATTGACGGTCCTGATAAGCCTTTTGGGCCGTCAAGAAAAGACCGGAAGTATCAGCTCTACAGTTGGTTGTGACTGTATTCTTGGAGTCTGTCGTGGCGGCAAAAACCGTGGCGGCAAGTCCAATAATCAAGACAGTTACGAGTGTCCTACGCATAGTAAACCAGATTAGTACACTATACCATCGGCACGATTTGTGAAGTCTAAAGGGCAAATTGAGAAATTAGTATACAATCTGGAGGTGTTTTTAAAATCTTTTTACAATTGTTAGCATTGAAAAGTAAGTTGGGAGAACTCATCATGTCTTGGTGAGGCCCTTCCTATTGCTGTGCTCATGTGTTCTTTGCGGGTGTGCGCCGGCGTTGCCGCCACCGGGAACCCTGCGCGTGGGGATCGGGGCGGAGCCGGCAACGCTGGATCCAGAACTTGCACAGGGAATTTCCGAGCAAAGAGTACTTGGTTCCCTGTATGAGGGATTGGTGCTTCCATTTCCAGAGGGAGAGCAACCAGTCTCGGCCGGGGTCGCGGATCGTTGGCAGGTGGACCCAACCGGGTTGCGTTATACATTTTATCTGCACCAAGGTGCCAAGTGGAGCAATGGCGCGCCTCTGACTGCCTCTGATTTTGCGTGGAGCTACCATAGGGCCTTAAGTCCGCGCCTGGCCTCTCCAAATAGAGATCTCTTGAAAAACATAAAGGAGTTGGGTGTGCCAGATCCTCATACCCTGGTCATCCTGTTAAAGCAACCGGATCCGATTTTTCTCCAAAAGCTGACGCTGCCTGTTTTTTATCCCATCTACAGGCCCTCGCTGGAAGCAATCGGGGCGGCAGATCGTCGGAGCGGGAAGATCGCGGAGCCGTTGGTGGGAAACGGGCCTTTTCGTATGGTATCGCACAGACCCTATCAATGCATTGTTGTCGAGAAGAACCCCTTCTACAGCGGATCTTCGGGGATATCTCTCCGACAGATCCGTTTTTATCCCATAGAGAATAGGAGCAGCGAGGAGATAGCCTTTCTTTCGGGAGTCTTGGATATCACAATGGCACTCCCGCTCGAGAAAGTCGCCGCTTACAAATCGGACTCCCGTTTGCGTATAGATCCGGCGCTTCAGGTGGAGTATGTACTCATAAATACAAAGAAGCCACCATTTGACCGGGCGGATGTACGTCGTGCGTTTTCCATGGCGCTGGATAGGAAGGCTATCTGCGGGGACATCCTTCGCGCCGGACAAAGCCCTGCCTGGCGTTTTGTTCCTCCTGATTGCGGAACAGACTACTCTATTGATGATGGTGACGATCCGGATATTTTGCGCGATGATGCTCCACTGGGTTCTCCTACCGGACTGGTAGAAAATCCGGTACGCGCCAGAGAGCTGGCGCGCGGAATAGGATTTCTACCGCTCCCTTCATACTGCTTCAACTCTTCCGAGGCGCGCAAAACGGTGGCGGAGGCACTGCAGTCCCAATGGGGAAAGAGCCTCGGCGTGGAAGTGGAAGTTCGGAACCTCGAATGGAAGACTTTTTTAAAGGCCCGTGCGGACGGAAATTTTATCCTGGCCCGTACTGGATGGAGCGCCGATCTTAACGATCCTTCAAATTTTCTGGAGCTTTTCATGTCGGACAATCCAAATAACACAACCGGATGGAGGAACGCCGAGTACGACCGTCTGGTGAAGCAGCGCGATTTTGCGAAGGCGGAGGGGATTCTCCTCAAAGAGATGCCCTGCATCCCGCTTTACTTCAATCCCAATGTTTATCTGATCAGCCCCCGCGTGCGCGGTTGGGATCCCGATCCTCTGGATCGCCATGATTGGCGGAAGATCAGGGTGGAGTAGGGTGGAAAAAGAAGCAGGCCAGTCGCATGAGATTGCGTAGAGCTGCTGAACCAATTTTGACTGTCAAGGAACTGATCTTATATTAGGCAAATTGATTATCTAGTTGTCACGAGAGGTTGATGCGAAAAATATCACTGCGAAATCACTGCTCCACAGTGATTTTAACTCAGTTATTTTGTGGGATACTAGATGAAATAGTTGCCTGATATATAATAGGCAATAGACGACATGGCTATTACTGTGATACCATTGGCTGCAGTGAGCTGGACTTTGGGCCAAAGGGGATATGGGGGAGGGGGCGGACGGGCACCGATACCTTTGTGAGATACAGTAGGACTTATTGGACGTATGGGACATATATGCGCGATCCACCAAGAACTTCTCCGGTTGGAAGAAAAACCGTGGCGAACGAAAGGGATTATAACAGGTTTTGGGGAGGGGTGCCGCTTCCCCATTGCTTATGATATTTTACGCGCCCGCCGGCTGCTGCACGGCTCCCTCCGGTCCCTTTCCATCCTTCTTGATCTTCTTCGGATCTTTTCCAGCTGGAGTCGTCGGTTCTTCCTTGGGTGGCAGGGGCGGCTGCTTTGTGACAGGAGTGCGCATCTCCCCAAACTCAATGAGCTCATGCACGTGCACGCCGTCGATGGTCTCGTGTGTCAGGAGTGCCTGCGCGATGAGTTCCAGTTTGTCCAGTTTGGTCTTGATCAGATCCCTGGCCCGCGCGTACTGCGCCTCAATGATCTTTTTGATCTCCTCATCGATGCTGCGCGCGGTCTGTTCGCTGTAGTTCTGGCTGCGGGTAAGCTCCCTGCCCAGGAATACCTGATCATGGGTCTCGCCGTAGGCCACCGGCCCCAACGGGCTCATGCCCCAGTCGCATACCATATGACGGGCGAGCTTTGTGGCGCTTTGTATGTCGCCGACAGCCCCTCCCGTGATATCCTTAAAGGTCAGTTCCTCGGCCACTCTCCCCCCCATCATCACGCAGATTTGATTTTGAAGGCGCGATTTTTGGTGATGGATGAAATCCTTTTTGGGTATGAACATTGTTGAGCCCAGGCTCTGGCCTCTGGGTATAATGGTCACCTTGTGTATCGGCAGCTGCCCGTCGTCGATGAGCGCCTGCAGGAGCGCGTGTCCCGCCTCGTGATAGGCGGTGATCTTTTTGTCTTCGTCGTCCATCAATCGGCGGCGCTCGCGACCGAAGGCGACCTTGTCGCGCGCCTCGTCAAGGTCATTTTTATCAAGCTTTTTCTTGTCGCGTCTGGCGGCGGTGAGTGCGGCCTCGTTGAGAAGATTGGCCAGATCGGCACCGGAAAATCCCGGTGTATTTCTGGCCACCACCGACAGATCCACGTCATCGCTGATGATGAACTTCTTGGCGTGTACTCTAAGTACCTCCTCGCGGCCCTTGATGTCGGGCAGATCTATAAATACCTGGCGGTCAAAGCGCCCGGGACGCATCAAGGCGCTGTCCAGCACATCGGGTCTGTTGGTGGCGGCAACCAGGATGACTCCCTCGCGTCCGTCGAAGCCGTCCATTTCAACAAGGAGAGAGTTGAGCGTCTGCTCCCTTTCATCATTCCCGCCTCCCAGTCCGGCACCGCGCTGGCGTCCCACGGCGTCAATTTCGTCCACAAAGACTATGCAGGGGGCGCTCTTGCGGGCCTGCTCGAACATATCGCGGACTCTGGCGGCTCCTACTCCCACGAACATCTCCACGAAGTCGGAACCGGAGATGCTGAAGAAGGGCACTTCAGCTTCTCCCGCGACCGCGCGGGCCAGAAGCGTCTTGCCGGTTCCCGGGGGCCCCACCAGCAGCACGCCTTTCGGGATTTTACCTCCGACGGCCTGGAATTTCTTGGGATCCTTCAGAAAGTCCACCACTTCCTGCACCTCTTGTTTGGCTTCGTCGCAGCCGGCCACATCGGCAAAGGTGATTTTTTCTCTTTCGCGTACCATTTTGGCACGGCTCTTCCCAAAGTTGAGCGCCCCCTTGCCAGCCGCGCGTATCTGCCGCAGGAAGACGATATAAACAAAGATCATGACGATGGCGAAGGGCAGCAGATTCATGAGCAGGTTTGTCATGAGCGTGCTGGCCGGTTGTTCGCTAAAGACACCGGTGGCGGTCAGGCGCTGGAGCATTTCGTCTGTCAGGCGGCCTTGCGCTTCAAAATGCTTTGGTCCCTTGTCTGTTTTGATGGTCCCTTCGATGATGGACCAGTTGTTGCCGCCGGTGGGATCGGCGCGAATAGTACCCTGAATGATATTGTGCGCTTCAGCCGCAGTCATAACCTGGCTGACAGTCTTGTTCTGTGTCTCCGCCGCGGACGGGGTCTTTATAAACCACAGCGCGAACATTGCCATGATTATAAAAACCCACACCAAAATGGTGTTTGGCGGCGGATTGTCGTTGTCTGGTTCCCTGTCAGAAGGCATGATCCTATTGTCCTTTACTATTGCCTTTCTGTAAAGTGAATTAGGAGAATGGCATCATTATGCGTTTGATTTTACCAGTGCTCTTGTTGTGCCCCGTGGCCATTCTTTGCGCGTTTCCGCCTGATTCCGCCGGAGTGTCCCCGGGCGCGGCAAAGATTGAGGCAAAACTTGCGCCGGCTTCCGCACCCGTTTTCACAAAGAGTCCGGCAGTTCTGCAAAAGGCTGCGGTTGAACTGGGCATTACTCATTTGCGCATCAATGGCTTTGATGTTCTGCAGCGAAAACGTGTGGGCCTTTTGACTCACATGGCTGCCGTGGACGAGAGAGGTATTAGTTCCTTTGATGTCTTTAAGAACGCCCCGGGCGTAAAACTTGTTGCTCTCTATGCCCCAGAGCACGGGCTTAACGGCCAGGTCCAGGCCGAAAAGAAGATTGATAACGAAACTTATGAGGGTATTCCCGTCTACTCCCTGTACGGAGACACCCGCAAGCCCACACCGCGTATGCTTGAAGGAATTGATTGCATGGTGGTGGATTTGCAGGATATCGGCAGCCGCTCGTATACGTACATCAGCGCCATGAAGTTGACCATCCAAGCCTGCTTCGAAAAACAAATTCCGGTCATTATTCTGGATCGTCCCAACCCGTTGGGAGGGCTAAAGGTTGACGGTCCTGTTCTGGATCCGCGTTTTCAGAGTTATGTCGGGCTTTATCGGATTCCTTATATTCACGGGCTTACAATAGGAGAGTTGGCGCTCTTGGCTCGCGACGAGCTCAAACCCTTGAGTGGATCTCTGACTGTTGTCAAGATGGTCGGGTGGAAGCGCTCCATGCTTTGGAGCGACACGGGACTGGATTGGCGTCCGACCTCCCCCTCGGTGCCCACTGTGGGAGCGGCTTTTGGCTACGCCTGTACGGGGCTGGGCGCGCAGCTGGGCGGCTTCCGGCATGGCTACGGTACAAAATACCCTTTTCGGTTTCTCTCACACCCCGAGCTTTCCGCCGCAGAGCTTAAGGCCCGACTGGATCGGGAACACTTGCCTGGATTCTCCTTTGACGTGTTGGCCCTCAAGCACGGCGGAGATGAAGAATCGCAGGAGGGCGTATACGTGCGTATTACCAACTGGGAGAACGCCTCTCCCATAGCCTTGAGCCTCACGATGCTCAGAATAGCCGAGGATCTGAAGGGCAGGGAACCCTTCGCCAACGCGAGCAACTCCGCCGCTGAGCTCTTTTGCAAGCACTGGGGACGGGCGGAGCCGCTTAATACGCTTAAACAGGGCAAGCCTCTGAGCGCCTCCATGCTGGCGGCGCACTGGAAGGCGGAGGCGCTCAACTGGCAGGCGCAGATCGGTCGCAAATACTGGTTGTATTAATACTGGCTTTATTCATAAATCTAATCTATAATATTAAGATGTCTTCACCTGACAGTCGCATTGTTTCAGCTGACACTCCTGCTGTGGTGGTGCCTTCGGGTGAACCCGTCGTCATTCCCGCCGGGACTACGGTGCAGATTACCCACCGGTTGGGCGGAAATTTGACTCTTACCTGGGAGTATGGCATGGTGCGGGTCTCGGGCCAGTACGCCGCAAATCTTGGCGAGGAGCGTGAAGTGGCCTCCAAAAAAGAGAAGAAAAAAAGGGAAGAAGGATCGACTCCCTTTGATGAGGATATCTGGGAAGCACTCAAAAACGTCTTTGATCCTGAAATCCCCGTAAATATTGTGGACTTGGGACTTATATACTCCATGGAGGTCAAACCTATAACAGAGCCTCCCCCGGCTTCTCCAAAGGATCAAAGATATAAGGTGTGGATCAAAATGACGCTTACGGCTCCTGGTTGCGGGATGGGACCCTCTATTGCCGCGGACGCCAGAGAGCGCGTTTTACAGGTGGATGGAGTGTCGGACGCCCAAGTGGATATTGTTTGGGATCCTCCCTGGAATCAAAGCATGATCTCCGAGGAGGGCCGCATGGCTCTGGGAATGGTATAAAATTCTATTGCCAGAGGCGCGGGGAATTGTGATAGGATGCCCGCACGTATGTCATCCGCTCCTTCTTCTACAACGCTCACTCCCCAGCAGATCTTTGACTATGCCTGGAACACCCTCGAGTCCGAGCAGGGCAAGGTTCAGTTTCCAAAGGAGATTTTGTGGCTCAATGGTTCTCCAGGAGCCGGCAAGGGAACCCATACCAAAACCATCAAGAAGGTCAAAGGCTACAAGACCGATTCGATTGAAATGAGTTCCCTCTTTAAGACGTCTGAGATAAAGGCGATGATGGACAAGGGAATCCTGATTGATGACAAGACGACGACTCTGCTGCTTTTCCGCGAGCTCACCAAGCCGCAATATGCCGAGGGCGTTATCATGGATGGCTATCCGCGCACAATTCCTCAGGCTGATGTCGTGCGGCTGCTGGCTAAGAAACTGGCCGGCAAGAGTCTTTTTCAGGTGATTGCCCTCATGGTCGGGGAGCAGGAGAGCGTGCGTCGCCAGACGCAGCGCGCGGGTGAGGACAAGGCGGCGGGCAAGCCCGTGCGCGCCACCGATCTGGACCCCGAGCTGGCCCGCAAGCGTTACAAGACCTTTATGGAAAGCTCCTACGCGGCGCTCGAATCACTTGCTTCCGATTTCCAGTTCCACTCCATCGAGACGATGGGAACCATCGAGGAGGTGGGCGCAAAGATTGCTAAAACCCTTAAATAGTCGAAGACTATTGACTGGGACAAAATTGAGTATATAATCTTGGACGTGAAAAGGTGGTTTATTATATTGGGAGTAGCTTGTGCCTCCCTATGCTTTGGGCAGATACCCTCCGGAGACGGTTTTCTTTCCCCCAGTCATCCCTCACAAAGTTCAGAGTCGGCACCCGCAGTCCAATCCACCTCTGTCGGAGTGGCCGATATGAAACAGGATATAGAAGCTAACCGCAAGGATCTCAAAGATCTTGCCCTGCGGGTCGAGCAGCTTGAGAGGGAAAAAGCCGAGTTGGAAGCGAAACTCGCCAAGAACTCCGATACCTCCTCATTCGTTACGCATGACGAGCTCAAGCTCCTTGAAATGCGGACGAACGACGCCATCGCCGCGGAGGGAAAAAGAGTGGAGAGCGCCATCAAGGACGATATGAAGGCCGCAATGACGGGCACGAGTCCTGTGTCCGCGGCTGAAAAGCCGAGCGTATCCGCGAAGACGGCGGTTACAAAACCAGGCCGGTCGATCAAGTCGGCTGCGCCGCAGATCAGTGAGGCGGAGAAACAGTCCTATATGAAAGAGGGAATCAAGTACACCGTGGCGCCCGGGGATACCATCTCGTCGATTGCCCGCAAGAACCATTCAAGCGTGCGTGCGATCATGGCCACCAATCCGATAAGCGATCCAGGCAAACTCTATGTTGGCCGCGAAATATTTGTCCCCACACTATGAAAAAGCAACCCCAGAAAAGACTCGGGAGAGGATTGGAGAGCCTAATCAACGGAGGCCTCAGAAAATCTCCGGCTCCTGAAGTCAGAATTGATAATGTCAGGATAGAGAAGTCAGAAGAGTCCAATTCCCAGGAAGTTCAGGCGGATTCGCTCGATAGCCTCAACGAGCTTTTAAAAAAGACTCACCAGGAAGCTCAGACGGAGGAGATTTCGGGAGAAGCATCGCCTTCCGGAACATGGAAGATTCCGTCTCCGGTTCAGAAACCCCAGTTTCCAACGGCATCGGCGAGCGTGAATACGCCATCCGTGGTCCCGTCAAACGCGCAGGGTGTTTTCATGTTGATTTCTCTCAAGCATATTCAGAGAAGCCCCTATCAGCGCCGCAAAGAGTTCCGCCAGGAGAGTATCAAAGAGCTGGCTGACAGTATTCGCAGCGAGGGTCTGATGCAGCCGGTAGTGGTGCGCGCTCTCAAAAATGGCGGTTATGAGCTGATTGCCGGCGAACGTCGCATGAGAGCCTGCCAGAGTATCGGCATGGAGGTGATTCCAGCACGCGTTGTGAACGTGGCAGACGCCTCTGCGGCCGTGATGGGTCTCATCGAGAATCTGCAGCGAGAGGACCTGAATCCTGTTGACGAGGCGCGCGGCTACGGAATGCTTTTGACAGACTTTCATATGACGCAGGAGCAGATCTCGGCGCAGATCGGCAAGGCTCGCACGACGATCGCCAATAGTCTGCGCCTGCTCATGTTGGAGCCGGAGATTCTGGGATATGTGGCCAAAAATCAGCTTACGCTGGGCCACGCAAAAGTTCTTTTGGGGCTTCCCGAGGGATCCACGCGCGTGATGCTGGCCAGGACGATTGTGGAGCAGGGACTATCGGTCAGACAGGCCGAGGGTCTTATTCGCAAGCAGGGTACCTCCGCCGGGCCTGGAACCGCCCGCGCCGTGACGGGAGACGCGGAGCTGCTGGCCCTGGGAGAACTTCAGAAAAAGATCCTGGCAAAGCTTAACGCCAAGGTGAAATTCCAGCATGGCGCCCGCGGTGGCAAACTGATTGTGTACTACAAGAACAACGGCGAGCTTGAAGAGATCCTTAAACGGATGGGCGTATGATTTTTGACAAGATTGAGAACGTCGGGTTGTATACGGGCTTGGGCGCAAGACTGAAGCGGGGAATGCGGCTGCTTAAAAGTGGCAGGCTGGACAAACTGCCGCCGGGCAAGCATCTCATTGAGGGTGAGCGTCTTTTCGCGAGCGTCCAGGAGTACAAGGGTCGCCCCGCGCGAAAAGGGCGTTGGGAAGCTCACCGCAGGTACATTGATATTCAATACATGGTCAAGGGCTGTGAGTTGATGGGGGTGAGCCCCGTGGATCGTTTAAGGGTTGAGAAAAAATATAATTCCAAAATGGATGTGATGTTCCTGACGGGCAGGCTCAAGAAGTCCTCGATTCTGAATGCCCGCGAGAGGATGTTTGCGATCTTCTATCCGACGGACGCGCATATGCCCATGCTTAAAAATTCCGAGTATAAGGGTGTTGTGAAGAAGATTGTCCTAAAGGTGTTGGCCAGATAAGGTTTTTCAATGTCGTTTGAGTATCCCGAGGAGCATAAGAAACAACTGCAAAGGCTGACCGCGCTGTTAAATGAACTGCCTGTGGGTGACTATGTGCTTGAGCTGGGCTGCGGCCACGGACATTTCTTGAGCGCGCTGGCGGTCTTGGAAAAGGGCGCGCGCAATTATGTCGGGGTGGACAAGAAGCACGACAGATTGGCCAGGGGACAGAAGAAAAGCGACCGTATCGGCATGAAGGTGCATTGGATCTGGGGGAGTGCAGGGGATGTGCTGGATTGCTGGCCGGAGAACCGAATTGTACGCGACTGTTTTGTCCTTTTCCCTGATCCCTGGCCAAAGAAGCGGCATTGGAAGCATCGCTTTGTGAATGCGGCGTTTTTATCCAGCCTTGCCAGAATCTGCGCGCCGCGGTCGCGGCTTTTTTTCCGTACCGATCATGAAGGTTATTTTTCGGACGTTTGGCAGTTGATCTCGGAGAGCTCCCTCTGGCAGATCGATCCCGTCGTGCAATGGCCTGGACCCCTGCCTCAGACGGTTTTTGAGGAACACCATCCCAGATTCGACAGCCTGATCGCTGTTTTAAAATAGCTTTATTTTCCTATACAGAACCGGTCAAAGAGCTTGTCGAGAATCTGTTCGTTGTCAAACTTGCCAAGAATCTCCCCCAGGCAATCCAGCGCAGAGTGCAGATGGTGCGCGATGAGCGCCGGGTCTGACTTTTTGCTCAGGAGCTCCGTACCGGCTGTCAGTTGTTTAAGGCACTCTTCAAGCGCGTCGGCGTGTCTGGCGCTTATCATCAGTGTGTCGCAGCCGGGCATCAGGCCGTCGAGTTCCTTGATGATTCCTTTGCGCAAGGCGTCCATGCCAGCGCCCGTGACGGCCGAAACGGGGTATGTGGATGTCAGTCCTGTGGGAATATGAAATTCTCTCAGGTCTGACTTGGTCACAACGTGCAGCAAGGCGCCAGACGCTGAAATTTTGTCTGTTGTTTCCGAAGGAGATTTGCCTGTTCCGTCGATTATATGCAGAACCAAATCGGCCGCGGCCATCTGATCCCTGGTCATGGCAATACCGGTGGCCTCAATCGATCCTGCCGTGGCCCTGGGGTTGAGCCCTGCGGTGTCGACAAGGGTCGCCATATGTGTTCCAAATGTAAGCTGCGCCGACAGGTAGTCCCGCGTGGTTCCTGCTATAGGGCTGACAATGGCCCTTTCGTGGCCCAGTAGCGCGTTAAAGAGGGAGGACTTCCCGGCATTGGGCAGTCCCACGAGTGCTATCCTGGCGCCCTCAAAGGTCAGATCATGTGCCCGTTGGGTGCTTTTGAGCGCGGATAGGCGGCTGATCAATTTTTGAAATTTTTCCGGTGGCGGCAACCGTGAGGGGACATCTTCTTCAGGAAAATCGATGAGAGCTTCCACTTCGGCGATGAGAC
Source organism: uncultured Verrucomicrobiota bacterium (assembly GCA_964541675.1). GTDB lineage: Bacteria > Verrucomicrobiota > Verrucomicrobiia > CAZIPW01 > CAZIPW01 > CAZIPW01. The sequence goes on from CAZIPW010000010.1 coordinate 64,124, forward strand.
TGATGAGTTCTTCGGAAAATTCTTTGATGGCCCCTCCCAAATCGCCGGCAAGCTGGCGGTGTGCAGCCTGTAAGGCCCTGTCTGAACGCGCGGATATAACGTTCGCCACGGCCTCAGCCTGGGTAAGATCCATCCTTCCGTTTAGAAAAGCCCGGCGCGTGAACTCTCCTGGCTGTGCCAGCGTAAATCCACGCGTCATCAAGTCCTCCAGTATCCTTCTGAGGATGTAGGGATTCCCGTGACAGCTGATCTCCAAACTTTCTTCTCCGGTATATGAGTGTCCCTTCTCATAGTACACAGCCATTACCTGGTCAAGCAGCTCTCCAGATATGGAGGTGTAGTTCTTGAGGGTAGCCTGCTTGGGCGCAATGCCTAAAAATACCCTGGCGCACAACTCTCCGGAACAGCGTATGATGCCCAGTGCCGATGGAGCCTGTGGGGTGGCAATGGCGGCAATGGAGGGCAGAAGACCCATCTATCTATTTTTGCTGGTTTGCTGATATGCGTCAATGATTCAGAAATGGTTTTTACCATATTTCTATGGACTTGGCCAATAGCGGCGCATAGAATTGAGGTGCATGGGAGTACTGAATAACAGATCTTTTGGAATAAGACTGTGGAAGGAACCCAGTAGCGGAAGTGGGAAGGGAACCGTCTCTGCGCGGGGATTCCTGGAAATGTTGGATTGTCCTTGCTGTGGTATATGTAATGATCTGCTTCCTGGCGGCGGCGGAGATAACAAGGGCGGCGGAGACGACCCCCTAGATGGTCTGCTTCCTGGCGGCGGACAATCTTGCCCAGTAGATCCGGGTTGTTGCAAATGTTGTAACTGTTTGCCCTTCTAGTATCGTGTAACATATTATATTTCGCATATTGACTAGGGGGGTGGTCGTAAT
>CAZIPW010000011.1:0-60238 GCA_964541675.1 uncultured Verrucomicrobiota bacterium
CCAAAAAAACAGCTTTCCTTTCTAAAAAAGCTCATTACCTAGGTCAGCCCCTAAAGTATGTCCCTTTCTTACCCTTTCCCTTACGGCTAAAAAGGCGAGTCCGACAAGGCAAATCCACTGGAAGACAGTCAGTCCAAAGACAACAGGTGCGACTGCAGGATCGCGAATAAATTCCTCAAAGAATCTTAAGGTAAAATAGGAGCCAACAAAGACGACCATCAGTTGCCCTGGCTTGGCGCGTTTGCGGAAAATTAGCATAAGGATTCCCATCACGAGAAAGAACAAAGACTCATAGATTTGAGTTGGCTGGCGCAGGCAACCGTCTCCAAAATTCACGCCCCAAGGGAGGGTCGTCGGTACGCCATAGCAGCAGCCTCGAAAGAAGCACCCTAGGCGTCCGATCGCACAGCCGAAAGCCGCTCCGATGGCGATCGGGTTCCCAAAGCGACCTTCAATCTTGTAGAGTTTTTTGACCAGCATGACGCCAATCAGTGCCCCGATGAGGCCTCCTGTGATTGTTCGCCCTGCCAGCAAAGACGCCCAGTCGCCTGTCTTAAGGACGTAAGGCAACGCCATAATAACAATCGGCAGCTTGGCGCCGATCGCGCCGCCGATGAGTGCCGCAAGTATAACCACCCCGCCATTCTTTTGATGCGTGGGCTCTTTCAAGAGCCACCAGATAAGCAATCCAACAACGATTCCCAAGCCGACACAGAGCTCATACATCGGGATCGAGAGCGCGCCAAGCTTCAGGTAAGGCATTACGCCCCAATGTTCAGGATGGATGTGTTCATCGAACATATTTAAAAAATTACTTTTTTGCCAGTTCCGCCACTTTCTTGCTAAAGGTACAACAGCCTCCAGCCTTCATGCAGCCGTAGAGCTTGGTCGCGGGGCAGTAGCCGCTGGCACTAATGCTCTTCAAAACTGCAAAGAAAAGCGCAAAGCCCCAGCCGATGGGCGTAAAGGTAAGTCCCAAAGCGATGCAGGCCATCAGGAATCCCAGGCAATGGGCGAAACGGTAGGCCTTGGTATCGACGAGCTCCGAATGCCCTGGCCAGATGAGCCCGAAGGTATAGCGATAGGCAACAATCATCGGCGCGTAACGAACGGTAAGGATCGCGCTAAAGCCCAAGATCGCTGCCACGATCCACAAGAGCGCAATACTGTGGAGAAGAATCGCCGCCCAGATAAGGACTGCGACTCCGATGCGGCAGAAGTGTAATTCGTTGGAGGTAACCATAAATTATTTGAGTTTTGGCAGGAACATCCCTGTCTTTTGAATGTAATCCTTATAATCTTTAAAAACTTCGCCGAGGGCGACCTCTTCCTGACGGGCGCGATAGATCATCATGGGCACAAAGACGACGGTCATGAGGACTACGCCCAGCCAATTCGCATAAACAATAGCTGCCCCATAACCCATAAAGAAAAGCCCGCTGTAGAGCGGATGACGGATGAAGCGATAGACGCCACGCGTGATGAGCGTGTGATCCTCGTAGATGCGAATATGGTCGCCCCAGTTGGCCTTCAGGTCAAAGCGCCCCTTGATGTTGATAAGCGTTCCGACAATAACGAGCGCACAACCGACAACTTCCAACGCGAGTCGCCCTAGGCCAGTAACTGTGATCTCTCCTATGCCGTTTCGCAACACCATTGCAAAGATGACAAAGAACAGCGTCATGCTAGCGGTAGCGACTAGCGTACGGTGCTCTTTCTTGGCCTGCGTTTTCGCCAAGGCAAAGTTTAGCACAACGGCCATAACGACCGCCGAGACGCATAATCCGATGATGGCTCTAGCAATCATGATTTATTGTTGAGTTGGTATTTTTGACGATGGAGCATATTGTAAGCAGAAAATGGAATACGACGATTGTCAGGAGTTATAAACTGCACACACTCTTGTTGAATAGACTTCTCGTCGAAGTTATACCTATCGATGAACGAGGCAACGGTGACTCGGAAGGTTTTACTATTGAGAAATAGCTTTTTATCTCCAGAGGCCGACTTTGTGTAAGTCTTGGGGAAAAGACCTCCCAAGCAGCTGCATAGAGGCCCCGAAGCCAGCAACTCGTTGGCATTAAACGCCAGCGTGTTGTTTATAAACGGCAGTACCTTGTCGATCGGGATCTTGGGGCAAATGCTTTCTAGGCCCTTCGCTGTCTTAACAAAATAAGAGACAGCCACGCGATAAGGATTGCAAGGCAGCGGCACAAAGTCTTCAGGCTTTAGCCCTGCCTGCGTATAGATTCTCTTTAGAACTCCGCTTAAGGTAAGACGATTCTCAAGATTGCTGGAAACATCCTTGGGCAAGCGGCCAAAGAATGTCACCGGCTGGAAGTTCACACCGCGTACACCGTCCTGGTCCAATCCAAATTGAATAATTTCTCCCAGCAAATGATCATTCACGCCAGGCGTTACTGTACATACGAGGGTACAAGGAATGTTATACTTTTTGAGCAACTCCAGCGCCCGCAACTTGTTCTTGTGTGCGTTCCGGCCTCGCAGGTCATCAGCGCCGTCAAATTGCATATAGACCTCGAACTTATCGTCAAACACCAGTTGTTTTACAAACTCCTCGTCAGTCAGTCGAAGCCCATTGGTATTGAGCATCGCGAACTTAACCTTTGAACGTGCGTATCGGATAATCTCAATAATGTTAGGATGTAAGGTCGGCTCTCCGCCGGAGATTTGAAGGATTTCGGGTTTGCCAAACTCAGCTTCGTAAAAGAAGTCAATCATGCGCTTGACCGTCTCTAGTGGTACATGAGGCTCCCCCGCCTTACTGTTGGCATAGCAGACCTTACAAGCCATGTTACAGGCGTTCGTTACCTCCACAAGGCCTATGCAGGCATGCTGTTTATGGTGAGGGCAGAGCCCGCAGTCGAAAGGACAGCCACGCTTAAACTCCGTCTGCACCGTAGTCTTCGTTCCCGGCTTCAGGTAATGCTTTTTACGGTGATGATAAGCGGCATCCTCCTCGAATAAGGCTACCTGTGCTCCATGCGTGGGGCAGCTCTTCTCAATGAATATTTTACCATCCCTCTCAACCAAAGTCGCATCCACCCTTGTCATGCATTCATTGCACAAGCTCGTTGTTTTTTCAACTATGACAGATTCTTTTGTATGACTCATATACGTGGTTATTTTTTGAGAGTAAAGCGGTTGTAGATATAGGAAACGCCGATAAATAGCACTCCCAGGATAATAAAGGTGATGATCTTGAAGATGATGGGTAACCCTGCCAAATCGTAGAATACCACTCTCAAAAGCGTAACGCCCAAAAGCACAAGGCCACCGGTACGCTCAACCTTCTCCTGGCCTGCAAAGCCAATCAAAATAAACAAGACGCCCAAGACGCCCAGCGTCAGCGAAATCCAGTTGGGCTCTAAGAAGCGGAACGCGCTGACCGCAAGCACCAGGCCTGCCGCCGCAAACAGTACTTGATTCTCGCTCTCAAAGGCATCGGGAAGCTCCCGTGACTTCTTCAAGTATTTCGCAACGTAATAGGTGATCGTCGGCAACAAAGCATTAAGCGTAATAATGAGGAAACGCTGATCTTGCCGTAGGCCTTCGGAATGAATAAAGAAGCAAACTTCACCGATAGCCAGCAGTATAAACCCGCCGAGCCTTTCGATTCTTTCTTTCCCCAGCAAGCCGGTAAGCACGAAAAACAACCCTACGCCCGACATCAACAATCCCATCCAATCATTAGCGGCGTGTTGGAATGTTGAAACCGCCAAGACTATTCCTGCTGCGCCAAATAAAACCTGATTTTCACCTTCAAAGAGGTTTGGTAGGTTTCGCGCTTTCTTTAAGTTCTTGACCAGATAGTAGGCCAAGACCGGCAAGAGCGTATTACCAACAATAACTCCGAGGTTGGCTGCGGTTGGCAGCTCCCACATACCAAAGAGATAATACAGCGAAGCAACCGCGAAGACCGCATAGGCATAGGCGCGGAAGCGGCCCAATCCCATCAGCAGACTTATAAGGATGAGCGCCAGACCTTCCACGTACCACGCCAGCGATATCCAATGCGAGGGAACGACCGACCATAGAAACAGCGTGAAGGTTGCCCCGGCGGCTGCCGAGAAGATATGATCAATTCCCTTTTCGATTTGAGAGAGTAAGTTTTCTTTGTGAGCGTGGCGGGTAAAGACAAAACACAGTCCCAGCGAGATGGCCGCCAAAAACGACATGAACCCATACCACGGCCAGTTAAAGCCTGCGATGACGACATCGGGCATCCCACCGGAAATGCCAAACCAATGGAAGAAGAAGCGTGCAGCTGCCACCAGTGTCAACGCATACGCGAAGAAACGATAGATGACCTCCTTAAATTTGATACCAATAAAGAGCAGGAAGGGAATTTCGATGAGCCAAAGAACAAGAGTGGTCGTCGGCAGGAATTTGAGATAGATGGCAAAAGTGATCGCAAAGATGCCCGCCACTAAATCGCTGACGTAAAGCTTTGGCTTTCCGTACTCGCGCGAGACAAAGGCTAGGAATAGATAGATAAGTCCCTCGGCAAAGGCGATAGCCGCCTGATGGCCGTTAAAAAGGCTAAAGATGAGTGGATAAGAGAGGACGCTGTAGATAGCAATGTTGCCGAAGTTCGCCGCTGAGAGAATCTTTCCAATCTGCTCGTCCTTGGCGGCCTTGAGCAGATGAATTCCCGCTAAGAAAATAGCCCAGTAGCCCGTCAGTAATGTGAATTTCTGAATATCAGAAGCCTCCGGCGTAAAGTGCGGGCCCCAAATAACGCTGATTCCGTAAGTAAACAGCATTCCGGTTACCAAGGTCTTGACCCACTGGAAACGCTGTACAAGAAAGAGCCCCGTGAAGGCCAATAGGAAACAACTGGCAACGCTAAACCACGACAGCTGATCAATCGTTGAAGTCAGGTAAGCCACGCCCAACGCTACGCAGACGAGCTCCTCAGATTTATACTTAAGCGCATGCCAAATCATCCCCACGGCCACTACTCCCAACAAAACAAGGTCAAGCGCTTGGCTCGTAATGACGCGCGACGCTTCAAAGTGATACATGGCGTAGGTTGTCAGATATACGATCGCCCAAGCACCCCCCAAGAGCACGCGTCCAAAGTTCTTAAGCTTTTCATTCTTCTCAAGTTTATACCCGCCAAAGAAAAGCAGCCCGCCCAGCGCAAAGCCGGTTAGGATTTTTAGCCACGGCCCAAAGTACTTGAAGGTGTAACCAATAAGGAACGTTACACCCAGGCCTAGCACCAGTACGCCGATCTTGTTCAACCAGTCCTTGCCCAAGGATAGTTCGAAATCGGCTCGTGGCTGTGGCTTTGGGGCTTCCGTTTCTATTGAAGCTGCCGCATAGACTGGCTTGGCCGGAGGCGTATAGGGAGTAGGAATAAAAGTAGGCTCTTCGGCCTTTTCTTCGGTAACAACCTGAAACGCGCTTGGCACAGGTTCTTCTGCAGGCTTTTCGGCCTTGCCAATGCCAAAGTGTGTATTGAGCGCAATCTCAAGGTTGATAATCCGCGACTGGCATCGGGCGATGATGGCCTTCAAATCCGTTATCTGCGACGCTATGTAAGGCAAGGTAGGCGTGCCCTCATCAGCGGTGGAGTAAGGTGGCGCCGTGGGCGTGGCCGTCTTGGCAGGCATTACGCACGCTATGATGAAAGCGATTGGCCCTGTAAAAAGCGAAAGGACGAAGAACCCTCCCGCTCCGAGATTTTTTTGCCCGGCGACAACAACCGTGGCGATGATTGAGACGATCCAGATAAATGGAAACATCATAGCGCCTGTAGCCTATAAGATAAATTCATTTTAGTAAACGATAATGGAACTGTCTCCCATTTATCGAGGAGCCTTTTTTTACTATGACGTATTGGCAAAATAGAGGCTTTCAAGGGTAAGGTGGTACCTGGGTAGCCAACAGAGCGCCAAAGCCTTTTTAATCCGAACCATTAGGGGCATTCGGCACACCGTAGCAGGGGGCATGACGGTCAGGCCGCAAACCCGCCCCGCCAATGATCATAAAGCAGGCAGCGCTGCTTACCACGAGCTTTACCCTTCGGGCTCGCAGACGCAGCGCAAAGCCTTTATTCAGCCATTGGTGCCATTGTTACGGACGCCTCAGGCTGCTACCAAGCCCAAGCAACGAAGCCTTGACTCTATCGTGGAGCGAGAAAAGGATAACTCAACTTTTCTTTCTAGGAACATGTCAACCAGGGACGAGAAGCTTTCGTAAATAGCTGACTTGTTTTTTGCCTTTGACTTTAATCGTGGTTCGACAATTCGCCCCGAGTGCGTGGCCGCACGCGATATATACGCAAAGCGCGAAATCAAGCTGGGTTGTGTTAGCCCCTTGCCATTTCCCCCAGCTTCTGCAAATCCAGTTTTCCGCTGGGCAGGTAGGGGAGGGCGTCCACCAAAACCACCTTCTTGGGTATCCACAGATTGGGTACTCCCTTCTCCCTGAGGCGTCTCCCCAGCTCCGCCGCCTCGATCTTCTCCTGACTGACGAGCACCAGGCTCTCCCCCTTCTTCTCGTCGGTAATTCCCGTGACTGCCGCGGGTATCCTGGGAAGATCTCCCCAACCATAGAGTTCAGTAAGGACCTCCTCCACGGCCCCGTGCGGTACCATCTCCCCGCCGATTTTTGAAAATCTCCGCAGTCTTCCCTCAATGATAAGTCTCCCGCTGGGTGTTGTCATTCCCAGGTCTCCTGTCCAAAACCATCCGTCATGGAAGACCTCGCGATTTAACGCCGGGTCATTCAAATACCCGCCGAAAACATTTGGGCCTTTCAGTTCCAAAACCCCCATGCGGCCGGGTTCTTTAAATGCCACCCGCGTGGTTGCGTCGACGATCCGTGCCCGCATATCTCCAAAGGGGACTCCCACGGTGCCCCATACATTGTCATGCGGCAGGTTAATGCTCACCACGGGGGATGTTTCGGTAAGGCCGTAGCCCTCCAGGTAGTGGCTTCCGCAGGTCTCTTCCTATTTCTCCTGCAAGCCTTTTGGGGTCTTTTCCGCCCCCGCCACCACGGATGTCACGCTGCGGAGATTCCGCGCTGGAATCTGCTTCATGTATAGACGGAAGAAGGACGGCGTTCCCACAAGAACTGAGGGCCGTTCCTTTTTGATTATTTTTCCCAGTGCGGTTGTATCAATTGGGCTGGGGTAGGTGATGACGCGCAAAACATGGCAGAGGGGATACCACATGGTGACGGTCATGCCAAAACTGTGGAAGATCGGAATGCACCCCAGTATCCTGGTGCCAGTTGGCAGCAGCTTGACGGTCTCTATCTGATCGACATTGGCCCCGATGTTGCCGTGGGTGAGCGGCACTCCCTTGGGGATCCCCGTGCTGCCGCTGGAGAAGAGAAGGGTGGCCTCTTTGGGGGAATATTTGTCTACTTTCCATTTTCTGGCCAGTCTGGCGGCCGAGTACAAATGCGCCTGTGCAAGTCGGTAAAGCACCCTCCTGCGGGTCCCCTTTTCGGAAAAGATCTTTTGAAGCTCCCGGGTGTCCACCGGCCACGGAAACTCCCTGAATTTTTCAACCACCTGGCTGGCGGTAAGAACGGTTTTTACTCCGGCCATCTCCATGGCTTTCCTAACGACGCCCGTCGCGGCGGTGAAATTCAGATTTACACTGCTCTTGTTTGCCAGGGCCACCGCCAGGTTTGCCACAAAGCCGCCGATCCCTGGAGGCAGGACAATCCCAATGCGCTCTTCCGGCAGCTCGCGCAGTTTTTCCGCCAATACCATGGAGAGCGCCAGCAGCTTCCCCGCGCGCATTTTCTTCCTTTTTCCCGAGCAATCGACAACAAGAGTCCCGCCCATCCTCTTCTTGATTCCTTCGATGGCCCTCCAAGCGAGTGTCTTGGCTTCCGGCATTATGTTTATTTCAATATGAGTTCAGCGCTGCGGATAAAAGCCTTGGCTCCCCCGCGCTGATATCCCAGCCGTCCTTTTTCCATGCCCTCCGGTGTGAACAAAACAACTGTTGGAAATCCATCTACGCCCAGCTTTCGCGCGAGCGCCTGATTCGCGGCCTGTGTGGCAGGGTCCTGCGGCGTATTCCTCGGGAAGTCTATCTCAAGGAGTATGACATTGCTTGCCGCCCATGATTGAAACTCCGGGGTGTCAAAAACTTCCTGTTTGAGTTTCACGCACCACGGGCACCAATCGGAGCCCGTGAAATCAATCAAGATGGGCTTGTTCTGGTGTTTGGCCGTGGCCATGGCCTGATCCAGATTGGTAAGCCATTCGGCGGCGTTCAAGGTGCAGGACATGGCCAATGCGGCAAGGATCAGGGCGGTCTTCATATGCCCGGTAAACTAGGGCGTGCGGCCAATCAAGTCAAGAGGCCTTTATGTAAGAGAAGAGAGCTTGCGATTGAGGCCATATGTTTATTCAATGATGCCATGCCAGAGTATTACATCAAGAGAACCCCAGGAAGCGAAGCCGAAGGACCCTATACCGAGGAAACACTTCAACGAATGGCGGCCTCCGGCAAGGTGACTCCTTCGACCCTCCACTTCTATGATGATGCGGTTGGCTGGCGGCCTATTGCCAGCGATCAGGTACTTTCGGAGCATCTTTTTGAAGTTCAAAAGCCCAAGCTGTCCTTAAAGCAACGTTCGGTTGGCGAAGAGGCGGCAGCTCCTGCCAAGCCAGCTCATGTTGCCGCGCGCGGCATCCCTGACAGCGGCGCGTCGAAGGGTTCTTCGGATTCCGTGGCGTGCCGTCGCAAGTGGGAGGACCGCGTGGCGACCTTCTCCATGCCTCTTCTATCCCTGGTGAATCTGGCCATGGGAGTCCTGCTTTTATGGGCCAATTACAAGAAGCTAGCGGAGTTGCTTCCGACAGAGGGTTTTCGTTCTTTTCTGTATGTGCCCGGATTGGCTCTGGGAGGTCTGATCTTCCTGCTGGGAGTATTTCTTTTCCTGACGGTCGCGGCCGTTTATCCGGCGGTGCGTTACGCGGCGTTTGCCCTCATGACATATTTTGGCATCCTGTCCTGGGGGCGCCTCTACGAGGGTCAGGTTGACGGGATGTTCCTTCTGCTCTCGGGAGTCGGTTTTGGGCTGGGCGTCTATATCTCCACCCTTACTCTCAACTTTCTTCTCTTTCTGGTGTCGATGACCGCGGCGGTGTTAGGAGTCTATTCTTACGTTTACTTCTTGTTCTTACTCTAAGACAAACAAAATATATTATACTTGCCGTTTTAGATATTCCAGAATACAAGAGATCTTATGAGAGACCTGAATTCCTTCTTCCCCAAAACCGCACGATACCTGGGATCTACAGGAGGATTTCAGGGTCTCTGCCGTTTGTGGTGGCATTTCAGATCTCGCTGGGTGCCTGCCCCACAGAATAATCCAACGGCCACTCTTTTCCGTTTGGCCGCCAGAGACGCAGAACGTATCTCCGCGGGAATTGCCTGTGGTAGTAATACGCCGAGAATGTCCTAAGGTGCCAATTCTGTGACCTCTGCCCCAATAAGATCTGCCACCAGCAGGCCGTCTTGAGTCAGCCTCCATAAATCACCGTTTTTCTCCAAAAGTCCCTGTTCCTCCAATTGTCGGCCCAGTCGCTCCAGTTTTTCTACGGTCGCGGCAGGGAGCGCGGCAGCTATCTCTTTTATTCGAATCCCATCCGGCATCCGCAGCCCAAAGATAATCCTATCCAGAGCCATTTCGACTGGTGTGAGTTCCGCTTCATCCACGAATATCCTCTGCCCTGTTTTTATCCCTTCCGCCCACTGCTTCAAATCGGGTATATTGGTATATCTCCTGTAACTTGATTCCGCGCCACGCGCCTGGCTGGCGGCGGCGGGACCATAACCCAGCCATTCCTGCATTCTCCATGTGTTCAGATTGTGCTGACACTCAAACCCGGCTCTGGCGAAATTTGCCACCTCGTAGTGATGAAATCCGCCTTTCCGCAAAAATCCCCAGGTTTCCTTGTAAAATGCTGCCTCTTCCTCCGCGCCGGGCCTTTTCCTGAGTCCTTTCAGCATCTTCAGGTATATCTGGGTATCGCTCTCAAAGGTCAGGCAGTAGGTGGAGATATGCGTGCTGCCCAGCCTGATGGCCTGCCGCAAATCCTCCCTCCACTCGGGCAGGGTGCTTTCCGCTGCCGCAAAGATCAGATCCATATTCCAATTCGTTGCGCTGTTCCTTATCAGTTCCACGGCTTCTTGAATCTGTTTTAAACTGTGGGGTCTGCCTATCGCGGCGAGGGTTTTTTCGTTGAAGCTCTGTACCCCCAAAGAGAATCTATTGACACCCCATTTTTTAAGGACTTCTATTTTGTCTTTTTTGATAGTGCCCGGCGCGCACTCAATTGTCCACTCGGTGATCTTATTTCCCGCGGCCTTGCGTATGGCTTTGCACAATTCGTCCAGATCGTGCGCGCTCAGCAGACTGGGCGTGCCGCCCCCCATAAACACCGTATTTGCGTCGCGCCCGGGCGGAAATCTATTCAGCTCTTCCACGATGCTTTTCATGTACAGATCAACTTGAGTCTTGTCAGCCTTCTCTTTGTAAAAAGCGCAGTACTCGCATTTCTTGGCGCAGAAAGGCACATGGATATAGAGGCCCAAAGCCCCATTTTTCTCTATCAGCTTTAAGTCCATTTCTGCCGTCATAACCCTATACTGGCATAACTTTATCCTATGCCGCAAACCTAGTTATCATGTCCTACGAAATCAACGACCTTCTCGAGCTGGCGATCTCCTCCAGTGCCTCGGATATCCATCTGCAGGTGGGGCAGTCGCCTGTCCTGCGCGTGCACGGCGTTATGACTCCCGTTGACGGTCCGGTCTTGACTCCGGCCGATACCGAGGCTCTCGTCCAGGCTATCACGAGCGAGGCGCACCTGGCCAAGATCAAAACCAGGGGTGGGGCGGACTTCGCGTTTGAGCTGGAGGGCAAGGCGCGTTTCCGCGTGAGCGTCCTGCGCGCCCGGGGCAACTACGGCATGGTTCTGCGTCAGATACCCACGCAGATCCTCTCGCTTGAGGAAATCGGCTACCCGGAGAAAGTAAAGGAACTCCTGACGCGTCCGCGCGGACTTATTCTGGTGACTGGTCCGACCGGGTCCGGTAAATCGACCACCCTGGCCGCCATGATTGACTGGATCAATTCGCACGTTGACGGCCACATCATTACCATCGAGGACCCCATTGAATACTACCATCCGCACAAAAGATGCGTGGTCACTCAGCGCGAGGTCGGGGTGGACGTTCCGAGCTTTTCCGACGCCATTCGCGGCGCCCTGCGGCAGGATCCCAACTACATCCTTGTCGGTGAAATGCGCGATCTGGAGACGATCGAAGCTGCCGTCAGCGCCGCCGAGACAGGACACCTTGTCTTTGCCACCCTACACACTACCGGCTCGGCCCGCACAGTGGACCGCATCGTAGATGCCTTTCCTTCCGGCACCAAGGATCAGATCCGCACGCAGCTCTCGTCGACGATTGTCTCGGTCATCTCCCAGGTTCTGTGCGCCCAGGTCGGAGGCGGACGCGTCGCGGCCTACGAGATCATGGTCAATACTCCGGCCATAGGCTCTCTTATCCGCGAGAACAAGACCTACCGCATCAATTCCGATATTCAGACTGGCTCCAGTCTGGGTATGATACTCCTCGATCAAAAGCTGATCTCGCTTCTCCAGGAGGGCCGGATTACCGCCGACGAGGCGCTGCGCAAATCTCAAATGACGGAGATTATGCGGGAGAAGCTGCTGGCGCTGGGGCACAAACTATCTGGGGTATAGTTCTTGGTTGTTTTTTTCTTTGGCTTTACGAAATAAGCAGAGCTTGTTATTGTTCTTCCCATGAAAACCTTTGTTACCGGCGCGAGCCGTGGAATAGGGTTGGCTATCTGCCGCGAGCTTGCCCGACAGGGACATGACCTGCTGATGGTGGCCAAAAATCCGGACATTCTCAAGAAATCCGCCGCCGCTGTCCAAGCCATTGGCAAAACCAAAGTGTCATTTCTTCCCGCAGATCTTACGAACCCCAATTCCCTCAAAGCCATAAGAACCTTCGTCCAAAAAAATAAAAAGGGGCTCTGCAATCTTGTTTTGAACGCGGGGATTGCCCTGGAGGGCGGCTTAAAGAGTGGCAGCCGCAAGATCTTTGAAAAGCAGATGGAACTGCATCTTTATTCCGTCTTTGGTCTGGTCCAAACTCTCCTGCCATATCTGGACCACACCCAGCCCTGTCGGATTGTGATAACGGGATCCAGCGCGGGCTTGGAGGCTTCTCATGTGGTACCCATGTACAGCGTTACCAAATGGGCGCTGCGGGGCTATGCGGTCAACCTTCGCAACGAACTCAAAAAAGATGGCGTCGCCGTTACTTACATGGCGCCCGGAGCCACCTATACGGATATATGGAAATATCGCGGTGGGCCGAAACCCGAAAGACTTATCGCTCCCGAGGATATCGCCAAAATGGTGGCCGCCATACTAAGCCTGAGTGGCCGGTGCGACGTTGAGGAGGTTCTTATCCGTCCTATGCTGGGAGAACTGCATTAGGAGCCCGTCCAACCCCCAAAGAGAATTTGATTTTCCGCTGTCTTTGGGTTACCCTTGCCCATGCCTGTGCCGCTGCCCGATGACGATTATTCCATTAGAGAGGCTGGCTACAAGCCACAGCTTAAAAGGGGACTTCATTTCTTTGCCTCCTTCTCGGTGGCCTTCTCCGCCATATCGATTTTGACGGGGCTGTTTGCCGGTTATGGTTTTGTTCTTCAGAAGGCCGGTCCCTTTGGTTTTTGGAGCTGGTGGTTGGTCGTTTTGGGGCATACCCTGGTGGCCCTTGTCTTTGCGGATATGGCCGGGAGGATTGCTTTGGCTGGTTCGTTGTACAATTGGACCACACGTTTGGCTGGGCCTTTTGTCGGCTGGCTGGCAGGTTGGATGCTACTGGGGGTCTGGGCAATTAGCGGAGCTTCCGTGAATGTCACGTTGGTGCCGATTCTCAGGGCGCTCACGGGAGTTGCCTATAGCCCTCTTGAGTCCAAGTGCATCTGCGTTTTTCTGATTGTTCTTCAGGCTTTGATCAATATCTACGGTGTTCGGCTTGCTTCAAAGATCAACCTCATTGCTGTTGCCACCGAGATCGCTGCTTTGATCGGTTTTGCCATTCTCATCGGTGTATTTGCGGCCGCGGCAGGACACCTTCATCCATCGCTCCTATTCTCGTTACCCCAAACGCAGCCTCCATACTGGCAAGGCTTTCTCATGGCCTGTCTTCTGGGTATATGGACTTTCATAGGTTTTGAGGGCTCGGCCGATGTGGGAGAAGAAACGATTGGTGTTCATAGTGTCGCTCCAAGGGGTATTATCACTTCAATCCTGACAGGCGGAGTCCTGGGTTTCCTCTTCATTGCTATTTTTACCATGGCAATTCCAGATGTTGCCAAGATAACCGCCTCGGGCAGCCCTTTGGCGGATATCGCCCATAGTGTGCTTGGTGTGGGGCTTGCCAATATGTTTCTGGTGTTCGTGGTTGTCTCTGTTTTTGCCTGTGCCTTGATAGGTATTGCCATGTCGGCGCGCATTATCTTTGCCATGTCACGTGATGGTAGATTCCCGGGAGCCTCTTTCTTCAGCCGGGTTTCTTCGCACCAAATCCCAGAGAATGCAGTCTGGCTGGTGGCCGCAGTCGGTATTGTTTGTGTACTTCTGGCGGATACAGCCACGGTACTCTACGCGGCCGGTTCAGTCCTTGGTATTGCCGCTTACTTGACCACGGTCCTCAGCTTTGCCTTCGGTCACAAAAAGGTCGCTCAGAAAGGCGCCTTTACTCTGGGCATCTGGCATTGGCCGGTCATTATTCTGGCGGTTGCCTGGCTGATTGTAGAGCTGCTTATTTTAACTGTCCCCGAAGAGTTTCATCCGGTTGCCGTTGCCACAGGATGCGTTCTCCTTGTGGGTTTGATCATTTATCCCTTCATACGCTATAGCTCTAACCGTAGGCTCTCCAAATAGCCTCTTTCAGCGACTTGTTATCGTAAACTGACTCAGCTCCAGGATAGACTTTGGGCGTCTTCCAACGAGTCCACACAACCGTCGCAAAATTATCTTCTGCCAATTCGACATAATCGGATGTGTGGGCGCATAACTCAGCCGTGTGGCGCACTGCCCTAAGCCCACGGTACATAAGGCAACGTTCCAACGTTATCAGTTTGCCATATGTCCAGCCTTCCCATTGACGCCCCGCTTCTTTTCCGGTAGCCTCTTTCCATGCTCGACCCTATAGACGCCGAGATGATCCTTAGCTGTCTGCCGATAGGCCAATCCAGGGTTCGGGAATGGCTCCGCGAGAGTTCTGCCCCGGAGCTTCTCGCCAATCCCCCCGAAGAGATCAAAGACTGGAAAAAACAGATCAATCTCGACGAGCTCAAAGAGAAGTTAAAGAAGAACTCCGCCAGATGGGTTCCCGCCAAAAAGATTTCGCCTTTCCTGTTGGATCTTTCCGATGCCCCCCTGGGTCTTTTTGCCAAGGGACCTTTCGACCCTTCCTCTATCTTCAATAGCGTGGCCATCGTGGGAACCCGCCAACCAACGGAGTACGGAAAAAAATTCGCCAGGGAGCTGGCCTCTTACCTGGCGCAGCGCGCCGTCCCGGTTGTCAGCGGTCTGGCCCTCGGCATAGACGCGGCGGCGCATCAGGGAGCCTTGGAGGCGGAAGGCTCCACTATAGGCGTTTTGGGAACGGGCATCGATATCGTTTATCCGGCCGAGAACAAGCAGCTTTTCGACGGCCTCTCCAAAACGGGGCTTCTCTTGAGCGAGTTCCCCTTTGGGCGTCCCCCCGACCGTACGGGTTTTCCCCGCCGAAATCGCCTGATCGTGGCACTCGCGAGTGCCGTTGTGGTAGTGGAAAGCGATGAGGCTGGAGGAGCCATGATAACCGCTTCCATTGCAAAAAAACTGGGACGCCGGCTCTTTGCCCTTCCGGGTAGAGTTGACCAGGCGACCGCCCGCGGCCCGCACAAACTGATTCAGGACGGGGCGACTCTGGTTACTTCGCCGGAGGATTTCTACCGCTGTTTCACCAACCGTCCGCCGCCTTTGCAGCCAGATCTCTTCGATGACGAGTCCGCTTTTCCTGCTGTCAGAAAAGTTGTCAAATCGGAGATGCCGGGGGAGCTGGTCTTTCTTGAAGAGGGTGATGCGCTTTCGCTTGACGAGATTTCCGCCAAATCCAAAATTCCCATTGTGCGGCTTTCGGCTCTCGTCATGGATCTTGAGTTGCGCGGGCTTCTCTCCAAACGTCTCGATGGCAAATACGAGGCGGTATAGGTTTTATACCGGTTGTTACAGCAGGTAGCCTACGGTACCTGCACCTCACCCTTAGGTGTTATGCGATAGAGAGAAGAGGTGGTATCGAACACTCCGCCATCCTGCGTGTAATTGCCTGTTGCCCCGTCAAACCTCTGTGTGCTGCGCAGTACGTTTAAGAAGCGTTGACGGATAGGTGTTCTATCATTGGGGGACTTTTCCAGAATATTCGCCAGGAACTTTACCCCATCATACGCATAGGGCGCGTAATCATGTGTGATCTTGCGATGATAGCGTATCTCATATTTTTGGCAAAGAACAGTAGGATACTCCTTGGAGGCTACAAAAACAGCGCCGATTGTCTGTGTCCTGTCTTCGGCAAAACGGAAAGAGAACCCCAGCCCTATAAGCTCAGGTTTGAACTCTGGCATCTGTTTTAACTGGTACATGATCTTCTTAAAGTCGCTGTCCCACGAGAGCAGCACTAGGCAGTCTGGATTGCTTTCCTTGACTCTCAGTAGCATGGGCCTCAGATCCCAGTCCTCGCGGTTATACCAGATGACGGTCGGCTTTTGCATGCCTGCAAGGCGCTCTTGTATCCGCTTGACGATCCCCGGCACGCCTGCCTGTCTTGCCGCGATGATAGTGATCTTTTTATTTTGTTTGCTCTCCAGGTAATCCGCCAAACGATTGGCCTGTGAGAGTTCACTCCAGCCAAAAAGAAAGCTGTGTTTTCCATCGATCAGGCTTGCGCCCCAGCCAATTCCCACAGACGCGATATTTGCTTGTTTAGCCAAGGGTACGCTGGGGGCTATGGCATAATCAAAGACTGTAATCAGAGCGTCTACTTTGTCTATGTGAATGAGCTTTTGGGAAGCCAGCGCTGACCCCCTGGAATTCGCGGAATTGTCTTCAAAGAGCAGCTCATATTTGTATAGGGTTTCAGGCCGGGCATTGAGTTCTTCTTGAGCTATCAGCATGGCATCCCGCAGCTCTATGGCACTGGCAACTCCTCCGGGAGCTAAACTCAGGTTGACTCCGATTCTTACCGACTCCGTAGCGTTCAAAGTTGCGCCCAATAGGCAAAGGATAAGGGCAACTCTCATATGCATATTGGTATAGTTTCTACAAGCGCTACGCAAGTCAACACTGCACTTGTACTCTTGATGTGTCCGATCATCCGATAGGTCCTATTTACCCGCCTTAAGCAAAGAGCCCCATTTGTCCGTCGCACACCGTCACCCGAAGGCGAAGGCGGGCCTGTCATGCCATAGTATGCGAAGGCGGATCGCTACAGCTCGGCTGCGCGATAAGATAGGCCAATAGAGTTTTGTTGCCGTAGCTTAGGAGTAGGGGGTCACCACTGCAAAGTGGTGGGGCTCCACTGTCCATGTATGCCCATCTTGTCCATCGGGATACCCCCCAAAAAACCTGTTATAATCCCTTTCGTTCGCCACGGTTCTTCTTTCAATCGGAGAAGTTCTCGGTGGATCGTACATATATGTCCTATAAGTCAAATAAGTCCTACTGTATTTTACGAAAACATTGGTGCCCATCTACTCCCCTCCCTGTACCTCCTTTGGTTCAAAGTCCAGTTCACTTTAGCCAATGGTATCACGGTAATAATTGCGTGGCTAACTGCTTGATATATATTGGGCAATGTTTTCGTTTCGTTTTCCCCAAAATGGACAAGTTAAAATCACTGTGGAGCAGTGATTTTGCAGTGATATTTATCAAATCAACATCTCGTGACAACTAGATAATCTATTTACCTAATATAAGGGCGATTCTTTGACAGTCAAATTCAGCGGGTATTAAACCTTGAAGAGGGCCAGAAGCTCTTTGTTGGTCTTTGTCTTGGCCATTCTTCCCAGAGCGGTCTCCGCTGCCTCGTCGGGTTTCATCCCGGCCACGGCGCGGCGGAAGAAATGCGCCTTTTCCAGATCCTTCTCGGGAACGAGCAGCTCTTCCCTGCGCGTTCCTGAGGAGGCTATGTTGATAGCTGGCCACAGACGCAACTCAGCGACCCTGCGGTCGAGTACCATCTCCATGTTTCCGGTTCCTTTGAATTCCTGAAAGATAAGATCGTCCATCCTGCTCCCCGTCTCGATAAGCGCCGAGGCGATAATAGTCAGGCTCCCGGCCTCCTCGGTGTTTCTGGCAGCGGAGAACAACTGGCGGGGTTTTTCGAGCGCGCGAATGTCCAGTCCTCCGCTCATGGTTCTGCCGCCGCCGCCTCTGGCGGAGTTGTAGGCCCTTGAGAGCCGGGTCAGCGAATCCATCAGCACCACGACATCCTTACCCACCTCCACCTGTCTTTTGGCTCTCTCAACAGCCAGTTCGGCCACGCGCAGGTGGTTTCTGAGTGGCTCGTCATTCGATGAGGCGTAAAGCTCGGCTTTGGGCAGGCTCCTCTTGAGATCAGTTACCTCCTCGGGGCGTTCGTCAACGAGTACCACCATTACCAGGCATTCCGGGTAATTTTCCATGACGCCTATGGCGATGTCGCGCAGGAGCGTTGTCTTGCCCGTTCTGGGAGGGGCCACGATCAATCCGCGCTGGCCCTTGCCGATAGGACAGAAGAGATCGATGGCCCGATTTGTCATTCTTCCATCGCCCGTCTCCAGCCGCAGATGCTCATCCGGGGTGATTGTTGTCAGCTGCAGAAAATCCGGCTTCGTGCGCCTTTCCTCAATGGTCAGGCCGTCAATCGTGTCCACAAAACGCACTTTGGGATTTCTGAACCGCGGGTCGGCGGTTGCCTGCCCAGTTATCCAATTGCCCTTGCGCAACTTGAGTTTCTGAACAAGCTCTCTGGGAACAAAGGGGTCGGTGGGCTTGAACTTGCCGCAGTTTTCGGGCAGCAAAAGAGTTCCGTTCTTTGGACCTTCATCAATGTCCAAGATACCGGATACGGTTATTGACGGGAAACGAGCCTCCCCCGCAGCGGGTGTATTTTCTTCCATAAGAAAGGCCGAAACTTTCAAGCAAAACGATTGCTCTTTTCGGCGGGTAAACAAGGAGAGCCTATATGCTGGGAACAAAGAGGTCAAGAGATTATTTGGAAGTCGTGCGCTAATACCATGTCAAACCACGCTATGCCTGTGCTTTGTGTATATATCGGCAACGTGTTGATAATAAACATGGAACAAATTACTGCAAATGTGAATAAGTTGTGCTTGAGCAGAGCCTGTTTGTCTGAAGAATCATCTCCATGCTGTGCCCCAAATGCAATGAACAGACGAGGGTGGTGGACTCCCGTATGAATCCCGACGGAAGGGTGATTCGTCGCCGCCGTGAGTGCGAGAAATGCGAATTTCGATTTTCCACGCAGGAGAGTATTCTCAAAGAGAATCTGGTGATTCAAAAGCGCGATGGGCGTCGGGAGCCTTTTGACCGGGAAAAAATAATAAGCGGAATTACCCGCGCCATGGGCAAGCGCCCGATAGAACCCTCCCAGATAGATACGCTTGTTGACGAGATAGAAAAAGAGCTGGAGGAAAAGTTTGTCGACGCGGTTCCGTCTGACGCGGTGGGCGCCAAGGTAATGGAGAAACTCAAGAAGCTGGATATGATCTCCTATATCCGCTTCGCGTGCGTCTACAAGGAGTTCAGGGATATAGCAGATTTTGAGAAGGAGTTCAAAAACCTCAAGAAGACCGACAGGTGAAGAGTTTCGCGCAATCTTATCTGACCCGTCTGATAGAGAGGCGGCTTTTATTGGAGGACGCCCAGATCTATGAGGTCAACCGCGGCCTTAACATGGCGCTGGCAGAGAATGGCTCCATTGCCCTCGAAAGGCTGGCTGGAGCCGCGGAGCGCATGGTGATTGAGAATGGTACGGCCATCGTGAATCTGCTCAATATGCCGCTGGGACCCCTGTGGGTGGCGGCTGCGCTGCGCTCGGCCAAGGAGCGCACTGGCGGAGAACAACATCCCTGCATTGTGATTATCGGGCTGTGGGCGGTGTTGAAAGGACCGGCGGGCCGACGGACGGCAGCAATCGAGAAACGTTTTGGCGAGTGGCGTAACTTCGTTGAGAGCCAACTGGCCAGCGCCCGAAACTTGAGCATTCTCTGGATAGGATAAGGAGCCCTAGAGGTTGGGGTTATCCTTGCTGGATTCATCCAAAGGGACAACCTTCTCGTCCCTGAGCATATACCAGGATGTTCCTGCGCTGACAACCAGTCCAACCACGCCGCCGACCTGCCTCATGACGAGACTGCCGCGTCCAAACGGATTGATAAAACCTATGACAATTGAAATAGCCATAAGAACCGCATAGACAGCGCATACGATGCCAATAACCTTGCGAGCTTCCATAATACCGTGAGAGTGGGGGTTTTAGGGAAAGTTTGCAAGCCCTAAGTGCTAAGGCAATATATTAAGCATCGGCGACCTTATTGTCTATTGGCTGGAGAAATTCTTTGTTTTGTGTCAGAATTGGCAGATGTCCCAAACCATAGCTATCGTAGGGCGCCCGAATGTGGGCAAGAGCAGGCTTTTTAACGCGCTGCTGAAAAAGCGGCTGGCGATAGTCCACGATCAGCCGGGGATTACCCGCGATTCCAATACGGAGGACCTTGTTCCCGGGTTGACTCTGGTGGATACGGGTGGATGGGGACTGCGCAAGATCAAGGATGTGCCGAAGGAAACGGAAGAGCTTTTCAATGCCGTTGAGGCCCAGGTGGATCTCGCCATCGAGGCTGCCGACATGGTTCTGTTTGTCGTTGATGGACGCACGGGGCCCAGCGCGCTGGATGACCAGATTGCCAAAAAACTTCGCTGTCACTCGGAGAAGGTGATGCTCATCATAAACAAGATAGACCGCCAGGACACTGTTTTTGACGAGGGTGAATTTATCAAATACGGCTTTCCGCGCTGGCAGGTTGTTTCGGCCGAACATGATCGCGGTATTGAGGGCCTGCGCAACAATCTTTTGAAACTGGCCCCCGCGGATGTGCCTGCCCCCAGTAAATCAGAGCGGCGTCCTTCCATTGCGATTCTGGGCAGACCCAATGTCGGCAAATCAAGTTTGACCAATGCGCTCCTGAGAAAGAACCGGGCCATAGTCAGTTCGGTCTCCGGCACGACCCGAGATCCCGTCTCCGTGGAGTTGGATTACGTTGGCAAAAAGGGAACCTACCATTTCAGACTGGTCGATACCGCCGGACTCAAGGCGCGCGCCAAGGTATCTTCTCCAGTGGAGGTTTTCTCGCAGATGCGTGCCCGTGATATCTTGCGGAAGGCCGATGTGGCGATCCTTGTGATAGACGCGCTCGATGGCGTCACTAGCCAGGATAAGGCTCTTGCTGGCGAGATACAGAAGGCGGGCAAGCCGATCATTGTGGTCGTCAACAAGTGGGATCTGGCGGCAGAGCAGTTCAAGGAAGGGGCCAAGATAGAGGGTTACGAGACCTTGAAGGATTTTGAGACCGCCTGCCGCGAGAGCGTGGAGGGCTCCCTCTTCTTCACGGCCCTTGCGCCGATCATCTTCCTCTCTGCCAAAGAGAGCTTCAATCTCGAAAAGCTCCTTCAAGAGGCGCAGAATGTGGAGTCCCAACAGGACAAGACTCTTTCAACGCCCGAGATCAACAAGCTTCTCACCCGGCTCCTGTGGAAGAACTCCCCGCGCAACGCCACAGGCAAGATATTCAAAGTCTACTATGCCGCGCAGACCGGCAGCAGGCCCTACTACCTGAGGCTCTTCTGCAACCAGGCGGCCGGCATAAATGATTCCTTCCGCCGCTATCTCTCCCGCGGCTTTGCCGAGCATTTCGAAACGCCCGGATGCCCCTATTTCTTCTCTTTTGTCTCCAAACCCAAACGCGAGTGGGCAAAGGAAAACCACTTGCGCGGAAGGCGAAAATAATCATAGATTCCCCATGGTCCCTCTCGGGACAACTCCGTCGCCCACGGCTGGAGAGGGAAAGAAAGTAGAACTATGCGTACCGCCTACATTGTCCAACTGAACGATCCTATGTCGCGGAGCCTGGATGTTGTTGGAGGGAAGGCGGCCTCGCTCTCCAGGTTGAAAGTATTGCCAGTCCCCCAGATGGCGGCCTTTTGTGTTACCACAAGGGCGTATTTCGAGCAGCTTAAGCGTTTTGATATTTCCTACCCAAAGACCCTGGCCGGGTGTCAGGCACTCCGCAGACGTTTTCTGAAAGCTCCGTTTCCGGTGGCATTGATGGAAGAGCTCGAAGAAAATCTGGCAGTTCTCAAAAAAACAGCCCGCTTTCGACCCTTCCGCGTGGCGATTCGTTCTTCTGCCAGCAGCGAGGACCTGCCAACTCTTTCTTTTGCGGGTCAGCATGACACTTTCCTGAATATATCGGGAGTGGATGATGTTGTTGAAGCCATCGTGAGATGCTGGGCCTCTTTTTGGAGTCCGCGGGCCTTCTTTTACAGGCAGAAGAACAAAATTGACCACTATAAAGCCGGGATGGCGGTTCTGGTGCAGGAGATGGTTCCCGCCGAGATCTCCGGCACTTTGTTTACGGTCAATCCGGTCAGCGCTGATCGCAAGGAGTTCGTTATTGAAGCCGTGCGCGGTCTGGGTGAGTCTCTTGTCGGCGGAAAAACTACTCCCTACACCTATTATGTCCCCAAGGGAAAGGGGGCACTCAGGGCGCCGAAGATCCACGGTACTTCTCTGGCTAAACGGGATATCAGGGTGCTGACTCAGGCGGGGTCCAAGATAGAGCGTCTTTATAAAAGCCCCATGGATATCGAGTGGGCCAAAAGCGGGCGCAACATTTTTATTCTTCAGGCCCGCCCCATTACAACCATGGACAAGAGTCCCCTCGAATGGGTTTTTTGCGTCAAAAAGCGCCTTAGTTGGACAAGCGAGATGCTGCAGGCTGAAGGTCAGGCAGGCAGATATTTCAGAGAGGTTCTTGGCGTGGATTGGGAGTTCAAAAATGCCAAGATGGCTGCGTTTTGCGAATACTGCGAGGCCAAAGAGTCGGCGGCTTTTGATGAGCTTGTTTCCCGTCTTGCCCTGCGGCCTGCAAGACTGCGTGCGATTGCCGGAAGGTCTTATCGGGAGTGCGACCGTTTCCAAAAGTTGGGTGAGCTTTTGGCCGCTACTTCCTGGGGAAGGCTGTCGCGCCGTAGAGTTTTGAGAGGGCTGCGGGTGTTCCACCGGGCTGCGCTTAGAATGATTCCCATTGTTTATTTTCTTCCGAATCTGGACGCGCTCATTAAGGTTCCGCTGCGCGAACATTTGAAGCGCCTGGGAGAAGAATCTCGGTTGGAAGAGTATTTTCTGCTGCTCACCAGCACCACAGATTCTCTTACGGTTATCAAGGAGCAAAGGGATCTGCTGGAAATCGGTGCCCTCATACAAAGCGCTTACCCTGAGCTTGCCCGGAGAATCTCCTTACGGGGCCACGGTCGCCTGAACCTGCCGAAAGCGGTGTTGCTGCGCCTCAGAGCACACGAGAGGGCCTACTCCTGGATCAACACCGACGATATGTTCGGTTGGGCTTGGACGATGGAAGATTTTATCAAGAGACTGGGCGTTCTCCTGCGGGAAAATTGTGTCCTCCGCCTCAAAAGCGCCTTGGAAAGACAAGTGGCGCGCGAGAGCGCGCACAAAGCCGCCCTCAAGAAACTGAAGTTGCGCGGAAGGCTATTGGAGCTGGTCAGTATTGCCAGGAAAAACTCCCATCTGCGTACGCATAGGGTTGAGGTGTATGTCCGAACCTTCCATCAGGCATCCTCGCTCATAGAAGCTGTTGCCGTGAAGCTGGGATTAAATCGCAAGGATACTCTTTATCTGAGCTTTGATGAGATGGAGGCGATGCTGTCGAGAAAGCTCTCTCCTGATTCCATTGATTTGCGCGAGCGCAAAATGGGTATGGCCTATATCATGAAGAATAGGCAGGTACAGACGTTCTTTGGAGAAGCTGCAAAAAGAATGGCGATGCCGGATGAAGAGGAAGCATCAAAAACTTCCCCTGTTGTAAGGGGAACTGCGGCGAACCTCGGGAAGGCTAGGGGAGTCGTACGTGTGGTGCATGATATTTCTGAACTGCACAAGGTAAGGCAGGGCGATATTCTGGTGGCATCCATGACCATTCCGGAATTCGCTCCGGCAATGGAAAAAGCGGCGGCCTTTGTCACCGATGAGGGTGGCATTACCTGCCATGCCGCCATTATCAGTCGCGAGATGGGAGTGCCCTGTCTCATTGGCACCCGGAATGGCACGAAGATCCTCAGAGATGGAGAGCGTGTTGAGGTCGATGCTTTCCGCGCTGTGGTGCGGCGGTTGGCTTCCAGCACCAGTGGCTAGAATGTTGGGCTTTCGGCTATATAGAACCTTGCTTCGTGACTATTCCTTTGCCGGTTCCTCAGAGGCAGGCTTATTCTCTACGCTCTCAGCTGGGGCCGCTATACTGACCTGTGGGTTCGCCTCTGGGGTTGTCTTTGCCACAGTCGTCTCGCTGGTTGTAGCCTCGGCTGATTCGGGAGCGGCGGTTTCCTCCGCACTTTCTTCCTCGTCCTCATCTTTCTTGGGGGCGTTGGGTTGTCTGGCTGGCGGCACAAAGAGCTTTCCGTTCCCGTAATGAATCACGTAACCTTGTTCCACAAGCCACTGAAGAGTCTGGCGCAGTTTCTTGACAGCGGTATCTTCCTCGGCGGAAAGGGTGGGGGCGGTGCCGCTTTGTGTCTGTGTCGGCACCGTAATGCCCAGCATCTGTTTGGGAAGCTCCGCGTCTGAGGTGAGAGGATTTTTCTCAATGCACTCAATGACCTGCTGAACCTCCGGGGCAAAAGTCTGTCCGATGATTCTGAATTTTCTTTTGACAGCCGTCAGATAGGAAACGCCTTTCGGGCCCTGTTTGTACAGGCAGAAACCCATCCGGCGCAGCCTTCCGCGTATCGTGTTTGCAGTATCCAATGGGAATTTCATCTGCAAGGCTCTGGCCGCCTCAATGGAGCGTCTGACCTCTCCCCTCGGCAGGGTTTCCAGTTGCTTGACCGTCAATCTGGCCTGGGGCGCGGCTTTGACAAGAGTGTTTCTGTGGTTTGCCTTTAGATAGGCTATGGCGGCCTCCTCCCCGTCAAAGGATATGGTCTCAATCGGCGCGGCGGGCGGCTCTGGGGAGGGACTTGGCGGTTGCGCCTCGGATGTCGCCGGAGCCGGAGTTTCGGGTGTAGTCTCTTCCTGCGTTGCGGGAGCTGTCTTCTGTGGAGTCGACTGCACCAAAAGTGTATACCTGCGGATCTTCTTCATCTCTTCGATCCACTCCTTGATGACATCGGGCTCCTTGACGCTCTCTATGCGCGACTGTACGGCAGGCAACGCCATGTTGGGAAGATTTTGCGCTACGTGTTTGTTTAGAAGCTGCGCGTAACGATGGTAATTGGGAGGTGCGATCAGTTTCCCTGTTATGCCGCAGCGGTGAATGACGGGGAAACTGCCCTTCGGTCCCTCCACCTGGACCTCCTCTACCTTGAAGAACTTTTCCAGCGCAGCAGACGCGGCATGATCCAATGCCTCAGTCTCCGAGAGGAAAACCGTCCCGTCGGTCGTGGAAACAAATATGAGATTTTGTTTTCCTTCAGCGCCGGGCAACTGGCTGATGGTAACGGCTGTCCGTTCGGGTTTTTCCAAAATAAGCCGGGAGATTTCAAAGAGCTCGTAGGTGCGTTTGGATGCCTTGATGGCTTTGGTGAGGGCCTTAAACGGAGCCTCTTCGGGATAGAAAACGACCTTGAGGGAAGGCGGTTCAATGGGAGCGGGACGTTCGCGCGCCCCATCATTTTCCCTGCGGAACCTGCGTTCCCTGCCTTCGGGACGCTGTCCCCTGAATGGCGGACGGCCCCCCCTGAAATTTTCCCGTTCACTATCGCGGCGTTCATGTGGAGCGGAGCCTGCAGGACTCGCACTCCAGGCAGTCCCCAAGGTCAAGCCCTCCAGCGAACTCAAGTCGGCGGGCTGTTGGGACGGTGTTTCGGGATCTGCCATAGTGATTTAGCCGACAGTCTCTCTTATATTTGATAAAGCGTCAAACTTGAAAATTGCTCAGGAAGGGACTCGAACCCTTAAGCCTCACGGCACATGCCCCTCAAACATGCGTGTCTACCAATTCCACCACCTGAGCGGGAAGTGTTATATTCTTGCACAAAGCGATTTTGTTGGCAAGAATTGTTTTGTATGACAGACTCGATGGAGGCGCGTGGGAGATCCAGCATCAAAGACCTGCAGGAATATGTGGCCTGGGCAACCCATCTGCGCGGCTTTGATCGCGAGAGTCTGCCGGAGAAGTTTATGTTGCTGCTGGAGGAATGCGGTGAGTTTGCCAGGGCCATCCGCAAGGCCTCGAACATAAAAACAGACGAGAAGTCCGACAGGCATCATCCGGATCTGGAAGCCGCGGACATTCTTTTCTACCTGTTGGATATTTGCAACAAACAGAATATCAATCTGGAGAGAGCATTCTGGGAAAAGGAAGAAATCAACAAAAAGCGTGTCTGGAAATAGGCTCCAAAGCAGTTTGTCCTATGAGGGCTATTTACACAACAGGCGCTTTTCTGTAGAGTATCTTTATGCGCGGTAATTTGAAACTCCCCGCCAACCCCAGTCTACCGGACTGTCAGTCCTTTGTTGGTAAGATGGTTAAAATAAAAAAATTCCACAAAGAGAGCGTGGAACAAAATTTAATGTTCCTGTTTGAGGAGTGTGGCGAGCTGACCAAATCTATCCGCAAGAAGATCAAAATGACAGTCAGCAAGAAATCAAAAATCTCTTGTCCAGAGGACGAAGCCTCGGATGTATTCTGGGTGCTGCTGAAGATATGCAATCAGTTGGACATAGACTTGGAAACCG
The DNA here is from genome assembly GCA_964541675.1 of uncultured Verrucomicrobiota bacterium. Classification (GTDB taxonomy): domain Bacteria; phylum Verrucomicrobiota; class Verrucomicrobiia; order CAZIPW01; family CAZIPW01; genus CAZIPW01. The sequence continues at coordinate 26,136 of CAZIPW010000011.1, forward strand.
CTTTTAGACACAAGACGGCCGGCGATTTAAAACGTGTCTGGAAATAACCAGATTATGCGTGCACTTGTCATCACCTCGGTTTTTCCCCGTTACGAGAAGGACGATCAAGTCCCCTGGTTGCGGGAGTGTTGCCGCCGTGTGGCAGCGCTGGGCTGTGAGATCGAGATTCTCGCGCCTAGCTGGAGGGGGCTCAAAAGCCACACTATCGATGGCATGAAGGTCCATCGGTTTCGCTATGGACCCTCTTCCTGGGAGACCCTGACAGGCGAGGAAGGCGCTCCCAGCAGAATCAGGCGCAACCCCTTCCTTGTCTTTTTGGCCTGTCTTTATCTTTGGGGCGGGTTCTGGGCGCTGATGGGGCTTCTCCTGAAGAGAAAAAAATATGACGTCGTGGAAGTCCACTGGCCGTTCCCCCATGCGTGGATGGCCCTCCCGGCGTTATGGGCGGGGATTCCCCTGATATACCACTACCACTCCGCCGAGAACAAACTGGCGGTTGGTAACGCGCTTTATAAGAGGGTTTTCAAGTGGTCTTTGGGCTGGGCCAGGTGGCATATAGCCAACAGCTCCTACACCGCGGGACTGGTTAAACGGCAACGCCCGAATATTGATGTCAAAATCATCCCCTACGGCTCGCCACTCAAGTTTGAGAAGGCCCCGGCGGTGTCAGAAACAAGACGCAGGAGAAAGCTGCTTTTTGTCGGACGCCACATTGAGAGAAAGGGAATCCCGTATCTGATTGATGCCATGAAGCTCCTGCCAGCGGATTATTCCCTGACTATTGTCGGAGACGGGGATTTAACGCCGGCACTCAAGAAAGAAAGCGAAGGCAACCCGCGAATCACTTTTACAGGTCGGCTGTCCTCCAAAGATATTGTAGCAGCGTATGTCTCCCATGATATCTTTGTGGCTCCCTCCATCGTTGACAGCAAGGGCGACACGGAGGGGCTTGGAGTGGTACTTATAGAGGCGGCAGCGGCGGGACTGCCAATAGTTGCGAGCAATGTGGGGGGGATCCCGGATGTCGTCCTTGACGGCAAAACGGGGCTCCTCGTGGGAGAGAAATCGGCCCAAGAACTGGCGCGGGCTATCATGAGACTTGGAGAGGACGAAAAGCTGTGCCAGGAGCTGATCCATGCGGCCCAACAACGCGCGCAGGAGAAATTCTCGTGGGAATATGTGGCCAAACAAACCCTTGAAATATACCAGGCGAAGCCTTAAAATTCAGACAAATGCAACTGGCCTTTAGATGGGAGAATAAAGTCGACGGCATCGCCGATGAATGGAACCACTGTTTTTACAACCAGCAGGCGATGAGATCTTTCGCTTTGCAAAAAGCCCTTGAAAGCGCGGACTTGCCTGAGACCGAGTACCGCCATCTGATTGTAACGGATGAAAAAGGCGTGGCCATGGTGATTCCGTGTTGTACGGTAAGGTTGAATCTACTAGTGGTGGCCTCTCCCTGGATTAATAAGGTTGTCAAAGGCATCCGCATAGTATGGCCGAAGTTTCTGTATGCCAGGCTCTTTATCGTCGGGAGTTCTATGAGTACGTGCGGAGACAATATCGGCATTCGCGATATGGATGACACTTCGCGCTGGCCCAAGCAGAAGATACGGGCCGTCTTTGACGAGATCAGAAGGAAGGCTCGTTCGATGAAGATCTCTTTTGTCATCATCAAAGAGCCGGCGGCGAAGGTCACCAACTTTGTAAAGAGGGGCGTTGGCGGTACCTTCTTTTTCCCCGAAAGCCTTCCGACCGCCTATTTGGAGCTTCCCAAGTGCGGTTATATGCAGGCCATCAGCACGCGTTACCGCAATAAGCTCAAAAAACGCAGGAAAGTGGCGGTGGATAAAGGACTGTATTGGATCATCACCAAGACGGCAGATGGTCTCTTTGACAGGATGTTTGATCTGCACTCCCAGATCATGGATCATGCGAAGGTTGTTTTTGAGAGGTTGAACCGCAAGTTCTTTGACAAAGCCCGTGAATTTATAGAAAAGGACCCCGCCAAAGATACTTTCTATTCATTGGGTTTTCGCAGATTTCCCGACGGCACGCAGAAACTTATCTGCTGCGAGTTTGCAATGATTGAGGGCGACACCATGTATCCTCTATATACGGGGTTTGACTACGAGATCAAGAAAGACACCAGTATTTACTTTAATGCCTTTTACGCGCTCATAGACGAGGCTGAACGCCGCGGATTAAAGCGCATTCACTTTGGTCAGACGGCCTGTGAGGTAAAGGCCGAGCTGGGTTGCGTGCCCGAGAGGTTGTATATAGGCGTTCATCATTCCAATCCGGTCTTCCAGGGAATTATCTGGCTGCTGCGTGGATTGCTCTTTGAAACGGAGAGTCTGCCGCAAAGGGACGTCTGGGCGGCAACCCTTCCCCAAAATAGCGGACATTCACTCAAACCAGCGCCGGTAGACCAGTCGATAGGTGCTTGATTATTGGGCGCCCCCCAAGACATTTTTAAAAACCCGCATGGTTTCTTGCGCGGAGTCATCCCAGTTGTATCGTGCCACATATTCATGTCCGGACTCCACGCGATTTTCGCGTTCTTCCTGGGTCAAGTCTAGTATGCCCTCAATGCCGCGCGCGATGTCATCAACGCTGTATGGGTCGCAGTAAAAGGCACTCTCCCCGCAGATTTCCGGCAGGCAGGAGGTCTCGCTGACCAGCACGGGAATCTTGGCCGCCATGGCTTCCACCGGGGGGAGCCCAAAGCCCTCGTAGAGGGACGGGAAAAGCATCCCGTCTGCATTCTTTACGACGGCACGCAAATCCCTATTGCTGACGTAATCGGTGGTAATCACCCGATCCCCCATTTTACCGAGTATCCTGCAGGCCTTTTCATCGCGCAACTTGAGGTCTTTAAAGGGCCCGACGCAGACGAGTTTTTGCGTGGGCTTGACTTTCTTATACGCCTCCAGAAGCCGCACCAGATTTTTGTGGGTTTTCATGTTTCCCACGTACACGAAGTATTTGAAGGGATAGGGTCTGGGCGGAATCTGATTTGTGAACCAGTGCGGTCCCACGCCGTCGTTTATGACATATATGGGCACATCCGTTAATTTCGCGATGGCCACCAGTTCCCGCTTGGAGAATTCCGATACGGTCAGAACCGCGTCGGCCTGCTTCTTTATGCGCCCAAACATTACTTCGCCGTAAAGCCGCACGAGCGGATATGCAAAGGGGGTCAGGGGCAGGCAATCGTGGATGGTCACTATCAATTTCTCGTATCCGTGCCAGGGAATGTTGAAGTGTGGAGCCCAGAAAAGCCCGCCCTTGAGATGCTTCCACCAATAGAGCTGATCTTTGTAGCCATAGATCCACTCGTTGCAAAACTTTATTGTGGCGGCGGGCTGATACTTATGTACCCAGATTGCGGCGGCTTCGTCTTTGACAAAGATGGTGGTGTGCAACCCCAGCGCATCCAGTCGCATTCTTTTTAGAAGATTCTGCAAATAAGTGCCTATACCGGAAGAGACCAACATTCTGGCATCTATGTTGAGCTCCTGGTGCTTCATGCCGCCATTATAAATACTTATACCAAATAAGCAAGAAGCTCTCTACGCGTGGTTGTTTGGGCGAAATATTTTGAAATTGAGAGTTTGCTCGCCGGAAAGGAATATGATACCATGACGGCTCTATGTTCTGGTGCGATCAGTTGATTGAAAAGCTGGAGGGACCTCAAATTATCAATGATTCCAAGACCCCTTCCGGACGACCCCACGTTGGTGCTTTACGTGGTCCTTTGATCCATGATGCCATTTTCCGCACATTAAAGTCCAAGGGAATTCCTGTTCGTTACTTGTTCGGGGTCGACGATTATGACCCAGTTGATGAAATTCCTTATGGTGAGAAGGAGCATTTCGAGAAATATCTTGGAGCGCCTCTGTGCAACACGCCGCCGCCGCCGGGGTCAAGGCATAGTAATATGGCAGATCACTACATCGCGGATTTTTTTGAAGTTTTCAAGGAGCTTGGAATTTGTCCAGAATTTTACAAAATGTGCGATGTCTATCGTTCTGGAAGATTCAATGAGGCGATTGACACAATCCTGAGAAAGGCAGACGTGGTTCGCGGTATATACAAGGATGTAAGTGGAGCGGAGCGTCCTGAAGATTGGCATCCTTTTCAGGTCATTTGCGAGAATTGTGGACGTATTGGAACGACCGTGGTTACGGCTTATGATGGCAAAGAAGTAACATACGAATGTCGGCCCAACTTGGTGAAATGGGCCAGAGGCTGTGGCTATAAAGGGAAAGTATCCCCTTTTGACGGCAAGGGAAAATTACCGTGGAAATTGGAATGGTGCGCCAAATGGAGAGTGTTCCCTGTAACAATCGAGGGTGCTGGAAGAGATCATAGCACCAAAGGCGGTTCTAGAGATGTGGCAATGGCCTGTTCCCGTGCAATTTTTGATAAAGAGCCTCCGCTAAATTGTCCTTATGATTTCTTTCTGGTAGGCGGAGCCAAAATGAGTTCTAGCAAGGGGCTTGGCGTTAGCTCTCGTGATATGGCCAACTTTCTTCCGCCAGAAATACTGCGGTTTCTTCTTATCCGTCCCAATCCCCGGCAAACTGTTAATTTTGAGCCTTCCGAGGCTTATGTTGTAAAGCTTTTTAACGAATTTGATCGTTTCCATGATAAGTATTATCACAATCCCAGCGCCTTTGCGGATGATAAGCGAATCTATGAGCTTTCTCAGGTTAATCCTGAACCGGATCATTACCTAGCAGACTTCCAGTTATTAATGGCATTAACGCAGATGCCACATCTGAATGCTGTAAAAGAGCTTGAATTACGCAAGGGATCTCCATTTACAGCGCTTGAAAAGAAGCACCTGGACTTTCGTATACGAGCAGTCAAGTACTGGTTGGATCATTATGCGACAGATGAAGAAAGGACCAAGCTGCAGGAAACGCTTCCTTTGCGTGCGCAGGAGCTTACACAAACGCAACGCGCTTTTCTACATATTTTGGCGGGTATGCTTCCTGCGGTGGAATGGAATGATAACTCTCTTCAGATTTGTGTTTTTAATGCCGCCAGGCTCACTCCCCTTGACCAACCTAGCGCCTTTGTGGCGCTCTATCGTATTTTATTGGATCGTACCAATGGACCTAAGGCTGGTAACCTGTTATCGGTTCTCGACAGGCAATTTGTTATAAAGGCCTGTTTACAGCTACCTGTTGATAAATATAAATTTTGGGAAGAGTCCAGTATTACTAGCGATACTTTTGAGGAATGGCTCAAGAAAATGAAGACAGAGGTACTTCATCTTTCAGCCAAATTTGAGTTTATTGCATTCGGACAAGATTTGCCGTCCGGGATGATAGCTCAGCATCATGAACATGGATTGGGTGTTATAGAATTCTGGGCGATAACGGCAAAGGACAAGAAGACGCATTGTTTGAGGGTCCTCTTTAATCGTTTCAAGGCACTTGATACTACTCCGGAGAAAGAATTTGAGGAGTTTGATTTTTATGCTCATGAATGGATAAAAGAATTGGAAAAGCTGTCCGGGCTTAAAATTGAAATAAGATCATCATGACAGAAGCCCCCGGCATTCGTGATGTGATTCTCTACCCGACCCTCAAGCCGCAGGCAGGCTAAACATTGCTACCTGGCCTTGAATTTCTCCCTCAATATCTTCACAACCGGGGACGGTACCATGGTCGCCACGACCTTTTGCCATCCTTTGGACCCTATCATGCTCTTTACGCTTGAGGACGACACCTCTCCCAGGACTCTGGGTGGCATCAGGAAGACCGTTGCGATCTCCGAGGCCAGGTCCTGATTGATATGTCGCATGGCCTGCTCATACGTAAAGTCATACATATTTCTAATGCCCCTGATAATATGGGTGGCTCCCTGCTGCTTGGCGTAACGGACCAGATACTCATCCGCGAAATGCGCGACAGAGACCTTGGGAAGATTCCGGGTGGCCTCCTTTAGCATATGAAGGCGCTCCTGCAGGGAGAAGGTCTGTTTTTTGTCCGAGTTGACTCCCACGGCCACGATCAGCCGATCAAAGAGCCTACATCCCTCTTCAATCATCCATAGGTGTCCATTGGTGAGCGGATCGAAAGATCCGGCATAGACAGCGGTCCTCTCTGAACGTGGCATACTTGATATATTATTTCCTTATATGAAAAGGCTACAAGGTTAAATTACTTCTCAAAATGCATTTACATCCGCAAACTCTTTGCTTTATCCTGAGAATGGTTCACCAAGATCATGGCCAATACAACCTTATATCTCGCCTGGCAGGGACTCTTTCCCTATAAGCGTTTTGGCGCTCCTTTCTTTTGGATCGGAACTCTGGGTGTTGGGCTGGGCGTGATGCTCCTGATCGTCGTATTGAGCGTCATGCAGGGATTCGACAATATCTACCGCCAGAAAATAGTGGAGTTCATGGGCGACATTCAAATCCGCAACGGCGCGGTCATGCCGGACTATGGGGCGCTCCTGAAGGAGTTGAATAACGACCCGGATGTCACCGCCGCCGCTCCCTTCGGGCAGGGGTTCCTCATGATTGAGCACAACAGCAGGCCCGCGTTCCCGGTGGTCAAGGGGATAGAACCCGGTCTTGAGAGTCTGGTGGTTCCCTTCAATAAAAAGAACGAGGATAAAAATCTCAATATCATAAAGGCAGGCTCTCTGGAAGCTCTGGACGAGGAGGGCGTTATGCTCAGTAGCATTCTGGCAGAAAGCATTGGAGCCAAGCTTGGGGACAAGATAGAGGTCTATACTCCCCTGATGATTTCCAAGCTGGGGAAGGATGAGCTGATGCTTCCCAAGACGCTGAAGGTGGTGGGTATTTATGAGACGGGCTACTACGACTTTGACAAAGACACAATGCTTATGAACTTGGCGACTTTCCAGGATCTTTATGGGATGGGGGACTCCGCGCATGGCATCAGCCTCCGGCTTAAACCGGGAGCCGATGTGGAGACCGTCAAAGAGCGTCTGCAGAGGGAGCTGGGGATGCCGTACCAGGTCCTGACCTGGAAAGACCTCTTCAAGGATTTCCTGTGGGTATTGGACTTCGAGAGAAATATGCTGTTTTTCCTGATGCTCTTCGTGGTATTGGTGGCCGCCTTTGCGATGGGGGCTGCCCAGCTGATGACGGTCCTGCGTAAGACAAGGGAGATCGGCTTGGTTATGGCCGTAGGCGTCAGCAGTCGGGCCGTAGCCGGCATCTATGCGCTGCAAGGTGCCATCGTGGGTCTGCTCGGTGTTCTTCTGGGCAATGTCTTGGCGCTTTTATTCCTCTCCCAGGCAAATCCGATCATGCATACCATCGCGCGCCTGACCGGCACCTATGATACTCTGGTAAAGTTCTACAAGTTCTACAATCTGCCGATGAGCTACGGGTGGTTGGATGCCATAACCATAGCTTTGGCTGCCCTGATTCTGGCTGTTTTAAGCGGCGTTGTCCCGGCAATAATTGTCTCGAAGATGAAACCCGCCGAGGCCCTGCGGAACGAGTAGGCGAGTCTGCCCGCCGCAATGTTAATAACTCGATCTCTCTTTGTGCTTGAGTTTGCTTTTATGTGGCTTAAGACTGTGAGCTACTATGAAGAAAATCCTCGTTGGTCTTTTACTCGCGCTGGCGGTCCTTTTCTCCGGATGTTCGCAGACAGTCCTGAGTAATCTTACTCCCCAGTATTTGCCGGAGAATCCCTCGGGCATCTATCCTTTTACCCTTTCCACTCACCTGGATCGCTCCCATGTGATCGACGACACCCTCAAGGCCGAAATGGTGATCAATGGCCAGAGTATCCCCATGAGCCCGAAGGATGGGTTTGAAACCCTGTATGGTGTTGATTTCAGGATGCCCGTCGGGCAGTCCGAGGCCCGTTACTTTTACCGCCTGACCTACCAGAGCCGCGATAATGGTATCGTGCGCGATCACGAGGAGAAAAGCCAGCTCTATACCGCCAAGCTGGTTAACAAATATGTGCTTTCGTTGGCCAGCGATCGGGGGCCGGTTGGTTCGACGATCGGAGTCATGGGACGCGGATTTAGCCAATCCGACACGATTGTACTCGGCGACAAAGAAGTCCCGACCCGCTATCTCTCCAGCCTTTCGATGGAATTCACGGTTCCCGCCGTCGAAGGTGGCAAACGCTATGACGTTTATCTGCGTACGGGTACGGGGGATCTGATGGTGGGCAGCTTCCTGGTGGATGCCTCACAGCTGCAGGTATTGCCCGCCAGCTTGGATATTATTTCCGGCGGCAAGTCCCTGCTGGTCTTCTCTGTGGATCAAGAGGCTCCCGCGGGCGGACTGCCCGTATCGGTCAAGACCGACATACCGTCCTCGGTTATCATGCCCGATGTGATTATTCCGGAGGGTGCCCGTTCCGTCAGCGTTACGGTTGAGGGCGGACCTGCCGCCAAAGGGCGCATTGTGGCCACGGCACCCGGATATCAGAGCGTGACGGTCCCTGTGACTATCAGATAATGAAGCCGGGAGGCATAACCTGGAAAGTGCTGGCCTTCCTGGTGGCCTCGGGAATCTTTTTCGCCTTTGGCGAATTTCTTTCCAAGAAGTTCGCGCAGCATCCGACATTGGGCATAGGAGCCTCGGCAATAGCCGTTTACGCGATGGGTTCTCTATTGTGGTTGCCCGCCATCGCCCAGACCAACACTCTGGTTATTACTGGAACCGTCTGGAATGTTCTGGCGTTCGTTGCCACGGCCTTCATAGGAACGGTGCTCTTTAGTGAAACGCTCTCCCCGATGGCAATTGGTGGAATTGCTTTTGGCCTTTTATCAATCCTCTTTTTGAGCCTGGCATAGTGCTTTCCCCAATGTGTTGGTTGACGAACACCCGCGTCTTGGTGTAAACCCTTGTCCCATGATCACGGAAGCGCAGGCCAGGGCATTCTTTTATGCGAATATAAAATTATCCCCGGAGGAGTTTTCCTTTATCACGCCGCATACCAGGCTTGTGGTCGAGATGGCGGCGCTTCTGGCTCAGAAAGAGGGGCAGGATGTTCAACAGGCGCGCATTGCGGCATGGCTGCATGATATAGGATATCGCCACGGTTTTGACGGTCACGCTGCCAGGGGACTGTCTATGTGCAAAGAGGCGCAACTGGATCTGAACGCGGATATTGAGGATGCCATTGTCAATCATCCGACACACGGAATCCCCAAGACGGCTTTGGGTACGCTCATTCAGCGTGCGGATAAGCTCAGCTTCGTCTCTACCGAGATGATGGAGCTTCTATACCCGGAGAAGAAGGAGCTTATCAAGGAGATGCTGCGTGTCGCCGAGAGGTTGTTATAACCCACGGCTATCGCTATACGGTCTGGGACTCTCCCAATTTCTTCTCGACTTTGGCGCTGCTGATGCGGACAAAGTTGGGCAGTCCATTCTCGAAAGGCACCTGAACCTCTCCGGCAATGAGAGGAGTGGCGTACTTGTGAAACTGGTAGTTAAGGGAGATGCCATCCTCGTTGACCCACTGGGAGGGAAATGGCTTTACCTGGTTGGCGATCTCGGAGAGGCTGGCCAGTCCGGTCTCGCACTTGTAATCGCTGGAATCGGCTCTTAGCAGCGTGACCATCTTTCCGGACTCGCCCTTGATTGCGGCCTGCACGGCCGCGACTCCGGAGGCAAAGGCCTCATCCGAGTCCGTTTTTGAGGAGCAGTGTGCTGCGGCGCGCTGGGCGTATCCCAGTTTGGTGATCTTGGCGCCAATGCCCGTTTCCTTCTCCAGTATGTCGCGCAGGTATTCGGCATTACCGCCGCCGCCAAAGGCCACGTGTCCAAAAGCGTCCCTCTTGGTGCTTGCCGTGACGTAATTTCCATTCTCGTCTACCAATCCCTCCGAGGCCACTACCATGCAGAATTTCTCGCTCTTGAGGACATTCTGCACGTCAGCGACAAACTTCTGGGGGTTGAAAGCGATTTCAGGCATCAGGATGATATGCGGAGGATCGTGCGGGTGATCCTTGCGCTTGGCCAAGCTGGCGCCGGCTGCCACCCATCCGGCCGTGCGTCCCATGACTTCGACAATCGAGATCAAGTCGTGGTTGCCCATGCCGCTGTGATCGCAGGCCAACTCGCGAATGGTCGTGGCCACATATTTAATGACGCTGCCGTATCCGGGACAGTGGTCGGTGATGGGGAGATCATTATCCATCGTCTTGGGAAGCCCTATGACGCGCAGGGGCTGTCCTTTCGCAACGGCAGCCTCATGGATTTTAAGAGAGGTGTCCTGGGAGTCGTTGCCGCCGATGTAAAAGAAATATCTGATGTTGTGTGCCTCAAAGACTTTGAGGACCCTGTCGTAGTCCTCCTGTTTTTTGAGTTTAAAGCGGCAGGAGCCCAACGCCGGACCGGGGGTGTAGCGCAGCCCACGGATAACGAGTTGACTCTCCTCAGCCAAATTCACAAACTCCTCATTCGTAATGCCTTGTATTCCATTTCTGCCTCCGTATATCTCCTCAATATAATCTTCATGTTTGAGTGCTTCTGTAACGACTCCCGCAAGCGTGGAGTTGATCACGGAGGTGGGGCCGCCAGACTGGGCGACGAGGCAATTTCCAATCAAGTTCTCTGACATATGCCTAATTTAACTCCAGAAAGGCTCGTCTTGCCAACCTAAAAATGATCTTCTAGGATGAAAACTTTATGCCGGTTCTTGCGGGACTCCTTGGTGTTTTTGCTTTTTCCTTCTATGATCTGCTTCTTCGCGCCCTGGGGCATCAGGTCAGCTTTCCCGTACTGCTTATCTGCGTGAATGTCGCGTTATTCCTGATCTCTTGGGCTCGTCTTTGGCATAATGGCCGTGGATTCTTCCCCTCCAACTTTTTGGGATACCCGCTGCTTTTGTGCGTAGCGAAGGCTCTCAATATTATTTGTGCAGTAATGACCTTTCGTTATTTGTCCGTGGCGGAGAGCTATCTGCTTATATTCACTTATCCTATCTGGACGGTGCTTATTGATGCCGCGCTTCAAAAACGTTTTTTCAAGCGTTATTTGATACCGCTTTCGATGACGACTCTCGGGGTGATTTTTGTTTACTGCAGCAAGGACATTCGTCTTGCCGTCAACCCGGGAATCGGCTGGGGGATGACAACCGCCTTTTTGTGCGCGTCCAATATACTGTTGGCGCGTCAATTGCGCGATGAGCCGCTCTTCAAGCTCTCCTTCAGCAATTCGCTCTTTTGTCTGATCGTTGGCGTTGCGGGGCTTTGGATCGGGCATACCCCGAAGGTGGAGATGCTTCCCTCGGCATACTGGCAACTGCCGGTCTTGATTGTCTGTTCGGTCTGTGGCGCGTTGGGGGCGCTCTTTGCGGCGCAAAAATTGCCACCGATTCGCTCGGCGTTGCTCTGTTACCTGCAGATCCCGTTGGCCGTTTTCTTTGCATGGCTGTGGATGCGCGAGACTATCACAACGCAAATAGCGATGGGACTTATTTTGATAATAGCGGGAAGTCTCACCGCGCAACTGCAAAGGCCCGCCGTCCGAAAGAACTCGGTTTGATTATTTGATCGGCGTCACAATGCCGTGCTGGATCTTCAACAGGGTTGGTGGAGCGGCAAAGATCCCCATTTTGCTGCACGATACTGTTCCACTCGCTCCCGGAAAGTCATTGATTGAGCGCAGGTATCGGGCGATGTACTCGCGGCTGGGTTTCCCCTCTCCGGTGTAGGATTCGCAGGCCTTGTATATCATATCCACGTAGTCGGAATAGAGCGCCGATCCATAGGGCGCGTTGACCCTGTGGAAGGTTTGGGTGTACCACTTTCGATATTCCGGGGAGGGCGAGTCCGATCCGACGTACCACGCGCCTTCCACAAGCGGGTTGTCCACTTCCATGTCGAACATGGTGATCGTGGATATGGGGATGTTCCATCCGATCTCATGAAGCTGCCTCAGAATAATCGGCATTTCGGGGTCAAAGGCGTACACATACAATAGATCCGGATTTTTCTCTTTCAGCCTCCACAGGATCATCCGGAAGTCTCTTTCCCCTGGATTGAAATTCTCGACGACAGTCCACTCCAGTTTTGAATGAATCTTGTAATCTTCCAATGCTTTGAGTACTGCCAGAGCGCCTGCATTCCGATGCACCAGAAACGCCGGCCTTTTGTATCCAAGTTTTTCGGCGTATTGCGTCCAGCTCTTTGCGGAATCTTGCGGGAGCGTGATATGGCTGAAATTATAGATGCCGTCGGCTGCGTCGGCTTTGAAGCACCACATCAGGTGAGGAGTCTTATTCTGTGTGGCGTAATGCGAGACAACCGAACCCGGACCTGAGAAATAGGTCATGAGCACGTCAACACGATTGAGCCCGACCAGCCTTTGTGCCGCCAAAAGGCTGAGTTTGGGCTGGCACTGATCGTCTTCAAAAAGAGCCTTGTACGAGAATCGGCTATTTTGGGGGAAGTGATCGATCTTGTACTCAATCAGCTCACGGATGGGTTGTCCCAGGTGGTCCATGTCGCCCGTCAGGGGGAGTATCACTCCCATCGTGATGAAAGGCTTGGATGTCGGGACATCCGCAAACGCGGTTGCCGCCAGCAGCAGCGCTACTGGGAAGAAGAGCCATCGCATATCTGAATAGTGGGTGCTGTTGCCTGCCAGTCAACCCCGAAAACTTCATGGATGTTTCTTTGTTCTCTGTGTCGGTTCGTAGTTATCCGCGTTATTTTGTCCGCGCTCGACTATGTTCTGTGTTTGTCCTTCCTGTCCCGAAAGTCCAAAAGGTCTTGTCATACCCCCCTCCCAAAACTCTGCTATAATCTCTTTCGTTCACCACAAAGCTTCTCCTATCTGGAAAGTTCCCGGTGGATTGTACATATATGTCCTACAGCCCTCTTTTTTGGATTTCCACAGTCCCAGATAACGTAGTATGTATTACCCAATCATCACTGATAAACAGTGATGATAATAAAATATATGCCTTGTTTCTGGGTGATGAGAGAGTATGATCAAAAATCCTCACCTTATTCCTCTCAAGGCCAAGAAATATTCTCGCCAACAAAAGCGCTTTGTTCCAGAATGAAGCCTTTATGATAACAGATCTCCAAACCTACTTTCAAAAGCACTACCGCTGGATGTTTATGGCGCTGCTTGTCATCATGATAGTGCCCTTTATCTTTGCCTATGGGCCAGGCTCGCGGCTTTCTGGAGGCGCCCACCGGAATCTCTTTGCCAAAACAGATACTTTCTTTGGTTATGACCTCTCTGACAGGAACCAAAAGGAGGAACTGACCCGTTTGGCCGAGGTAGGGGCGTGGATCAAGACGGGTTCCGTTCCATCCAACCGGGCCTATGTCGATGAGCTTGCCTGGAAACGGATAGTGGAGCTTGCTCTTGCCGATCGGCTGGGTATTCCGACCCCAACAGCAGACCAGTTGACCTCTTATATGGGAAGCCTGCCGGTGTTTGAAGGCAAGGAGGGCTCCTTTAGCCAGAAGAAATTCGCGGAGTTTCAGGACCAGTTTTTGCGTTGTGGCTTTCCCAAGGATGCCTTGACAGACGCCGTAGTTGAAAGATGGCGGCTCGATCAACTCACAGACGCACTAGGCGGGGCCGTTTTCTTCCTTCCCGCGACGTTGGAGCGTGCCTATAACGCCGCGTATACCCAATACTCCACTGAGGCATTTACACTCAAACCGACGTTTGACGCTTCCCTGACGGTATCGGAAGACGAGGCAAAACAGTTTTTCTCAAAGAACAAGTCGCGTTACGATATGCCGGAGACGCGGGAGGGCGTGGTCTATAGCTTGCCGGCAGAGAAGTTTATCTCCCAAGTATCGGCACCCACGGAGAGTGAATTACAGAAGTGTTTTGACCAGAATATCTTACAGTTCGTTGAGTGGCAGAAAAAAGACGACAAAGGAAACATCAGCGGCAGGACGCCCAAACCGCCTATCCTGGCTGAGCATCGCGAAGAGACAATAAAGCTCTTTAAACAGACGAAGGCAGCTCGTATGGCCGCCGATATCGTGGATACGGTTGTTTCAAAACTCTACTCGGATAAGATGGCTCCAGGATCACAGGCTTGGAGTGAACTTGTCCATGCCTCCGGACTAAAAGAGCTCTCCATCAAATCAGGCGATCCGGTGGCCGACGAAGACTCTCTGCAGGCTCTCTCAATGCTCTCTCTCTCCGGCAAGCCGTTCAGCGAGGCCATGCAGACCCAGACGGATGGCAGGTTTATTCTTCTGACAAAGGTGATCCCATCCCATCCGCAGGAGTACTCTGCGGTATCCTCCAAGGTAAAGGCGGATGCCCTCGACGCGAAGCGCCAAAATGAGAATCTGAAAGTGTTGACGGCCAAAGCCGATGGCCTCAAAAAAGCCTTCAAAAGCGGGCACCTCGAGGCGGAAGCTCTCAAGTCCGGTTTCACCATTATTCATCCCGAGACCTTTACAATGAGTGCGCCGGCTAAGATAGTAGCCAGACGCGACTTGAATGATGGAATTCTCGAGCAGCTTGTAAATGCCAAAGTTGGAGAATATATCAGCCAGGTAAACCCTGCCGAAGCGGTTGTTGTGGCCCTCCAGGAGAAGAAAGCCCCCATATTTAATCCGCAAGGTGATAAAGCCCAAGAGCTTAGATCACAGTTGGAAGACTATTATAGGGATATGGTGGAGTTCTCCTATCTCAATGAGTATTCGCGGGTGCACGCAAGATAGCCTAAAAAACTTTGAAATCCAGAATCTGCCTATTTTCCATGTCGGAATAATTTGTTCAACGTACTGATGATAAGTCTGTTAAGTCATCTAGGGTCTTTACCTGCTTGGCATCACAGGCTAGAGAGGGGGAGAATACTCACGTCTTTTACATTTAAAGACACAATTCCAAATCAATAATTAATATGTCCGATATGTCCAACACTACCACCTCCACGAATACAACTTCGTCCAAAAAGCAGAAGAAGTCCTCTGCTCCCGCTTCCTCCACTTCTTCCGCGAGTTCTTCCAGCTGCGGTTGCGGCTGCCAGAAGTAGTTTTGGCGAGAGAGCCTTTCGTTACAGCTCGTTCGGGTTACTCCGGACGAGCTTTTTTTATGTCTCTTGCCTTTTTTGTTCAAAAAAGGCCTTTATAAGTGCTGTGCAATCCTCCCTCAGGGGGCCTTGCTGGCTTTCGTACCTATGAAAACTGCCGGGGAGCTGGTGAATGCTTATGGCTCCGCCGTTTCCCCCCATCTTGGGATCTGAAGTCGCGTAGATCACTTTGTTTATTCGTCCCAGCATGAGTGCTCCCGCGCACATGGGACAGGGCTCCTTGGTAACGTACAGGATGCAACCGTCCAGCCGCCAGTCCTTGATTGTGTCAGCGGCCTGGGTAATGCAAAGCATCTCCGCGTGGGCGGTCGGATCCTTCAGTTTCTCCACCTGGTTCCTGGCCGAGGCAATGACTTCGGCCCCTTTGACGATAAGAGCCCCGACGGGCACCTCTTCTGCCTTGTACGCCTCAATGGCCAGGTTATAGGCCAGAGTCATGTAGTACTCATCATCCCGCCTGAGACTGGAAGGATATTTCTTTTCAAAGGGACAATTCATAAACGGACCCCCTCGTAATGATGGAGTTCATATTCCTGCCGATTCTTATAGCTGATCTCTATGACATCAAAACGCCATCCACATTCCGGGCGTGTTCGCAGATACGCCATAATGGCACGTCGCAGTGCCGTCTTTTTCTTTTTTGTAAGGCTGAAATAGCCCGGCACTTTGGCATCCTCTGTTCGCGCGCGGACTTCGACAAAAACCACCTGCCCGTCTTCGTTGGCGATAATATCCAGCTCGTCATGAACGTGGGTCCAGTTGCGCTCCAGTATCTGGTATTTCTTTTTTATGAGTTCTTCGGCTGCCAGCATCTCGGCCCAATCACCGGTCTCGCGTTTGGGCGTGAGTTTTGTTATCGGTGACCAGCTGAATAATCTTTGAAGCATATTCCCGCCCTATAGTATTTTATTATGACATCAGTACAACACCCACCCACTGCCCCCGCCCTGAGGGCGGGGAAATAGATTGGGGGCGGTGCCCCCATACCCACTTGAGGTATACCGACGTCAGTTATTTTATTATATAGATCCCGCGGCTGGAGGCAAGGATTGACATCTTTGCTATAATTCAATCTGCCAGAGTATTTATGTCATCCACCTCCACCACACCCACGTTATCGGGAGAATTCCTCCTTCGCGCGCTCAATTGGCGCTATGCCACAAAAGTTTTCGATCCTGCCAGAAAGATAAGCCCCTCGGATCTGGCGACCTTGGAACAGGTCCTCGTTTTAACCCCGTCCTCCTTCGGTATGCAGCCATGGAAGTTTATTTTTGTTTCGGACCCGACCCTGCGTTCCAAATTGAAACCAGTCTCCTGGGATCAGTCGCAAATAACCGACGCATCCCATCTGGTTGTTTTTGCCGCCCGCGCGAAACTCAATGAATCGGATGTCCAAAGGCACATAGAGAGGGTCGCCACGGTGCGCGGCGTGCCCGTCTCAAGCGTAGAGGGCTATAAACAGCGCGTTGTGGATGTCATGGTAAAAGGCCCGCGCTCACAAATGGCCTTTGAGTGGGCCGCCCGCCAGTGCTACATTGCCATCGGGAATCTGATGACCTCCGCGGCCCTGCTGGGAATTGATACCTGCCCGCTTGAGGGTATTGATCCTGCCGCTTATGACTCCGTCTTGGAACTGGGATCCATCGGTTACAAGACAGTGGTTGCGTGTGCTTTGGGATACCGGTCTGAAGGCGATAAATACGCCCATGCCAAAAAAGTCCGTTTTCCGGTCAGCGAAGTGCTCATCACAAAATAAGCATGGCGTCCCCGTAGCTGTAAAAACGATAGCCTTGTTGAAGGGCTTCCGTGTACAGGTTCTTCAGCCACGCGATTCCGTCCAGGCTGCCCGGAGTCAGAAAGGCTGACACAAGGCATAGAAGGGTGCTCTTGGGCAGATGGAAATTGGTGATGAGGGCGTCTGCGGAGACAACCTTTTGCGGCGGGTATATGAAGATGTCGGCTGCCTGCGTAAGGACCGCCGGGTATCCCCTGCGGGTATAGTCTTCCAGGGTCCTCAAACTGGTGGTTCCGACAGCCAGCTTGAAAAGATCGGGGGCTTGTATCGCCTTTGCCGCGCTGGAAGAGAGCTCATAAATTTCCGTGTGTATCTTGTGTTCCTCTATGTATTCCGTGGATATGGGCCTGAAGGTGTCCAGCCCGATATGGAGTACCAGATCTTCAAAACGGCATCCCTGTCTTTCCAGTGTGGAGATCAGTTCTGGGGAGAAGTGCAGCCCTGCGGTGGGTGCCGCCGCTGCCACAGGTTCTTTGGCATATACGGTTTGATATCTGACGCGGTCTTCCTCCTCGTTTCCGTCCCCGATTTTGCGTGCGATATAGGGTGGCAGAGGCAGGCTGCCGATCCTTTCCGAAAGCGCCAGGGGAGATTCGGAGAACTCGAAAAGAGCCTCTCCCGTGGCGCTCTTTTCCCGGAGCCTGGCGACTGCCTCGTCTGCAAGAAGCAGGCACTCATTTGCCTGAAGTCTTCTCAACCCGCGGCAAAGGCACCACCACAGTCTGTCGCTACTTGCCGGACGCAAAAGCAATATTTCAACGGGTGAGCCCTTTTGTTTCTGAAGAAAAAGACGTGCACGGATCACCTTCGCTGTGTTTCTGAAAAGAACCGGTCTTTGCGGAAGCCCGCCGAGTATCTCTGGTAACTCGTAAAAATGCCGGTGCTCGACGCTTCGGTTATTCCGGCGTACCACCATGAGTCTGGAATGATCTCGTTTCTGGGAGGGATGCTGGGCAATCGCATCGGAGGGCAGGGAATAGTCGAATAAGGAGGTCTCCAGCGCCATATCCTTGTAAAGTTTGTCTTTTCCGCTATGCCTTGAGGGGCGCGCCCTTCATGCTGCCAGTCCTGACAAACTGACGGTGAAACGCAAAGGCGTAGTCCAGACTCTGCCGGGTCTGTCCCGATCCGGTTAGCGCCAGATACTCTTTAAGAGCCTCGCTGTAGTCCGGATGTGAGCAATGTTCTATAATGAGATGCGCCCTTTGAAGGGGGCTTTTGCCCCGCAGATCGGCTATCCCGCGCTCGGTAATGATGACCTGCACCGAGTGCTCAGAGTGGTCTATATGCGAGCACAGCGGTACAATTGTTGAGATAGCCCCGTCTTTGGCAACCGACGGACACGTGAAGATGGAAATATACGCGTTTCTTGTGAAGTCTCCCGATCCTCCGATGCCATTGACAATGTTCTTCCCCATGATGTGCGTGGAATTCACGTTTCCGTAAAGATCCACTTCAATGGCGGTATTGATGGCGATGATGCCCAGTCGCCGCACTACTTCCGGCGAGTTGGATATCTCCTGCGGGCGCAGAATCAGTTTGTGGCGGAACTCTTTTAGTGACGAGTAGAGGTCTTTGAGCGCTTGCTGGCTGACGGTCAGGGAAGAACCGCTGGCAAACTTGATTTTGCCGGTCTTCATGAGCTCAATCACGCCATTCTGAAGTACCTCCGAGTACATTTCGAAGCTGGGAATTTCAGGTGTGGAGCCCATCGCATTAAGCGTCGCGTTGGCAATGTTGCCCACTCCGGACTGAATCGGCAGGAAGCAGGGGGGCACCCTGCCCGCGCGGATCTCGCCAACCAGAAATTGAGCGACATTCTCTCCAATCTTCTCCGTTGTGGCGTCGCCCGGCTCAAAGTCTCTGACTTCATCGGCCTTGTCGGTCTTTACAATCCCGCATATCTTCTTTGGATCTACTTTTATGGTGGGTTTGCCTATACGATCCGATGGTCTGTAGACTGGTATCTCGCGTCTATTGGGCGGGTTGAGTGGTTCATAGATGTCATGCAACCCAAACAGCTCTCTGGGATGAGTGGAGTTCATCTCAATAAGGATTTTCTTCGCGGCGGCGCAGTAGGCTGGAGCGGCTCCGACGCCGGTGGTCAGCACGATTTCCCCGTTGGATTTTACGTCACAGGCTTCTATGATTGCCCAATCCACCTCTCCCAGAAAACCATAACGAACGTATTGTGGCACCAATGACAGGTGCATATCAAAGTATGGGGTCTTGCCGTCGTTAATGGATCTGCGCAGATCCGCGTTGGTTTGATACGGGGCTCTCCACGCAAAGGCATCCGCCTTGGCCAGGGCTCCATCCGCGGAGGGGCCGGTTGAAGCTCCCGACAGAAGACCTACTTTGAATTCCTCTCCATGTGCGTGTTTTGTCTGAGCTAGTTCGGCAAGCGCAGTGGGAACTGCCTTGGGGGAGCCAGCCGGGGTGAAACCACCGCAGGCGACTGTCTGGCCATTCTGTATCATGGCGGCGGCTTCCTGAGCAGTTAATTCCGGAAATGGTAATGACATATGTCAAAAATTATGATTGGCGGGGGCGAGATCAAATACTCATCCTGACGGCCCCATAATATCCCAACTTCTCGCAGTGCAACTGTCAAGAGATTTCAGGCAGTTTGAGCCATATGAGTATATGTTACGTCTATTAATTGTGCTGTTTCCTCCCATCCGATGCATCCATCGGTAATAGAAATGCCAGGTAAGAGCTGGCGAGGGTTTGCCAGCGTCTGCGCGCCTTCCTTCAGATTGCCTTCCAGCATGACACCTACGATGGAGGTATTTCCGGATAATCTTTGCCGCAGAACATCCTTAAAGACGCCGCTTTGATTGCGGTACTCCTTCCTGGAATTTCCATGACTGCAGTCCACCATAATCGCCGGAGATTTGTGGTTTTTCCTCAAAAGTTCGATGGCTGCCGAGATGTTACTATGATCATAGTTGGTATCAGATCTTCCCCCGCGCAGAATCACGAAGGTATGGGGATTTCCGGAGGTCGATATTTCGCATAGGCGGCCTTTCGCGTTGATTCCGAGGCAAGTATGCTTGCTCGTTGCCGCTGTCATGGCGTCTATTGCGGTCTGGATGGATCCGTCGGTTCCGTTTTTGAACCCGACAGGCAGTGGCAACCCGCTGGCCATTGTCCGGTGAATTTGACTTTCGACGGTGCGCGCTCCGATGGCTCCGGTGCTTATCAGATCGGCTGTGTATTCCGCCGCCATTGGCTCCAGGAATTCCGTGCACGCATATACACCCATGTCGGCTATCTCAAGCAGAAGTGACCTGGCTGACTTTAACCCCTTTTCATAACAGGTACGTCGATTCAAGTCGGGTTCACTAATCAAGCCCTTCCAGCCGATGGTGGTGCGCGGCTTTTCAAGGTAGCAACGCATGACAAGCAGGAGCCGATCCTGTACCCGGCCAGACAGCGCTTTTACCCTCCTGGCATATTCGAGTGCCTCGGATGTGTTATGGATGGAACAAGGCCCCAACCAGATCATAAAGCGTCGGTCCTTACCCCCAAGAATCTTTTGGATTTGGGATCTTCCCCGTTGAACTGTCCGGAGAGCCTTGTCACTGGCTGGCAGTTGAACTAGTAGCTCTTCGGGAGTCGGCAACGGCTGGGAGTAATTAGTAATGGACATACCGGAAGGATAGGGGACGCGCAGCGGCCCGCCAATTCCAAAACGGTTTCGTGTCTTCTTGCCTTTGAGAGGCGCTCCTGCCAGAATCATTCCATGCGCGTCCTCCTCTTCTTCTTGCTTTCTGTCACCGTCCTTGGTGCGGACCCTGTTGCTTCAACGGTTTCTTCTGCACCCCGGCAGGACGTCCCCAAGCTCATTGGTTGCGTCAACCGCGCAGGTATCAGTGGCAAAGGGGCCGGGCCTGAATGGTTTTTCATCCTAAAGCTTTCAAACGGTACTGTTGAGACCCTGCGTGGACATGCAGATACGATCGATGGTTGGCATATCTGCGACAACTCAAATCAGCCCAATCGTCCCCAGAATGTTACTCTTGAGAAGGACGGCTATCGCCAGACGGTCCAATTAACCCCGGAAGCCGCCGCGACGCAGAAGTGATCCATGTACCTACTCATTGACGGCAGTAACTTTGTTTATCGGGCCTTCTACGGTATGCCGGAGCTGACCCGTTCCACAGATGGTTTCCCAACGGGCGCCATCTACGGATGGTGCAAGACCCTTTGGATGCTCTCCGATGACCACGCTTCCGCCGTCATAGAGGTTTTTTGGGACAGCGCCTCCAACGCCAGGAACGGCCTTTCTGTCGAGTACAAGGCCAATCGCAAGCCGGCTCCAGAAGCGATGGTCAGGCAGTTCGACACAATCCGCAAGCTCACCTCTCTCATGGGCATCTCCTCCTACCGCGAGGAGGGGTTGGAGGCCGATGATCTTCTGGCCTCCCGTGCCTGGGAAGTGGCCGATGGCGGCGGGGAGGTAATTATTGCAAGTTCGGATAAGGACTTTGCCCAATGCGTGAATGACAGGATCAATCTTCTGCGCCCGCCGCCGACAGCCAATCCGAAGCTTGACTGGAAACGCTACGACCGCGCGGCAGTCGAGGAACGCTTTGGCGTGACGCCCGAACAGATGGCCGACTATCTGGCCATCATGGGGGACTCTTCGGATAACGTGGTTGGTATTGAGGGAGTCGGACCCAAACGCGCCGCGGAGTGGCTCAAGGCATATAAGAATATTGAAGGCATCATCGACAACTGCGGGAGACTCTCCCCCAAAAGCTGCCAGAACAAGGTCTACGAGGCCCAGGAACTCCTCAAAAAGAACCGCCAGCTGGTGACCCTTCACCGCAGACAACTCTCTCCTTCCTCCCGCACCGAAGGCCGACTGGACCCTGCCGCTTTGACTGCCGAGTTCCAGTCCCTTGAGATGCGCTCCTGCGCAGAAGAGGCGCTGCGGAGATATGCAAAATGAACACCTCCCTGAATAACAGCCTAGCTGGAGAAGATTGCTTGTTGTGGAAATTATAATTTGACTGGGTTTTGTGTTTGATCATAAGGTCCGGCATGAAAATAAAAGAGATTGCCTTCATCCGCTATCCTGTCTTGGACATCGCCCGCTCCCGGGATTTTTACGAGAGCATACTTGGGTTAAAAGCCACGAGCGTCTACGAGGGCAAACACAGTACCTGGATCGAGTACAATATCGGTGGAACCGTCCTGGCCATTGTTGCTGACAAAGATATGCCCGGCCCAACTGCCGAGGGCGTGTGTGTGGCTTTGGAAGTGGATAACTTTGACGGTTTTGTCAGCGCCTTGAAAAAGAAAAAGGTAAAGTTCTTCCAAAAACCGTTCGAAACGGGGGTCTGCCGGATGGCTGTCATCTCTGATCCCGACGGCAGCCGGATTGTCATTCACAAGCGAAACAAATGATGGCAACCAATCGATGTGCAGGCGAAGAGGTTTCTCTATCTTGTATCCGTGCCGCCATCCGAGCCGGGGGTTCTTCCGAGAGAGCCGCCGGATGCTTGCGTTTCTTCAAGACCGGCAAGGGCGAGTACGGTGAAGGCGATAAATTCATCGGGCTGAACTCCTCGCAGATGCAGGACTTTGCCAGAAGATTCGTCACAGTATCCGACCGGATTCTTGCAAGCCTTATGAGTTCTCCCATTCACGAAGAGCGTGCCATTGCCCTCAATATATGGATTCTTCAGATGCCCAAGTCAGAGCCCTCCCGCCGCCTGGAGATCGCCCGCCTGTATTGGAAGCATCGTACAGGCGTCAACAACTGGGATCTGGTCGATATGTCTGCCTACAAGATTCTGGGGCCCGCTTACGGTACAAGGCTTCTGCCCGTTGCCAAGAAATGTGCCCGCGAGGGTAATCTTTGGGAGAAGCGCATTGCAATGGTATCCACCTTTTACTTTATCCGGCAGGGTAAGCATACTCCGGCTTTGGCTATCGCCAGAATTCTCCTGAAAGAGAAACACGATCTTCTTCAAAAGGCCACCGGCTGGATGCTCCGCGAGGTCGGCAAAAGATGCGGTCAGCAGGTCTTGAAAGAATTCCTTAAAAAGCACTATACTCATATGGGACGTACGGCTCTTCGTTATGCAATTGAGCGCTTTCCGGAGAACGTTCGGAAGCACTATCTTAATGGAGAAATTTGAAAAGGGGTCTCATGCGTCCTATAGGTCCTACTTCAAAAGCTTCTCGTAGATCTTAACGTCCTCAGGGGTGTCTATTCCCTGCATCGGAAGGCTGTTAAACCGCACATGGATCGGGTATCCGTTTTCCAGCACACGCAATTGTTCCAATTTTTCGATCTGTTCCATGGGGGAGGCTGGGAGCTTTGCGTAGGTAGTTAAAAACTCCGCTGTATACGCGTAGAGGCCCTGGTGAATCCCCACGCGTTCATGGCATAGCTCTAGCATCTGCTTTGAGAGCACTCCGGAGTTCCCCCTGTCGTATGGAATGGGCCAGCGCGAGAAATACAAAGCCTGTCCGGAGGACCCGACCACCACTTTGGGGCGGTTGGGGTTCATGAACTCCTCATCGGTGAACTCCCCCAGAGCCAGCGTTGCCATGGGAGCCCCCTTTTTCAGGCTGTCTGCCAGTAGCTCGATATGTTCTTTCCGTACGCCTGGCTCGTCTCCCTGGCAGTTGATAACCAGATCCGCTTTGATTTCGCGATTGGCCTGCTCTACCCGGCAGGTGCCGTTGGGCAGGTCTGGGTCGGTCATAACGGCGTTAAATCCCGCTTTCTCCAGGGTCTCCTTTACGGTTTGATCGTCTACGGCAAAGTAGGTGGGTATATCGCCTGCCACTACCCTGAGTCTTTCGGCCACGTGCAGCACCAGAGGCTTGCCTTTGATCTCGTACAGGGGTTTGTCGGGTAGCCGGGTGGAGGCGCGTCTAACTGGTACAATAATAGCGAGCATGGGTTAACATTATCCGTGCAATTTCCTTCTGCGCAAGGAAATCAATATTTATTTTGATTATAACTACCTTTATGTGATTATTATATTCCTATGCCTTCTTTGAAGATAACACACCATTCGGTACTTATGTACCTCTTAGGATCTGGACCCGTTGGTACGGTGCTTCACGGGCACCTTGAGCCTAACATTCTTCAGTGTCTTCGCAGGTATCCTCCCCCAGAAGAGAGCGTCTGTGCATTCCACTTGGAGAAATTCTTGCGGGATATAGATGATGTAACAAAAAGGGAAGTGTGTGAAACGGTGCGGAGGAAAGGCATTCTCCTGGATATTGACCCAAGAACGCGGAGAGTAACGCTAAGGCCCATCGCCTGAGTGTGGATTGACCGTCAGGCCATTTCACCCTTATAATGTCATCTCTATGACCGATACTGCTGCGACATCCCCAAAGTCGCCCCTGACGATGGAAACGCTGGTGGCCTTTTGCAAACGCAAGGGGTTCATCTTTCAGGCTTCGGAGATCTACGGCGGTATCAACGGTTTTTTTGACTATGGTCCCCTGGGCGTGGAGCTCAAAAACAATATCAAACAGGCCTGGTGGCATGACATAGTTCATATGCGCGACGACATGGTGGGATTGGACAGCGCCATTATCCAGCACCCCAAGGTATGGGAAGCCAGCGGGCATGTGGCTACTTTCAATGATCCTATGGTGGACTGCAAGGAGAGCAAGATGCGCTATCGTGCCGATCATCTGATGTGGTCGGCTGTCAAAGTCGATGGGATTGTTATTGGCTATATCAGTCTACTGAAGGGAGAGGGTTATATCGAAGAGGCCAATGAGATGGCCGACAAGATGAAGAGAAAGCTTCAAAAGCAGGGGAAGCTGGAGCCCCTCGATCTGAAGCCCTTTACGCAGGCGACCGAGGCAGAGATCCCGCTTATTCCATCGCCAGCCACCGGCAAACCCGGCAGTCTGACAGCTCCCCGCCAATTCAATCTGATGTTCAAAACTCAGGTGGGGGCGCTGGAGGACTCTTCTTCCATCGCCTATCTGCGTCCCGAAACCGCGCAGGGTATTTTTACCAACTTCAAGAACGTGGTCGATACCGGACGCGTCAAGGTCCCCTTTGGTATCGCGCAGATCGGTACCAGCTTCCGCAACGAAATTACGCCGCGCAACTTTATTTTCCGCGTACGCGAGTTTGAGCACATGGAGCTGGAGTACTTCATTCCCCCTGGCGATGACGTCTGGCCAAAGATTCATGCCGACTGGATTGCTGCCTGTCGCGCCTGGTTTGCCAGCGTTGGCGTCTCCGCCGAGAAGATGAGCGAGCACGTCTATGAAAAAGCGGAGCTGGCCCATTACGCGAAAGCCTGCACCGATATCTTCTTCGAGTTTCCCTTTGGCAAGGAAGAGCTGATGGGAATTGCCGCCCGCGGAAATTTCGATCTGAGCCAGCACCAGCAGTTCAGCGGCAAGTCGATGGAGTATTTCGACGAAACCACAAAAACCAAGTATATCCCTCATGTCATAGAACCCTCTTGGGGGCTTGGTCGTACAATGGTGGCGATCCTCTTGTCTGCCTACGATGAGGACGTGATCGAGGGCGAGAAGCGCGTTGTTTTGCGCTTAAAGCCCAGAGTGGCTCCCTTCAAAGCGGCGGTATTCCCGCTCCTCAAGAACAAGCCAGAGCTCAAGGCCCGGGCCGAGAAGATCTACAACGACCTGCGCAAGAAGTTTCGCATCGACTACGACGAAGGTGGCGCGATTGGACGGCGTTACCGCCGTCAGGACGAGATCGGGACCCCTTTCGGCATTACCGTGGACTTCCAGACGCTGGAGGATGGTACTGTCACCGTCCGCGACCGCGACACCACGACCCAGATCCGCCTCAAAGAGGAGGAGCTGGCAGCGTGGCTGACGGGGAAGATCGAAGGGTAGTTCTTCCAGTGCGCCCTTGTTTTTTGTTTAAATAAGACGAGGATTTCCGTATGAGGTTTGCCTATTGCGGCTCTGATTATTTTAGCGACTGTCTGTGTGAATTGATTTCGCTGAGGCATCAATTGGTTGCGGCCTTTTGCCATCCCGTCGATAATGTTACAAGTAGCAATCAGATTATTGGCGGCATCTGCCGACAAAATGGGATCACTCTTAAGCAAGGCAGGGTGGAAGAGACCGATGTCGAAATGTTATCGCGTATGAATTGCGAATTTTTGTTAAGCGCTGCCTATGCCTACCGTATACCGGCGGACTCCTTGTCTAGACGGGGCATAAAGGGTATGAATATTCATCCTTCTCTCCTGCCGGAGGGCCGAGGCCCTTGGCCTCTTCCGCATATTATACTCAAGGGAATGTCCGAATCCGGAGTTACCATTCACAAACTTGCCCACAGATTTGATGCGGGGGATTTGCTCTGCCAGGAGCGTTTTCCCGTGCTGGAAAAGGAAAACTATGAAACACTTCTTTGTAAGATGCTGACGGCTGCCGCCACCGCAACGCGGGAACTTTTTCAAGATTTCGAAAGCCGCTGGGAAAACGCCAAACCGCAACAGGGGGGCAGTTATTGGAAGATGCCTACCGACGAAGAAAGAACATTGGATTTTTCAAAAAAAGTTTCCGATGTCTTAAGGACAGTCCGGGCCTTTGGCAGGGTTGGATCTTATACATCTATTGCCACAGGAAATTTACTGGTTAAGGAGGCTTCTGGATGGAATAGTGTGCACAGCTTCCCACCTGGCAGTATCATCAGCCGTTCATCGGAGGGACTCACTATAGCGGCCCGGGATGGGATGATTTGCTTGAAGGATTTTCAAGCGCGATAGGATTTTGCCGCAATCGAAACACATAAGAAGGCATGGATATGGACTTGGGCTCTAAAATTTGTCATTCTTCCTAAATTACTTATGGATAGACGTGCCCCGCGTTGACTTCCTCTAGAACAAAGTCTATAAGATTTTACTATGGAAAGTGGAGTTGAGGTAGGCGTTTGTCTGTTAATTGTCAAGGGTGACAGGTTCTTGGTAGGCAGGCGCAAGGGTAGACATGGCGCAGGCCAATGGGGTTTTCCAGGGGGACATTTCGAATATGGCGAGAGCTTTGAAGGTTGTGTCCTGCGCGAAATGCGAGAGGAATGTGGCGACTCGCTTAAGATCAAGAACATCCGTTTTCAAGTTTTGTACAACGAGAAGGATTATATGCCCAAGCATTCTATCCATATAGGGCTTGTCGCCGAATGGGCAGAAGGTGAACCACTAAATGCTGAACCTGACTTGTGTGAGGGGTGGGAATGGTCCCCCTTGAACAATCCGCCAGAGCTACTATTCCCTGCCGGAAAAATCCAGCTGGAAGCCTACAAAAATGGAGTTATCTACAAAGATGCCTAGTGTTCTATGCTGGAGCCAAAATTAAAGCCGGTTCCTGCGCTGGGTCTGATGATCCTGAGGGAAGGTCAAGTTTTGTTGGCCAGGCGCAAGGGCGCATTAGGTACAGGCGAGTATTCCTTTCCTGGCGGCAAGCTGGAAAACGGAGAGTCCTTCGAAGCGGGGGTTCTCCGTGAGTTCAGTGAGGAGTGCGGCGATAAAATCAAAATCAAGAACCTGCGGTTTTTGGTGCTGGCCAACATTCTCCACTACAGACCCAGGCATTTTGTGAATGTCTGTTTCGTGGCCGATTGGGAAAGCGGGGAAGCGATGAATACCGAACCCGAAAAACTTGAGGCCTGGACCTGGTACCCGCTGGAGAGGCTTCCGTTCCCCTTATTTGTGCCTTCCAAGATAATGATAGATGCCTACAAGAGCGGGAAGTCTTATATTAATGCGTAAAGTGGCCCATGCTTAAAAAGGACAACCGTCAAGGAACTCTCTTTATCGTTGGGGCAGCTTTTGCCTTTGGCTTTTATGCGCCTTCGCCGCGCTCCTCATCCGCGAGATCTTGACGCCGCTGCAGTATATGGGTATTGCTTTTGTGATTGGCGGACTGGTCGCCAACCAGTATTTTATGCAGACAGACAACGCCGACAAATTACGCAATTTATGAAGATTCTTGTTACCGGTATATTACCACCCTGGGCTCTTAAAGAGCTCACAAGAACGGGCGCTGAAGTGGTCAATGTTCCCGCGGATGTGTATGTCGATGAGGCCAAATTCTGTGAAGGCATCAAGGGCTTCGACGTTTATATCAGCGGCGGCATAGAGAGCTGTACCGCCAAGGTCATCAACTCCTCCGATGTCCTCAAAAAGATCATCTTTCTGGGTGTTGATTACAAGGTCTACATAGATGCCGATGCTGCCGCCAAGAAGGGTATCGTGATTTATAATACGCCGGGCGCCAATTCCCGTGCTGTGGCAGAACTTACCATCATGCTGATGCTCATGGCAGCCCGCAAAGCTGCCAAGATGTTGGAAGACTTTGGCAAAAAAGAGTGGAAGAACCAGACCGGCACGGAGCTTAAAGGCAAGCGGTTGGGACTGATCGGCAGCGGTCCCATTGCCCAGCAGGTATCCATCATTGCCAGGGGTTTGGGCATGAGAGTCTCTTATTGGAGCCGTTCGGGCGCCAAAGAAGAAATGAAAGGGCGTTACAGTGAGCTTCAAAATCTTCTCTCAAAGAGCGATATTCTCAGCCTGCATATTCCCAAGTCAGCCGGACTCTTTCTGAATGCGGAAGCTATAAATAAGCTCAAGAAGGGCGCGATTCTTGTGAATACCAGCTCGGCAGAGTTGGTCGATCCAGCCTCTCTCCATGCCGCGCTCTCCTCTGGGCGTCTTGCCTGCGCGGCCTTTGATTCCTTCTACGCTGAAGGCGCCAAAGTTTGGGAGAGTCCGCAGAGGAATCTTTTTGAGCTCGGCGCTGATCGGTTCTTCATTACCCCGCACGCTGGCTGGCGCACGCGCGAGGCCGACGATCGTATGTTTGAGATGGCCATAGAAAAGCTCCATGCTTAAATACCTGACATTCTGGGGCGTGGCTCTGAATATCTACTGCACCTGGATATACTTGCGGGATGTTTGGGCGGGTCACGCCAGACCCAATGCCGTCAGCTGGTTCATGTGGGGGCTGACTCCGCTCATCGGGGCCTTCGCGGCGCTTTCCAAGGGAGCCACCTGGGCCACAATCCCCGTCTTTGGTTCAGGACTCATCTGTCTGGCTGTTTTTGTCACTTGCCTGTTCAACAAAAATGCCTATTGGAAACTGGGGGTCTTTGATTTTCTTTGCGGGGGTCTGTCCGTGGCGGCGCTTGTAGCCTGGCAATTGACGCTGGAGCCCCTTTGGGCCATTGTTTTGGCAGTCCTGTCCGACTTCATGGCCTCTCTTCCGACCTATATCAAGGCATGGAATGCGCCCGATACCGAAAGCGTCCCCACCTATCTGGCCGGTATTTTGAACGCTCTCACCGCCCTGGCCGCCGCCAAGAGCGGGAGCCTCTCCGAACTTCTCTTTCCGTCATATTTGCTCCTGGGAGGTATCACCATCTGCATCCCGCTCTACCGTCAAAGGATCAGACAGCGGCTTGTTACTGCCCACAAGACCGAAGCGTCGTCTCGGCACTGATTCTTTAAGATTGAAAGACCACGGTAACCTGCGTTAGTATTGGCGTTCTAGTCGGGGTCGTAGCTCAGTTGGTAGAGCGACTGGTTCGCAATCAGTAGGTCAGGGGTTCGAATCCCCTCGGCTCCAGACTTCGTTTGAGAGTGCCTCCACATGAAACTGCTTTTTATACAGACTGGCGGGACCATAGACAAAGACTACCCGAAATCCGCGGGTGCCTATCCTTTTGTAATCGCGAGACCGGCTGTTGGCAGGATTCTGGAGAAGGCAAATCCCGTATTCTCTTTCAAGGTGCTCCCCCTCCTGCAAAAGGACAGTCTGGATCTGACCGACGGGGATCGGAAGCGCATATTAAAGGTATGTCTCGGCTCCACGGCGGATAAAATCGTGATTACCCACGGTACGGATACTTTTCACAAGACGGCAAGGGCGCTCTCACGCATCAGTAATAAAACCATCATTCTGACGGGTGCCGCGGTTCCCGAAAGATTTTACAACTCGGATGCCGTTTTCAACATAGGTGTTGCCGTCGGGGCCATACAGGCGCTTCCCTGCGGCATTTATATCGCGATGAATGGCTTGGTGTACCCGTGGAGAAAATGTAAAAAGAACCCCAAGACGGGAAAATTTACAGGCGTTAAATGAGAATTTCAGATAATCGTCCATTCCTCTGACACACGCGTTCCGCGGTAGACCGTGGCTCTTAATAACCGGCAGGAGGTGGTGACGGAATGGTTGCGTCCATGTATTCGCAGACGGGGTTACAGCCCGTGACAATTTGACGGAACCAGACCTGATGTGTATTTGGATCCATCATTACAGCCCACCAATTATTCTCATCATCAATGTAAGTGGCAACATAGCCATTGGTGGCACCGGGGACGTATAGGCCATTGGGTGCGCCATTGTAGATAGAAGTAGGGTTGGCAATAAGGGAAACACTGGTGGAATTCATGGGGCCGGAGGAATCGCTGACGTCACCGCTTAAATAAGAACCGCCTGGAACGCGGGCGTAAGGGTAAGAGGTTGACCCATGACTCATATCGCCGAAACTTTGCTCGATGTTATTGCCGCTTAGGACGGTCAAAATGCGGCCGGCGAGGTTGGCTGCTGCGATGTTTTGTGGCGTATAATCAGGATCACCGGGAAAAAAATTATCTCCAGATGTGTACAGATCACCTGTCTTGGCTGTGCCGCCCAGGGCAAACCATTGCTCAACACTGCTCTGAATCTGATTCACTTCGGCTGCCAGCGTCGCCTGTACTGCCTGATGCTGAACATTCTGGAATTTTGGGATAATAATGGCTGCGATAGTACCCAAGACCGCAAGAGCAACCAGGAGCTCAATGAGTGAAAATGAGCGGCGCATGACGGAAATCCTACGCTCCGCCATCGGCCGATGCAACATTTCTTATTTGGCAGTTTCCACTGTGCCGCCCTTGCTAGGCGTTTTATTTATAATTTATTTCCTCTTGCAAAGGACTGTTCACCTGCTGTTACAATAGAGCTAAATCATTTTCAGCCATGCCTGCCCCAAAAAAATCCAACAGCAAAAGGACTGTTCAAAAGACCATGAATCCAATTACCTCCTCCACCAAGGATCGTTCCATTGCCGTCGCCGAATTCCCCGGCAGCTCTTCGACAATGAACTTCATACTTCCGAAGTCCGCCCCCAAGTCCTCCAAGGGTACCTCCGCCCCGATGTCGGCGGCCGTCAGAACGGAAATCATCGCGCAGGTGGACGTTGGCTTTGGCAATACAATTTCCATCCGCGGCATGGGCGCGGGGCTGAGCTGGGACAAGGGTCAGCCGATGGCTTGGACAGGAGATGCCTGGCACTGGAACACCAACTCCAAGGAGAATTTTGAATTCAAGGTCCTCATCAATGACCAGACCTGGATGCCTGGCGAAAACCTGCACGCCAAAGCCGGCTCGAAGGTGGTCTTCAAACCGGCCTTCTAGGGATTGTTGGCCAGCAGAGTTTTTTCAAGACTCTCCCGCGTTATTTCGCCGCCTTGCTCTATCAGGTCGACCGTTATCGTAGAGAATGGCTTGGGCAGAATGAACCTGTCCCAGGAGTAGAACCTCCAAAAGCGCGAGGCGCTTAACCCTACTGCGTATACGCCTCCCACGTGCTGTTGCGCTATCGTGGCTGTTCCTTCCTTGACCTGGTAGATCGGTCCCCGAGGCCCATCCGGAGTGATGACGATGTTCCTGCCGCTTTCCACGGCCTGTATAAGCTCTTTTGTGGCCTCCACCGCGCGCCGCGACGAGGATCCCCTCACCACCTGCACGCCAAAGCTCCGCATGACCTGTGTGAGCATCGCGCCGTCTCTCGACGCGCTGACCAGCCCCGTAAACGGTATATCGACCTTGGAGCGGGCGAAGACCATCAGCGCCATGGCCAGACGATTGTGCCATATCAGGAACAGGCGCCTTTGGGGCGTCTGCCACAAGACCTTCTTGGCACTGGCGCTAAACCGCACGCGGACTGTCGACATTAGCAGCCTGAAAACCAGAAGGCCAAGCCCGATCCCCAGCTTCTGGGGAAACGTAAGCTCTTGGACTTTTGCCATAGCGGAATCATATATCCAAGGAACTTTCCTGGCGAGATTGATCAGCGTGGTAGAAATACCTACGGTCGTGGAGCTCATGCCCCCACTTCCCCTCCATTCATGTTCTAAAACTCTTGATTTTCTCGCTAAAAAAGATATCTTTGTGTACTTATGCCAAACATTGGTGACTTTACAAATTCCAATCAAGCATGGAGTCTTGCCCAACATTATTTAGGAGGAACTGTAACCGTATGCGCAATGACTGCGGATAAAGATGAAGTGCGTAGAAGGCAACATCAGTTTCAAGGGAATCTTCTAACAATTGCCGGCAGACTTCAAACCATTGATCCCGACCAAGCTAAAAAGATGAGGCGTGTTGCTGAAATGGTACGGGAGGGTGATATGTCAGATCAATCGGTAAGAACGGCGGTTGTTTCGCAGGTGGAAGCGTTCGCCTCGGGGCATTAGATTTCTCTATTTCGCTCCTTTTGCCCAACAAACCTGCTTGATAATTAAGAGAAAAATGTCATCGTATTTAGTATGAAAGAGTCTTTTACGAGGTTAGCGTCATCTATGGGCAGGGTCCCGCTTACAATATCATCCACCCTCGCCGTCTCAATGTTGGCCATGTACGCTCTTGATAAGGCAGACGAATACGGTAAGAAAAGGGAGGCAGCCGAAGCCCGCGATTATGCCTTTGCAGTGGATGTGTCGCGGGTAACGGGTTATCCGGTTTATCAACACCGCGTTTATGATCCCAGCAGCATTTATTTCAATAGCGATCCTG
This sequence comes from uncultured Verrucomicrobiota bacterium, assembly GCA_964541675.1. GTDB lineage: Bacteria > Verrucomicrobiota > Verrucomicrobiia > CAZIPW01 > CAZIPW01 > CAZIPW01. Next base: position 58,803 of record CAZIPW010000011.1, read on the forward strand.
CATACTACTCTCAGGCTCCCCTTTATACCCCACCGATCAAGAACCACCAGGATGGCCTTTCCAACAGCACCTACACGGTGTTTGTTCCTCCTCAGTATGCCACAAATGTGGACGTTCTTAATGATGCGTCCTCAGCAATTGCTTCAAGATTAGGTCAGAACGCTACCATGCCACAGGAATATACCATCAGCTTTCTTACTGACGACCCGACGCCCAGGTCGATTTCACAAGGCAACTGGCTGGTGGTTCCTGTCAACAAAGAGGTATCGAGTCTGACATTTGCACCTTGAGGAAGAATTCTTCGCCCTGGCGAGATTCTTGCCTCGCGACCTCAGTTTTTCAAAACTACCACTTGGTTAGTATGTCGGCTCTCACTCGATACAACTGCTATGTTCTTCAATTTAAAATTATTGTGACCAAGCCAGTCAGATACGGCAGGATTCGTCTTTGCTATCTTCTGAATCGATTCTAGGAGCTCTGTTTGTTGTGTAGGCGGCATATAGGCTTTTGGGCTGTCGTCTGAGAACGAAACTTCCGTCCACCCTGCCGCTAATAGTGTTTTGCCAAGCAACTGTTCAGTTGCTCTTGCTTTTTTGATTTCCCGATCTGCTCGTTCTTTTGATGCCTTTACCCCCCAAGACCCTAGAATAACTACCAACACGATCGCGATCGCCATCCTATTTTCTTCTCTGCGCAATTCATCGGGACTGGGCCTGCCGATAGGCTCATATAGATCATCGATTGACATAATAATACACTCTAATAAATAGGATTGTATTGTCAATAATTAAAACTGATAACTCTTCGGGCTGGCGAGATTCTTGCCTCGCGACCTCTTGCACCCCATGCAAGCGCGCTACTAGGCTAAAGGTGAATGCGGTCCATATTGTGTGGGTTAAATTAGGCCGAAAAACTCTAAGTTCTCGATATTTCTATGCATATCCTTAGATATGGTTTCTGCTCCCTTAGCTAAAAGGCAGCACCCAGTGTAAAGGATTGGGAGACCACATCCTCCTATCATGGCTCCTGTTAAAACGCCGCCTAAAGTACTAGGGCTTCCTCCCATTGTCAGAGCTGTAGGGAAGCAACTTCCAAAGGCTGCGCCGGTAATAGTTCCAAAAGCTATGGTAAGACCATATGTTTTGAGTGCAGCATTATTTTCTAATTCCGAATCAAACTTAGAAATAATATTTCCGATAGTGGCGTCAAAAGCTCTTGTATAAAGGTCGCAGCCAGATTCAATCACTTTGTACGTCTTAGCTATACATTTCCAACGCAAGCGGGAAATATTGGAAAGAAATGCGTTTGTTTTCATGCAATATTATTAATAATAATATATGCTATATAGTCAATGGTTATCTTGGCCAAAGTCACTATTTGGTCGGGCTGGCGAGATTCGAACTCGCGACCTCTTGCACCCCATGCAAGCGCGCTAC
>CAZIPW010000012.1:0-60192 GCA_964541675.1 uncultured Verrucomicrobiota bacterium
CAAAAAAACAGCTTTCCTTTCTAAAAAAGCTCATTACCTAGGTCAGCCCCAAAAATAATATGACAACCACTTTCATTGAGACCCACACACCCATCGCCAACGCCCTCGGGGAACTCTTTCGGAGATCGCAGCGCGCCTTTTACAGGCCCGTCAAGACGCTCAGGGAGCTCTTCCCTGACATCGTCGCGTCAAAAGGCGACATGACGCAAATTCCGATGGAGCTGACCTGCGACAGCCGGAAGGTGGAACACGGCAGCCTCTTCTTTGTACCGGAGTCCGCGAAAGTGGACGGAATGGGCTTTGTGCCGGAAGCCATAGCGCGCGGAGCCTTGGCGGTTGTCAGCCATCGTCCCCTGCCCTCCCGACTGCCCGTCACCACCATTCAGGTGCCCTCGCTGCCGCACGCGATATCGGATGCCGCCCGGAGATTCTTTGGAATGGCGGACAGGAAGTTGAGCCTTATCGGGGTGGCTGGAAGCCGCGGCAAGACCACATTCTCCCACCTGCTGCGCCATTTGCTTGCAAACGCGGGGAACGACTGCGGGATGCTCTCCACCATAGAGAACGACTTTGGAGGCAGGATCATGCCTTCGCATCAGACGACAGCGGAGGCGATCGATTTGGCCGGATACTTCGCCCGAATGGTGGAGTACGGCTGCAAAAGCGCCATCGTGGAGATAAGCCCCACCGCCATTATGCAGGGCAGAACACTCGGCCTTGATTTCGAGGCGGCCATCTTTACCAACCTGATAGCTCAGTGCGGCCAGGAGGAGGCCGTGTACGGGCTCTGGAAGAAGTTCTTTGACGGCAGCCTGGGAAGCAGACCCAAAACGGCCATCATCAATCTGGACGATCCGTACGGGCAGCGGCTACATGGAGAGATCCACGAGCACGTCGAGACGATCACCTACGGGACGCTGCCGGCCTGCGACATACGCGTGGAGGAGATGGCGGGGAATAAAAGCGGCGTCGCCTTTAAATTCAGGCTGGGCAATCGACGCTACAACGCCACCCTCCCCATGATCGGAGAGATGAATGTGATGAACGCGCTGGGCACAATGGCCGTGGCGTACAGCCTGGGGGAGAACGTCAAGGACTCGGCAGCCTGCCTTGCAGACTTTGCCGGGGTACCCGGAAGGCTTGAGAGGATCAATATGGGACAGCCCTTCGAAGTGGTGGTGGATTACGCGCACACTGAGGAGAGCCTTAAAAATACCCTCGCCGAACTGCGAAAGATCACCGCCGGAAGAATTGCGACGGTCTTTGGCTGCGGTGGCGGACACAGCGCCGATAAGAGGGGCTCCATAACTCGCGCGGTCATGACTGGTAGCGATCTGACCATCGCCACCGCCGACAATCCCCGCCTGGAGAAGATCTCCGAGATCTTCAAGATGATGCAAGCTGGCATCGTCGAGGGGAAGTCAATCGAGTTTGTGGAAGATCGCCGCGAGGCCATCGGGAAGGCCATCAACGCGGCCCGGACCGGGGATTGCGTGCTGATTGCCGGCAAGGGACACGAAGCCACGCAGGAGATGGGCGGACGGATAGTGCCCTTTGATGATAGAACGGTGGCCAAAGAGATGTTGAGAGGAATTTTGACAAAGCAGAGCTAAAGAGCTAAACTAGGCCTTAAGAGAACAACCCCATGAAAACTACGGCACAAAAAAAACTATATATTGCATCACTAAAAATGAAGACGCAATTTAAGAGGTTGTACTTCCAGGGATCTGATACCCCGGAAGCCAATACTTTGTTCTCACAAACGACCGAACAGACCTATAAACTCGCTGAAGCAGCTACATCGTGGGAGACGTTTCTTTCCGAAACACGGAAACTCTATAAGGCAGCCGGATTCGAAGAGGTTCAACCATAAACAACGCAAAAGCCTTAAATACCTTTCAGATTCTTTAAAACACATACGTCCTGTTAAAGTTGTCCCTTTGGGCGTGGCACCTGAGGGCCGAGTGAATAATCTCGTCAATGAGCACAGTAAAAAGCATGGGCGGATCCCTGCGTTCATACAGGAAGTAAGACAACGACCCCGGCAGCGTGTTGATTTCATTGAAATACAGTTTATTTGCCTTCGTATCGTAGAAAAAATCAACGCGTACCACTCCTCCACAACCCAGAATATCATAAACGCGTTTTCCGGAACAACGGACTAGATCCAAGACAGCCGGATCCACGTCCTGGGGATCAAACTCGCGCGACGAACTGAACAGCCCCGCATCTCTGACATTTTTGGTGCCGGCGTTGAGCATATTGGTGCCATACTTCGCGGCAGCCGTATTGACTCCCTTGACTTTGGGAGCCTCAACGGCAGACACGTGGATAGTCTTGCCCTCGCAGACAGCCACCTGCAGCTCCCGCAGGGTGGTCAGGTAGGGCTCAATGATGGCAGACTCATCATACCTGAAAACGTAAGAAAGGGTCTCCGGCAAGCGTTCTTCCGAATTGACTATGGAAATTTCGGAGATGCCCACGCTCGAACCCAGGTTGCAGGGTTTGACAAAAAGAGGCGTCGGGATCTTGCCGGCAATGCGCCTCATCAGGGCATCAAGATTTTTCATCTCGTCTTTGTGAACCAGAAGCCCGGGAAGAGAATCCACCCCTCCAGCCAACAGCAGTCCCTTGGCAAGATGCTTATGCATTCCAATGGAAGAAGCCAGGGGGTTGCATCCGGCGTAGGCTATGTCGGAGAGTTCGAAGAGTCCCTGCATGCAGCCGTCCTCGCCATAAGTACCGTGGAAGGCTGGAAAGAGCACATCCACTGGCACCAACGCCTTCTTCCCTGAAAGTGGAACGCCGTTTCTACCCAGCTTGACCAGCCCGCCGACACCCGGCTTGGGCAGCAAGACCACCTCGTCCAGCAAGGCTTCCAATTGCGTCTTCACGGCATCCCTGGCAAAGATTCGGCGGTAGTTGTCCCCCAACATCAGGTCGCGCAACACCGGCCCGCACATCCAGCGTCCCTCGCGCGTCACGTATACAGGTATGGGATTGTAGCGCAGAGTATCCACCGCGCCGAGGGCTTCTCTGGCGGTAATAACAGATATCTCATGTTCAACGGAGCGTCCTCCAAAAAGAATGGCGATATTTTTTCGTTGCATAGAAGCGGATTAGAAATTGGCAGCCGTTTTGGCTTCGTAGAGGTCAGGCAGGTCGTTCTCGATGAGAATGGCGTCTCCATCCTGTTGCATCTTCCTCAGAAAATCAAAGGCGGCGGTTCGGTTGTCGTAGAGGTGAATGTGCTCGTTCTTGAATCCGCCTTTCAACAGACCCGCCACCAGGCTCTCTCTATTTGTTTTGCCCACCACAATGACTTCGTCGCACACGGACGCGGCCTTTTGTCCCATTGCCCCGTTGGCCACCGCCTGCTGTGTACCAAGTTCCACCATGCCTGGAGTGATGAGGATACGGCGGGAGGCCTTTGCCCGGGAAAGCTCATCGAGAGCGGAAGCAAAGCCGACAGGGTTTGAATTGAAGGCGTCCCGCAACTCGGTAAGGCCCCCCGTCCTCTTGACCTGCAAACGGTTCTCAACGCCTTCCAGCGAAGCCACTACCGCAAGCATATGGCGCGGGTCCTGACCCAACACGCAGGCCATGGAGAAGGCCGCCATGATATTGGAAAGCATATGCTTTCCGCTCAATGAGGTCCTTCCCCTGTACTCCACGCCTTTCCAAAAGATTGAAAACTCCGAACCCGTCGGGGTTGGAACAATTTTATCCATCCAACAGTCAAGCGGAGCGCTTCTGTCGAACCCGTAGAAATACACCTGCGCCTTTGGATTCTCCTTTGCCATGCGACGCACCAACGCGTCATCGCCATTCATAACCAGGATACCGTTTGCGGGCACAGCCTGAGCGAGCTCGGACTTGGCCAAAAAAATGTTCTCCTGTGAACCAAACCGCTCCAGATGCATGATGCCCACCGCAGTCACGATAGCCGCCTGCGGGCGAATGAGAGCACAAACGTTCTTGATGGAACCTCTTTGATACGCGCCCATCTCAATCACGGCGTATCTTTGTCCATATTTCATGCGCGTGCGAATCTCCCGCGTGATTCCCATCAATGTGTTAATGCTGCGGCCAAGCGTAAAAGTGGGCTCCGCGGCGGAGAGCATATCGTTGAGAATCGTTTTGGTGGAGGTCTTGCCGTAGCTGCCCGTAATACCCACGACCAACGGGTGTACCCGGCGCACAACCTCCGCCGCTTCGGCCACATAACTGCCCTGCAAGCGCTTTTCAAAAGGCATAAGAAACATATTGGAGAGAACCAGAATAAGCGGCATCGCCTGTACCACCAAAAACAAAAGACACCAGACCGCCCAGGAACAACCCCGACCGCAGGCATGGGCGTCCATCCCCAGCAAGATTACCTGCACCAGGAAGAGTGCGAGAAAAACATAATGGATTCTCCGCACGCGATCGGTGATCTTTAAAAGGATCTTTCCATGCCTGGTGGGATCTTCCTCCAGAAAGCCCATGCATACAAGGGCCAGGCCCGCCAACAAATACTCCCAGGGACTCACGGCGCCTTTGCACAGAATGTCCACCAATAGAACGATTGCGCACACCAGTGAGGCGCGGGTGTCAAAAGCCCTGTTGCGCGCAAGCCAGGCCAAAAAACGCGCGCCATCGTATTCCTCCTGCTGAAAAAACTGCATATATCTGAGAATGCGCCTGTTACCCCAGAAAAGCACTGCAGCCAGCATTAAAATCAGAAAAAACACATTTAGCATACTCTTATTTTTTTAGATGTGTTGAAAGAAACCCTTGAATATAAAAGGCGCACAAGGAAGCTCCCGTGCCCAGAAACGGCATATGATTCTTGCCTTCAAGCTCTATGTACTGGGAACCCCTGATGAGTCCATGAAAGCGCTTTCCCAATGAGGGAGGCGTCTCGGTATCCCTGGAGCCATACATAAGAAGCGTCGGAACCCGAACGCAGCCAGCTTGTTCGGAGAGATCCTCATTCACAATCTTGACCAGGGTCCGTCTGAGAGGGCCGGATTCGCGATAGTCCTTGGACGCGAACTTGGTGATTTTCAGACGATTCAGAAGCAATTTGGCATTTCTTTTGAATTTCCTCCAACCAATTGGAGGCAACCCCGCGCCCCCAATAAAAATAAGAGACTGGACACTTTCGGGGTGGGCGTGCGCCAGACGAAGAGCCACGCGCGCGCCGAAAGAGTGTCCGATAACAATGGCTTTTGAAATACCGGCTTGCGTCATGTAATCGTACACGCATTCGGCATATTCCGGGGAGCCCCACGAACCATCATGAATGGGAGTTGCGCCAAAGCCCGGCAAATCGGGAATATGAACGTGATACGAGGCGGAAAGAAGATCTCCCAGAAGCTGCATAGAGCTGTGATCCTGCTGCCAGCCGTGAAGCATGATAATATGGGACAATTCCCCACCCGGCTCCGCACCTTTCGGCAGGTTCTTGTTCCTGTCCAGTCTCACGCAATTGAGTGTTATTTGAGGGCCAGAAAGACTCATACTTTGCTCTAGTCTGGGACCGAGTTATTATCAAGTCAACGCAATCCATCAAACAGAGTTCTTTTGCGCCTCTCAATACACGTCCCGCATATATCTGCCGGACTTTCTTAGGGCCGAGAGATACTCCAATGTCTGAGCGCCGTCCATGCCGCCCTGGCGTGAGACGACCTCCGCAAGAGCGGCATCGACATCCTTGGCCATCTTCTTTGCGTCTCCGCAGACGTAGAAATACGCGCCGTCTTGCAGCCACTTCCAGAGCTCGGCGGCATTTTTGCGCATCAGATCCTGCACGTAGACCTTCTCCTCCTGGTCGCGGCTCCAGGCCAAGTCCAAGCGTGTCAGCACCCCCTGCTTGAGGGCTCCGGTAAGCTCTTCCTCATAAAGAAAGTCGTGGCCGCGATGTTGATCGCCGAAAAAAAGCCAGGCCTTGCCGGAAGCCTTGCGGGCTGCGCGCTCCTGCAGAAAGGCACGGAAGGGCGCGATCCCCGTGCCAGGCCCCACCATGATAATAGGGGCGGAATCGTCGTCGGTCAGCTTGAAGGGACTATCGCAGACAAAGATCGGCGCCTTTTCATTCAGGGGAAGACGGTCGGCCAGGAAGGTGGAACAGACGCCGTCCCTGTTATGGCCGTTCGTGGCATAGCGGACAATGCCCACCGTCAGTTCGACAAGAGTTCCCACGGTCTTGGGACTGGAGGCGATCGAATAAAGGCGCGGCTGAAGCTTCTTCATGCCATCGACAAGCTGCTGGGGCTGGATTCTGGCCGACGGGAACTCTTCAAAGAGATCGACAAAAAACCGCTCGGAGAGAAACTGCGTGAGCTGCGCGGCGCTCTCCGGCCTGAGAAGCTCCTCAAGACGGGCTTTCTGTACAGGCTCCTGAGCAGCGGCGGCAAGGGCATCCACTATCTTTGGGGACGGGGCACCCAGATGGAATTCCTTCAGGAGAGCCTCGCGAAGGGAAACCGGAGCGATGGCCTTTGGAAGCGTTACTTGTTCTTGACCGCCAAAGCCTGCCGCGCGCAAGAGGGCATCCACGTTTTCCGGGGCATTGGAGGGACACACGCCCAAAGACTGCCCCACGCGGTATTCCATTCCACTTCCGGCCAGATCGAAGGCAATCTGACGCACCTCTTTGGATGAACCCTTCCCGGAAAGCAGGCGGTTAAGCACCAGCGGAGCTGGAAATGGATTCAGGCGGGAATAGCCGGTCACAGGAATATCCTATAAGAGCAATCAGCGTTTGGAAAGATCAAACTGGGGATACAGACTTCAGGATAGCCGAAAGTACTTTTTCGAGATCACCAACTTGCGCGTACTCAACGATCTTAAAATGGGGATTTCCGCGTAGCATAGCCGTCAATACCTTCTCCGGAGTGGGCCGATAGAGACATACTATCGGTTTGCCAAGGCTTTCGGCATAACCGAGTTCATAGCCCACCCCCAGCGAGGTCTGCGTTACTTCGGCTATCACTATGTCCGCCTCGCGAAGCCACCGACAATCCTTCTCATAGATTTCGGAGGCCTTTAGCTTATTTACAGCGCTCTCCCCCGCCTGCGTGATATTGGCATTTCCAACGTGTTCGGTAAGAACGATGCAACCCAGACCCTTTAAAAGCTGAATAATCCCTGCGTAAATGGCCACGTCTTGTCTGCCACCGCATATAGATCCTGCAAAATAAACTTTCATGCGATCATGATAGCCTCATGGGGGAGATATTGCAATCCCCGGATGTCCTATACTCTGTCGAGCACGGCAACTCCGGGAAGCTCTTTGCCTTCCAGAAACTCCAGGGAAGCGCCCCCTCCCGTGCTCATGAAGGAAACCTTGCCACCTAATCCGGCCTGATTGATGGCCGTTACCGAGTCGCCTCCACCGATAATCGAAGTGGCATTCTTGTTGTCGGCAACCGCCGCAGCAATGGCGCGCGTACCCGAGTCGGCCGGTTTGATTTCGAAAACGCCCATGGGCCCGTTCCAGAGGATGGTCTTGGCCTTGGTAATCTTCTCCCGGTAGAGGGTTACCGTCTTGGGGCCGATATCAATGCCATCCCAACCGTCGGCAATGTCGCCCTCAAAAATCCTGGTGGCGCCAATAGCTTTGTTGTCAAAGTCAAACTTGTCGGTAGCCATATTATCGACGGGCAGCAGAAGCTCCACACCCTTCTTTTTGGCCTTGTCCATGATCTCTTTGGCCACATTCACCTTGTCGGGCTCGCTCAAGGAGGTTCCGACCTTTTTGCCCAGCGCCAGCGCGAAGGTATAGGCCATTGCCCCACCGATGAGAATCGTATTGGCCTTCTCAACGAGGCGCTCAAGGACGGTGATCTTGTCGGAGACCTTGGCCCCCCCAAGTATGACCACGAAAGGCCTCTCGGGGTTCTCGGTCTTCTCGCCCAGGAACTTGAGCTCTTTTTCGATCAGGAAGCCGCAGACTTTGGGACCTTTGACAAATTTGGTAATACCCTCAATAGAGCAATGGGCGCGATGAGCCACGCTGAAAGCATCATCCACATAGATATCCGCAAGTTTGGCGAGCTTCTCGGAGAACGAAGGGGTATTTTCCTGTTCTTCCTTGTAAAAGCGCAGATTCTCCAACATCAGGACGTCACCGTTGCGCAGCTGCGCGATGGCAGCCTCCACCTTGGGACCGATGCAATCGTCGACAAAGGCGACGGGGCGACCCAAGCGCGCGGCAAGTTCCTCGGCAACCGGCCGTTGGGAATACTTGGCTTCAGGACCAGCCTTCGGGCGACCCAAATGACTGGCGACAATTACCTTGGCTCCCTTTTCACAGAGATATTTGAGCGTGGGGATTTCCTCCACTATGCGGGTGGCATCAACCACTTTCCCTGTGGTCTTGTTGAGTGGAACGTCAAAACCGACCCTGACGAACACGCGTTTGCCGGCGACCTCTATGTCGCGGACTGTCTTGGTTTTGGAAGCCATGAGGCCTATACTACGGTTATTGGGGCTGCCTGGGAAAGGAGAAAATATGAGGGCACTATTTCCCCACTCTCTTATACTTTATGGCTGGAAGGAAAATCTTATCGACAGGCCCATAAAGACCGTACATCTGTGCAATGAACAGTCCCATCTCTTTCAAACGCCGTCAGAGGGGTGACGTTCTTGTACAGATTCTCCTCGTTGTGGGAATCGCGGTAGCGGTACTCTTCTATTTCAAGAGACAGTCGGTTGGCACCCTCGTCATACACAACGCCTCTTCGCAAAAACTACCGCAAATCGTATTGCACGGCATTAATCCCGCCACCCAAAGCATCGTGGACACTGTTACTGTGGCCGACATAGACGCGGGACAGACGACAGAGGTCTCCCTGGAAACCCTGCAGTGGCACCAGGTAACCATGGAACTCTGCCGCAACCCCGGTAGTCCCGTCGCGATTCCAAGCCGCTCGGCAGCTTTCAATGTTCTCCCGGGAGGCAGCACGCTCAAAGCGGAGCTGATGGGAGAGACTCCCGACAAATTGCAGGTCTCCTCCTGGGAAAAGGAATAAGCAAGCCCGGCCCATCTTCTTCCGGTTGGGTTGAGAATTAGGGGAGCTGGAAAGAAGGAAAACCTTGACCTTCCACCACAAAAAAGGTGACAATTGCGGCTATGTCCGAAGAGACTATTCCACAAAACCAGCAACCCGCCGGGGCTTCGGCGCGGCAAGCCCAGCACTCCGACGCGTTGGAGAGCGCTTCACGCAAGACCGAGAGCATTGGCTTCATCTTCTGGGGAGTAGTGGCCGCTTTTGCCATCATCTTTGTTGTGTGGGGAGGCATTACCCTGGCCGGACAATCCCAGGAAAAACAGCTCCAGCGCGAGTATCTGGCCATGAATGACAGCACCGCTTCGGAAGAGAGCTTTGCAAAGATGCATTTGGATCATCCACTCGGGGGGCTCGTTCTTTTAAGACAGGCCAACAAATACTATACCAGTGGCAATTACGCGGCCGCCAAAGCCGCCTATGAGAAGGTGACCATCAGCGGCCTGAAAGATCAGCCCGCTCTCGTTGAGCAGGCTATTCTGGGGGGAGCTTTCTCAGCTTTTGCCCTTGATCCGGCCAAAGGCCTGCAAGAGCTGAAATCTGTCGCGGAAAACACCTCCCTGACGCAGACCTCCCGCGCCTATGTGGCGGAGGAACTGATGGGGTATTACGCCCAGAAGGGCGATTTCAAGACCGCTAAAGATTATCAGCAGCTTGTGAAGAGCCTCAAGGGGTCTCCCGCCTGGCAACATCAGGCGGACGCCATCGCACAGATGTACCCTGAGCTGGCCTCCAAAGAAACGAAGTAAAAGCCCCCTTCAATCTTGCCCTCGGCGTCCTTTGAGCCGTATTAAGTAGTTGCGTATGGCTCCCCTACTCTGGCAGCAAGGTCTTCTTATTGTTGCAGTTATCCTGGCAGTCTCCATCACCTTTGCCTGGTGGGTGGAGTGGATTGAGGGGAAAGAAGACCGCGGGGAGGCGTTTCTTTCCAAATTCCTGCGCATCGACTTGCTCAGAACTCAGAGCGGATGGGGGTATCTCCTCAGAATATTGCTTCTAAGCGCGGGGGTCTTTTTGTGGGTATTTGCCGCGGGGCTCGCCCAGGGATGGCTGCCAATGAATCCCGACAAATTTGCGGGACTGCCTCTTCTCCACGCGCTGCATCTGGCAATGGCCGTCACGACCCATACCAACTGGCAGCCCTTCGCCCCTGAAAAAGAACTGACCCCCTTCACGCAGGCCTTCGCCACCTGTCTGGGAAACTTCCTGGTAGGTACCATATGCGTGGCCGCCTGGAGATCCCTTGTAAAAGCGCTCAGCAGGCAGCCCATCGGCAACGCGTGGGCGGGAATCTACCGTGGGATACTGATACTGCTGCCCGTGCAGATCATTCTGACGGCAATTTTGATTTCCCAGGGAGTCTGCGAGACGCTTACCCCGAAACACAACTCCGAAGGACTGGTCGCCACCTTCGCGGCCTGCAGCGTCTCGGTGGGAGCAGGCCCCGGCTGGACCTCCGACAACGCCTTTTCTACCATTGAGAACCCGTCCACCACAAGCGACATGGCGCTCTTGGCGGGACTTGTGGCCCTTCCCGTGGGATTTTGTTTTGCCACAGGAGGCCTGATCAAAAGAAGAAAGCTGATGGTCCTTTTGACGCTGGTGATGCTGGGCATACTTTTGGCCTTCACTTGTGCAACCCAGGCATACACAACCAACCTGCATGACAAACCGAGGTGGGCACTCAGCGAATCGCTGTGGCTCAACGCCACAGCCGGCAGTGGAAATGGAAGCCAGAATGCCGCCGTGGAGAACTTCCAACCAATGGGACGTCTCACACCCTTCCTGACGCTTCTGGGCGGGCTGCCGCTACCGCCCGCATTGGGCATTGGGGTCGGCACGTTGCTAATGTATCTGCTTATTGCCACCTACCTGGCAGCCCTTATGGCGGGCAGATCACCCGAATTCCTGGGATTTAAAACACGGATGGGACTTATCGGCGCAACCGCCGTGGGAACGCTGGGGCCGCCGCTTTTGCTTTTATGTACGGCCGCCTTTCTGGTGCTCACCCCCGCTGCTCTGGCACTCTTCAAGACCAACGGTCCCTACGGGATGAGCGCTCTTTTGTGGGCAATCGGCTCTTGGACGCAGAATAACGGCAGCGCCATGAGCCTGGCTACAGACGCGCCGATCTTCATCCAGACATCCATCGCGGTAATGGGAATCGGCAGGATTATGGCGCTCTTTTCGGTGGTCATGCTCGCGGGGGCGATCGCCCAGCAAAAGGACGATCCAGCGCTCCCCCCATCGGTCGAACCGGATGGAGCGGTTATGCTCGGCTTTTGGGTGGCCGTGATGCTGGTTGGCGCGGTGCTCTCGATGCTGCCTCTTATCATGATGGGACCACTCTTGGAGGCAATCAAATGAAGGGGATCTCCAATATATTGAAGATAGCCGGAGCAGCGCTTCTGCCCCAAAACGCATTCAGATCTCCCATGCGGGCCGCCGTCTGGAGCGCGACTGCCGTCTGCCTCCTGTGGGCGATCGCGGTATGCTTGGGATTGGCAAAGGCGAACGCCTGGGAGACGCTTTGCATGACCTTCTGGGTCTCTCTAACTCTCATCTTTACTGTCCTGTGCGAGGCTGCCACCGAGCATCTCTCCCGCGAACAGACCAGCTCGCTGAAAGCAGCACGGGAGAGCCTCCAAGCTCGCAAGGTGGATGAGTCTCTCCTTGAGCAGGCAGGCCCGCAGATGCCCACCACGGACTGTTCCGGCTCGGGACTTAAAGCGGGAGAGCTGGTCATTGTACGCGCCGGAGAGGTGATTCCGGCCGATGGGGAAGTAGTCAAAGGAGTGGCCGCCGTCGACGAAAGCGCTCTCACCGGAGAGAGCGCACCGGTCATCAGGGAGCCCTCCGAAGAACGCTCCTCGGTTACCGCAGGCACCAAGGTTCTCTCCGACTGGATTATTATCCGGGTGAAAGCCATCCCCGGGCAGAGCTTTTTGGACCGCATGATAGCGATGGTCGAGGGGAGCAAAAGACAGAAGACCCCCACCGAAATCTCGGTGGAGGTGATCCTTACGATGCTCACAATCCTTTTTCTGGCCTTATCGGTCGCCGTGGCGTGTTTATCGGCCTCATGGGGTAAGGTCAAGGGCGTCCCCTCGGCCTTTGGGCCGGTAGAGACGATAGGCCTCTTCCTCTGCCTGGCGCCGACCACCATAGGAGCGCTCCTGCCGATCGTCGGAATCTCCGGAATGCTGCGGCTGATCAAAGCCAATGTCATCGCCAAGAGCGGAGCCGCCGTGGAAGCCGCTGGGAATATCAGCGTCATGATGCTGGACAAGACGGGGACCATCACCATGGGAGACCGCCAGGCCCGGGAGTTTTATCCGGCTCCGGGAGTTCCCGAAAAAACCCTCGCCGAGGAGGCACAGCTGGCGTCCCTTGCCGACACGACTCCCGAGGGCCGCAGCATTGTGGTCCTGGCCAAGGAGAGATTCTCAATCCGCGAACAGGCATATAACCCGGCGAATATGCGCTTTATCGGCTTTAGCGCCCAAACGCGCATGAGCGGCGTGGATCTGCCGGAGAGGCAGTTGCGCAAGGGGGCAGTATCCGCCATAGAGCAGTGGCTTAAAAACCAAAGACTGCCCTTCCCGGGGGAAGTCCGCACGCAGGCAGACAGAATTGCCCAAGTCGGCGGGACTCCACTCGTTCTGGCCGACAACCGCAACGGCGCAAGGGGCGTTATAGCCCTGCGCGACGTGGTCAAGGGAGGCCTGCGCGAACGCTTCGACAAGCTTCGCGCCCTTAAAATTGAAACCATCATGGTGACCGGCGACAACGCCCTGACAGCTGCGGCGGTGGCGGCCGATGCGGGAGTGGATCGCTTCATCGCCGAGGCCACTCCCGAGAAAAAACTTTCAATGATCCGCCAGCTGCAGGCGCAGGGACATACGGTGGCCATGAGCGGGGACGGTACCAACGACGCCCCCGCCCTCGCTCAGGCCGACGTGGCGCTCGCCATGAACAGCGGCACCCAGCCTGCCAAGGAAGCGGGGAACCTTATCGATCTGGATTCCAACCCCACCAAGCTCATTGAGGTCGTTCACATCGGCAAGCAGAACCTGATCACCATCGGGGCCCTGACCACCTTCAGCCTCTCAAATGACATAGCCAAATTCTTTACCGTGCTGCCAGCGATGACAGCCGCGCTCTTTCCCGTCCTAAAGCCCTTCGATCTGATAGGGTTCCACAGCCCCACGGAGGCCATGCGTGTGGCCCTGATTTTTAATGCCGTGGTGATTCCCCTCCTGATGCCGCTGGCTCTCATGGGCAGTCCCAAACCACAAAGAGCCGACGGGCTCCTGCTCAAGCATACTGTGATTTATGGGCTTGGCGGGGCGATATTCCCGCTTATCCTTATGAAACTGATAGCGATGATTCCATGACCGACGAACGTCCCAGTCCAGACAGTCTGCTGATACCTGCCAACAAGGAAGGATCCACGAAGGGTAAACTACGGGTCTACTTTGGCTACGCGGCCGGAGTCGGAAAGAGCTACGCCATGCTCAAAGGTGCTCACGAGCTCAAAGCGCAACATATAGACGTGGTGGTGGGATACCTGGAGGCTCACGGCCGGGCCGAGACGGAAGGATTGCTGCTGGGGCTGCCGCAGATTCCGCCCATGACCGTCAAGTCCGGGAGCGCAGCTTTCAAAGAGCTGGATCTCGACGCCGTACTCAAAAGGAATCCGCAGGTGGTCCTTATTGATGAGCTGGCGCACACGAATACCGAAGGATGCCGGCACAACAAGAGGTGGCAGGACGTCAACGAGCTGTTGGAAGCCGGCATCAGTGTCTACACGACGGTCAATGTGCAGCACCTGGCCAGCCTCAACGATATTGTCTCCAGAATCACCGGAGTTTCCGTGCGCGAAACGGTCCCGGACGGCGTCTTTGACCAGGCGGACGAGGTAACCCTGGTAGACATCACGCCTGACGAGCTGCTCAAGAGATTTCAGTCAGGGAAGGTCTATCACGGCGCCCAAGCGGAGCTGGCCGTAGCCAATTTCTTTAAAAAGAGCAATCTGGTGGCGCTTCGGGAGATCGCTCTGCGGCGGACCGCCGAACGGGTCCACGCCGACGTGGACCTGGCAAGACTGACGTCCAGCATCCAGACTGTCATCCCCACCCAGGAACGGCTCTGCTGCCTGATAGACAGCGACAACGCAAGCCTCAGCGCGCTACGCGCGACGGCCAGACTGGCCTCCATGTCACAGTGTCCGTGGTACGCCCTAGATGTGGAGTCCTCCAATCAGATATCCCGGCTTCCTTCCGAAGAAAAAAAATACCAGGTGGCAGCTGCCCTGGTCGAAGAGCTGGGCGGCAAAACCGTGAGGCTCTCCGGGGTTTTCAGGATCAGCGAGGCGCTGCGCTGGGCGCGGAAGGAAAACATCACCAAGTTTCTTATCGCGCGTCCTGCCCCGTGGGACATCCAGCACTGGCTGGAGCGCACCGTCTTTTTTCTGTTTGGGAGTGATCTGGACATCATCTGGGTCTCAGGGAATCCCGAAAAAGCAGGGCCCGTGGAAAAAATACCCGACGCACAAAAAAAGTTTGTGTTGCGCCCATATATAGAGACGACGGGAATAGTCCTCTTCACCTTTCTAGTTGCGGCCGTCTTGGGCGCGTTGAAGGCACCCGAAGCCAATCTGACCGTCATCTATCTTCTGGGAGTCATTCTGGCTGCCGTCATACACGGCGAGGGAGCCAGCGCCTGGGCAGCCTTCCTCTCGGCGTTCTGTCTGGGATTCGGTCTGACTAATTTTACCTGGAGAGTATCCTGGGAAAACAGCCAGTATCTGGTCGACTTTGGCATCAGTCTGATCATAGGGCTGCTGGCCAGCCAGATGACGTCGCGTCTCAAAACCCAAGCCGAGATCGCGCAACGCGAGCGTGAACAGACAGAAAGCCTGTACAATTTCACGATGGCGCTCTCAGAAGCAATGGGACTCCATCAGATAGCGGCAACCACAAAGACCTTTCTGGAAAAAACTTTTGATCGGGAGGTTGTATTGCTGCTGCCGGACGATAAGAACGCTTTCAAACCGCTTCTTGTGGAAAGCACCACATTCATGCAAAGTCCGAATATGCTGGGAGTCGCCGAATATGTGGCCCAGAACGGGCGCCCCGCCGGAGCCTGGACACAAACCCTCCCCAAGTCCAGGGCGCTGTATCTGCCGCTTACCGCCACATCGCAAACGGTCGGTATTCTTGTCATAGCCAGGGAGAAGAAGTCCGGGGAAGAGCCGCCCCCGCCTCCACTAACTTATTTTGAACGGTTCACCCAGCCGCTTGCTGCCAGGATAGAGGGCGCGCTGGTCGCCGAGAACGCCGAGAAAATATACTGGCAGGCCGAGCGCGAGCGGCTGCGTTCCGATCTGCTGACCTCTGTTTCTGAGGGTCTGAAAAAACCGCTCTCTGAAATTGTGCAGGCGAGCGAAAAGCTACTGATCGAGGAGACCCGGCAGGGACCCGGGAGAACAGCGCTCATGGTCGACCTTCATGATGAAGCGCTCCGCCTGCATCGCAGTATTGATAATCTGACGCACTTCATGAGATCTGAGCACGGAGAACTGCCCGTCCACACTCAGAGAGTCGAGCTCAACCGTTTTGTGCGCGAAGAGACCGGCAAAATACAAAAGAACCGGCTCTCGCATGAGATCACCATACAAACGCCGCTCGAGGCCACCTATGTAGAGATTGATCCGCTCCTTTTTTCGCAGGTCATCTTCAATATCATAGACAATGCGGTGGAATACACACCAACCGGAGGAAACATCCTCGTCAAGACCGCGATTGAAAATGATACTCCGCGACTTATTATTGAGGACGATGGCCCGGGCATTCCAGAAGATCAGCTGGAAAAAATCTTCGAGAAATATTACCGGCTATCCTCCCGAAGCAGGGGCGCGGGGTTGGGTCTCACGGTCTGCCGGGCGATTGTGGAGGCTCACGGGGCCCGCATGTGGGCCGAGAACAGGAGCCCGCAGGGACTAAAGTTGGTAGTGGAACTCAAAAAAGAGTAGGATCAGATTCGCATTCTCCATAGCCCCCACGCAGCAAGCCATATAAGGGCGAAAGGCAGCAGGAGGAGCAGCATATCCAGTAGCGAAATGCATATCCCTATCGGCAGCATGATGGCGTAAAAAACAATACTTAGAAACCGCCCGGTCATCCTCTTAACAGCCGCCCAAAGGCCCGGCAACTTCCCCGGCACAAAGGAACCCACTTCTTCAAAGAGCAGCCTGTTTTTAAAATCCACCGGCATTACCCTGGCTGGCTCTTCTTCAAAGCAGTACACTCCTTCTCCGGCGTTCTGCAGCCCGGCAGCCACCAGCTCGGAGCAAAAATATGAATTCTGAACGGTGAAGAGCTTCTCTATCCAGGGCAGATCCAAGAAAGGATGCAGCTGGTAGGGAATAAGCGCGTAGACGGCAAAGTAAACAAGCCCGCAAAAGTTGTATTTGTCGCTTGTCTGGGCGGCACAGAACTCGCAGGCACGCTCGATCTCTTCGGCAGTCATTCCCTTGCGACGAAGCGCCATGAGACGGTACTGCCCGCTCGTCAAATAGGTATCCCGAAGACTTCTCTTGTATATCTGCTGGGGATACGCCTCCACGACATCGCCATTCCCCACGTAAAGCGCCGCATGAGTCCAAAGTCTCTCGCCATAACCGCGCTTCCAGCAGTTTGCCACGCGTATGGGCAGGCTGCCAAAGTCAAAGCCGCTTTTGTTGACCAGTATCACATCCCCCATCCGGAGCTTGGAGAGAAAATCATCGACGGACATAACACCTCTTCTCATAACAGATATACCCGCATCACTCAAGTCTGCGCCCCTACTTTTCAATCACCACAAACTCGCCTTCTTTAAGGGCATGAATAGGAAGGGTCCTGTTGCCGTACTCCTGCAGTTGCCTATAGGCCTTCTCCCAATCGACAGGACCGCGCGTGTCATTCAACCCGTAATTTGACTGATAGTGGGGCAAAAACTTGACGGGAAGAATTCCCAGACCATCCATGCATTGCCGCCAGTCACAGGTCCAAAAAGAGTTCACAAGCGCGTCGGACCCGGCGGAGGTTCCCGCCACCACTTTGCCAACCCAAAGTTTCGGCAGGTCAAATTGTTTAAGCCAATATCTCAGGAGAAAATCGTCACCGCCCCGGATATAGATCGCATCCATTTGCCTGACCTGTTCGGAGAACTTGTCCGGCATTGCCATATCCAGGCCGGGATGGACGTCCGGAGAAAGAAGCGCCGGAATGAATTTCTGATCTTCAACAAACTTTTCCTCCCACACTTCGCGCGGACGGGCAAAATAACATATCAGGATTTGCGGCTTCTTGCCCAAGCCTTTGACAATTTCCATGAAATACCGCCTCGACAATTCAGGGTTTTTGCCAACGGCGCCTGAGTTTAAGACGTATTTTGTCATGGCAACGGCAGGCTATCATACACCCATATCAGGCTGCAAGATAATGTACTAGGAGTCACTTGCGCTACGTCGAGCTACTGGCCGCTGTGCCGCCTTGAAACAAATTGTCATGTACTCAGGAACGACACCACGCTTGACCATCTTTGCTGTTTTTTGCGCAGTCGTCTGAAAATTCGGCATTTTTTCAAAATGTTTCAGCATATCACCACGATTCTCTTCAATGGAATCACTGGTGTATTTGAAAACCCGTCCTTGGGCTACCAGTTGTTTCATTTCTTTGACATCATTGTCGTCGGCCATAAGCACGGCTGGGCACTCGTTATGGGTCAAACAAGCAGCCGTCGTCCGATGACTTCCGTCCAACAGAAAGTACTCAGCCCGAGGGTTGGCTTCCGCAAAGACTCTAAATTTGGCTTGCAGCGCGGGGTTGAAATGCGGTGCAAAGAGATCGCGATGCATAACAGGAACAGGAGGAAGCTTGTCCGCGCCCATTTGGCAGATCTGAAAGTATGCCTGCAACATTTCAATATCATGCAATATCTCATAACCGGAAGAAATGATTTGATCAGGAGCTAAGGACAATTCTCTCATGCTCTTATTATAGCACAGGCGGCAATTCACTTAGGATTCCCCTTAAAACTTGCTCTTCTGTCTTGCCGATAGTCATAACAGACACGCCGATTTCTAAATTTGAAACCATGCGTCAGCGGAATGCGTCGAACCACTGCCCGGGTAGGGATCGAACCTACGACCAAGTGATTAACAGTCACCTGCTCTGCCACTGAGCTACCAGGCATCGAGAAATAGCAGTATAAAACAGCATCTCCTCAAAGTCAAGAAGCCACAAGGATGTTGTTTCATCCATATACACCATTATTTGTGCCAATAAACCAGAAGCATTTTATTTTTTCTGCGCGGCCTCCGCAAGGCTGTCGTTGATGGCCAGAGAAAGGTCCGCCGACATACGGCTGATGCGTACGGCCAGATCCTTATAGTCTCCGGTATCCCAACCCTTTTGCGTGATCTCCCTGCGTCCAAAGACAATCGGGTTGTCACGCGAATCATTGACACTCCAATGGGCGGAGAGAACCACCTCGCCTTTGGCAGTTCCCCAGAGCTTGTCTACCGTCACCTCCACGCGATAGTCGGGCGAGAATCCCGAGGAGGTCGGGGTACTCTCCGCCGCGGCATAATAGGGGCTCAACTCGGCAGCTATCAGCCTTGAAAGCCCGTGACTTATCGGCTCGGCCCAGCGTTCAGTATCCTGATAGTGCAACTCGTAGTCGGAGCGGGCCACTATCATGAACCTTCCCAAAAGGGAATCCGTAACCTGTACCTTTACCAATACGCGCGCGACGCTGGGCTGGGCTGAAGCCGCGCTATCGGACGCCGGATGGCTGGGGACCTCGAGCCTGTAGAAATGCGTTGGCGCCGAGAGCCCCGCCGGAAGGGACATACAGCCCGTCAGTACCAGAAGCAACAGCACTCCCGCGCGGAGGATATTTAGTTCCAATCTCTTCATAAATTATTCCGTTGTGCTTTGTCTGCCGGTAAAGATGGCATTGGGGTTTTGTTCCAGGTAGTCGGCCAGACGCGAGAGCGACTCCGACGCCTCTGTAAGGGAATCCATCAACCGATAAAGTTTGGCTCCGGCCGCGCTGTCGCCGCGGACAGCACTCGAAAGCTCCTGGGAGAGCCCCGCAAAGTGCTGGGAGGCCCCCCTCAGAGACTTCAGGCACTCGGTAAGCTCGCCCTTTTCCGCGGTAGCCCGACTGAGGTTTTTGGTAAGATCCCCCAGGGAAGAGCCAAACTGTTTGTCACTGGCCTGTTTCATGACCGAGTCAAACGAGGCTAGAATACCGGGGATTGACTTGGGGTCGGTCTTTTCTATGGCGCGATTCAGGCTGCCCGCCAGATTTTTCAAATTGATTGCCAGCTCCTTGAAATCAATTGTGTCCAATTTGGCAACAAGGTCGTTGGCGCTGTTTCCAAGCTGGCTGAAGGCCCCGGGGGTAGTGGGAATCTCATTGTACACATGAGTCTGCTGTATGTACTCGGGAGGACCGGAATTTGGGAAATAATCCAGATTGACCGAGAGAAGTCCCGTGATAAAGCTCTCCAGCTCCAACTGGGCGCGCAGACCATTGTTGACTTCCTTTTTGAGAACATCCCCCACGGGAACCTTCCGCAGGGCGGCCATCTGGGAGAGCTCTTCGGACTCGATCTGGATCAGAACAGGAATACGCGCTGAGTTGGTCGGCTGGTTGTAACTGATATAGATCTTCTTCACCTGACCGATGGGTACCCCTTTGTATTTGACAGCCGAGCCGACCGAAAGGCCTTTCACAGAGTCTTGAAAATACAGAATATAGGTCTGCGTGCTGGTAAAGAGCGTTGTGGTGCTGAAAAACAGAAGCATACCCAGCCCCAGGAAAAGGGCCACCAAAACAAAGGTACCGACCTGCAAGGGTGTCGCCGAACGTGGCATGGTATATTTATGCAGGAGGCCACTCCGGAGAGCAAGGCTATTTTGCTCCTCCGGCAGGGAGCAGATACACGAGAGCGCGATACATTTGCAAGACTTCCATTTTATTTGCCAGAGAGAGAGCAAATCCCTATACTGCGGTTTCCCTTTGGAGAGGTGGCAGAGTGGCCGAATGCGCCGCACTCGAAATGCGGTTTACCCGCAAGGGTAACGGGGGTTCGAATCCCTCCCTCTCCGTGTGCTTGACCGCGCATAACATCGACACAAAATGTGAAATGCCGATGACGCTGTATTCTGCAATATCGGCCTTAGTTCAAGAGCTTCATCTTTGCCCAGATAGACCTTCATTTTTAGATCCAAGAGCCTTTCTCATAGATTCAATCTTCCTGCTGTATCTCCCAAAATCCCAGTCAGGATATTCCGAGCGAAACGTAATATCAAAGACCCTGCCAAGCTTTGATGGATCCAGCAACGCCATAGAGAGACCATATGTCAAATGCACCTCTCTTCTTAAGACTCTCCCGTGTGCCGCCGCACGTGCCATCAAAGCGGTTTTTTTCGCTTGCTCCAGAAGCTTTTTATTGTGATGAACTGATCCCTGCCCCAGAAGCACCATTGCTCTATTCTTAAGAATCAAAGCCCAATAGTCTCGCATTTGGTTAGCACCCACAGCGGTTACAACACCTACCCTAACGGTCTCTGAACAACGAGAGTCTCGTTGCCAGTAGACAAAACGGTCGTCGCATTCCTTTGGCAGGGGAATTCCCGCTCGCCCCAATAACTTCTTAGAGACATAGACCACAACCCCGCGTGGAATAAGCGGGACAGGTTTTACCAACAATGTAATACGCCCCTCTTGCGTCCACTCTTTAAGTATATCACCATTGCCCATCTGTTCCCGTCCAAGAAAACACCTTTTGGTACTGGTGTCCTGAAGTAAAGGCCTACTTACGCCACATTCCACCAGTGGTTGTCCATCGTAGCCAACAACCATAAGGCGAGAAACTTTGGGGAAAGTCGTAGTCACGACACACCAATGGTACAAACAAGTAGGTATCCTTGTCAATATTTATGGCAATCCCGCAGATCCCATTCACCTGGGACGGCTACTCTCCCACTCCGCCCCACTCGATCGCTCCGCAGGTGGCCCCTTCGGCTGCCGCTCCTACCGGGGTGCAGACTTCCGGATAAGAGAATGTTCCCTGTGAAACCGGTTCTCCATAGCGGAGATGGTGGTGGCATCCGCACATACACCGGGGAGAGTGGGCGTATACCGGCATTCTCAAACCCCAGGCTACAGCAAACCTGGGCATCAGGGCGGCAACCCCCGCGTCTCCAAAATAGGTCTCGACCCTCAGCGCGATATCACCGGCGGCATTCGTAAGCTCCTGTTCGAGTTGGGCTTCAAAGGCAAAATGCTCACCATAGTGTCCGATCTGCATGAGCCGGGAGGCAATCAGCCACGCGCGAGCCTCCGACATATTCACGTTGAAGTAGATGCTGATCCGTTGAACCGCCAAATCATCTATGGGTCCCCTATCCTCAAGAACGCCACGGGTACGGACGAGCCGAAGGCCGTCAAAAACCAGAATGTCCACGCCTCTGGCCATTACAACTATCTCCTGCACGCGGGGATCGGCGCTCCAGGAGGAGGCTTGGGCATTCATCCAGGGGGTCGCCATCTGCCGGATCGCCTCTGTCTTGTAGCAGGCTCCCGGCCCGCGAGTTGGATAGTAATATTCCCTTGTGGGTACGTTCAGCGTACCCCAAGCCGAGGGCACTGTGCATGGGGGATAGATGGTAGGACACACTTGGGCGTCAGCGAGAGTCGCCAGGGTTCCAAGCGCCATTACGAGCAATATCTGCCTTTTCATATATCCATAACATCGGGCAAGTAATAGCTTAATTAAGCTGCCTATGCGTAAATCATCTGTAAATTGGATAATAGATGCCCTCTATAAACAGAGAACGCCAGGCGTGTGCGCGCGTGTATTCCCGTGCGGCCGGGCACCTACCAGTTGCTCACTACTGCTCTGTGGATCTTCTCAGCGCTGCCTACCAACCCTGACCCTTCCTTCAAAAGGAAGGGAACGGTTTGCTGCGCTTCGCGCCTGTATCGCCGCTTGAGCGGCTACAAAGAACCAGTATAACCCTACCAGTTGCTGACTACGGCTCTGTGGATCTTCTCGGCCATTAACTGTGCCAGCTGGGGAAGAGCCTCGGCCTCGGCGCGTTCCATGCCGCTATCGGCGTAGAATTCCTGCCGCACCTCGAAATCACCCGCGGAGACCGGTTTGCCCGACGGATCGACAAGCTCGGCACGCGCGCAAAGGACCATAACCAAGCTTCGGGCTGTTCCCGTATCAAGCTTGCTCGTGGCTCCCATAAGCTTCTTGAAATCTGTAAGAGTAACGTGCAGAACAACCTCGGCGTTCCCCTGCTGGCTCTCCACCGCCATACCGCCACCGTGGGCAAAGGACTGAAAGAGAGCGTCGCTCACCAGAGACTGCATCTGCGGCGCGTAGCAATGATTGACGACAGGAGCAAAAGCAATCGTGTGGTACGGCGACTTGTTTCCAGTACCCCAGTGGTAATGGGCACAGCCGGAAAACAGGGTGGAAAGGCAGACCAGAGAGAGCAGCCAGTAGCGCGACAGCTTCATCATAGGGGAAACCTTAGAGGAATTATCCGTTTTTGGCAATACCTAGTTCCAAAAAACAATCGAGAGCCAACAAAATCAGTTTTTCTGCCAGAAGATCAGCGCACCGACCATCTTATCCAGCCCATTTGCTCTCTTCGGAGGCGCTTTGGCAATCTTCTCCAACATCTGCTGGGCCTTCTGGGCAATGGGAGCCGTAGGGGCTATCTGGATGGCCTCCTTCAAAAGATTGCTGGCAGCCGACACATTGCCCCTCTTCTCGTAGTAAAACACAGCCAGGTCGTATTTACCCTGCGCCCAAATCTCCTGCAAATGGACAATAGCCCCCTGCGCCTCGCCCACACGCGGATCATTGGGATACTGCGCGACAAAATCCTGATAGTACTGTATGGCCTTTTGGGTTGCGCCCTGATCATAGGCGGGACCGGCGATCATGCCCTGATAGGTATGAGCCAACGCCAGATACGCGTCGGGGGTCAGCTTATGCGAGGGATAGCTGCCGACCAACCTCTCATAAGCATCTATGGCCGACAGCGGCTCGTTCTTTTCCTTGTAAAGCCGCGCAATCATGAAAAGCGCGCGGGGGGCATAGTCGCTATAGGGGGCTGCTGTCACGATCTTCTCGAAGGCACTGATGGCCGCGTCCCGATCCTTGTAGTTCCATATGCCCAGGACATTCTTTGTCTTCTCGGAAGAGAGTGTCTCGGCCAGATCGAACATCTCCTTAAGGAGCGCGTCAAAACGCGGATAACCGGGATATTCGCCAATGATATGCCCATAGGCCTCATAGGCCTTGTCGATCTTGTGCTGTTCCAGACGGATCTTGCCAATCTGATAGTATGCCTCCGGTGCCAGAAGGCTGGTCGGATAATGCTGAACCACGCTCCTGAAGGTAAGTCTGGCTTTCTCGTGGTCACCCCGCGCGTATATGGCCGAGGCCTCATTCATCAGATGCATGGCATCTGGGTTCTCAACCCCTTGCGTCAGACGCTTCTCCAGAGTTCCGTCGCTTGATTTCCAGCCAGAGGCGGTATCATAGGTGAAATCCGCCATCAAGGGCGCTATCAGGAGAACCGAGAAGAGACAGGCCAAATATAACCGACGCATACCTAGACGCTAGACTCTACTTTAATCTTTGGCAAGAATAGAGTTTTTGCACACACCCACCCCCTGTCCACAAAGTCCATCTTCCAAAAAAGCTTCCACTTTCTGGATAAGAGATATACCATATGCGCAAAGACCATGAGTAAGAAACTTTTCGGAACAGATGGAGTCCGCGGCACCGCCAATGTGGAGCCGGTCACCGCGGAGACGATTCTCAAACTCGGACAGGCCGCCGCCCACGTTTTCAAGAACCTGGAGAGCCATTCCCGCGACCACGGCAAACACAAGATTGTCATAGGCAAAGACACCCGGCTTTCCGGCTATATGCTGGAAAACGCGCTCTCCTCTGGCATTCTCTCAATGGGAGTGGATGTGCTTTTTATTGGGCCGTTGCCAACTCCCGGCGTTGCATACATTACCAGAAGCCTGCGCGCCGACGCTGGGGTGGCCATCACGGCCTCGCACAATCCCTATGCCGACAACGGCATCAAGTTCTTTCAGGCCGATGGCTACAAACTGGATGATGCCGTGGAATCGAAGATCGAAGAGCTGGTCTTTTCCGGCGAGATTGAGAAGATAAGACCCTCCGCGGCTGAAATCGGAAGGGCTGTAAGAATAGACGACGCGCTGGGCCGCTACATTGAGTACGCCAAAAGTTCGTTCCCCAGACACCTGACGCTTGAGGGTATGAGGATTGTGGTGGACTGCGCGAACGGGGCCGCCTACAAATCCACCCCCTGTGTTTTGCGTGAACTGGGAGCGGAGGTCTTCGCGTACGGGAACACTCCGGATGGACTCAACATCAATCAGGGCTGCGGCTCACTGCACCCTGAAAGAATCGTCGGGCTGGTAAAAGAGCATGGCGCCGATGTGGGCATCTGCCATGACGGGGATGCCGACCGCGTGATCCTTTGCGACGAGAACGGTAAGCTCGTCGATGGCGATGATATCATGGCCATCCTGGCAATTGAAGGACTGCGCAGCGGCACGCTCTCAAAGAAAACCCTTGTTACCACCGTCATGAGCAACGGTGGGCTGGTGGCAACTGTCGAAAAAGCGGGCGGGCGCGTTGTCCGCACGCCGGTTGGAGACCAGAATGTCATTGCCGAGATGCTCAAACAGGATCTGAACCTCGGGGGCGAACAGTGCGGGCACATCATCGTGCGCGACCACGCCACCACGGGGGACGGACTCACCGCAGCCCTGCAGGTTCTGCGGGTTATGAAGGCCCGGAACAAGAGGCTCTCCGAGCTGACACAGTTCTGGACGCGCCACCCGCAGGTGCTCTCCAACGTCATCGTACGCGAGAAAACTCCAATTGAGAATATCCCCGGCATACCGTCGCTTATCAGGGAGGCCGAGAAGGCGCTTCCGGAAGGAAGAGTATTTATCCGCTATTCCGGCACCGAGCCAAAGCTGCGCCTTCTCTTCGAAGGCCCGGAAAAGGAAGTCCTCGAGCACTGGAATAGCCGCATCTCCACCGCCTTGAAAGAGAAGATCGGGGTGTAGGGGAAAAACGAGATAAACGCAATAAACTACACCTTCATCCGGCTTCTGGGATGATGTTCCTCATGCGCCTTGATCAGTTCTCCGGCATCCACCGCCGTATAGATCTGCGTGGTGGAAATCGAGGAATGACCCAACAATCCCTGTATCATCCGCAAGTCGGCCCCGCCCTTGAGAAGCTCCGTGGCAAAACTGTGGCGCAGGATGTGCGGGTGCACCATCTCCGGCGGGATCCCCGCGCGCCTTGCGTAATTTTTAAGAGCCCACCAGATGCTGCAGCGGGCGAGAGCCCCTCCCCTTTCACCGACAAAGAGCACTGACGCCGCCTTGAGTTTGAAGGTTGCTGCCCGTTTGCGATTCTCGCGGGGCTTGAAGGGCTTTATCACCGCCTGCATGAAATGCGGTCTCGCCATTTCTATGTAGCGCTTCACCGCCTCGATTGACTTCCCTCCGAGCGGAACGATTCTCTCCTTTCCTCCCTTTCCAAAGACGCGGATGTATCCGCTCTCCTCATCAATGTCGGTCAGGCGCAGGGTCGTAATCTCGCTTACGCGCAGGCCGCTGCCAAACATCAGCTCCACTATCGCGCGGTCGCGGATGCCTCCGGGCGTCTTCTCCGGGATGGCCGCTATCAGTTTTTCGAGTCTGGGCAGCGAAAGAGTTTCGGGGAGCTTTCGCCTCTGCTTGGGAGTGGCGATCTTCTCGGAAAAGTCCTCCTTTATGAACCCGCCGGCAAAAAGGAACTTCAAAAGCGTGCGTAAACTCGTGATCTTCCGGCTGGCCGAGGCCACCTTCAGATTGCGCGAGGTCAATTCCGCCAGATACGCGGAAATAAGCGGCATTCCGATCTCCTCCAGCGAAGCCGGACCTTTGCGGGTCGCGAACTCGCAGAACTGCCGCAGGTCGCCGCCGTAGCTTTCCAAAGTCCGGGAGCTGACTCCACGCTCCAACTGCAGATAGGCCAGATATTTCTCAATGCCCTCGGATATACTGCTTTCGTTCGTTTGCAACACGCTTGTAATATGGCATTCACGCCCCTGAAAGTCGAGGGAGATCCTTGACAGGGAGGCTTGCCGCCGCAAGAATCCGCTCCATATGAGACTCTGGATCCCTCTCATGATGCTGAGTTTATCCATCCCGCTGCAGGCCGCCGTGCAAGTCCCCATTTACGAGCTTGCCAGCCTCAATGGAAAAACCAAGCAGGAGATATTTGAACTGCGCAAAGAGCGCGTTCAGGAGCACGCGGAGTTGGCCCCGTCCCATTACAGTCCCAGCGAGGCGGTCTTTGGACAGATCATCGACGGCAAGCCCTGGTGGGGAATGCTCGGCATATGCGGGTATGGCCCCGGGCAGAAGAGCATCGAGGGACCTTCCAGGGAGTCCGAATTTGTAATGAACCCGTATATTCTCATCGGCCTTAAAAACAATAGCGCGCTCATCGCTTCCGGCAAGGGTTACATACCCTCATTCTCCTATCCTATTCCGCTGGCGCTTTTCTGGGACAAAGAAGCCAAAAGCGCTACTGTAACATATGACGTGAGAAGTTTCTGGTCCTGGCAAAAACGCATGGGAGACGCCGCTTCCGTGGGAACGCTATGTCTGAACACCTACAATGCCCGCGACTTTGGCTACGCCTACTTCTCCATAGACCCCGACTATTCCGAGAATGTCAGTGGAGCTGCCGTGGGGAAGATCGCGCCAAACATTCAGTTTGTTCATTGCGGGAGCAGCTGCGGATACCCGGGCGGATGCAACAATGAAAGCCCCTATCAACCCGAGACGGTGATCAAAATATCCAGGCTGCCGGCCCACGCCAGCATCAAGCTGTGGAAAAATCGCCCCGCCTCAGTCTCGGCCCCGGCCGACATGACCTTTATTGTGGAGATGATGTAGGAAAGCCAGCAAACGCCCGCTATCTCTTTTCAAGGTGCTGCCAATCCTTATCGATTTTTCCGCGCACTCCTATACCTCTCCCGCCCCAAAACCATCCGCGGCTCTCCCAAAGCCTTACTACTCTGTCACCCGCCACCAGGGTACCAAGGCGCGCTGGCAGATATTGTGCTCCCGCAGGGAATACCTCTCCTGTAGCGGCAACATAGGGATTCTGCACAGGATTGATATCGATGGCCGTGCCATACGAATGATTGGAGAGCTGTTGAGACCCACGGATAAAACGATAGTTAAAAGCCGAGCAATTGTTATCGGCCATCATCCTCTCATCATTCCAGCCATAGACGGCGGCAGGCACCACCTTACCTACAGGGAAACGCCACTCCAACATCTTCCAAAAGATCTCGCGTACCTCTACCACCAAGTCCTTGCGCAAAACCAACTGTCCACGATGTATTTTCCCGTCAAAGGATAAGTAATACACGCCCACCAACACTTGCTTGTCCAAAACGGCCGTTGGGGCAGACGATCCTTGAAGGGCTTGAACTAACGTCATCTGGCTATCCACCGTAGCTGGCATATGGCGGAGGCTAACATATATTGCCTAATATATCAATCCGCAATTTATCTTACCTTGCCCCCCGACCGCTTTTGTGGTAGAATGCCCCATTCATTCCCATGAGCTCTGTCAAAATAGAAAATATCTCCAAAACGCGCAAACGTCTGGTTATCCCCGTCTCAGGCGAGGAAGTCAAGCAGGCCGAGGCCGATGTCATTGCCTCCATCACACGGGAAGCCAATCTCCCAGGCTTCCGTCAGGGACACGCCCCCGAAGCCATGCTCCGCTCCAAGTACGCCAGACTCATCGAGGAAGAGCTGCGCGACAAGGTGATCCGCGACGGCTACCAGAAGGCGCTCAAAGAGGCCGATCTGGAGCTGTGCGCCATTGTGGACGTGGAAAATGACAAGATTGTTGTCGGCAGAAACACCACCGTCAAGGTCACAGCCGACGTCTATCCGGAGTTCAAGACGCCCAACTACAAGGGCATCGAGGTCAAGCTTCCCAAAATCAATATTGAGGAGTCCGAAGTCGAAAAGACCGTTGAGTTCATCAGGGGTCAACGCGCCGAATTCACCCCCGCCGAACGCGAGGTCAGAAAGGGCGACTATGTGCGCATCAGCTATCACGGCACCCTGAACGGGAAGGCAGTCTCGGAGATAGTTCCCGACCAACCGATTTATGGAACCCAGAAAAATACCTGGGAAGAGGCGGGTGACCATGAGAATGGCATCAAGGCGATTGCCGAGGGCCTCGTCGGCATGAAGAAAGGCGACAAGAAGACCGTACAGATGGAATTTGACAAAAAATTTGCGGCGGCAGCCCTGTCCGGGAAAAAAGTCTCCTACGATATCGAAGTTCTGGAGCTGCGCGAAAAGAAGCTGCCGGAGCTCAATGAGGCATTTTTCAAGGCCCTTGGCGTCAAAGACCTGGAGGAACTCAAAAAGAACATCCGCGCCTCCCTGGAAAACCGCGCCAAGGAAGATCAGGAGGACGACAAGAACCACCAGATCAGCGACGCTTTAATCGACAGCGCGGACTTTCCCCTCCCCGAGGCGCTTCTGAAAGCCGAGAGCCAGCAGGTATTGGATGAGATCATCGCCGACAACCAGCAGCGCGGCGTGAGCGAGGAACTCATCAAAAAGAACGAGAAGCAAATGGTCGAGACGGCCAAGGAAGCGGCCCAGAAGCGCGTCAAGATGCGCCTGGTTCTGCGCCAGATTGCCAATGATGAGAAGGTGCAGGTCACGCAGGAGGATCTTCAGCGGGCCGTCGTCAACGAGGCCATGAGGCGTCAGGAAGCCCCGGAAAAATTTGTCAAAGAGCTTTCCGCCGACCGCGAGAGGCTGAATAACTTTACCCATGCGTTGAGGCTGGGCAAGGCGATGAAGCTGGTGGTCGATGCCGCCAAGATCACCGAAGGCGTCCACGAGCACAAGAAGAAGAAATAGCGACGACAGCTTTACAATTTCTTCGCCTGCACAAGAAAAAGGGAACGATTAAACTCTAGTCTCCCTTTCTTCTCAATGATTGATTGGAGTCTTTCCAAATAATTCAAATACGTGTCGACACTGAACCCATCGACAGCCCACGGAGTGGCTTTTAGGAGATAAACAATTGAACCAACATCTTTAAAAGTCACCTTGCCTCGCCACTCCTTCGCCATCTCAATGGTAAAGCCCACAGCTTCCATTTTTTTGCGTACAATGGGCAGTACGTTTTCCGGCCATCTGTCCTTCCTGTCAAAAGCTGCTACCAGATCATCCCAGTTATCGCCTCCCACCTGTTGCGAAATAAAACGTCCTTCCTTTTTAAGCACACGATATGTTTCGCCGACATTCAAGCCGCCGTGTCGGTTAAGAATAAGGTCAAAAGAGTCATCGCTGAAAGGTAGCCGGGAGGAATCCGACTCCACCACTTTTACCCCCAGCGGGCAGAGCCGCTTCTGAGCTACTCCGAAATTTGGGCGATAGCCTTCAACCGCATAAGTTTCTGGAGGGAAAGGAGCGAAAGAGGAGAAGACCTCACCGCCGCCTGTGTCAACATCGAGCACATAGGACGCTTTCCTTACCATCTCCTTAGCCAGCATTCTGTAGTCCCAGGGAGGATCATCCTCTTTGAACCGATCCTTGATATAAGAGAAATCCCAGCCTTCAAAAAACGCCTTTTCATCTTCTCTCCATTGGGCCAACAGACTCTTATCCACAGGCAACTTATATCATATCGTTTGCGCCTGGTGAAGTTTATTCCAAAAAAACTTTAATCGATATTGCGTCGCGTTAGTCCTCCCGCGTATGCGTGATGGAATGATAGCAACTGCAAGGCCGACAGCCGGAAGGCCCTGAGCCATGAACAAAGCAAATATGTCGAATGGGCAGTCGGCTTTAGAGCACTCCCATAAAATATGTATTATTCCCGACCGCCCAACCCCTTGTGCATAATATAGCCCCCCGTTGCGGTGCTCTTTACGGGGGGCAAAAAAAGGACAGCCTACATAATTTTTGCAAATGCTTTAGCCTCGGATTCCTGTCCGCCGTAGCCTTGCGCGAAGGCTAGATCAACCCGTAGCGAGAACTTATACTATCTCTGGATTTTGCGTTGCTATTTTGGATGCGGGGCAAGGTTGGTACGAGCACCGGTTCCGAGCGTATTCATATACGTGAGGAGAGGCGCGCAGAGAAAAAATGCCACCTACCGGATGATGTTTTTCGGTACCTTACGCGTCACCGCGCCAAAAGAGCCAGCAAAATCATGCCGTGATGATGCTGGACATCTGGAAGATCGGCATAAACATACACATGACAATCCCGCCCACCACCACTCCCAGAAATGTGATCAGCATCGGTTCCATCAAAGAGGTGAGCGAACCGATCATATTCTCGATTTCCACGTCGTAAAAGTCGGAGATCTTCTCCAGCATACCGTCCAGGTTGCCGGTCTGTTCGCCCGCTCTGCTCATGTGGCGGATCATGGCGGGAAAATAGGGGTTGTTGGAGATGGTATCGGAGAATTGTCCGCCCTGGCTGATATGCTTGGAGAGATCGGCGCAGGCCTGCTCGACAAAAGAGTTGTCGCTGGCTCTCGAGCAGATCTCGAGGGACGTCAATATTGGAACGCCGCTTCGCAAAAGAATCGCGAAAGTGCGGCAAAAACGTGAGAGCGCCACCTTTTGGGTAAGCGGCCCCATAATGGGCACCTTGAAGATAAAATGGTCCTTGGATATCCTTCCGCGGGCGGTCTTGCACAGTTGCCCTATCGCCCAAAAGACTCCAGCGCCCGCGCCCAAGATCAGCCACCAATAGGCTCTCATGAAGTTGCTGATACCAAGCAACGCGAGAGTGGGCCCGGGCAATTTGGCACCGAAGCCCTCGAACATTTCTCCGAAAACCGGTATGACAAAGATAAGGAGCACGTTGACAAGCGCGAAGGCGATCAGGAGGACTGTGATTGGGTAGGCCAATGCGCTCTTCACCCGTTTTGTCAGCTTGACCGTCGCGGCAAAGTATCCCGATACCTTTGTAAGCATCGCGCTCAAATTGCCGCTGGCCTCGCCCGCGTTCACCATGCTCACAAAAAGGTTCGGAAACGCGTTGGGGAACTTCGCGCAAGCCGCGGAAAAAGCCGTTCCCGACGATACGTCTGTCTTCACGTCGCGGACAACCAGCTGAAAGACAGGGTTATCCACCTGATCCTGCAGGGCCTCCAGGGCATTGACCAGCGGAAGCCCGGCATCCAACATGGCTGAAAGCTGCTGCGTGAAGAGTGTCAGCTGCGCAAGCGGTATTCTTCTGGAATGAATAGCCCTTTCCCACGCTTTCTGTTTGGCAAGTCTCTGGGCCTCCCAAAAATTGGATATACCCTTGGAAACCGCCGGGGGCTTCCCTGAACGACTTGGAGAAATAAACGGCATTTGCGCATACAACGTCATCAAATCACCCATCATTAAGAGCTGGTCCGGTACTGTTGGCCGCACGCCCCCCATACCCCCCTCCCAAAATTGTGGTAAAATGGCTGTATGCGATTCTTCCCTGCCGCCCTCCGCCCCCTGATCGCAAGACTCCGGACAACCAGAATGGAACTCAAGTTTTGCGACGCGCCCAACCAATGGAATGAAATTCGGCGCCGCATTGGCTCACAGCGCGTCGGCATACTCCGGGCACTTAGAAAGTGGAAGGAAAGGTTTTCACATATGGCACTTCATAAAGGCATCGATACAACTTACCACCAATGAAAAAGAAACAGATACAGATAGGCTCATCCTGGAAAGACAAGCCCACCGTCTTTCTAAAACTGCGTGGAGTAAAGCCCAACGCGAAAAATGATCTCATGCTTAACCTTACCCCGGAAGACGCCGCCGCCATAGGCAGGGAGATTCAGCAGCTGGGCGAGTTCTGCATGAAGGAATTCAAACAAGACTGCGCCTGATATAACGTTTCACGCATACATTGGCACCCACCCCCTACCCCTCCCTCAGGGAGGGAATGATTGTCGGTCACAATTGCATATTTTAGTTTCACTGCAAGTTGACATTTTATGTATTTTAAGCAATTGATTTTCAACGCATAGGGTATCAGTCCACCTAATTACATTGAAGATTCAACGGAAAATTGTGCCAATTGCACTATGGAGGAATCAGTAAAAGTTGGGCAGTTGCTTAGGGCCGCGAGGCTTGCGGCTGGGTTAACTCAAGGGCAGGTGGCGGATAAACTACATATCAAGTTTCAACATTTGAGCGGCTACGAGCGCAATTGGTTGCGAATTCCAGAAAAACGCCTTGCCGATCTGGTCAAGGTTTTGCCCACTTTGAAAAATGAGCAGCTTCAGGAGGCATGGGCGTTGGCTTCTGATCCGGTTATCCGTGATGATCTCGCCGCTGCGCGACAATCCGAACGTCTGATAGCTGGCCGGAGGGGGACTCTGGTGGTATTCGGCGGAAGCAAAGTTGGAATGGCCCCGCCGGCGCTGTTGGGTTCATGGCGGAAGTTTTTACGACGTGAGGGAAACCAGATCATCTTTATTGTGCCGCCGCTCAATGAAAGTGCTGTTTTCCGGGCGCAGGGCGTGCCGGAATCACAAACTCCCAACGGCGAGGTTTTGTCTCTTCCTCGGGCCGCTGGCCAGCGTAAGGATTTGACGTGTGTCCTCGAAATCCAGGGAAAACTCGTCGGCAAAAATGTTGGCGCCAAGCGACGAGTTGAATTTTATGCGCCGATTTTCCCGTCGAACGGATACCAAAACAAGGGGGTTCGCGCGCGGCTTCAGGACTTAAATCGGTTGTTGCACCCACTTACAACGACCATTCTCTTCGAGCCGGAAGATAATTCGTTGCCGCGCTCTGGCCTGATCCGCACGCAGGTAGGTCTTAACAAACCGTCAAAAGGCAAATACATCTGGATTCGTGCGTCATCCGATTTTCTGGGACGTCTTTCATCGCTTTTAAGGGTAACGCTGTGGGCTCATGACCGCGATAAGCTGATGACCCCCCTACCCCTCCCTCAGGGAGGGAATGATTGTCTGGGCCTCGCCCCCATACCCCCGGATTGGGATGCACCCATGTCCATATAGAAGACTATAACACCACGTCTCTAGGCTGTAACTTTTGATAGCGCCGCGATATCCTTCATTTCGGCAAGCGAAGCGGCGGTGACTTTATCGTCTATCCTGCGGGCCAAACCTGTCAGAACCCCGCCCACGCCGCACTCATAGAACTGCTCAACGCCCAGCACAACCATGCCGCGGAAACAGTCCTCCCACAAGACTGGTGAATACACCTGTTTAACAAGGGCTGCCTTGATGGCCTCGACATCTTCGACTCTTTGTCCGGTCGTATTTGTGAACACGGGATACCGGGGAGCACTAAATTTGATGGGGGCGAGGAACTTCTCAAAAGCCTCGGCTGCGGGCTTCATCAGACGACTGTGGTAGGCCCCGGCCACATTGAGAGGTATCACCCTCTTGAATCCCATTCCAGCTGCCGCGGCCACGGCGGCCACAATTTTCTCTTTCGAACCTGAAATAACAATCTGACCGGGACAGTTCAGGTTGGACATATCGACATCGCATTGCGCGCAAAGTTGAGCCACTTTTGCTTTGTCCGCACCAATAATGGAGGCCATCCCGCCAGCCGTCGTTTCGCAGGCCTCCTGCATCAGGCGTCCCCGCTGCGCGACAATTTTGAGCCCCGTCGCAAAATCAAAAACACCTGCAGCCGCCAGGGCTGTCAATTCGCCAAGAGAGAGTCCGCCCAGTGCCGTTACTTCCATCCCTGGATTCGCCTCTTTCAGAAGCGTGAAAGCCGTAAATCCATGAACAAAGAGAGCCGGCTGGCAGATTCTGGTTTGGGTAAGGAAATCCGCCGGACCTTCAAAACAGGCTTTCTTCAGATCCCACCCGACAATCGCCGAGGAGAGGTCAAAGATACTCCTGGCCGTCGCAGAAGCCTCATAGAAGCTTTTTCCCATACCCACTACCTGGGCGCCCTGGCCGGAGAACATGATTCCTGTTTTCATAAACGAAGTATCTATTATCGCACATTCCGTCCCAAACACAAGGGCCAACCACCCGTTATTTTACATATGTAAACGCCGCTGCTATTCTACAAAGCCTTTTTCAGGGACTCCACTTTGTTCGTCTGCTCCCATGGCAGACTTGGCTTGCCAAAATGCCCGTAATTTGTCGTCTGGCGGTATATGGGACGCAGCAGATCCAACTGCGATATGATATTGGCAGGCTTGAACGAGAAAACCTTCGAGACAGCCTTGGCAATAACATCTTCGGCGACCTTTGCGGTCCCAAATGTTTCCACCATGATCGAAACAGGTTCCGGATATCCGATCGCGTAGGCCACCTGAAGTTCGCAGCGCCCCGCAAGCCCCGCAGCCACCACGTTCTTGGCCACCCAGCGGCACATATACGCCGCAGAGCGATCCACCTTGCTGGGATCCTTGCCGGAGAAAGCGCCGCCGCCATGTCGGGAAGCTCCACCGTAGGTATCGACTATAATTTTTCGTCCCGTCACCCCCGCGTCGCCTTCCGGGCCTCCGATCACAAAGCGCCCCGTTGGATTGATATAATATTTTGTATTCTTGCCCAAAAAGCCCTTGGGGAACACTCCGGGTATGATATTCGTCATGACAAAATTCTCTATTTCGGCATGACCAATTTCATCCGCGTGCTGCGTCGAACAGACTATTGCCGCGGCCTCCACCGGACGCCCGTTCTCATAACGAAGCGCCACCTGGCTTTTGCAATCAGGACGCAACCACCTCACCCGACCGCTCCGACGCATCTCCGAAAGCTTCCTGTTGATCGCGTGCGCGTACATGACCGCCGCAGGCATCAGCTCCGGCGTCTCATTGCAGGCATATCCGAACATGATACCCTGATCCCCTGCCCCCTGTTCAGCGGTGGCCTTGCCATCGACCGCGCGCGCGTCCACGCCTTGAGCTATGTCCGGCGACTGTTTGGCCAGATAATTGACAAGGGATATCTTGTCCGCGTGGAAAATACAGTCGGGGTAGACGTAGCCTATATCGCGGATGGTTTGACGGGCAATCTTCTCCGCGTCAAACTGGGCCTGGGTTGTCACCTCTCCGGCAATGACCACATGGTCCGATTTGACAAGCACCTCAACCGCCACGCGGGCGGCGCGATCCTGCGTCAGGCATTCATCAAGGATGGAGTCCGCTATGGCGTCCGCCACTTTGTCCGGGTGACCCTCGCCCACAGATTCGGAGGAAAACAAATAAGAATTCGACATTTTAGAAAATGATATCCCCTCCTTCTAACAGGCGGGCCACCCGTAAGTCAAAGTATAAATAATCGCGTTTCATAGGGCCATATTGCCATTCATGTAAAGTCTGCGATTGATTCAATCCCTGTTTCCGCTTAAAACATCTCATATGAGCGCCCCGGCCATCGAGCTTAAAGACTCCTGCCTGATCCTGAAAGGCGACTGGACTCTCTCCGCTCCCGCGCCTGACTTTCCAGAGAGAGTGCCCGGAACCATAGACCTGACTGCCGTTGAAAGCTGGGACTCCTCTCTTATAGCATGGCTGTGGCACATAAAAAGGCTGCCTGATGGCTCATCTGTGCGTATTGTCGGCTCCACCGGAAACCTCTTCAAACTGATGGCTCTCGCGGACGCCGGAACAGCCAACGCGGACGGTCTGACGCACCCCCAATACAAGGTATCCTCCACTCTTGGAGAGAAGTCTGCCACCCCGCCGGCAATACGACATTCAACCCGCTACAAGGCAGCCGTCTGGCTGGACAATGCCCGCTCTGCGTGTTTGGACGCGCTTTCCTTTCTCGGAGAGCTGGTCATCAATCTTGCCAAATTCTCGAACATCAAGACCCGCGAGCATTTCCGTGCCAGCGACTGGCTGGAGGAAATCTTCCAGGCGGGCTGCAGAGCCCTGCCTATTGTCGCCTTTCTGAGTTTTCTGGTAGGTCTGATCCTTGCCTTTGTGAGTGCCATACAGCTAAAGATGTTCGGAGCCTCCATATACGTGGCGGACCTGGTTGGCATCTCCATGACACGGGAAATGGGCTCGCTCATGACAGGGATCATCATGGCGGGACGAACAGGAGCAGCCTATGCCGCCCAGATAGGAGCCATGAAGCGTTCGGAGGAACTTGACGCCCTCAGAACCATGGGGTTATCCCCCATCACCATGGTTGTCCTCCCCAAAACACTGGCGCTTACAACCATGACGCCCCTGCTGTCGATTTTCTCCACCTTTGTCGGGATGTTTGCCGGACTGACTGTAGCCAACTCCGTTCTGGACATTTCGGTGTTCCAATACATCAACGAGACCGCCCATTCCGTTCCCCTGCACGATCTCATCATAGGCGTCCTAAAGTCCGTTGTATACGGATTCCTGGTGGCCTTCGCGGGAGCCTGGAGAGGCTCGCGTTGCGGAAATAGCGCCGACGCGGTCGGCAAGGCCGCCACTTCCGCCGTGGTTCTTTCTTTAACCCTTATCGTTGTGGCTGACGGTCTGTTCGCCGTCCTCCTGAACGCGCTCAAACTATGATCGAGCCCATTGCAGTCGAGAATCTCTCCCTGGGATACGCGGACAAAACGGTTCTGGAGAATGTCAACCTGCAATTTCTCTCCGGGACCATCACCGTCATCATGGGAGGCAGCGGACAGGGCAAGAGCACCCTGCTCAAGGGGCTGATCGGACTTCTGCCTCCAATCAAGGGCAGAATCCTGTACGAAAACGATTCCCTCTACGAGATTCCCATCGAGAAAAAAGAAGGCCTGCTCAGGCATATAGGAGTACTCTATCAGGGAGGGGCTCTTTGGACCGACAGAACTGTCGCGGAGAATGTCGCGTTCCCCCTTGAAGAATTTACGAGCCTTCCCGAAAGACAGATTCAGGACATCGTGCGCTACAAGCTGGCTCTCGTGGGCCTAGAAAAAGCGGCCAACACCTACCCCGAAGATCTCTCCGGAGGCATGAGAAAACGCGCCTCACTGGCTAGGGCCATGTCCCTGGATCCGGCTGTACTATTCCTGGACGAGCCTTCCTCCGGGCTTGACCCGCTGACCAGCGCGCGGCTGGACGAGCTTATTCTCCAACTGCATGAAGGCCTGGGAACATCATTCATTATCATCTCCCATGATGTCCACAGCATCCAAAGGATCGCCGAGCAGTGCGTATTCATAGACAAAGGAACGGTTGCCGCCACAGGCACCCCGAAGCAACTGGAGAAAAGCGGCTCCAGGGAGGTACGCGGTTTCCTGAGCGGATACGCCAAAGCCCCGTAATACAAATAGCCAAAATACTTTGGACTATCACCCACCCCTGCCCCTCCCTCAGGGAGGGGATAATATCGGGGCGGTGCCCCCATACCCCCTTAGAGCACTTCCATAAAATATGTATTGCTCCTGCCCACTCAACCCCTTGCGAGTTGCCTTATATAGCCACCGGTGGAGGCCTGCCCGCCGAAGCCTCGGCGAAGGAGGGTGCTTTTTACCGGTGGCGAGCAAGAGAATTGGCTACATGATTTCTGTTAATGCCCTAGTCTAAAGTCCAGTTTACTTTAGCAACTGGTGTAACCGCGCAAAGTCGTGTTCCTGCTTGCGTCAATCCGCTTGATACCGGAGAATGTCCCGCGTCGTAATGAAGGAACAAAACCATCCCAGGCATTACTGCGGGGTCTTCGGAGTATACGGGCATCCGCGGGCCGCCGAGCTCTCCTATTATGGGCTGTGCGCGCTCCAGCACCGCGGGCAGGAGAGCGCCGGGATCGTCAGCTGCGAAGAGGGCGTATTCCACAAGTGCCACGGGATGGGACTCGTCAGACAGATTTTCAACGAACAGAACATCTCCGGACTACGCGGGTCCACCGCCATCGGACACACGCGTTACTCCACAACGGGCTCTTCCAACCTTCGGAACGCCCAGCCGCTTACGGTCGATTGCGCGCGCGGGAATATCGCCGTGGCCCACAATGGAAATCTTACCAACGCCTCGGCGCTACGCGAGGAGCTGGAGCAGAAGGGGCTCGTTTTTCAGACCACCGTTGACAGCGAGATCATCATCATGATGCTGGCGCAGCCGTTCATGGACAGGGAGGCCAACAGCCTCGTCAAAACGCTGCGGCGGATCGAGGGCGCGTGGTCCGTGGTCATCATGACGGAGAAGGAGCTTATCGGCGCGCGCGATTCTTTTGGGTTCCGACCCCTCTCAATCGGGAAAATCGGCGAAGCCTATGTGCTTTCCAGCGAGACCGCCGCCTTTGACCAGATCCACGCCGAGTTTGTCCGTGACGTCCGGCCGGGAGAGGTAGTCATCATCAACGAGAAGGGCATCACCAGCATCGACGCTTTTCCGGAACGCAAAAAGAGCGCCTTCTGCGTCTTCGAGTACGTCTATTTCGCGCGTCCGGACAGCATCCTGAACGGGAAGAGCGTTTATCAGGTCCGCAAGGAGATGGGCAGGCAGCTTGCCCGCGAGCATCCCATACAGGCGGATATCGTCGTCCCGATTCCGGATAGCGGGGTATGCGCCGCCATCGGTTACGCGGAAGAGTCACACATACCCTTCGAAATGGCGTTCGTGCGCAATCACTACGTGGGGAGGAGCTTTCTGCAGCCCAGCCAAGACACACGGGACGCGGATGTGCGAATCAAACTCAACCTGATCTCTTCTCTGGTCAAAGACAAACGGGTGATCATAGTGGACGACTCCATTGTCCGCGGCACCACCTGTCGCAACCGCGTCAAGACGCTCAAGGAGGCCGGGGCAAGGACGGTCCACGTGATGATCAGCTGCCCGCCCCACCGTTATTCCTGCGTCTACGGGATTGATTTCCCCGACCGAAGCAAGCTCATGGCCGCCACCCAGACACTGGAGTCCATCCGCGAATATCTCAACGCGGACAGCCTGCACTATCTTTCCACGAAAGGCATGGTTGCCGCCACAGGACTGCCCGCGGATAATTTCTGTCTGGCCTGCTACGACGGGCGTTATCCCGTGCCTTACGATCCGGCGCTGGACAAACAGATCATTGAACAGCGCAAGTTCCGTGTTCAGACCCTGGGACAGACGACCGCGGCGGAAAACAGCCAGCCCCAGCCAGCACGGAGATCATAAGCGGCTGCCGCTTGACTTCGCGATGGGCGTGCCTCATAATGGGCGCTTTCATGTCAGGTTCCACTCCCATCACACTCAATGGCAAGGTCGTCGCCGTCCTTCCTGGCACGCTATTTACCGTCGAGTTGCAGAATGGGCACAGAATTCTGGGAAGCATTTCGGGGAAACTCCGCAAGAACTTTATTCGTCTTTCGGAGGGCGACAAGGTCAAGATAGAGATGGTTCCCTGCGATATCCACAAGGGTCTCATCATTGCGCGCTACCGCGATCCCAATGACCCGCCGAAGTATATTCCGCCGCCGCGTCAGGGTCAAAGAAGGCATTAGGGCTGCGCTTTTGACGCAGGGCTGCTAAGCGCGAACGTTGCTACGACATTCATCTCACCATGAGAATTCTTGCATAACTCCCTCC
The DNA here is from genome assembly GCA_964541675.1 of uncultured Verrucomicrobiota bacterium. Classification (GTDB taxonomy): domain Bacteria; phylum Verrucomicrobiota; class Verrucomicrobiia; order CAZIPW01; family CAZIPW01; genus CAZIPW01. The sequence continues at coordinate 39,726 of CAZIPW010000012.1, forward strand.
CCCTACCCCCTCCCGCAAGGAGGGGATGATAAAAGGGGGCAAAGCCCCCTAACCCCAGTCGGGTTAGCAACCAACTGAAAGCAATTTCGTCTCACATGACTACTGCATCCATATCGTCCGCAATGTCCACTTCGTCCATAGCGTCCATGTGCCTACCCCCGGGGGGGTCTCTTTTCTATGGTACAATAGCCCCCGTTATGCCATACAATTCAAAATCACTCGCAAATCTCACCCCCTGGTCAAAAGGCCAGTCAGGCAACCCCGCCGGGCACGTGCCAGTTGACAAGGACGTTCTGGAGTTCATGAGCACGCTGATGGACGAAGACGAAGACTACGGCGGGGGAACACGCAAGCGGGCTATTCTGGAAAGGATGTTTATGTTGGCGCTTGGACATGGCACCAACAATCTCAAAGCCTGTGAGATTCTTCTCAACCGCGTGTGCGGGAGAGTGCCCCTCACCATCAACCATGTGCTCGGACAAGGAACGCAAGACGAGGAGAAAACCATTGATGTTCAACCTATAGAGAAGCCTGATGCGCCCCAAGAGGTGATTGCGGAGGCACCCAAAGACGAAGTTGGGCTCAAGAAAGAATCCGCGGACAGCCCCGAAGGCAAAATCAAAGAGGAACATAGGCACGAACCAATTGGGGAAGCCATGTACGAAGCTGAAAAGGAACCCTGGGAAAGATTCAATAGCGGAGATGATCAGCAAAGAAAAAATCACTGAGGAGCAGTGATTTTGCAGTGATTTTCCATCCATTGTTTATCTTTGCTTTTTGCCACCGGATTGTCTTATTGTCAGGTATTCTATGCATACACGTTTGGCTGTGTTTGTGCTTTGCGGATTCACCCTGGCGGGAGCTGTTTTTGCCGATACCGCAGACGCCAGTAATTCACAAGCGGTGAGCAGCGTACAGACTCCCACCCCCTGCCCCCTCCCGCATGGAGGGGGTGATAATATGGGGGCTGCTGCCTCCATGCCCCAGACCCCACAGGCAGCGTCTTCCGCTCCCAGCGCCCAAACAACGCAGTCTGCTGCCACAACAAGTCCAATGACACCGACCACAACTCAGACGTCCCCCGCCAAAGCCTCCCTGAGTCAACCCAAAAACAAGCAACCCTATGAGCTTTCAAAGATAGTCGTTACTCCTTCCCGCGGCACGCCACAAAACATCCTGCAGGTTCCCCAACAGGTAGATTCCATCACACAGGACGACATCTCCTCCACCGTCAAAACCGACGTCAACGAGTATCTGCAAACTGTCCCCGGCATCGGACTGGCCCCCTCTTCGGGAGGCGACACCACCTCCAACAACGCCGATTATTGGAACAGCGGATTCTCCGTCCGTGGGCTGGGAGGACAACGCGTGCTTGTCCTGACAGACGGCATTCGCCAATCTGGACAGGGAATCGGCTATGGCGGCGGCAACCTCTCCCTCTATGATTTGGAATCTGTAGATCACATCGAAGTCCTGCAGGGCCCGGCCTCCGTGCTTTACGGCACCGACGCCTTTGGAGGCGTTATTCAGGTCTTTTCGAGGCAGCCCACGGACAGGGATGGATTTGGCATCAATGGAGGGGACCGCATTTCCTATGACGGCTCCAGGAACGCCGAGACCGAGGGAGCCTATATCGACGTGGGCGATAAAAACTGGGGGCTGGTGATGAGCGGCTCGTACGAGAACGCCAACGATCCCATATTGCCCGGCGGCCGCGCTCCGGTCGGCGGCGGCTATTTCAAGCAGGGAGAGAGCCTGAACTTCGTCTATCATCCGACTGACAATGGTACGCTGAGGATATTTGCCAACATCGTAACGGCGCGGGACATCGACGTATTCAACGAGACCAACTGGCCGGGGCTGCAGGGGGCCGGGGATTTTTATTTCCGGATACCCTTTTACCAGCGCAAGATGATCGGCACCGAGTACGGGCAGACAAACGCCAGCGGGCACATTGAGAGCTGGAAGATCGGGATATACACCAGCGAGCTCAACAGGCAGTTTGAATACGCGACCCCGACCTTCCCCGGCACCGACCTTGTCCACACCAACGACACCGTCCACACGACCGAGCTGCAGCCGCAGGTAGTCTTTGATTTTGACCCGCACACCATAACCGTGGGCAGCGACCTGGGTTATGACGACACCTATCTGCCGCAGATATCCTCCCAGACCGGCTATGATCTGAAGGCGGACGCCTCCCAGCAGCGCGAGGGATTTTACGCACAGGACCGCTGGGATCTCGGCTCAAAGGACTTCCTGATCCTGGGCGGGCGCTATGATTACTTCAGCCTGATTGACCACACCGACAGCGCCAATGATGCGACTGATGGGGGGCTGAGCGGATCGCTGTCCTACACCCACATGATCACACCCCAAACGTCCCTTTACGGCACGCTTGCCACGGGATTCCGCTCACCGGATTTGGATGAGAGATATCAGCAGACAATTATGGATTATTTTGGGGAGGTGATTACGATCAACGGCAACCCCGACCTGAAACCAGAGCGCTGCTACAGTCTGGACTTGGGTGCCAAGCACGAGGGGAATAATTACGGGGACTTTACGGTGTCGGCCTTTTATGACAGCATCAACAACTTCATCGGGCTGGTACAAACACAGAACAACCTACCCTTCTCTGTGACCGACAAGCGCCTGAACGTGGGAACCGTGGATCTTTATGGGTTTGAAGCCGCGTGGAAGACCTCCGACTCCAGCCCTTGGAAGAACTACCTGAACGTTTCCCGGACATGGAATGACGAGAATCAGTATCTGTCTGAGACGGGAATTGTTTTGGGACAGGGAATCGGTTACCAGTTCAAGGACGTCGGCGTGTTCCGCTCGGTGACGCCACAGTGGATGAGCCATTATGTTTGGGGCTCCACGGACACGGTCAACAATAACACCTTCTTTCCCGCTTTCTTTGAGGCGGATGTCCAGATATCAACGGTGCTCAAGACAAGCTCTGTTGAGAAGATCCAGTGGATAGTGGGCGTGAAGAACATCTTCAACCGCCTGTACGAGCAGCCTTTCATGCAGTACTATGCGCCGGGACGCGGGATCTTCACTTCTTTGAATGTCGAGTTTTAGGCAAGAAAGGAAAACTTATACAGAAGCGTTGCTAAGAGACAGATTCCTAATATATCTTATAACCTTTATAAGAGATATTTACAATTTTGCACGCTCGCCGTAAAAGGGAGGGTCGCTACCGCGACATTCCATATGAGTATCACACCCACCAGTTCAAGCGGAGCCGCCAGCATGGCGATCCTCCAACAGCAACAGGCTGCCGCCGCGGCCAGAGCTCGCCAGTCAGCCGGTTCAGCCTCGGACAAGGACAACGACGGAGACGCTTCCTAAGCGCCAGCGTCTTGTTTATCCCCCGCGCGTACACGCCGGGGTTTTTTGTCACCCAAGCACACTCTGCAGCTTCTCCACCGCTTTCCCGCTGCCCATGGCCAGCTCGGGACGCCCGCCGCCCTTCCCATCCAGCGCCGCGGCCAGCTCCCTGATTACGTTGCCCGCGTTGAATCCCGCCGCGACAGCCTGCTTGGAGCCTGCCGCTATGACATTGGCCTTGCCCTCAAAAGAAGATCCCAGTACCACCGAGCCCTCCTTGATATCGGAAAGGATCATCTGTGAGAGATTCTTGAGGTCGTCGGGAGAGCAGTCGGCAACCACTCCATGAATCGCGGGAAGCCCTCCCGACTTGGGAGCCTTGCTGATAAGAGCCTGTTTCATCGCCTGCAGTTCCTTCTGGCGGCTGGCCTTGAGTCTGGCTTCAAGTTCGGAGGTCTTCGCCTTTAAGAGCTTGATCTTGTTGGTAAGATCTTCGGGGGCACAATTCAGTTCCAGGGCAGCCGACTTGAGTTCCTCGGTTTGAGCCTGGATAAGACCGACCGCGCTTTGTCCGACAACCGCCTCTATGCGGCGCGTACCGGCAGCAATCGCGGACTCGCTTACGATCTTGAAGAAACCTATTTCCCCCGTCGTTGAGACGTGTGTTCCTCCGCAGAGCTCCTTGCTGAAGTCTCCCACGTTCACCACGCGGACGGTGTCGCCGTACTTTTCCCCAAAAACGGCCACCACGTCCGCGGGCTTCTCCGTAAAGGGAATCTCGCAGGTCTTTACCACGCTATTGGAGAGGATCTTTTCATTGATGGAGGCTTCCATCTTTTTGAGCTCCGCGTGGGAAACGGAAGCGAAATGCGAGAAGTCAAAGCGCAGCCTGTCCGGGCCGACGAGGGAACCGGCCTGGTGCACGTGAGTGCCCAGGGTTCCGCGCAGGGCCCAATCCAGCAGGTGCGTGGCGGTATGGTGCTTCTGGATATTCCTGCGGCGCTCCACGTCCACGGTCAATTTGATTGAAGAGCCCGCTGGAATATCAAGCGCGTCTTTGAAGAGATGAAGCTGCTGGCCGTTGGCGTCGAACTTGGTATCGACAACGGCGGTCTTTTTGCCATTAAACTCAATCCAACCAGTATCGCCCACCTGCCCGCCCATCTCGGCATAGAAGGGGGATTGATCGACAATAACGTATTTGCCGCTCTGGCTGGCGAGTACTTTGGCAGGAAAATTCTCAAGATTCTTCTCCTCATAGCCAACAAAGGTGGTCTTGAAAGCCGTGCCGCTCTGCACAAGGACGTCTGACTTTTTTTGCGCGGCACGGGCGCGCGAGCGCTGCTTCTCCATCTCGGCCTCAAACCCGGCACGATCGACGGTTAGACCCCGTTCCTGGGCCAGAATCTCCGTCAGGTCGAGCGGGAAGCCATAGGTATCGTAAAGCTCAAAGGCATTCTCTCCAGTAATGTGTTTTCGCGCGGCGTGCTTTTCAAACTGCAGGAGCCCCTTCTGCAGCGTCTTGCCGAAAGCCTCTTCTTCGCCCAAAATAACCTGCGCGATAGTCTTCTGCTGGCTTTTTAGCTCAGGGAAGATCCCGCCCAGGCTCTCGACCACCTTTGCGGAGAGCTTCGAGAGATCGCCTGTTTTCAGATCCAGTTTGCGGCTGTACATGATCGCTCTGCGCAGTATCCGGCGAATGACATAGTTGCGGCCTTCATTTGAAGGCAGTATTCCATCAGCGATCGCGCAGCTCACACAGCGGACATGGTCAGCTATCACGCGGAAGGCCACGTCTGTTTGCTCCTGCTCGGAAAGCCCTTCGCGTTTGGCCGGGACGGTAGCGGTATATTTCCTGCCGGACATACGCCCGATCTCCTTTATGATTTCGAAGAACTGGTCGCCATTATAGTTGGAATGCGGCTGACCGAAATCCTTGAAATTGTTTGTGGTGGCGATAATGCCGACAACCCTATCGAAGCCCAGCCCCGTATCGACGTTCTTGGCTGGCAAGGGGACAAACGTCCCATCGGAAGCCGCATTGAACTCCATAAATACAAGGTTCCAGATCTCTATGCACAGGGCATCTCCCTTGTTGACCAGCCCTCCTTTGCTGTCGCCCTTTGGAGTCAAATCAACATGAATCTCACTGCACGGCCCACAAGGCCCCGTATCGGCCATCATCCAAAAGTTGTCCTTCTTGCCACCGTACTGGATATGCACGGCCGGATCCATCCCCTCTTTCTTGAAGATTGTCGTCCAGGTATCATACGCCTCCTGATCAAACTGCGCGGGATCCCCCACCCCCGGCTTGTAAACGGTGGCATAGAGTCTCTCCTTGGGGAAACCCCAGACCCTCGTCAGAAGCTCCCAGCCCCATGTGATCGCCTCTTTTTTGAAGTAATTGCCGAACGACCAGTTGCCCAGCATTTCAAAAAAAGTGTGGTGGTAGGTGTCAAAACCCACGTCATCGAGGTCGTTGTGCTTGCCGCCCGCACGGATGCACTTTTGGGTGTCGGCGGCGCGTCCGGGCTTGTAGGGACACTTGGACTCCCCCAAAAAGATCGGCACAAACTGGTTCATGCCGGCATTGGTAAAGAGCAGATTGGGCGAGCTGGGCAGCAGCGACGAGGAAGGCACAATCGTGTGCGCCTGCTTCTTAAAATAGTCCAGAAAGCCCTGGCGAATCTGCACGGAAGTCATCATAATGGGCCATTATACAGTGACAAGGGGTACGGATTCAACCGGAATTGTAAGCATTCACCCCGGGTAATACGCGCTCTTCGGCAAACTCATCTCAATTGTCATCTTTGATCCCGCGGCCAATCTAGTCGGCGTGAAGATAAAATTTAGTTTCCGCTCGACGAACCCTCGGGAAATACCGTAGATAATGGCATATGGATCCACGCTACATCAAACTCGCCCGCAACCTCTGCCATTATTCGATGTCCCTCAAAAAAGGGGACCGGCTCCTCATCGATGCGATCGAAATCCCCGATGAGATGACCGTAGCGCTCATTCGCGAGGCCCGCAGATCAGGCGCCACAGTCTGGGCGCGCCCTGTTCACACCGTCATCAACCGCGAGCTGCTCAGGGAGGGCACCCAGTCCCAGTTTGAAGGCACCATCCGCTGGGAACTGCCGCAGATGAAAGAGATGACCGCCTACTGCGCGATCAGAGGCGCCGGAAATATGTTCGAGAGCTCCGACGTGCCCTCCGACAAGATGAAGCTCCACGGCAAGATCACACAACCCTCCCTGGATCAGCGTGTCAATCACACCAAATGGGTCATCCTGAGATGGCCTTCCCCCAGCATGGCACAGGCCGCCAAAATGTCCACCGAGGCGTTTGCCGATCATTATTTCAAGGTCTGCACGCTCGACTACTCCAAAATGATTCCTGGGGCCGTCGCGCTGGAAAAACTGATGAGAAAGACCGACAAGGTCCATATCAAAGGCCCCGGCGAGACTGACCTGCGCTTCTCCATCAAAAAGATAGGGGCTGTCAAATGTGTCGGCGATCGGAACATCCCCGACGGCGAAGTCTACTCGGCTCCCGTCAAGAAGAGCGTCGAAGGCGTCATTCATTACAACACCCCGACCGTTTATCAGGGCTGCTCCTTCGAGAACATCCGGCTGGAATTCAGGAAGGGCAAGATCGTCAAAGCCACCTGCGGCAGCGGAGACAACAAAAAACTAAACGAGATCTTTGATAGCGACGCGGGGGCGCGTTATGTGGGGGAGTTCGCGCTGGGATTCAACCCATTCGTCAAGTACGCCATCTGTGACATTCTCTTTGACGAAAAGATCGCGGGATCACTGCACTTCACTCCAGGACGCTGTTACGACGAGTGTTCGAACGGAAACAAATCCCAGATTCACTGGGACCTGGTGCTGATCCAGCGCCCCGAGCATGGAGGAGGCGAGATATGGTTCGACGGAAAGCTCATTCGCAAGAACGGGCTCTTTCTTCCCAAGGACCTCCAAAAGCTTAATCCCAAAAATCTACTGGGGAGATAAAGAACGGGGTTAAGAATCACAGTAGGCTACACGTCCGCAGCAACCTTCGTGGCCTGTTTTTTGGCCCCGGCAAGCGCGGCGGCGGCCTTGTCCGGTCCCATGGAGGTCCCTTCGGCGACCACTGTCTGAATGTCGGTAATGCCAATAAAGGGCAGGACAGCCTTCAGATAGGACTCCTGATGTTCAAAGGCTTTGTAGGGGCCCTCTGTATAGATACCTCCGCGCGCGAGAACCAGAATTGCCTTCTTGCCGCTTACAAGACCTTTGGGACCCTCAGCGGTGTATTTGAACGTCTTTCCGGCCCGCACCACGCAATCGATCCATGCTTTGAGCGCCGAAGGAAGACTGAAGTTGTACATGGGAGCCTCGATCACAATGATGTCAGCGGCGAGAAACTCCCCCAAAACCTCGTTGTGCGTTTTCAGCACCGGAGAGTGATCCTGCTGCGCAGAAATGGCTGAAAGCGCCTCCGGGCTTAGGTGCGGCGGCGGGTTCTTTGCCACATCGCGCGTAATAACCTTGGCGTTGGGATGAGACTTGCCGAGTCCCTCCACGGTAAGGGATCCCACTTGGCGGGTAACAGAGCTGGCCAAATTGCTACTCGATTTTATGTGAAGAATAGTTGTCATGGGGCAGACCCTAGCACGAGTTGAAATAGCCGTCAAGTAGACGAACTTATATATATTAGCAATGGATTTTTGTCCATAATCTTGCAGTCTCACGGTCGCCGGCACGCGCCTTTACGTTATATTTTTGAGAGCTCTTTTATTTGCGACAGCAGTTGCGCCTTTGAAGTACCGCCCATGTTTTGGCGGCGTTCAACGGCGCTTTCGTAACTGATAGCCGCAAGATTGACCGATAAGGGCAGTTCAATTCTGGCGGCAGCAAGATCCTCTTTCGAAAGTTCATGAACCTGCCGCCCGACCTCCTGCGCCCTAGCGACCATCGCACCAACGATTTTGTAGGCATCGCGGAAAGCCATGCCGCTGCCGGTCAGGGCGTCGGCTATCTCGGTAGCCAGCAGGTGGCCGCTATGCAGAAGTTCGCGGGCGCGCAGTTCATCAATCATCAGCCCCTCCGTAAAGGGAGTCAGCACATCCAAACAGGCGTTCGTCTCATTAAGGGAGACAAGCACCGTCCGCTTCAGCTCATGCAAATCGCTCCCATAGCTGTGCGTCACCGTCCGCACCAGGTTGAGCCCTTCATTGGCCGCGGAGATCACACGGGCCATCTTTGCGCGTACCAGTTCGGGAATGTCAGGGTTGCGTTTGTTGGGCATGATCGAGCTGCCGGTGGACCAGGCCTTGGAGAGCTTCAGCATCCCAACCGCGCTTGAAGACTCATAGATCATATCCTCGCAGAAACGGCTCAAATGAACCCCCATGAGAGCCAGCGCCTGCAGCGTCTCCAACATGAAATCGCGGTCCCCCACGCTATCGTAGCTATTGAGCGGACCCGACCTAAAGCCCAACCCCTTGGCCAGTTTGCCAAGATCAATCTGCAAGGGTGTGCCTGTACAGGCTGCCGCTCCGGTGGGCGAATACTCCATCGCGCGTGCCTGCGCCGCCTCCAACCGCTCGAGATCCCTGCGGCTCTCCTGCGCGTATGCCAAAAAGAGCTGCGCAAGCCTCATGGGCTGGGCGTGCTGCAGATGCGTCTTCCCCGGGAAGATAACATCCACCGAAGCTCCGGCCTGCTTCAGATTGGCCCGCAGATAGGAGATTACCTTCGCTTTTGTCTCCTCGAGGCTCTCAAAAACAAAGAGCCGCAAGGTGGTGGCGATGAGGTCATTGCGCGAACGCCCAAAATGCATCTTCTTGCCCAGGATTCCCAGCTTCTCTGTCACGAAACGTTCAAGGTTCATATGAATATCCTCATCCTCAATTCTCCACTCAAACTTGCCCGCCTTGATCAGTTCCAGCGCTTCCTGCAACGTCGCACGGATTTGCAAAACCTCTTGAGGCTTCAGATATCCGATCTGCTCAAGCCCTTCCGCCCAGGACAATTGTACTCTTACTTCAGCCGAGGCCAGGAACTTATCGACATCAATGCCATTGGTAAAAGCGTAAAGCCCCCCGTTGAGGGTCGGGTTGGTATCTGTCTGCATGACACGGGACATATGGGGGGATTATAAAGGAAGGGACTCCCAACTTCTATGAAAATCATGGTGCAGGGGCTGGATTTGAACCAGCGACCTTCAGGTTATGAGCCATATGGCCTTGTTATTCATAGAGATTCATATTTTTGATTTTCCCTTTACAATTAAAGACTTATGGATTATCTTAGATTCATAAACATTGTAAATAAATGACCAATATTCATCAATTCCGTGTCCCCGGCGTGTCCCCGGTGTGTCCCCGAAGGCAAAACGCAACGATTCAATTTACTATGAAAACAATTGAGTCACTACCCTCCCCTACAGAGGCTGACCGCGAATACTATTACGATGCTAAACAGCAGGGATTGATCCTGATGGTAACGCGGACGGGCGCAAAAAGCTTTCAGATCCGCAAGCGTTTTAATGGTAATCCGGTGCGGTTAACCATCGGCAAGTTCCCGCAGATGAGTATTGAGCAAGCACGAAAACAGGCCATCGAGTCTTATGCCAAGTTCTCTATCGGTGAGAACCCCAATGAGGAAAAGGACGCGATCAGGCGGGAAGAGACCTTCGGCGGCTTCTTTAATCAGTACATGGAGAACTATAGCAAAAAGAAAAAACGCTCTTGGAAGTATGACGAAAGAGAGGTGAACAAGTTTCTTGGAGAGTGGTTCAATCGGAAGCTTTCCTCTATCGCTAAGCACGAAGTACTTGCTAAACACCTTAATGTAACAGACAACCACGGAGACTACGCGGCCAACCGTTTGTTGGAACGCATAAGGGCGATCTTTAACAAAGCAATTGAGTGGGGATGGCAGGGCGAGAACCCCGCCCGTGGCATTAAGAAGAACCGAGAAAAATCCCGCGATAGATTTTTGCAGCCAAACGAGCTGCCGAAATTCTTGAAAGCTCTAAAAAGCGAGAAGAACAAAATTGTGGCGGACTATATACGAGTGTCCCTGCAGACTGGGGCAAGAAAGACCAACGTGCTTTCAATGCGCTGGGAAGAGATCAACTTTGCGAGCAAAACTTGGCGCATTCCTGAGACTAAAAATGGAGACCCCCTCACGATTGCCTTAACGGACTCGGTTATAAAGGTGCTGGAGGGGAGAAAGCGAAAGAATAAAAAGAAGTTAAAGGTGGATTCCCCGTGGGTATTCCCCGGCGTCGACGCAAATTCCCATATCAAAGACCCCAAGAAAGCATGGAAGCGGATTTTGACGGCCGCAAAAATCAAAGACCTTCGCATTCACGACTTGCGCCGTACCTTTGGAAGCTATCTCGCAGCGGCAGGAGCGACCACGACGATTATTGGCAAAAGCCTCGGCCACAAGAGCCCTTTGTCTACGAGAGTGTATGAGCGGCTGAACCTCGACCCTGTGAGAACTTTCGTGACGAAAACTGAAGACATTTTTAACCCCAAAAAGAAGAAATCAGACAATGCTTAAGAGACTTCGATTCAATCCACCATTCTTGGGAGTGTATTCGACGCTCTCCCCTAAACTCTATCCCGGCGGCGGGCTTTTGTATTTCTGTGAAGATCCAATAGACGAGGTCAATAGTAGGCTGAAGAAGCTTTTGCAAAAGGATGGTATTTTAGATGCCAAAACCATCGAAGCACTTCTTTCAAAGCCAAACAGCAAACCCGGAGTCCATGCGGGAACAATTGAGCATTGGCTGGAGTTGCATCCACTTTTGTTCAAGCATGGAGAAAACGGGCCGATCTTTCAACTTGAAGAAATCAAACACGAGGCCATTTTTAGCACTGTCTTTGATTGCGCCATTCGAGCCAGAAAGAGGGTTTTTAACCCCATACCAGAGGATGAAGACAATTTTCTGTCATTCCCTTTCTCTAAGCTCAAAGACATGTCCAAGAACACATGCGATGCTCTCGATGTCTACAAACAGGACATCAATCTGGGAAGAGAAGAAAAGTTGCATGGGGGCGGAGGTATTTATGGCGCTTATTATTCTCTAGATCACTTTGCAATTGTGCCTACGGTATTGGACAATGGCGAGGCACTGCTGGAGTACATTCAGACCTCTAAGGGCAGAAAATTTATAAAAGACTTTGGCAATGAATTTGAGGTAGAATATCCGCTGATGTGTGTTTTGTCGCTTCAGATCCTCATGGACATGGAGATCTTTGTTCTGCTTATGCAGAAGAGAGAGAAAGAACTCGATCCGGTTCCTGACATTGTTAAAGACGTAGCCCCAGACTGGCGGGAGCGGATTATGAGCCGATTGCTTGCTTCCATACTCAAGACATCGGGGATTACGGAAGAAGGCGAAGGGCTTCTCTTCAAAAGCACGAATTACGAGAGGAATGCTTCCAGAAAATTCGAGAAGGTGCGTGCTGCCATTTTAAATTACTACGATCTGAAATTATCCGAAGAGGAGCGCCGAGCAAAGAGGCATGCGGCTGTTGATGTTATCACAAAAGCGCTTTTGCCAATTCCCGCGATCTTCGAAGAAGCCAAAAGATTGAAAATTGAGACTCCAGACAGCTTTGGAAACTACGTCTTTACAGTCTTGAGCAAAGAAAGAAAGTTCCGCGACGCTAAATTGCCTTACTAGCAAAGCAATTTCTTTGCTACTAACTACGGTCATATCCCTTTGATTGTTTTTCCTACATCCATATGTTTGAAAACATATGGCTCCAGAAATAAACAAACTACTCACCACAAAAGAGGCTGCCGAACGCCTCAATATCACCCCGCATGCGCTAAGTGTATGGCGATGCACTAAGCGTTACCCGCTCAAATATGTAAAGGTTGGAGGTGCTGTCCGCTACAGGCTCCAAGACATTGAGCAGTTTGTTAACTCACGGGTAAGGGGGGACGATGCGGTATGCGCGTAGATAAACCTGCGGTGATGCCCCATAACCGCACAAAACGAACGGACAAGTCAGGTATCTCATCGCCGGAGATCATTCGTAGCCTAGAGCACGAATATCCCCACGGTGACGGTAGAATTCGACGACTTGTAAAAAGGACAAAGAATACGGCCCTGTATTCGCTTTCACGAGGCCAAGTGCTTCACGGGTACGAGGTCTTTCTCATCGTAGTTAAGCCCACGAGGCGGATTTTTGGCCGGGAATATCCACCGACAGAGATATATCCGTGCAATGCTGATTTTGGCAAGACTGCAAAATCCTGTGCTACCCTTGAACGGGCTGAGTACTGGTTTGATGAATTTGAAGCTCGTGCACGACAAAAAGTCAGTTCGCCACAGGACTATGACTGGAAGCCAAAAAACTAAAACACTCCTGTCTATGCTGGCAAAATTTACATTTCCTCCCTTGATCGTGTCCGGCTTCGTATCGCCAGCTACGAGGTTATTCGGACAGGCGGGGGAGGTTCTATTTAATCGTAGGGAGCGTCATGAAACCCGATAAAGCAAAGATCCCTTATGATTTCGTGCCTATACCCCTGTCGATTATCGAAAAGGGAAACGACTTATCCTTGGCCGAACACAAACTACTACTCTACCTTGTTCGACATCTGGTGCCGTTCGGGAATAAAGACGTGCGGCTTACCGACGACGAGATAATGCATGGGAGAAAGCGTAAAGGCGGCGATCGGATGGACAAGGGGTGTAGACTGACGCCTAAGCCGCTTGTTGAAGCTCGTAAGGGATTACAAGGACGGGGGATTATCACGGTCATTGAGGACGTGTCTGATCCGGCGAGGCCCCGGCGATTCTACAAACTCAATCTTGAGAACGCTGAAATCTTTTCACGGGTTGGAGAGTCTCCCACCCCAAAGGGAGAAAGTACGACCGAGGTAGGAGGAACTCCCAGTCAGGTTGGAGAGTCTCCCACTCGTACATATAATAGAGATACTACTAAAGATTGTACCAAAGAAATTACTATACCCCCTATATCCCCCACTGGGAGATTGGGGAGTCACGATATTTCCTTAAGGTTTGAAGAGTTTTGGAAACACTCAAACCAGAAAGGAAGCAAACCACTTGCTTTGATAGCCTTTACAAAGGCAGTTAAAGAGGGACACTCGCCGGATTTTATGATCGGAGCCGCCAAGGAGCACAAAGCCTTTGAGGATAGCCTTCACCGCTCTTTCGAGTATAGGCGGGATACAAGCCTTTGGATCACAAAGCGGGAGTTTCTCGATAAACCCAAAGAGAACGACTACGAGAGCAATAAGCGTGTTGCCAACCGAGAGAAAGACTGGGCCAAGCAAAAGGCCAGATATGAACGTATCGGTGCTTACGGCCCATTGATCGACAGCCGGACAGTAGAAGAAATAACTGACCCGAATTTTAGTCCAAGAAAACAGCAGCTAAAAGAACAGCAAGAAGCCAAAGATTGGGGCGCGATCACGGGTCAAACCTCGTTGTCGCCAGTCACATGTGTTGGTGCGGCAATGGTCGAGGCGATTGGAACCGTAAGGCCACAGGCAGCCGAGGAGTCAAAACCCAACCCAGAAGAGGAAGCCCGACAAAAGAAGCTCAACGAGGAAAAGGATTATAGGAGAAGACGATTGGGTGCCATGCGATGTATTGCGTCTACTATGGAAATTGGAGGACGGCTTTCGGATGCACAAAAGAACGAATTTGAATTGGCACGACAAGATCCACTCCTTGCTCAATACCAAATAGCCCCGCTTGGGCGGGAGTCCTACAAGGTTCTTGTTGCAATAATTGAAAAGGCTAAAGAAGAGGACTACACAGCTGTGGCTTGATCGATGTGGCTGTGGGGTAAGGGGGTCAGTTCCTCTGGCAAAGTTCGCAAAAAACCGCCCCGTGCTCCTTCAGAAAAAAACTAACTGATTTTTAAGAAAAAGGTGCAAGTACTCTAATATAAGAACAACCCATGTTTTTGCATGTGAGTTTACCCACCACGCGGGTCCAATGAATAGTGGCGGTAAAATGTCTTTATAGGCCTTTTCGGCCTCTAACCCACCCCAAGGCCTGCCCCGCAGCAAGGAAGCCCCTATTGCGTTATTAATGGGGGCACGGTCGTTAGAGTATAGAGAGGCTTTAGCTGGCCGGATTCTGCGCTTACCGTTTTCGTGCTCATCGTAAAACGGTTTTTACCAATTTACGATGGACACGAAAAGCAATAGGACATAAGGGTTATAAAAGCCCTATAATAACATCAACCGTCTGCTTATTTGGTTTTCAAATATCCATCCACGTTTGTGCCATCAATATACGTTTGCTGGATATTGATCTGATCGGGGAGTACTGGCAGCCCCATCTCTTTTAGTCGGAATTGGTCGGGATAGAGATAGCCAAGGTTGTAGGACTCCAAAATCGAAATGGCCAACTGTACCATGTAATTTATGTTTGGGGCGCAGGTGCATGCCACTTTGCCTTCTTTAATGGCTTGCAGCACGTCCGCGTCGCTATCCCAGCCAGTAACGGTCACCGAACCCGGAGGGAACCTGTCGGCACGTTCTTTAAGAGCACTCAGGGCTCCGATTGCTGCCCGCGAGTCTATTCCAATGATAAGTTTGATATTGGGGTTCTTCTCTAATGCCGCGCCGATCGCCTCTGCGCCTTTGGCGTCGTCCGTATCGTTAGTAACTATGCCCACAATTTTCACCCATGACAAGGTGCTTATGACGTCTTTAACGCCGCTGAGCCGTTCTTCCATAACAGACATGCCGGGGTTGTTATAGCAGACAAGCACTTCAAGTGGTTCGCCATTTTGAGGCTTGATCATTCTTGCAAGGATTCTTTGGGTCAAATCTCTGGCGCTTTCTCTATCGGCAGCGGAAATAAACGTTAATCGTTTTGAACCCACCACGTCGTTAAAGATTGTTACCACCGGAATGCCACTTGAAACCGCCTTGTTTACGGTCGGCACAAGGGCATGCGGATCACTGGCGCATACGACAATGCCATTGGGCTTTCGTAAGATAAGTTGATCAAGTTCTTCGATCTGATGGCTCGAATCGCCATCGGGTGCACCATTTAGCGAGATGTTCAGCCCTGGTGTAACCTCAGACATTTTCTTAATCAAATGCGTTGGCAATAGCCATGCGGGCGCGGAACTGTAAGGGACGCAGATGGCGTAGGAACGGTCGGCAGTGGATGTCCTTGGGACAGCATGGCTTTGCCGCTTGATTGAAGAAATAACGGCCACGCAGATAACCACTATAACAATCAGTACGACTATGAGCTTTGTGTTTCGCATATGAAGTTACTTTTTCGGCGTGCGAGAATACACATCCACATTCTTAGGCGTCACTAAAGTAATGGGCACAACGATCTTTGAAGGAGCAGGCGAAACGTCGAACTTCTTGTAGGGAAGAGATTGAGGATACAGGTAACCTTTGTCATAGGCCTGCAAAAGGCTAAAGCATAGCTGGGTCATGTAGCTGGACTCAGACGCGGCGGAAGCCTGCACCCATCCTTCCTTGATGAGATTTAGCACATCTACATCGTAATCCCACGCGCTGACGATTACGTCTCCGGGCTTCTTTCCCATTTCCTTAAGGGCCGTAACAGCCGCTACTGCCGATCTTGAGTCACACCCAAAGATAAATTTAATGTCCGGAGTTTTAACCAGCGCGGCATGTATCGCTTCCGCGCCCTTTGTATCGTCAAACTTATCCTCCACCACCTGCACCAGCTCCATTCCAGGATTAGCTGCTATTACCTGCTTGAAGCCGTCTCCACGCCGAAGTTGTTCGTCGTCAACCAGTTCACCAATAGAAATAATGGCCTTGCCCTTATATCCAGCGTTTTTAGCAACATAATTACCAACGCGCTTGCCAGCGTCCTCCAGTTCCGATGTCACATAGCATAATCGCTTGCTGTTGGGGACGTCCGCAAGCATTGTTACTACTGGTATTCCGGCGGCCACCGCTTTATCTATCTCTGGCCCAAGTGTGGCAGGGTCACAGGGTCTAATGACTATGCCTCTGACTTTCTGCGCAATCAAATTGTCGATTTCCTCAATCTGCTTTGCGGCATCCGTATCCGTTGGCCCACCAAACACGGTTTTAACTCCTTCAACAGTATCTCCTATTTTAGCCCAGGTTTCACGTGCATCAGTCCAAAAAGGCACGCCGCTTACAATGACATTCATGGCAAAGAGGTTTTTCTCTTGCTGGTTTACCCGCGCAGTTTGAGTTGCCGACTTAGCATGGGCGATATTTGTACTTGTCTGTGATGACCGAAGCCAGCCACCGATAACAATGCCGATTGCGAGGGCAAGGATGCCGATGATGAATATTTGTGTTTTTCTCATATTGTTATTTTTTATGAAAGTAGCCAGCAACGTTCTTTTGATTTACCAATACTTCGGGGATTTCAAGACGGCTTGGAAGGGTTGGCAAATTCTTCTCTTTTAACTGAAGAATGGTGGGGTAAAGATAGCCAAGGTGTGCAGATTCGAGAATCGAGAACGCGGTTTGAATACTCAAACTAATATTGAGAATTGAAGTGGAGTGAATCCATCCTTCTTGGATGCCACGCAGGACATCCTCGTCGCCATCCCAGCCTGTAACCACAACCTCACCTTTCTTGGCACCACGCTCCTTAAGTGCGGAGATAGCGCCGATCGCAGAACGTGCGTCCAGACCAAAGATAATTTTTATATCAGGATTTCTTTGCAAGGCGGCGCTAATGGCCTCTGTTGCCTTTACATCACTTGCTTCATCGCTGACTACCTGGGTAAGCTCTAAAGAAGGGTAGTTGGTAAGGACTTCTTTTACACCCTCTAAACGTTCATCGGTACTAGTCATTCCTGGGGCGGGTAAAGACACCAAAACTTTAGTCTTTTGGGATAAGAGTTCAGGATGATCAGCCAAGGCCTTTTGAATAAGTTGCTCTGCGCTCTCTTTTTCAGGTGCCGAGATAAAAGTCATTCTCTTACTACTGGCTACATCAGCCCACATAGTGACTACTGGTATACCCTGAGCCATTGCCTTGTTAATAGTAGGCCCCAATGATTTGGGGTCGGTAGCAAAAACTACTATACCGTCAGGTTTGCTCTCGATAATTGCCTCCAGTTCTTCGATTTGTTTGCCGGGGTCGAGGTCTGCGGGGCCGCCAAAGTCTATTTTAAGACCAGGGGTCGCTGCCGTCATCTGTTTAATAGCGCTTATCACCTCTTTCCAGAAAGGCTGCGCCATAAGCCCACCATTGAAAACATAATGACGTTCTTTGACCACAACAGTTTCACTTTTTGCAGGTGTGGAGCGCAGCCAGCCCCCTATGACTATGCCAAAAGCCAGCCCAAGCAAAACAAGGATAAGTATTTTTGTTTTTCTCATATTACTTCTGAGCGTTTAGAAATTTATCTACATTTGTCTTGTCGACGTAGGTCTGGGGAATGTCGATGCGATCAGGGAATGTTGGGGCATAATGCATGTTGTAGGCTTCCAAAATGGACAGGCAGGTTTGTGTCATGAGGGGTATGTTGAGCACTGACGTAGCCTCAATCCAGCCATCTTTGATCGCAAGCAGCACGTCCCCATCCATATCCCACGCGGTAATCGTGATATCTCCCGGCTTCAAATGCCTTTCTTTAGCTACCGCTATGGCACCGATGGCCGAACGCGGCTCAACGCCAACCATGATATCAATGCCTTTGCACCGCTCAAATGCAGCACTTATCAACTCCACCGCCTTCGTTTCGTCCACATCATCGCTAAGTACATCCACCAGTCGCATTTTTGAGTTGCTAGCCAAGGCATCTTTTATCCCCTGCATTCGTAGATCAGAGGTTGGGACTCCCATACGCCCTGTACAAATGACAACCTTCACTTTGTCATGGCTTTCAAATTTGTTCTTTGTGGATTCAATAACTTTTTCCATCAAACGCCTGGCGCTTTCACGCTCATTGGCGGCAACATAAGTGAGACGCTTGGAATCCTGAGCATCACCAAAAATGGTCACAAAGGGGATACCGCAAGCAAAAGCTTTATTAATCGTCGGATTTAACGCCTTGGGATCACTGGGTTGAATAATGATCCCATTGATTTTTTGATCAATCAAACAATCCAACTCCTCGATCTGCTTGCTTATATCACTATCAAGCGGACCGCCAAATGAAGCGCGAAAGCCTGTTGAAGTATCCGACATTTGCTTGAGCATATTGATCGTCGGTTGCCAGCCAGCCCAACTGCTAAAGTAAGTATTCATCGCATATACCCGCTTGGTTGTGGGATTTACCTCAGCTTTGGCCTGATGCCCATGCATAGAAAGCCCAAGTAAAACGCCAATTATCAAAATTACCAACCCGGTTATAATTTGTTTTGTTTTCATTTCTTTGTTTGTTTAGATTGATTGATTAAAACCGCTGCAAGTAAGACAAGTGAGATCGCCAGTTCCTTCCAGTAAATGCTAACGCCTGCGAGTACCGCCAAATTGCGAGAGATGACGACCATCAGCATACCAAAAAACGCGCCTACCGCACGTCCGCTGCCGCCCGACAAGCTTGCCCCGCCGATAACACATGCCGCTATGCACTCAAGCGCCAAATCAGGGAAGGCATAGGGCGAGGCCGAAAGTGTACGAGAGCACTGTAGTACGCCTACGAGTGCCGCACCAACTCCCGCCAATACGAAGGCCATGCATTCGAGGCCATTCACATGTATGCCGCTGTTTTTGGCGGCGATGCGATTGCTGCCCGCGTGGTACATATGCCGGAAAATAACATGGCGGTGGGTTAGAAATTCGAGAACAAGCACAAGGATAATTCCCAACCATACTGCCGGAGATATTTGCCCTGCGATTCCTGAAGCCAACCCGCCAAAGTCATTCGGGAGGCCGCTGACTACCTGACCCTCAGTTAGCCCCAAAGAAACGGCACGGGCAACTCCCATCGTGATAAGAGTGCCAATGAGGGCGGGGATTTTGAACTTTCCCACAAATGTCCAGTTTAGCACCCCGAAAAGAGCGCCTCCAATTAAAGCCAAAAGAACGCTTAGGGGTATGGGGACATTTAAAGTCATCAGTTTGGCGGCTATAACGCCACAGGCCGCCGCTACTGCGCCAATGGAAAGATCAAAAAGCCCCAAGACAATCAACAGGTGCACCCCAAGCAATGCAGGCACCAGCAAACATGTGTAATATAGGAGCGAGTTGAGATTGGTGGGCGAGAAGAATGCAGGCTGGAAAGCAAAAATGCAGGCCAGATAAAGAACAATGATGAGCAACGGCCAGCCCAACTGATCGCTCAGACTCTTTGCGAGCAGATGATACCAAGATGGAGTTTTAGGCTTCATGTTAAGTGCTCATTAGGACTGCCAAGTCTGTTTCTGTAATCTCTTTGGCGGATTGATTCCGTACCAACTCGCCACGTCTTAAGACTATAACCCGGTCGGCAAGCATCAAGATTTCCGATGGTGAATGTGTGCAAAGGATAATCGAAACTCCCTTTGATTTTAGATCCTTGATCATCTCACAAATGATTTTTTGTTCTTTTACCCCCAATGCTGCGGTTGGTTCGTCAAGCATAAGCAAACGCGGGTGAGAAAGGAGTGCGCGGCCTATGGCTATCGCTTTTTGCTGGCCGCCGGATAACTGCCCCGTTTGAGCATCAAGATTTACGATTGGTAGGTCGTATTGCTCCAGCAGTTCGATGACTTTTTGACGCATCTGGCCGATTTTCAGAAAACCAAGATTAGAAACGGGCTCCCGTCCCAAGAAAAGATTTTCAAGTACGCTGGCATCGGGGCAAAGTGCGCAATCCTGATAAACCATCGCGATACCTCTTTCACGGGCCAAATGCGTATTGCCGGGCTTTAAAGATATTCCATCGAATTCAACCCTCCCCGCATCAGGGATAAGCGCACCAGCTATCATTTTCATGAGCGTACTTTTTCCCGACCCATTACCGCCCGCAAGCGCCACAATTTCTTGAGGCGATACTGAGAAGCTGGCTTCCGACACGGCAACGGTATTCCCAAAAGCCTTAGTTAGCTTTTCGACAGCCAAGAGTTTCTGATCGGCAAGCATCGAATATATTCTGGCGTCGATCAGTATCATCCGGTTAGAAGCCATTGAGGGTTAGTTGGTTACAAAAGCTATT
>CAZIPW010000013.1:0-59659 GCA_964541675.1 uncultured Verrucomicrobiota bacterium
AATAGCTTTTGTAACCAACTAACCCTCAATGGCTTCTAACCGGATGATACTGATATTGACCTGCTCCCCTGTGCCCAGATTAGGATGTGCCTATCTCCCTGTAAAATGCTATAATGGAAGAATGAACAGCGTCCCCTGGATCTCCTTCCTGTACGGCGGCCTGGCCTTTGCAGCCTCTTTCTGCGGGGGTTGGTTTATTTTAAAACTGAACCCCACGCACACAAGGCTGCAGGTTGCGGTGAGCTTCGTGTCGGGGCTGATGGTGGGCATCGCGCTGCTACATTTCCTGCCTGACGCGATGGAGAAACTGGGCTCCCCGGAGAGGGTTGGCCAGTGGATGCTGGGGGGCTTTCTGACAATGTTTTTCCTGCAGCGCTTCTTTCATTTTCACCACCACGACGTGCCAGAAGCCCCCGGGGATTGCTGCCATGACCATCATCTCGCGCCCGCCGGGAAACCAGACAAGGGGCTCTCCTGGCTGGGAACGACCGTAGGGCTGACTCTTCACTCGCTCTTTGACGGGATGGCTCTGGCCGCGTCGGTTGTGGCGGGCGCGCAAGGGCATATCGCGTGGGCCGGAATCTGCGTGGCTTTGGCGGTAATCCTGCATAAACCCTTCGACGCAATGGCGATCTCCACCCTGACAACCATCAATGGCAAATCAAAGAGATTCAGGCACATAACCAACGCGCTCTTTTCCGCGGCAACCCCGGCGGGAATGTGTTTTTTTTACGCGTGCGGGGCTCATTTTGTCAAAAACGAAGCGCTTTTTCTGGGCTCCACGCTCGCCTTTTGCGCGGGCAATTTCCTATGCATCGCAGGAAGCGACCTGCTGCCTGAGTTGCAGTTTCACTCCCACGACAGATGGAAGCTTTCGTTTGCGCTGATGACGGGCGTCGCCCTGGCTGTGATTATCGGGCTGCTGGGCGGGTAAGTTTCTATCCCGGCTTGATGATCGAGAGCAGAAGGTCTATGCGGCGCAAAATTCCAATGCTTTTATTATTACACGGCCACATCCCCTTTTAATCTTTTTCCAGAAGGATATTCCAGGTTTTTTCATCTCTTCAACCATCAACCGGGCATGTCCCATAAAGGCTGAAGATTTTGCTACTTCAAGAGCTTGACCATAACTAAGCAACTTAGATTCATCTGTGATTCCTTCTTCTACAGAAATCATGCGTCTATAGGTATCTTTGGCTTTTTCCATTAATACATCATGTCGCTTCTGTATCTGTTCCCATCTATCATTGGATACTGTCCCAATGATAATTCCAAGTGCATTATTAGCACCGCACAAGAAATTTATTCTCAACATAGGATCTGGTATGTCTGCCAGTATCCTAAGGACTCTGTCATAAGCACCCTCCTCGCTCTTGCCAAATTGTTGAATTATCTTTTGGCCCAATTCAAAAGATTGCTGACACTGTTTATCTGTTGGATGTTGCATAGAGAGTATACTATGACATAACGTGCTCTATTTTCAAGCAGAAACACATATTTTATATGCAATTGATAGATATTTCTGAAAACCCTATCCCGGCTTGATGATCGAGAGCAGAAGGTCCAAATACTGATTGTAGAAGCGTACCAGCCCGAAGCCGACGTAGACGGCAACTCCCAGGAAGATTATCATCGGATAGAATTCGCTGGCCTGCTTAAGTTTAAGGTTGGCCTTTTCCTGAAAGAGCTTTGCCAGCAAATCCAGATTTTTATCGAGTTGTCCCGTTTGTTCGCCGGAGACGTATAGCGAGATGAACTCCGGCGGCAGCGGCGACTCCTTGGGATTGAGTTCCCCGCCGGGCGGATATCCCTGCTTGGCTTTGAGGGATATCTCTTCGGAATACTGCCGGAGATTTGGATCGCTGGAGGCGCCTCCGGCTTCCAGCCACGCTGTCTCCGCGGTGGCCCCCGCCTTCAAAAAGGCGCTCATAAGCGCGGCAAAATCGGAAATGGATTGGAGAACCGAATATTGCCTGATGATGGGAAAAACAGAGAGGACGCGGGGATTGTTCTGCCGAAGCAATACGGCGGCGGTAATGATGATGCCCCAGGCTATAAGCAGGGCGTTGATGACAATTGGCAGATATCTTTCCGGATGAAGGGTGAAAGACCCGCTGTGGAAATTGATTTCAAAGAGGTTGAAAATGGGCGTTACGAACGCGGCCAGATGCACGATGAAGATGGGATAGTAGCAGGAGTTGACGGCCTTTTTGACGTTCTCATGGATGTTCATCCGGCGGACGGAGATTGCCGAGAGCACTTCCGGCAGCCGTCCGGAGGCCTGTGCCGCCGAGATGAGCTTTTGATCGGTGGCGGGTATCCAGGGGGCAAAGTTCTGGAAGACTTCCGCGGCGTCCATCCCCGCTTCCAAATGGGTGACGATCTGGTCGCGGGTACGATCGTCGAGGTATCCGGCCAGCATGACGGCCTGGGAGAGGGTGACTCCGGCCTCGATCTGCTGGCTGATAAGCAAGTACCACTCCGAGAGCTGTTTATTGTCCAATCTGGTCAGCACAGGAGTTATTTACGGCATTTATGGTAAAAAGGCGAGTACAGAGTGCTACTGATCTTCGCTCCACCAAATAAATTTGATGGCTAACATATATCTGTCCCTACCGGGACGAAAACGGTTACCCTAAAATCTTTGGCTACTTTTCTCGTCCCGGTAGGGACAGTTGCCGACGATAGTCGGCGTTAGCCATCGGTTCGGCAGTCCGCCGTAGCCTTGCGCGAAGGCTGGATTAACCGGTGGCATGGGATTCATATTCCAGAGACTCTGCCGAGGAAGGGAGTCGAACCCATACAGCCTTGCGGCCACCAGACCCTGAATCTGGCGCGTCTGCCAATTCCGCCACCTCGGCCTAAGGAGTTATTCTTGCAGAGGAGGAAAGGAGAGTCAATGAAAAGGTTTATATGGTGGTAGCAAAAGTTGTGCGCCCCGCGCCACGTATTAAAATACGTCGCTAATCCCTCACTTGTGGGATCCTATACGGGACAAAAACGATTATCCAAAAATCTTTGGCTACTTCTCTCGTCCCGGCAGGGACAGCCCCATGTTAGCCATCGGTTTTAACCGGTGGTGAAGAGACTGTCAAAGAACCGCCCGCATTGTATCACAAAAAAGCATCCCCATTCGCCCCCGGTAAAGAGCACCGCAACCCGGGGCTATACTATGCAACCCACGAGGGGTTGGGAGAATGGGATCAGTACATATTTTATGGCAATGCGCTTACAACCTATAAACCCTTTATGGGTTTCACAAGGTAGCCACCGGTTGCGGTGCTCTTTACCGGTGGCGATGTTTGTCAAAGAACTGCCCGCATTGTACCACAAAAAAAGCCCCCGGGGTTTCCGAGGGTTTTTTTGAAAGAACTAAAGTTCTGATTACTTGCTTGCCTCATCCAAGATATCGCCCAGGTTCGTCAGCTCGTTCTTGTTGACGGACTCGAACGCGGAGACCTCTTTGGCCAAAGCGTCGGCAGAATAGCTCGCGGCCTTGATGGACAAGCCTATGCGGCGGTCCTCCTTGTCGATCTTGATGACGCGGGCAGAGACCTCGTCGCCAATCTTGATGACATCCTTGATCTTTTCAATGGGTTCCTCGCGGATCTGCGAGATGTGCACCAACCCATCGATGCCGCCTTCCAGCTCGACAAAGGCTCCATAGTTGGTCAGTTTGACCACCTTGCCTTTGACCATGTCGCCGATATGGAACATTTTGTCGATCTCGGCCCACGGGTCGGGAGTAAGCTGTTTCATGCCCAGGGAGATTCTCTGGTTCTCTATGTCGACGTCCAGAACGATCGCGTCGAGCTCATCGCCCTTCTTGACGCACTCGCCGGGATGGTTGATCTTGCGCGTCCAGCTCATGTCGGAGACGTGCACCATGCCGTCAATGCCGTTTTCGAGCTCCACAAAGGCGCCATAGTTGGTGAGATTGCGGACGCTGCCGTGCACGCGGGCGCCGATCGGGTAATTGTGCTGCACCATGTTCCAGGGATTGGGCTCCAGCTGGCGCATGGAAAGGGAGATCTTCTGGTCCTGGGTCTGTATGCCAAGCACGACAGCCTTGACCTCGTCGCCGATTTTGAGCATTTCTGAGGGCTTGGTGATGCGCTTGGTCCAGGAGAACTCGGTTATATGCACGAGCCCTTCGACGCCTTTTTCAAGCTCGATGAAAGCCCCATAGGGAACCATGTTGACGACCTTGCCGCTCACGATCTGCCCGGCGGGATAACGTCTCTCGATGCCTTCCCAGGGATTGGCCGTTGTCTGCTTGAGGCCCAGTGAGAGCCTCTCCTTCTCACGGTCGACTTCCATGATCTTGATGGTGATCTCTTCGCCGACCTTCATGATCTCGCTGGGATGGGAGACGCGGCCCCAGCTCATGTCGGTGATGTGCAGCAGTCCATCGAGCCCGTCGAGGTCGATAAAGGCGCCGTAGTCGGTGATGTTCTTGACAATGCCGCGGCGCAGATCGCCGACTTGCACCTCGCTCAAGAGCTTGGTGCGCTTCTCGCGGCGCTGCTCTTCGATGAGCTCGCGGCGGGAGATCACGATGTTCTTGCGGTCCGGATTGATCTTGAGGACCTTGAATTCATAGGTATTGCCCACATACTGATCCAGATTTTTGGGCTGCTGGATGTCGATCTGGCTGGCGGGCAGGAAGGCGTCCATGCCGACGTTGACGATAAGTCCGCCTTTGACCTTTGCCTTGACGCGTCCCTGGATGACAGAGCCCTCCGAGCACTTGGCCTGGATCTCCTCCCAGTTTTTCTTCTGCTGGGCCTTCTCGTAGGAAATAACGGGTTTGCCGAACTTGTCCTCGAGTTTTTCGAGAGAGACTTCGAGAGTTTGTCCGATCTGGATATCGGAGAGGTCCAGGAACTCATGGGCGGGGATAGAGGCTTCGGCTTTGGCTCCGATGTCCACGATGACCTGGTTGGGCCTGATTTCGGTTACTTTGGCGGGAACGATGGCTCCCTCCTTGAGGTTGTTGAAGCTCGAGCTTTTCAGCAGGGCTTCCATTGCTTTTGACATGACTGTTTTACTTTTTGTTAGGGTTTCCGACAGTTATTATTCCCAGCCACAAGGTTTCGCGCTTTGCGTAAATCCCCCCTGCGGCGGAGCAGGTCTGCGCTGTCGGTATCCGCAGACAAGAGGACTATCATAAGAAACGGGGGCTTTCTTTACAAGCCTGAAAAATGGGGGAGGGGAGTGTCTGTCTGTCCACCTCCCTAGTGATTTAGACAGACAGACAATCTTTTTGCCGCCTCATCATCGCCATCGAATCGGCAGTCCGCCGTAGCCTTGCGCGAAGGCTGGATTATTCGGTGGCGAACGCTATAGTTTGGCTCCGCCCTCAAATGCCTTCAGAGCGCCCTCGGATGCTTTCACCCTTGCCAGCAAGTCCCAGGAATCATTGGTCTGCATTGTTGCGGTCAGAGTTTCCAATTTCGAGGTTGCCGCGCCGAGCCGTCGGCGAAGAGCTCCCGTATGCCGGGTGGTAATCCTGGCAATCTCCTTCTTTTGCGGCGCTGTCGCCTCTGGCTTTGCGGCGAGCGCGGGCAGGCGCGTTGTGATCAGGCTGTGGAGATCTTCCTCTTCTCCCGGAACGCCGCGCCAGAGTCTGGCCGTCATCAAAGCCGCGTCGATCGCCACGGCCGGGTGTTGGTTTTCAAGCAGTCGAGAGAGCTTACAGGCACGGCCGACCGTGGCTGTTCTTGCGTCCGGTTTCGTCGGGATGGTCCCTGGCAAAAGTTTGGCAAGAGCCTTTTGCATGAGAGGCAATTCTTCGGGCTTAAAGACAACACCAAGAACATTCTCCAACATCTCGCATTCAAAGAGATATCTATTGGCCAACGATAGATCCCCGATCCTTGAGATTGCCGCGACACTGGCAAGTGCCAGGCTCTGGCGCAGATCATCATAGCCTGTCTCTGGCAGGGTACTCAGGGCTCCCTGAGCCAGACGGGCTTGCGCGAGAAACTTTTTGTCATCTCCCGCCGGGATTTTTTTTCTGAGTATTTTCCTTTCAAGCGCCCTGATGCGCCGTTCGTAGGCATCCCCCAATACCTGACGGTTTTCAATAACGACACCGAAAGACTCTCCCGCATGGAAAGCCCGTTCTTCCTCGTCTATGTCTATCCTGTTTTCGGCATGTACCAGATGCGCGCGAAGAGTCAGCGGCTCTTTGTTGGGATTATCTTTTCTCGTTTCATTCAGAGCATTGCGGAGATGTGCCGCGAAATTCGCGGTTTCCTCCCGCGCTTTTGGGTCAGCCGACGGTCTGGAGGGGAGGAACCGGTCGATCGCGGCATCGAAGGCCTTTTGCATCTCCGGAGTAAAATGTTCGCGGCACTCGTACGCTTCGGCAACGTGTCGCGCGAGGTTATGGCTGAGGTAGTTTTCCTTGATCTGGTCGTAGGCAACCATCCTCGCTATCGCGATTTGGGCGTTGGTCTGTGGGGTAATATTCTGGTTGCTGCCTCCCAAAGCCATGGTGATTCTATAAATGCGGGTTGTCCTATGCAGTATTTCTTCACCTTCGAGGGGATTGAGCGGGAGAATAACGCCTCTGAGCGCCGTCCAGCGCGCCCGCAAGGGCTTGTCCCAAGGTTGCGGGAACTGATTTAAATATTGGATGGCTTTTTCCAAACCGAGGACTCTTCTAGCTACACCATCGGGGCTTTCGTGATTATTTGCGGCCTGCAGATCGATCACGCGAGCTGTTAAGGAATCTCTATCCACGTGATTAGGTCCAATGCAAATGCCCGCTACACTCGAGATGTCTGCATAGTATCCGTCTCTCTCATATACTTCCCTGTAACTGCCAGGCGGAGTTACGGTCAGAGCTCTATCGCAAAGATCCAATAGGTCCTGTACTGTGAAACCCATATTGAAAATGTCATTTCTCTTACCGTGCCATAAGATTTTAGCCACAGATGCCAGGGCTGCGGGAATTTGATCATCAGGCATCGTTGTGTAGCGGGAAACGGGGGTAGGGGATTTCTTGGAAGGCTTTGCCATACGAAGGAAATGTTAATCTCTTTGGGTATAATATGCAATATAAAATCTGATTAATACTTGTTATTTGTTAGCACTGGCCCAAAAAAGACATCGCCACCGAATAAATTCGATGGCTAACATATAACTGTCCCTTTGCCATCTCGCACAAGGCTCGATATCTCCGGGACGAGAACGGCAAACCTATGATTCTTGGATACTTCTTTCGCCCCGGATGGGGCAGCTTCATGTTAGCCATCGAATTTATTCAGTGGTGATGGACAGGGCTATCCGACATCCCAAAGAGGTTCTAAAAATTTCTCTTGCGTTCCCCTAAAGAAAGAACAGAATCTTCCGTAGTCAAAACCATGCAGCACTTCTGCACTAATCCGATTACATCCCAGACGGTTAAATCCAACCGCCTTTGGATGGCATTCGGCTTGGTGTATTTGGGCTCATGACAAAATAACAACACTTTCCAGGTACACCAAGCCCCGACAAAATCGGGGCTTTTTTGTTGCCCGGGATAAACAACAAACGAAAAACACTATGGAAATAATAGCAACCACAGACGATAAGGCTCACGCGAGAGCGTTCGCTGTCCGGTTCGGCGGCCAGACGATGGCCCCCGAAGGACGGCAGTACGCTCCAACGATCAGGGTGTTCAGATTCGACACCACGGGCAACCGGCTTTTGGAAAGGGCCGTGGAATAACGAAAGGAACGATTATGAACACACAACCAAACGGGACTCCTGTCTCCCGATCCAACCAGACGCCACCGATGGCTGTTCTGCTGGGTATCGGCGAGGAGACGGTCAGTTCGCACTTCATCAGCCAGAACTCCAGGAAAAACCGCGCCTTCAGATGCAGTCATTCTCCGCATGGGAGCGCTGTCGTTCCTTCTTTGGACTTAGAAAAGCCTGGCGGATAAACGCGGCTCTTCAGGAGAATCATGGGTTGGCCCCCGCTATCAACCTCCATTGGTGGCGGGGGCTTTTGTTTGATGGCGGGTGAGATGTTTCGCCCGTGGCGTAAGACTACTGGCAAGCCTCGCATACCTCTCCGGCAAGTCTGGCTTTGAGCGAGCAGGCAGCCTTTTCTTCGGCTGTATACTCCGGCTTTTCTCCCATGGCACCTCTCATCTCCTTTTTGACGGAGACGGTCGCCTTCTCGATGGAGGAGGCTCCCAGAGTCCGCAGGTAGTAGGTGGTTTTGAGACCCTTGTGCCAGGCCTCGCGGTACATATGCGAGAGCGTCTTCAGGTCTGGCGTGGACAAGTAGAGATTGAGAGACTGCGCCTGGTCTATCCACTTCTGTCGCCTGGCAGCCGCGTCGATGATGAACTGGTAGGGAATGCCGAAGGCCGTCAGGTACTTCTTTTTGAGGTCCTGCGGGATGCCCTCGATGTGTTCAAGCTCTCCGTCGAAGTATTTGAGGTTGTCGCGCATCTCCGGCGTCCACAGGCCGAGACGTTTCAGATCGCGTGCCAGCTCGCCGTTTAGCTCGGTGAAATCCCCGGACATATTGCTCTTTACGTAGAGGTTCTTGAAGGGGGGCTCCACGCAGGGAGTCGAGCCGAGGATATTGCCGATGGTCGCGGTGGGCGCGATGGCCAGGACGTTGCTGTTGCGCATACCCTGTTTCTTGATCTTCTCGCGCAGGGGCGCCCAATCGAGCTTTCCGCCACGGGGAACATCGATCCTGATCCCGCGCTCCCGCTCAAGGAGGTCGATGGTGTCCTGCGGGAGGAGCCCGCGATCCCACTTGGAGCCCCTGTAAGAGGAGTAGGTGCCCCGCTCGGCCGCCAGATCGGAGGAGGCCTCGTAGGCGTAGTAGGCGATCAGCTCCATGAGCTCGTCATTGAATTCGACGGCTTCGGGGCTGGCGAAAGGCGTGTTGCGCTTGTAGAGTGCCATCTGCAGCCCCATCAGACCCAACCCGATGGGACGGTGGCGCTTGTTGGAATTGCCCGCCACCTCAACAGGGTAGAGGGTGCAGTCAATGACATTGTCGAGCGCGCGCACGGCAATGCGGATGGTGTTGCGGAGTTTTTCCCTGTCGATGGAGCCGTCGGAGAGCAGGTGGTTCTCCACGACAATGGAGCCCAGATTGCAGACGGCAGTCTCGTCGGCACCGGTATTGAGGGTGATCTCCGTGCAAAGGTTCGACGAATGCACGACTCCGACGTGGTCCTGCGGCGAACGGATATTGCAGGGATCCTTGAAGGTGATCCAGGGGTGTCCGGTCTCGAAGATCATGGAGAGCATCTTCTTCCACAGCTCGATTGCTTCCATGCGCCGTCCCCAGATTTTGCCCTCTTCGGACATCTTTTCGTACTCCTCGTAGCGTTTTTCGAAGGCCGAGCCGTAGAGGTCGGCCAGATCCTGGGTCTCGTTGCTTCTAAAGAGCGTCCAGTGGGCGCGCGCTTCCACGCGTTTCATGAAGAGGTCGGGGATCCAGTTGGCGGTATTCATGTCGTGCGTGCGGCGCCTCTCGTCCCCGGTGTTGCGGCGCAGCTCCAGGAAGTCTTCCATGTCGCCGTGCCAGGTCTCAAGATACGCGCAGCCCGCGCCCAGCCGTTTGCCGCCCTGGTTGATGGCCACCAGCTGGTCGTTGTGGAGCTTGAGAAAGGGTATGACGCCCTGGCTCTCGCCGTTTGTGCCCGCGATGCGCGAGCCCGTGGAACGTACCTTTGTCCAACTGCCCCCGACTCCTCCGGCCCACTTGCAAAGGAAGGCGTTTTCGGCCACTCCGCGGATCATGATGCTCTCGATGGTGTCGCTGACCTGGTAGAGAAAGCAGGAGGAGAGTTGCGGGCGCAAAGAACCGGAATTAAAGAGCGTGGGGGAAGAAGAGGCGAAGAGGCGGTTTTTGTAGAGCGTGTAGAGCTCTATGACGCGCTCCTCCCGTTTCTCGTTCTCTCGCGTGAAAAGACCCATCGCGACCCGCATCCAGAAGAACTGCGGACATTCCAGCCGGCGGTGCGGGCTGACCAGCTTGTCGACAAGCATATAGCGATCGTAGAGGGTCTGGATGCCGAGGAACTCGAAATCCATGTCCGCGGAGGGATCGAGAGCCTGCGCGAGCTTGTCGAGGTCGTATTTCTCCAGAAGATCGGCGGAGAGCCTCTTTATCTCCACGCAGCGCTGCAGGCTTTGCTTAAAAGCCTTCACATGGGCGGCTTTCAGGCCGGAGATGCCGTCCTTGAGGATATTCCACCCAAGAGTCTCCTCGTAAATGTACGTCAGCAACATTCTGCCGACGAATTTGTTGAAATCCGCGTCTGTTTCGATGAGGGTCTTGGCGTTGAGAACAATGGTCTTTTTGAGATCATCCTCTGGAATCTCATTGAAAAGAGAGCGGCGCAGAGCCACCTCTATCTCGATGGGAGAGAGATTCAGGTCGAGTCCGATGCGGGCGAAGTCAATGCGCTTTTTGAGGTCAAGACCGTCCCAAAGATAGGTGGTCCCGTCGGCCTTCTTGACAATGATGAGTGACGACTGATCGCCCGCCGTGGCGGACTCGGCGGAAGCCTCGGCGGCCTTTCTCTCGCGTTCGAGAGCGCGCCTGGCACGGTGGAGAATATAGGCCTCGGCAACGCGGTAGTGGCCCTGCCTCATGAGATCATCCTGCACCCATTCCTGGATGGTCTCGATGTGCACCATCGATTGTCCGGAGCGCGAGGCCCTTTCGGTGACGGATTGGGCGATCATAAGGGCAGGGGTGGGATCGAAGCCCTTTTCGATAAAGGCCTTTCCGGCGGCGATCTCGATTTTCTCCGGGTTCCAGGGCACAAGCTGCCCCAGACGGCGTATGACTTTGGGTAGTAAAATTTCCATGGGTTTTTGTGATAAAAGTTTAGAGTTCATCGTCGTTGACTTTGGCCAGAGACGAGGATTTCTGGTATTCGGTGACGCGGCCCTCGAAAAAATTCTGCTGCTTTTTGATGTCCATCATCTCCGCCAGCCAGGGCAGGGGGTTCTGTATGGAGCCGTCGGTGAGGGGGGCCAGCCCGCAACCCTCCAATCGTCGGTCGCCGATATAGTCGATGTAGGAGGTGAACTCCTCTTTCTTGAGCCCCAGCGCGCTTACCGGCAGACAGTCGTTGATGAAGTCCTTTTCCAGGCGTATGGCCTCGCGCATGATCCCCCGCAGCTCCTCTTTGAAGTCCGGCGTCCACACGTCGCGGTTCTCCTCCACCAGATCCATCATCAGGTTGCGCAAAAGCTCTATGTGGTTGCTCTCGTCGCGCAGCGTGTAGCGGAACATCTGGCCGACTCCCGGGAACTTGTTCTGGCGGTAGAGGGAGAGGATCATGCCGAAAAGCCCGTAGAACTGCGTGCCCTCCATGCACTGGCCGAACATAAAGATATCCTTCACGAAGGCCTGCTTGTTTTTCGTTTGTGTCATGTCCAGATCGGCCCTCATGCTCCATGACATATTCATGACAAACTCGTTTTTGGCTTTTACGGTGGGTATGTCCTCGAACATCGCCTCGCACTCGTGGGGATTCACCCCCAGGGATGAGATCATGTAGGCAAGAGAGTCGGCATGGATGTTCTCCTCGTGGCCGTGACGCCCAAGTACGAGTTTTAACTCCGGAGCGGTGACGCGCTCGCGGATGACCTGTATCACATTGTCGCCCACCACTCCCTCGGCGGCGGAGAAATATCCCAGCCCCATGCGGATGATCCAGCGGTCGATATCGGTGATCCTGCCGGAGGTGTCCCTCCAGTGTTCAACGTCCTTCTGCATCTGGATATCCTCCGGTTCCCAGTGATTGGCCTTCATGTTTTTGTACAGGTCATAGGCCCATTTGTACTTCAGGGGCAGAAGATTGAAGAAGACACTCTTCTTTCCATTTATGACCTTTTTATCCTCAAAAGCCCTCTCGGCCTTTGCTCTATCGAGGGTAAAAGTACGCGTTCCAACGGTGTATTGAATTGTATCAGCCATATCACAATAGGTTGTGGGTGCATACTTAAGACGACACAACGGGTAGTTGTCAACGCCTGGGAAGCGCAAATACGAACTAATTAGAACAACGTGCTGTAAATAATGTTTCAATATAAGATAAACTTTTAGTTATAATCGCGATTCATATTTTTTTAATGTTAATTTTGGGGGCTATCAGCCGATAGGGTGCATTACCTATGCTATACTCGCCGGCCAATCAATATGAAGAACTGTACCATAGGGAAAATGATAACCGTCGGGTTCAGCGCTGTCATCGCGCTTGTTATCTGTCTCGCCGTTGTAGTCCAACTATTGTGTAACAAGCAGGCTGTCGACGCAAAGGCATTGCAGACAGACTCAATGCCCAACTACGTGAAGCTGGAGGCGATCTGCGACTCCGTTTCTTTGAACTGCATCGCGATGCTGGAGCACTTGAACGCCACCGATCCCACTGTCAGGAAACAGATAGAGGAGGGATCAGCCAAAGCCTCCGCGGCAAACAACCAGAAGATGCTCGACTACGAGAAGTCGATAGTCTCGCCCCAGGAGAAAGCGCTCTATGATCACCTGACCGCGAGCAAGAACACCTACAGGGCGGCCCGCTCCAAGATGTTCGCGCTGGACAATGCCGACAAGGCATACGACGCGAAGGTGGTCTTCAACAACGAGGTGATGCCCGCCTTTGACGACTACAAAAATGATATGGACAAACTGGTTGGCTTTGACAGGGAAAGGGCTGAGACGAGTGTGGAGAACATAATGAAAACATCCCAGCTCTCAAATACCGTGGTCTTTTGGCTTTCAATTGCCGTGATCGCGGCGGGTTCCATCTTTGCCTTCATGATCATCACCAGGCTCAGCAGGATCCTGATGAAGATCACCCTCGCGCTTGATGAGGGCTCCCATCAGGTCTCCGGCGCGGCCGATCAGGTCTCTTCGGCAAGCCAGTCTCTGGCGGAGGGCGCCAGCGAACAGGCGGCCTCGATAGAGGAAACGAGCGCCTCCCTGACCGAGATCACAAGCACGACCGAGCACAACACGCAGACGGTGCAGTCCACCCGCGAATTGACCACGCAGGCGCGTCAGGCCGCGGAGCAGGGCGCGGAAAGCACACAGCGTATGAACCACTCCATAAGCGGGATCAAGGATGCCGGCGACAAGATGGGAAAAGCGATGGACGCGATCAAAGCCGCCAGCAAAGACATCGCCAATATCATCAAGACGATAGACGAAATTGCTTTCCAGACAAACCTTCTGGCACTCAACGCCGCGGTTGAGGCCGCGCGCGCCGGTGAGGCCGGAGCGGGATTCGCGGTGGTGGCCGACGAGGTAAGGTCTTTGGCGCAACGTTCGGCCAAGGCTGCCAAAGAAACAGCCTCCATGATAGAGACAGCCATCACCCGTTCCGACGCGGGAGTCCAGGCCAATCAGGAAGTGACCCACGCCGTGGAAGGCGTCATCAGCGAAGCCAGTGAAGTGGCCAAGAGGCTCGATGAGATTGTCGGCAAGGTCCATCAGGTGGACGAGCAGGTGGCGCAGGTGGCAGTGGCCAGCAAGGAGCAGGGACAGGGAATAGCGCAGATTTCAACGGCCGTCAACGAGATGGAAAAGGTAACGCAGGGCAACGCGTCGGCCGCGGAAGAGAGCGCGGCGGCGGCGGAAGAATTGAACTCCCAGGCTTCAGTCCTGCGCGGGCTGGTGCGGGAACTGGAGATCCTGGTGTGCGGAGAGATCAAGACGAAGGCGGAAGAACACGCCAGGAGGGAGGAGATCGTCGGCACCAAGCCGGTTGGACTGCCGTCCTCGCGAATCAACATGGGCAAGCCGAAACCGTTTGTAAAAGCGAAGGTGGGATAGATTTCCGAGTAAGCGGTGCTCTCCTATGTTCCAAAAGTGGTCAGGTTGGCGCTCTCGTAACGACGCACGCCTTTATAAAAGAACCAGATGGAAATAAGAAGCCAGAGGCTGGCCAGAAGGGCAATGAATCCGAGCTGAGGCCAGGAGATGTTCCTCACAGCGTCAACAGGCAAAGCACCCGTAAGCAGGGCAGGTATGATGAAAGTAAAAAATAGACGCAGTCCTCCCTGAAACGCTCCACCGTGGAAGAGGGAAGGAGTAAGAAACAATTCAAACAGCCCTCGTGTACCGCTCCGGGGATCCATCAAAAAGAAACTGACTGCTTGCGACAGCAGCATCATTGAAAACATTACAAAAGATGATATTATCACTCCTGTTGCCAACAGTAACATCTGGACTGCGCTGATCTTTACGATAAGTATATACGCGCACAGACATAGGAACCCAAAAAGAACATCTCCAAGTGCTGATACTCCGAACTTTGACACGCATATTCTCAATAAAAGATTTTTGGGACTCAGCAGGAACCGATCAAAGTTTCCCATGCCCACGTAGTTGGATATTTGTGTAACGCCGTTTAGCAGCGAGAACACCAAACCAAAGTTGAGTGCGGCGATTCCCTGCATTGCCACGACATCCATAACCGTCCAACCCCCTATTCTTCCAACTACTTGGGCGAAAATACACCATAAGACAATAAAGGCTACATCGTTAAGCGCCATGCCCAGCATATTCATGAGGAAACTGGTTCGCAACTCTGCCGAGTTCCTCAAGTTCATGCCAATCGAATAAACTGCAAATTTTAGTTCCTTAAGCATATCTAGCCTCCGTTTACTGACAGTTTCTCTCTGGCCTTTCTGTACAGGATCTCCAACAGTAGCGCGAAAATCAATATCCATAGACATTGCATACCAAGCATCCACCCTGCTTTTGACGGCCAGTTGGCATAGACTGTATGCGTGACAAACTGCATGGCGCCGAAAGGACTCCAAACGGCTATCTGGTACATGACCGGCGGGAAGAACGCGATAGGCAGGTAACTGCCCCCCAACACCATCATGAATTTGTCGACGATCCAGAATATCGGAGTTACATCCTGTATCCAAAAAGCCAGGATCCCCAGACAACCGTACACCATAAGCGTCAGGATCGCTCCCAGTACAAGCGCAAGAAGAACAGTCAAAATAAAGAAACCGCTTGTCATGGTGGCTGGTATTCCCACGAAGAGAACCATGGCAAGAATCATGATGGGAGAGAGTATCAGGAACGAATAGGCGCTTTCTCCTATCTGCGACCATAGCCTGTAACCCAGATAGGAAACGGGTTTGTTCACGAGCATTTCTATTCGTCCGCTTTGGACGTCCTCTTCGATTCTGTCGGTGATTGAGCGCATTCGGGCCCCAAGCAGGAGGAAATACAGGAATATGCTCCACGCTATCGTCTGATAGGAGGCACCGTTGACGTCTCCTCCATGGAAATCATAGACACATTTGTACAACAGCAGTAATATGCCGCATCGCGAGGTAAATATCAGCAGGTCGCTGAAGATCTGGTTTGAGCTGTAGGCGCTGTTTTTCAGAAGCGTCCAAACGATTTTCCCTCCCAAACGGAAGGATTTGGAGGTTTCAACTGACAAAGGGGTTTTCATGTTCCGAACGTGGTCAGGTTGGCGCTCTCATAGCGGCGGATGCCGCGGTAGAAAAGCCAGATGCCCGCGCACAGCCACAATACAGCCATCAGCGCCAGAAAGCCGAGCGTATTCCAGGAGATATGTTTCACCGTCTCGACCGGAAGCGTGCCGATCAGAAGCGAGGGAATCACAAAGGTAAATATAAAACGCAGCCAGCCTTGAAAGGCCCCGCCGTGGAAGTTGGCCGGAGACATGAACATCTCGAAGAAACTGACAGTAACCGTACGAGGGTCAGAGAACCTGAAACTCAGCGATTCGATCGCCAGCCTGATGCCGATCATTGTCAGAGCCGAGATAAATAATCCTGCCAAAATATAACAAATGGGGACTGTCCCAAGTTTTTGAGCAATAGCGTACGCAGTCAGGCAAATAATTCCAAAGAGAGCGTCTCCCAATGCGGAGACCTTGATAGAGGAAAAGGCCAGCCTTAACAGTGTGTTCTTTGGGGAAAGCATATACTGATCAAAGCTGCCATTGGCAACGTATCGCGAAGTACGGGCAATTCCGTACATGAATGAGAAGACGATCCCATATGAAAAAATGGCAAATCCCTGCATAGCGACTACATCCCAAGCTGTCCATCCTCCAATACTCCCGACGACATTAGCGAAGGTACACCACATGACAATATAGGCGCCGTTTACCAGTGTCATGCCTATGACCTGCGACAAAAAACTGGTCCGCATCTCAACCGAGTTGCTCAAGTTGAGTTTTATTGAATGAAGTACGAATCTGAGTTCTTTCCTCATGGCGTGTTAACCTCCATTGACTGACACATATTTCTGGGCTTTATTATAAACAAAGTACAAAACCAGCCCAAAAATAATGATCCACATAAGCTGCATCCCAAGCATACCGTATGAGTTCTTAATCCAGTTGGGGTAGACTGTATAGGTGACGAAGTTCATGGCTCCAAAGGGGCTTCCAGTGGAGAGCTGACGCATCCATGTGGGAAAGAACGCTACTGGCAGATAGCTGCCACCCACGATCGTGGCCAGCTTGCCAACAAGCCATTCAAGCGGTTCTATGTCCTCTATCCAAAAAGAGGCCAGTCCGACCACGGACCAGATCAAGAACGTCAATATCGTTCCCAATATAATCGCCATCAGGCATGACAGGACAAAGAAAGCAGTTGTCATGGTGGAAGGTATGCCAATCGTCAGCCACATCGTCAGAATACCGAGGGGGGCCAGAATCGCCGTGTAATAGAGGCTGCCGCCCAATACATACCAAAAACGAAAGTTCAGATAACCGATAGGCTTGTTTAAAAGCGTTTCGATATTACCCGTTCGGATGTCTTCGGCGATATCGCCTGACACATCGCGTATACGCATATTGGATAGGGCAAAAAAAAGAAACATACTCCATGCCACAAGCACATATCGAGTATGATTGATGTCGCCGCCCTTCCAGTCGTAGACACATTTATATAGGCACAACAAAAGCCCGCATCTGAAGAAAAGAAAGATAAAGTCCAGAAAGAGTATCTGCGGATGATACACCGAATTCTTGATCATCTTCCAAGAGACGATGCCCCCAACCCGGAAAAATTTGAAGAAGGGACTGTTCAGCGGCGTACTCATGAGCCAAAGGTGGTCAGATTGGCGCTCTCGTAGTAGCGCACGCCTCTGTAGAAGCACAGAACCGAGAGCACCGACCACAGAAAGACGAGGAGCGTAAGCACCCCCAGTTGCTGAAGTGAGATATTCTTGACGATTTCAACCGGGATCGAACCCATGAGCATGGAGGGGATCACAAAGGTAAAGAAAAGCCGCATCCAGCCCTGGAAAGCCCCTCCATGAAAGTTGGCGGGTGTCCAGAAAAATTCCCACAGCCCTCTTGTGGCCGTGCGGGTATCCGCCACATAAAAACTGAAGGTCTGTATCAGAAGGAGCGCGGAAAACATCATGACCGTGGAGATGACGAGCGTCAGAAACAGATAGAGGCAGGCCAGCGCCGACAGATGCACCACATGGGTGTACACCGCCAGACAGATGATGCCAAAGAGAATGTCCCCGATGGCCGAGACTCCCAGTGCCGAAACAGCGGTGCGGGCAAGTATATTTTTGGGCGACAGAAGGATCCGGTCAAAGCTGCCGTTGCCCACGTACATCCACAGGCTGTCCACTCCGCGAAAGACCGAAGTGACGAATCCGACATTGAAGGAGAGGATTCCCTGCATGGCCACGATGTCCCAGAAGTTCCAGCCACCAATGGCACCCACGACGTTGGCAAAGGTGCCCCAGATGACGATGAAGGCGATGTCGTTGATGGCCATTCCGACGACACTTGTCAGGAAACTGGTGCGCAGCTCGGCGGAATTTTTCAGGTTCAGCTGAATGGAATAGAACATGAATTTTATTTCATTCCACATGATCATCCTCCGTTGATGGACACCTGCCGTTTGGCATTTTGATAAATCCACAGCAATATTCCCAGCGCGATCGCTATCCAAAAGACCTGCATCCCCACCATCCACCAAGCCATGCCCGCCCAGGAATCGTATACGGTATGCGAGATAAACTGGCTGGCTCCAAAGGGACTGTACAGCGACAGCCGGTACATGATGGGCGGGAAAAACGCCACAGGCAGAAAGCTTCCTCCCAGGATGACAATAAACTTGTCCACAATCCAGTAGATGGGATCCACGTCCTCCATCCAAAAGCTCATGATGCCGATGATCGCGCGTATGAGAAACGTCAGTATCGTACCCAGGACCGCGACCAAAAGCCATGTCTCAAGGAAGATGGGCAGCCGCATGGAAGGGGGGATCCCCAGCGTGAGGATCATGACTGAAAAACCTATCGGCGCGATGGTGAGGAAGGAGGAGAGTCCCGCGCCTATGGACTGCCAGAAGCGGTACGTCAGATAGTGGACGGGTTTGCATAGGAGCATCTCCAGCCGTCCCGTCCGGACGTCCTCGGTGATCTCGTCGGTGACGCCCCGCGCGCGCATGACCGAGAAAACAAAGTACAGAAAGATGCTCCACGCGACGATCTGGTAGGGCGTATGGTTGATCTGGCCCCCTTTCCACGCGAACACGCCCTTGTACAGAAGCAGAAGTATCCCGCAGCGCGCGGTCATGCCACAGCAGTCCAAAAGCACCCTCTGGGGATAATAGAGGCTGTTCTTGAGCTGCGTCCAGATGATCCTACCGGCCAGTCTTAGCTCCCGCATAGATGTGCCGGATGATCGCCTCCAGCTCCGCGTTGTAGACGTTTAGATCCTCTATCTCGAAGGTATCAAGGAGCGTTTTGAGGGCGGGACGCAACTGCCACTTTTTGAGGTCCACGGCAACAGTAATTTTTGTCGGGCTTTGCAGGGCATAACGCAATCCTTGTGGAAGAGCGGGGAATGCGGTAAAGTCGTCTTTGGCTACCAGATCAACGAACTTCTCGTCCACAAAGCTGCGGGAGAGCTCCTCGGTGGGCAGATCCTTGATGACCTGGCCGAAATTGATCACCATTGTCCTTTCGCAGAGGGCCTCGATGTCGCCCACGTCGTGTGAGGTCAGGAAGATCGTGACGCCGTCTTCCTTGTTGATCTTTAGCAGCAGATCCCGCAGGGCCTTCTTGGCCACCACGTCCAGTCCTATGGTCGGCTCGTCGAGGAATACGATCTCCGGCCTGTGCATCAGGGAGGCCGCCAGCTCCCCGCGCATACGTTGGCCCAGCGAGAGCTTCCGCACAGGCTGGTCGATGAAGCCGTTCAAATCGAAGATCTCAATGAGCTCCGCGATGCGCGCCTTGATGACCTTATCAGGCATATCGTACATGACGCCAAAAAACTCCAGGGAGTCGGTGAGGGGAAGATTGGGCAGAAGCTGGGAGCGCTGTCCAAAGACGGTGCCGATCTTGTAGGCGAGCTTTTTGCGGTCTTTGCTGGGGTCGAGCCCCAGGACGTCCATGGAACCGGCGGTGGGGTAGAGGATGCCGGTGAGCATTTTGATGGTGGTGGATTTTCCGGCTCCGTTGGGGCCGATGAAGGCCACCCGCTCGCCTTTTTCAACGGCAAAGGAGATGTTGTCGACGGCGATAACCTGTTTCTTGATGGGGCAGAACAGGTTCTTGATCCAGCCGGCTTTCGGATCTTTTGCGGAGAACTCAAAGCGCTTGATCAGGTTTTTAACGGTGATGCAGGCAGTCATGGCAGGGAAAGTCTATGTCCAATTTTAGACGATTGCAAGAGCGTCCAAGAGGGACTACCATGCGAATATGCCCACTGGATATACGGAGTCTTTCGCTGGGAAAAGCGGGGACAAGTTTGTCATTCGCACGCTCCTGCCCGGTGATGCCACGGAGTTCTGCTCTTTTCTGGACAATGTGTCCAGGGAGACCTTCTTTACCAACGAGTATCCCGAGCAGCCCAAGGAACCCGAGAAGATAGCGGCTGGACTGAAAGCATTGGGGGGAAATCCCAAAAGACTCTGGCTGGGGGCCTTCGCGGGCAAAGTGATGGCCGGATTTCTTGGCTTCAAGCCCATCGTGGGGGACTCCCATCCCTACTTTCGGCACATTTACACTTTTGATCTGATGATTCTCAAAAGATATTGGGGCGAGGGTCTGGGCGGCAGGTTTGTGAAGATCGTCGACGAGTTCTCCCACAAAATCGGAGCCAAACGTATCGAGGTATTGGTGAAGGATGAGAACGACAGGGCCATTGAGTTATACGAGAAAAACGGATACCAGGTGGAAGGCACCCGGAGAAAATCGGTATCCCTGGAGGGGCGCTTCGTGGACGAGTATTACATGGCGAAGTTGTTTATGTGAGAAGGGCAGCATAGGCTGTGAGCGCATTTTCAACAAGCCATGATTTTTTGCGCCGCGTTATTCCCGCCTTAGCGGGATGGTAGCGTCGCAACCGAGCAGCAGCGAGGATAGCCCACCATTTTAATGGTGGGATCAAGGATTATGGAATTTCATTACCGGGCTTCGTTCTTGCTCTATCTGGCATTCAAAATTAATCTTCGCTACAAATGAAGAATCTGCGACTAAAGATCCTGCTGGCTGTCTTGGCTGCTTCTCTGGCCTTGTGGCTTGCCACGCCGCCATTGCGGCTCTGGGTTGCCCCCTCCAATTTCCATGCGGTTCTCCCCGGAGTCGTCTATAGGAGCGCACAAATGAATGGAGACGTGTTGGAGACACAGCTGACACAGAATCATATCAGGAGCGTCCTCAACCTGCGCGGAGAAGAGAAGGGCGCGGCGTGGTACGATGAGGAACTCTCCCTTTCTCAAAAACTGGGCGTCATTCATTACGACTATCGGCTATCGGCCACCGAGAAGGTGACTCCCAAAGAGATCGACGAAATATTTGATATTCTGCGGAGCGCCCCCAAACCCATTCTGATCCATTGCCAGGCGGGCGCGGATAGGACAGGGCTCATCTGCGCGCTGTATATGTACAAGATAGTGGGAGAGAGCCCGGAGAAGGCGGCGCAAAGCCAGCTCTCAATTCTCTTTGGCCACAATACCCTCCTCAATCCGGCGACCCACGCAATGGATGATTCTTTTTGGGACTATGTGAGGACCACCCGTTAACGACCCTTACCACCTGTGGCCGACACCGATACCGATGCCAATGGCCGGAGCGGGGACAACAGGTGCGGGCGCGACAATCACCGGCGGGGGAGGAGCCATCATGACAGGCTGCGGCGCGGGAACCACGACTGGAGCCGCCGGCCGATACGTAATGTCGTAGTAGGCCGAGGTTCCGGGCATCACGCGGGCGGCCTCAATGGGTCCCAGACGGGCGCGAACATCCTCATAGATGACCATGGCCTGGGGAATCAAGTTTTGCTGCATATCATCCGGCGTTGCCATATGGTCACTTAAAAGAGGTATGGAGGCCTCCAACCAGGCACGGGCTTCAATGGGGGTGATGGAATACTCCTTTTGCAGTTCCTTCATCGGATCGGTGCGGTGGTGCCTGTGTTCCTTGAGAGTCTTTGGCCCGTATAATCTTGCCAACCGCAGGCCATCGAAAATATAGCTGTCCACGGCTTCGGCTTTGGAAACAAGCTCCGAGGTGGCGATGTTGCGGTATATGCGGTCATTGCGGCTTCTCATCTCCGGGGTGATGAGGGGCACCGCCAGATCAGCGGAATAGCGCAGATACTGGACGGGAGCGGCAGGGGCCACGGCGGTTGTTTGCGCGGAAGGGGAGGTCGCCGGTATCATGGGGGCGGCACTCGCGTTGGTGGAGCTGACCGCCTGCGCAAAGAGCGCCGAGCACAGTGTAAGGGAGGATAAAATGAGAGTCTTTTTCATAGTCGCGTATATGGAATAATACACCGCGACGCGCTCACTTTGCCAGGAATTTATCAGGCCATCAAGCCACAAGCAGGCATCGGCGGACACTCCCTCCTTCAAGGAAGGGATTATGGTATGGGCCCTGCGGACCCACACCCACCTGGGGCGCTACCCCATACCCCAAAAACCTTAAAAGTCCTTGCCACTTTGGCTTCCACAACCCCGGTAGTGGGTTGCCTTATATAGCCACCGGTTGCGGTGCTTTTTACCGGTGGCAAGCAAGAGAATTGCCTACATAATTTTTGTAAATGCTCTAATTCCCGTCCCGGATGGGACGGTTCGACGGTTAGCCCGGGTGTTTCAACCCCGGGTTCCATTACGGCAACGCAGCTCTAAAAATAACCGCCCCAGCGCCCTCCAGCTGAAGTTGACAAAGACAGTTATGCGGTATGAGCGCAGCCTCTCCGCGTTTCAAAGAGCATGAGCCGCGGTCGGATAGAACTCCCGCGCCGCCTTCGATTATAAGTATGATCTGCGGGCCGCTGCCGCCGACTTTACAGGTGGGCGTGGAACCGCCCAGCGTAATACGGCTCAACTGAAACTCCTCTGCTGCGGTCGGATAGACCACCTCCGCGTCCGATACGGGATTGCCCCGGATGACCGCTGGTTTTCCAGAATCAAAATTGGCGATGCGCATCAGCTCCGGTACGTCCACGTGCTTGGGCGTCAGGCCTCCGCGCAGGACATTGTCGGAATTGGCCATCAGTTCGACGTTCGTGCCTTCCAGGTAAGCGTGCAGGGTCCCGGCTGGCTGGTAGGTGGCCTCTCCGGGTCGCAGATGCACAAGATTGAGCAGGTAGATAGAGAGGATGCCCCGATCACGGTGATTCTGTGGCAGGGGAAATTCGCGGCCGGCGCGCAGCGCCCAGAAGTCCGGAAGGTCTTTGTCCAGGGAGCCCTGTTTCTCCAGCCGCGCAAGCATGGGACCAAGGAGCTCATCCACCTGGGATTGCGGCAGGGTCATAGCGCGTTCGTAAAGGGATCGAAGAAGAGCGGCACGCTTTGCCCTGTCGCCGCCCATGAGCGCCAGTTGATCGCGAAACCCAGGCATGAGCGGACGCAACTCCGGGACGTTATCGAGTATGTCGGCGATCTCCTGGAGCGGTCGGAAGCCGTGCAGCATCCAGAATTCCGTCAAAGCCACATGGACTTCGGGCTTGTGATTGCGGTCCTTGTAGACGCGAGTGGGGGCGGATGGGTCGATGCCCGCCTTGTTCTCCCTCGCGTAGCCTTCCGCCGCCTGCTGAAGGTTTGGATGCGCCTGTATGGAGAGCATCTTTTTGGCGTCGAGGACCTTCAGAAGATAGGGAAGCTGTCCGTCGAAGCGCCGCGCGGCGGCGGTACCGAGTATCTCCCTGCCGGAATGAAAGAGAAGCTCGGTAAGTGGGATCTCCGCGCCACCAACTCTCGCAATGGAGGGGGCCTTCGTATGGCTCCCAAGCCACAATTCCGCGCATGGACGCGCCGATAGCTCCGTACGTCCGATCAGACCGGGAATGAACTCGCGGCCACCCCAGTCATAGTGCTGCACAATCCCCTGAATGAGGATTGGCTTGAGTATGCTCTTCATCGGCTTATCCATCTTCGACTGTATTATCGACTAGACAGTCTAGTGGAAAGCAAGCGAATTCGATTTAGAGACCCAAATCAAAACCAATCGGTCCAACATGGGCTCCAATATGGGCTCCAATCCCTAACAAAGGAGGCGGCGGGGGAGGAGGTACCACAACGACGGGTGCCGGGTGGAACACCTGAATGAGCTGTTCTCTATAGACGGGCTCCCTGTGGGGTCCATATCCAACTATGACAAGACGCCTCTCGGTAGTATAATACCCTGCTGGAGCAGGAGGGGGCACAACCACGACTGGCGCGGTAGCCACACCAACACCAACGCCAATCGGCACGCCGACGGATACCCCGACTCCAAAGCGGCCTCCCGCCTTCGCGGAGAGCGCGGGAACCACCAAAAGCCCGATCAAGCTGATCTCGGCTAAAGCGGATGACGAAAAAAGAGTGTTT
Source organism: uncultured Verrucomicrobiota bacterium (assembly GCA_964541675.1). Taxonomy (GTDB): domain Bacteria; phylum Verrucomicrobiota; class Verrucomicrobiia; order CAZIPW01; family CAZIPW01; genus CAZIPW01. Next base: position 23,839 of record CAZIPW010000013.1, read on the forward strand.
TTCTTCATAACGGGTCTATTGTTGCATCTTATATTACATAGGTCAAGCCCTTAGTATTGGGGGGACAGAAGGGCTGGGTTGGGGGGGGAATCCCCGTGTTTTTTATAAATGTAAAAGCGCTTGTATAGGTCAAAAAACCTGCTACACTTGGGTTATGCAAATATCCCATTATAGAACTGCCATCTTAATGCTGCTTGTGACATTTTGGTCCCAGGTGGCCCAAGCACAAGTCTCAACCGCACAGTGGGAGAGCTGCACCACAGGCAACTTTCTAAATTCGTTTACTGTAAGCAGCAGTACCACTAAGGGATATGCCGCCAATGAGGAGCCTTTCGCGGAGGCCATATGGAACATTCCATCACTTCCAAACTCTTGGGAATCTCCGGTAACGGGAAGGGGATATGCTTTCTGTTATGATAGTATATGGAATAGCTCCAGCAATTTTGTAAGCACAACCGCTCCAGTTGAGACTCCCATATCCAGTTGGGCAAAGCTGGCCGTGGGACACACGTGGGACAATCTTACTATTACGAGAATATATACTACCAACTATGGCGATAGCGGCACGCCGAACGTAAACATAGTCTGGGCCAATAATAATACGTATCCACTAAATGTAACCTTGTGGAGACATAAAAATGGGGACCCCGAATATTGCGCCAACTTCTTGCTGGAGCCTGGAAAAACGATCAAAGAATCGGTGGACTGTTACACCAAAAATGTGATCGTCTCTGTAGCCGGAGCTGCCCCCACGGGATCCATCACCTTGCTTGACGCAAGTGGCAGTCCATTGCCGACTACCACAGACGCCAACGGCAATCCTGTGGTGACGATCAACGCGGGTACCCAGGTACAGATAGTGGCGAACTTTGCCGCCACGAATACCGCGGGCGGGTATATGCTCTCGAAGACCGCGATTACGGATTCCAATAATGATTCCGGTCTTCCATCTTCCGCGGGCGTTGACGATGGTGGCTTTGGCCATGCTTATCACGCGGCAGCCTCGACGTTGACCTATCCCTCTTTTACGCCTGCAGTCGATACCTCATGCGTCTACTATGCCATGGCGGCGGAAGACACCTCACTGCCTTCCAATAATCCTTTGATTACCTGCGCCAGCGTAACGCTGAATGTCAACCCCGCGGCCGGCTCCAAGACGGTCAATATCTCCGTAAGCGCCCAGCCCGCGACCAATTACAAGACCTGGTTCAGCAATTCTCCGTCAACCACTGTCAACGTGATAGTACCGCAACCATAATAGCCGTGGTGCGTGTCTTGTAAGGGTACCCTTCGGCAGGCTTTGTCGTCCGGGGCAACATTACCCCTTGACTTGCTTCCCTAGCATGGTTTATGCTTGCAGTTCCTTTGAATAGCGTGTTAGGTCCGACCCGTCGGACTTAAACTTGTTCAATAAAACAAACTAACCGTTAAAAAATATGTCTACAGTCACAAAAGAACAGGTCATTGAGTTCCTTAGCTCCCTGACCGTTGTCCAAGTCGCCGAGCTCGTCAAAGAGCTTGAAACCAAGTGGGGAGTCTCCGCCGCCCCAGTCGCCGTCGCAGGTGCCGCCGCCCCAGCTGGAGCCGCTGCCGCCGCCGAAGAGAAAACCGAATTTACCCTTGTCCTGAAGGAAGCCGGCGCCAACAAGATCGCCGTCATCAAAGAGGTCCGCACCATCACTGGTTTGGGTCTCAAGGAAGCCAAAGACATGGTCGATGGCGCCCCCAAGACCATCAAGGAAGGCATGAAGAAGGAAGAGGTCGAGGCCGCCAAAAAGGCTCTGGAAGCCGCTGGCGCGAAGGTCGAGGTAAAGTAGCTTTTGCCAAAAGCAAAATAATCTCTTTTGAGATTTTAGAAAGGCCCCGGGTTCAATAAGCCCGGGGTTTTCCTTTGGGTGTTGTAAGATGGGACAATAGAATTGACACGGATGGCACAATCATTAGAGTCGTTGCCATATGGGATCAGACATGAAACAATACCTCGGAGCCCTGGCGGTTGCCGCCGGGTTGTCGGCATTTTCCGCCGATGGCCAGATTATTCCAACCAACCGCCTGCCTGGTGGACAGGGATGGTTTGGAGTTGTTGGCATCCCCGGCGGAATACCCAACCGCACCACTATCTTCACCAACATGGCTGCCGGGTCTTCCCTGAGCGCCGTGCAAAACGCCCTTAACATCTGTCCCAGCAACCAGGTGGTAATGCTTGCGTCCGGCAGTTATAGCTTCGCCAACAGCCTGATTGTTCCCACCGGTGTCACGTTGCGTGGGGCCGGCATGGGACAATCGGTAATCAACGCGGGAGTCAATGGGCTACCGGTAATCCAGATTGGCTTGGCCCCGTCGGCCACCATCATCAATACAAATATCTCACAGGCCGTGTCGGGAGGCATAGCGAGTGGTGCCACGAACTTTACCGTCAGCAATCCCGCAAACTTTGTGGCAGGGGAGTTGGTGACGCTGACAGAGCTTAATGACAGCACCATCCCGGTGACTGATGCCGGTGACAGTGGAACCTGCACTTGGTGCGATCCGTGGAGTGGTATACGGGGCTTGGGACAGACTGTTGAGGTTACCTCCGTCAACGGGAGTACCGTTAATTTTGCGCCTTTTGCCTACACCACCTATTCAAACTCGTTGTCGCCCAACGCGACGCCGTTTGCCGAGGCGGCCAGATACGCGGGAGTTGAGGATTTGACAGTCTATGCCGCCAGCACAAACACGGGCGTTAATTTCTACATGGGTGCCGCGGCCTATTGCTGGCTCTACAATGTGGAGGGCAATTTTACGGGGGCCGATCATGTCGAGATTGTCTCGGGTTATCGTTGTCAGGTGGATCATAGCTACTTCCATGACGCTTTCATTCACGGGCCCGGTACGTATGATGAGTGCCTGATGCTCGATTGGAAGTCGAGCGGATGCCTGGTCGAGGACAATATCTTCTGGAGGCTGCATACCAGCGTGATTGTCAACCGCGGTTCCTCGGGGAATGTCATCGCCTACAACTATTCAACCAACAGTTACCTCTCCGGCAACACGAACTTCATGACGATAGATATGGATCTATGTCATGGTTCCCACACGGCATGGAATGATGCCGAGGGTAACGTGTGCGGCAATCTTATCTCGGATTCGATCTGGGGATCCAGCAGCCATAGCACGTTTCTTAGGAACTTCTGCTCGGGAGATGGTTTCTATTCCTATCCGCCGGATGTCCGCTACGGGGCATCGACCGCCACGCCGCTTCCGGCTCCTACCAAGCTCCTGATTTATCCGGGAAGACAGGTCTATGCCGAAGTCGGTATTTGGCCCTCTGATTTGGCCAGCTATTTCAATATAGTCGGCAATATCATCGGGGACAGCTATGTGGGAAGCGACTCCAGCACGGTATATGAATCAACGACGGCCGGTCTTTACAGTGCCATACCCTATGAAATTCTGGCTGGAGCGTCGACTTCGGGATCCACGGGTACCTACACATCACACGTGACCAACACAATGATCCTCGCGGGTAATTGGGACGCCAAAAAGAAGGTCCAAACGTGGCCTTCCGGGGCGCAAACCATCTCAAACAGCTACTATCTTGGCTCCAAACCGGCTTTTTTCGGCAATCGCAACTGGCCGCCTTTTGATCCTAGCAACCCATCTAAATGTTTTGATACCAACATTCCAGCGGCGTACCGATTCTTTACGGGTAATGACCCGACAAATTCGGGAACTCCTCCGCTGACACCGTCAGGGCTTCGTATACTCGGGCTGTAGCTCCGCTGTCGGTTGAAAGTGATCTGCTTATCTATCTATGTTGACACTAACTTAATTAGGAGTACTCTTGTCCATATGGCAGAGGGCGTAGTATCAGTCATGCAAGGCAAACGAGTCCGTTTGAAAGTTGTCGTTGGATGCGATGGTTGGAACGCCAGAAATTTGGCAAGCATGATTCGACGGCGTGGAAAAGTTCCAGGCCTGTCTGAAGCTTACTCGATGGCTCTCCATGCAAAGTTTGGAGAACCAGAATGTCTCGTTGTAATGGGCGAGAGGACATCCCGGCACTTTACTGGTAACCATCTGCCCCGACTCTACCGCCAAACCTTCCACCAACCAAGATTCAATCCTCGCGGGGAACATGGCGTGGCAGAATATACTTGCGTTGTAAACGTAGAATAACAAGATTCAGCACGATAATCGTGGACTGTATACGAGATACAATCTAAACTATCGTGGGAAAACCTTCCCATGTCAGTAGGTCAATCTTGGGTGTTCCTCGTCCGAGTATTCTTTGCAGGAGTCTTGGCCGGGGAGGGGTTGACCTCCTCCATATGTCAGCAAATTCCTCGCACGGGACCGCCGAAGGTGTATTTCCAGCATTGCCCGCTACAGCCATAAGTCTTTTGATATCATCACGGGAAACTTCACCATGAGTGCTGCAAAAGCGAGCCGTGTTATAAATGGAGGCCGCAACTCCATAAATATTATTGGTCGGTAATTCCTCCCCGGCTATAGCCCTTTCAATAATGCCTCGCCCGTCCACTCCAGAAATCCTTACGAGACCGAAAATAAAACTTTTTTGACCATCGGCTTCGTCTGGCGCCAATAGGACAATCGAGCGGACATAATTCCATTTCTCTCCCATATGTATAGAAACTCGCAAACCCCTGCGCCTACCGTTTTCAAACGACATTCTCATCACAGGCTTTCCATATCCAGATGGAACGTTGTCGGGAAACCAATCTGGGTGCGCTTTTAGCAGCTCCACAGAAAATCTCTCCAGGTGATCGAGCTTTTCTTCTGTTTTTTCAATAGCTGGATTATCCATAATGTAAGTCTACCATAAAGATAGTGGAGAAACAATATATATTCACAAAAACAGCCCATTAAATAAAATGGGCATCTTTATACCCTCAAGTCAAGATGCCGAAGATTTCCCAATAAATTAAGGAAATTTTTCTGTAAAAAACTCTTGCTTTTGGCATTGAATTTGAGGTAGGATCCAATTCCTTATGGCGACAAGGGAACTTTAAAGGGAAACGGGACTTTTTTTAGACCTGTTTTCCTTTATTGTTTTTTCGTCATTTGTCCAGTTCTTCACGACAACCCAGGCACTTAAAAACACACCACCACATTTTTTAAAACCATGTCCGACCGCAAAAGTTTTGGAAAAATCGAGGAAGTCATCCAGCCCTCGAATTTGATACAAACCCAGGTTGATTCCTACATCGACTTCTTACAGCCCTACGCGCAGCCCAAAGAGCGCAAGGAGATCGGCCTGGAGGCTGTTTTCAGGGAGATCTTCCCTATTGAGAGCTACGACGGCCGCTCGGTCCTCGAGTACGTCAGCTACAACGTGATCCCGCCCAAGCTCACCGAGATGGAGTCCATCCGCGAGGGCGCCACCTTCGCCGTCTCGCTGTACGTCAAGCTCCGTCTGAAAGAGGAGGAGTCGATCAAGGAGGAGGAGATCTACATGGGCGAGATTCCCATGGTCACAGAGCGCGGATCCTTCGTCATCAATGGCGCGGAGCGCGTCATCGTGGCGCAACTCCACCGCAGCCCGGGCATCTGCTTTGAAAAGAGCGTGCACATCTCCGGCAAGGATCTTTTTGCCTTCCGCATTATTCCCGACCGCGGGACGTGGCTGGAAGTCCAGTTCGACCCCAACGATCTTCTCTACGTCTATCTGGACCGCCGGAGACGCCGCAGGAAATTTCTGCTGACCACCCTCCTGCGCGCCATGGGGTATTCCTCGGATGCGGACGTGCTCAGCCTTTTCTACAAACTCGAGGAAAAGAACGTCAAGAAGCTCTCGGATACCGACGACGTCAGCCGTTGGGTGCTCGTTGAGGATATCGTCGACGCCGACAAGGGCGTGGTGCTGGCCCGAGCCTTCGAGAATCTCACCAAGACCCTCGTGAAGTCCTTTGAAAAGAGCGCCGTCAAAGCCGTCAAGGTCGTTGACGCCGGAGCCGATGAAGGCGCCATCATCCGCTCTCTCAAGAAGGACCCCGCCCACAACGAGGAAGAGGCCCTCAAGGATATCTACAAGAGACTGCGCCCGGGAGAGCCAGCCACGGCCACCAACGCCAAGGCCATGCTCAAGAGGCTCTTCGCCGATCCCAAGCGCTATGATCTCTCGAACGTCGGTCGCTACAAGATCAATCAGAAGCTCGGGCTCAACACCGAGCTCAGCCAACGCACGCTTTCGATCGAGGATATCGTCACCGCGACGGCCTACCTCATCCGCCTTAAGCGGGGGGAGGGCGTCATAGACGATATCGATCACCTTGGCAGCCGCCGCGTCAGGACCGTCGGAGAGCTGGTCGCCAACCAGTGCCGCGTGGGACTCGCCCGCACGGAAAGGCTCGTCCGCGAACGCATGAGCCTCTACGACCAGTCGGTCGACGCCATCACACCGCAGAAGCTTATCAATCCGAAAGCCCTTTCAACCGTCGTGCGCGACTTCTTCGCCAGAAGCCAGCTCAGCCAGTTCATGGACCAGATCAATCCGCTTTCAGAGGTCACCCACAAGAGGCGCCTCTCCGCTCTCGGACCGGGAGGCTTGAATCGCGACCGCGCGGGATTTGAAGTGCGCGACGTGCACCCCAGCCATTACGGGCGCATCTGCCCCATCGAGACGCCTGAAGGACCGAACATTGGTCTTATCAACTCACTTTCCACTTACTCGAAGATCAACCCGTTCGGGTTCATCGAGACTCCCTATCGCGTCGTTGAAAACGGCAAGGTCCTCGACAAGGTCGTGTACGTGACGGCCGACCAGGAGGAAGGCCACACGATCGCCCAGTCAAATTCCGAACATGACTCTTCCGGCAAACTCAAGAGCCCCGTCACTGTCCGCCGCAAGGATGACTTTCTGGAAGTCGACGCGAAGGAAGTCGATTACATGGACGTGAGCCCCAAGCAGGTTGTCTCCGTCGCAGCAGGACTGATTCCCTTCCTGGAGCACGACGACGCCAACCGCGCGCTGATGGGCTCCAACATGCAACGCCAGGGCGTGCCTCTTCTCAAAACCGAAGCCCCCTACGTGGGTACCGGTATCGAAGGCAGGGTCGCCCGCGACTCCAAAGCCGTGGTGCTGGCCGATGAAAAAGGTATTGTGGCCTCCGTTGACGGACGCCGCATCATAGTCACCGAGGACGGCGAAATGCCCCGCAATTCCAACGAGAAAACCCTCAAAACCGACGCTGAAAAGGGCGTCTGGGTCTACAATCTGCGCAAGTTCCTCCGCACAAACATGGGCACCTGTTTCAATCAGAAGCCCGTTGTAAAGCGCGGTCAGAAGGTCAGGAAGGGCGAGCTGCTCGCCGACGGTGCCTCCACAGATGACGGAGAGCTCGCGCTCGGCCGCAATGTGCTGGTGGCCTTCATGCCCTGGAACGGCTACAACTTCGAGGACGCCATTCTTTTGAGCGAGGATCTGCTGGCCAATGACGTCTTCACCTCGATCCACGTCGAGGAATTCGAAGTCACCGCCCGCGACACCAAGCTTGGGCCCGAAGAGATCACTCGCGATATTCCGAACATGGGCGACGAAGCCCTCAAGAATCTCGACCACAACGGCGTGATCCGCGTTGGCGCGGAGGTCAAGCCCGGCGATATTCTGGTGGGCAAAATCACCCCCAAGAGCGAAACCGAACTGGCCCCCGAGGAAAAACTCCTGCGGGCCATCTTCGGCGAAAAAGCCGCGGACGTCAAAGATACCTCTTTGACTGTCCCCTCCGGCGTCTATGGCATCATCATGGACGTGAAGGTCTCCACCAAGACGGAAGGCGAGGGAACCTCCAAGCTCTCCGTCTCTGATCGCCGCCGCCAGGTCAAAAAGATCAATGAGGATTTCCGAAATCAGGCCGACAAGCTGCGCGAAGAGCTCACCGAAAGCCTCTCGAACATCCTTCTGGGCGAGAAGATTCCGCTCGACGTGATCAACTCCGAGACCAAGGAAGTCATCATTCCAGCCAACCGCAAAATTACCAAGACACTCCTGCGCCGTTTGGCCGCCGTGTACCGCACGATCGAGATCGCGCCCTCGCCGGTGAGGATCAAGATCATGGAAATTCTGGAAAGCTACACCGCCAAGTTTACCGAGGTGGAATCCGAGAGAAGCCGCCAGGTCGGATCCGCCGAAAGCGGGGAAGTCATCGAGCAGGGCGTCATCAAGTCCGTCAAAGTCTACGTCGCCGCCAAGAGAAAGATCCAGGTCGGAGACAAGATGGCCGGACGCCACGGTAACAAGGGTGTCGTCGCCAAGATAGTTCCCAGAGAAGATATGCCGTATCTTCCGGACGGCACTCCCATTCAAATCTGCCTGAACCCACTTGGCGTGCCTTCGCGCATGAACGTGGGACAGGTTCTTGAGACCCACCTGGGCTGGGCCTGCGAAAAGCTCGGACTCAAGGTGGCCACTCCCGTCTTTGACGGCATCAAGGAAGCCGACATCCACAAGCTCCTCAAGGAGGCCAATCTCCCCGAGAGTGGCAAGATAAGGCTTCTGGACGGACGCACCGGAGATTACTTCGATCAGGAGATCGTGGTTGGCCGCATCTATATGATGAAGCTCAACCATTTGGTCGCGGACAAGATCCACGCCCGCGCGGTGGGACCCTACTCGCTCATCACCCAGCAGCCGCTGGGAGGAAAGGCGCAGTACGGCGGCCAGCGCTTCGGAGAAATGGAAGTGTGGGCGCTCGAGGCTTACGGCGCGGCTTATACGCTCCAGGAGCTTCTCACCGTCAAATCCGACGACGTGCAGGGCCGCACGAGGATTTACGAGAACCTTGTCAAGGGAGACAACTCCCTGCAGGCGGGCGTTCCGCAGTCCTTTCACGTGCTGATGCGAGAAATGCAGGCGCTGGGCTTGGACATCAAACTCCACGACGAGTCAGGCGAACAGGTCGAGCTGGCCGAACCAAAACCGTAACTTGGGACCTGATCACAAAATGCTAAAGACTAATTACAATACGTCTAATGCCTTTTCTGGGATTTTTGATTCTCAGGAAAGGCCCGCATCTGGTGATCGTCAAGGCGGTATTCAGTTATCACGTAGAACTTTCGACCTCTCAACCCCGAAGTGGGTTGCAGCGGTTAGCCCCGGGTTGCGGTGCTCTTTACCCGGGGCGACAGGAATATAAACATTATTGAAGTAACCCATGTCAACCCTCTATCCAAAGCCGCTAAGACCCGGAGACGAAACCCGGGTGGTGGCTCCTGCGCAGACTCTTGGCATCATCGGCCAGGAGACCCGCCGGATTGCCAAAGAACGGCTGGAGGGGGAGTTGGGACTGATGCTGACCTTCGGCAAACACGTCGAGGAAAAGGATCGCTATAATTCCTCTTCGATCAAAAGCCGCGTGGAAGACCTCCACGAAGCCTTTGCCGACAAGCGAGTCAAGGCGATCCTAACAGTTATCGGCGGATTCAATTCCGAGGAGCTGCTTGAGTCGCTCGACTGGAACCTCATCAAGAAGAACCCCAAGATCTTCTGCGGATTCTCCGATATCACAACCCTGAGTAACGCGATCTACGCAAAGACGGGGCTGGTGACCTTCTCCGGTCCGCATTATTCTTCTTTTGGCATGAAGAGGGGCTTTGAGTACACGATGGAGCTCTTCAAAAAAGCTGTCATAGGCGTGCATCGCCACCAGGTGCTACCCTCTGCAAATTGGAGCGACGATGCGTGGTTCATGGATCAGGAGAAGAGGACATTCATTGCCAATACGGGACTGAAGGTCGTCAAAACCGGGAAGGCAAGGGGAACGATCGTGGGAGGAAATCTCAGCACCCTGATACTTCTTGGGAGGGATTATCTGCCCAAACTGGAAGGCTCTATTCTTTTTATAGAAGAGTGCTCTGAAGGTGGAAGTTGCGATAAACTCTACCTGTTACGTAACTTAGGAACATTAACCAGAACACCGGGGTTCGACAGAATAAAGGGCTTGGTTATTGGCCGCTTTCCAAGGGCTCTGAAGATTGAAGACGCCGATATCCAAGAGATTATATCTAGACGCTCTTCTCTTAGCACAAGAAATATCCCCATTATCTCTAATGCGGATTTTGGACACACCCATCAGATTTTCACCTTTGGAGTCGGAGGAACAGCCGAGATCGAGGCCACCGAACAAGGCGCCAAGATTTTCTTTGAACCATTTGTAAGGGGATAAACTTTAACAATTAAACAACAAACACCATGTCTGACCTCAATGCACAAGAAGCACGCGAATTCCTGGGACTTCAATCCACCCAGGCCTTTGACAGCGTCTCCATCAACATAGCCTCTCCCGATACCATCCGCGGATGGTCCCGTGGCGAGGTCAAAAACCCCGAGACGATCAATTACCGCACCTTCAAGCCCGAACCCGGCGGCCTCTTCTGCCAGAAGATCTTCGGGCCCGTTCGCGATTACGAATGCGCCTGCGGAAAATACAAGCGCATCAAGTTCAAGGGAGTCGTCTGCGACCGCTGCGGCGTCGAAGTCACCATTTCCCGCGTCCGCCGCGAGAGAATGGGACATATCGAGCTGGCCGTTCCCGTGGCCCACATCTGGTTCCTCAAGAGCCTGCCGTCCCGCCTGGGACTGCTCCTCGACATGACAGCCAAATCGCTTGAACGGGTCGTCTATTACGAAAATTACATCGTTACCAATCCCGGCAAAACCCAGTTGGAGTTCAAACAGCTCCTCACCGAACAGGAATACCAGCAGGCAGCCGAGGAGTACGGAGACGACGCCTTCCAGGCCCAGATGGGAGCGGGAGCCCTCCGCGACATCCTTTCGACCGTCGACCTCAAAGCGGAGGCCGTCAAAGTCCAGGAGGAACTGCGCACCACCCGCAGCAAACAGATCAAAAAGAAGCTCTCCAAGAGGCTCAAGATCCTGCAGGGCTTCATCTCCTCCGGTGCCAAGCCCGAATGGATGATCCAGGAAGTGATCCCTGTCATCCCTCCGGATCTGCGTCCTCTCGTCCCCCTCGAAGGCGGACGCTTCGCCACCAGCGACCTTAATGACCTTTATCGCCGCGTCATCAACCGCAACAACCGTCTGAGAAACCTCCTGCAACTCAAGACTCCCGACGTCATCATTCACAATGAAAAGCGTATGCTTCAGGAGGCCGTCGACGCTCTTTACGACAACGGCCGTCACGGACGGGCTGTCACCGGAGCCGGCAACCGCCCGCTCAAGAGCCTGAGCGAGATGCTCAAGGGCAAGCAGGGACGCTTCCGTCAGAATCTTCTGGGAAAGCGCGTTGACTACTCCGGCCGTTCGGTCATCGTCATCGGCCCCGAACTCAAGCTCAACCAGTGCGGCCTGCCCAAGAAAATGGCCCTCGTTCTTTTTGAGCCTTTCATCATCAGACGCCTGAAGGAACTCGGTTTTGTGCATACGGTCCGCGGTGCCCGCAAGATGATCGAAAAGCGCGCCCCTGAAGTGTGGGACATCCTCGAGGAAGTCACCAAGGGCCACCCGGTGCTTTTGAACCGCGCGCCGACGCTGCACCGTCTTTCGATCCAGGCTTTCGAGCCGGTTCTTATCGAAGGAGATGCCATCAGGATCCATCCGCTGGTTTGCACAGCCTACAACGCAGACTTTGACGGAGACCAGATGGCAGTCCATGTGCCGCTCTCTCTGGAGGCAATCATGGAGGCCAAGACCCTCATGATGAGCATCCACAACATCTTCTCGCCAAGTAGCGGCAAGCCGATCTTGACACCCTCCCAGGACGTGGTCTTGGGCGCGTACTATCTCTCCCATGAGCCGCGCATCAAACCCGATGCCAACAAGCACCTCCCCCTTATCGCCAATCTTGACGAAGCGGTGCTTGCCTATTCCGAACAGGTGTTGAAGATCCATGATTGGGTCAACTACGTCAACCCGGACTTTGGCCAGAAGACCGTCTATGGTATCTCAGACAAAAAAGTCATTCGTACCACCGTTGGGCGGGTCATCTTCAATACCCTGTGGCCAAAGGGCATGGGATTTGTCAATGTCTCCGTGCCCAAGAGCAAACTGGGCGACTTGATTCTGAACACCTACAAGATTTCTGGCAAAGAGGGGACCGTCTCCACCCTCGACAAACTGAAGGATCTCGGCTTCAAAACAGCCATGAAGGCCGGCATCTCGGTCGGCATTGTCGACATGATCGTCCCCGAAAAGAAGGCTGCACTCATCAAGGCCTCCCGTGAAAAGGTGGAGGAGATCCAGTCGCAATACAAGAAGGGCATCATCACCAACGGCGAGCGTTACAACAAGATCGTCGAAGCTTGGAATACCGCCACCGACACCGTGGCCAAAGAGGTCACCAAGAGCCTTGAAGCCAACAATGGAAAGGAGGAGATCAATCCCGTGTACATTCTGATGGATTCCGGAGCCCGCGGCAACAAGCAGCAGGTCCGCCAGTTGTGCGGTATGCGCGGCAACATGGCCAAGCCCAACGGCGACATCATTGAGCGCCCGATTCTGGCCTCCTTCCGCGAAGGTCTCTCGGTGCTCGATTACTTCATTTCAACGCACGGTGCGCGCAAGGGTCTTTCCGACACCGCGCTCAAGACTGCCGACGCCGGTTACATGACGAGAAAACTCTGCGACGTGGCCATGGATGTCATTATCAACTGCGACGATGACGGACGCCGCGACGGCGTGTGGAAGAAACCCATTTACGACGGCGACGAGGAGATGATCTCGCTCTATGAGCGCATCGTCGGCCGCTGCTCGGCTGACAAGATTGTCAATCCCTCCAACCCCAGCGAGGTGTGGGTCAAGGATGGCGGGTTGATCTCCGAAGAGATTGCCAGGAAGATCCAGGACAGCGGCATCGAGAGGGTCAAAGTCCTCTCTCCGCTGACCCTGGCCACCCGCACGGGTATGCCGGCGGTCGCCTATGGCATTCATCCGGCCACCCAGAAGATGGTCGAGACCGGAGCCGCGGTCGGCATCATCGCCGCCCAGTCCATCGGTGAACCTGGAACACAGTTGACCATGAGAACCTTCCACGTGGGAGGTATTGCCAGCCAGGTGAGCAAGGATCCAAAGATCCAGGTGCGCCATCTCGGTACGGTCAAATACCGCGGACTGCGTCTCGTTGAGCTCCCAGGCGGCCAGAGCGTGGTCCTCAACAAGACCGGTTCCGTCCTCATCATTGACGCGGACGGCCGTGAACTGGAAAACCACAACATCGTGGCTGGAGCCATTCTCTTTGTCGGCGACAATCAGAAGATCAAAGCTGGCGAGACGCTTGCCCAGTGGGATCCGCACAATATTCCGATTCTTTCCGAAAAGGCGGGACTGGTTGTCTACAAGGACATGATCAGCGGCATCACCATCAAGCGCCAATTGGACGAAGCCACGGGCAACATCGCCTCGGTCGTCATCGAGCACAAGGAAGACCTGACTCCACAGATCGAAGTCTACGAGACCTCGGAGAAGGGACCCTTCACCCGCGACGAGATCGCCACAGTAATCAAGAAGGCCAAACTGATCGCCACCTATCCGATCCCAACGGGTGCCCAGGTGCAGGTCAACGAGGGCGACGTGATTGCCCCGGGAGCGCTGGTCGCCAAGACCCCCCGTCAGGCGTCCCGCACCCAGGACATCACCGGTGGACTTCCCCGCGTCGCCGAGCTCTTTGAAGCCCGCCGCCCAAAAGAAGTGGCGGAGATGTCAAAGATCGACGGCCTTGTCTCCATGGGCGGAATACTCCGCGGCAAACGTCGTCTGGTTGTCACCAGCGAGGAAACCGGTCTGCAGGAAGAACATTTGATCCCGCATGGCAAGCACATTACCGTGCAGGCAGGGGACCTGGTCGCCAAAGGCCAGCTCCTCACGGAAGGCTCGCCTGATCCGCATGAGATTCTCGAGATTCAGGGCACCAGCTCCGTCCAGGAGCACCTCCTCACCGAAATCCAGAAGGTGTACCGTATGCAGGGTGTCACCATCAATGACAAGCACATCGAGGTCATTGTCTCGCAGATGCTCCGCAAAGTCCGCATCACCGAGCCAGGCGACACCGAGACCTTCTGGGGCGAACAGGTTGAGAAGGCCACCATTGAAGCGGAAAACATCCGCGTCGAGAAGGCCGGCGGCCAACCTGCCGAATACGAGCCGATTCTGCTGGGCATTACCAAGGCCTCCGTCGAGACTGAGAGCTTCATCGCCGCGGCTTCCTTCCAGGAGACCACGCGAGTCCTTACCGAGGCGGCCACGCTTGGCAAGTCCGACAAATTGAAGGGCTTCAAGGAGAACGTCATCATGGGTAACCTCATTCCCGCGGGCACAGGGTTCAATCCCTATCGCCGCGTAAAGCTTGAGGGCGACTTCCAGATGGCTCCCGCTCCAGCCATCGCGGCTCCCGCCGGAGATGTCAAACCCACCTCCGCGCAGGCCAGCTAGGGCTTTGGCCAGTAAGACAGTATTTACCTCCCCACTGGAAACGGCGGGGAGGTTTTTGTTACAGAGGGGAGGGGGCTGCGTTTTATGCTACAATGCCCTTGTGCAACGAATACCACCGCCGCACTCGTTTTTTGACAGTCAGACTTTATCCGTATTATCTCTCTGTACGTCCACACCGTCCATCCTGTCCACCGTCTCCACTTCCAATCGAAAGTGTGACAGAATAATACGGCACCCGATCACTGCTCCAGGGAGGAAAAATCACTGCTAACAGTGATGATTTTTTGAGCGTGTGTCATCTTGTCTCACGCCGTGATTGCCGTTGCCACTACCCCACAATCACCCTGGCAAAGTGCTCCCAGCCCGATATAAAGGGCCCCTGCACCCATAACCAGACAAGTGAGGCGGCGCACAGCATCGGCCCGAAGGGAATCTCCCTGCCAAAGAAGCCTTCATCCTTGCCGGAGAGCTTTTCGACAAGAATAGTAACCAACGCCACCGCCGTTCCAATAATGGCTCCGGCAAATATCGCAAAAAGAGCCCCCTGCCAGCCCAGGAAAGCGCCGATCATGCCCAAAAGCTTCACGTCGCCAAAGCCCATTGCCTCCTTTTTGAGGATTATCTCCGCGCCTATTGCAAGCCACAGGACCACTCCGGAGCCTACCAGCAGCCCCAAAAGCGATATTCCCAGCGATAGAGTCGAAGCCGCCACTCCGGTAGTATGAACTCCATGCAAAGCAGGCACAAAGAGACTCACGATCACGCCCAAAAGGGTCCCTCCCACGGTAAAGGAATCGGGGATGATTTTGAACTGCCAGTCAATAAAGCTGCCAGCCAGAAAGATCGCCGTCATGGCCATATAGCAGAGGGCCGCGGGGTGGGGAAAACTTACCCACAGACCCGCGAAGGCGATACCGGTAAAAAGCTCAAGAGCAGGATACTGCCAGCCAATCTTTTCCTTGGAAATTCTCCCTTTCCCGCGCAGAAGAATGAAACTAAGAAGCGGAATATTCTCCCACCACTTGAGGCTTGTTCCACTCTTGGGGCAGAAGCTCGGCGGCCAGACAATTGAGAGCCCGCGCGGCATCCGGTATACGCATACGTTCAGAAAACTGCCCACGCAAAGTCCTATCAAAAACAGAAAAGTCGGAAAGAACCAGGGGAAGTGGATAGAAATCAGTTCAATATTGGACATTCACTTCATAAAATCAAAAAATCGTCCCCGAGGCAATCTTTGGTTTGCGTGGTTAGTAGCCTTGAATATAGCCGGATTTAGGAGATAATTCTGGGATGGCCGCAGTTCCCCCCAGCTTAAAGCATTCAATGGGAGCACCCCGATATGACGACTGGAGTCCGACGTGTCTATCTCTCATCCCATATGAGAAGATGCCGCCCATCAAAAGAATTGGCTTCTTAATTATAGATCTGACCCCGTTTTATACCGGACAGATGCCCGTGGGACTCCGCGATCCCAATATGGTTACCATAGTTAAAGCAAATAACTACATGATTCGGTGGGCCCAAAAGCACGGTTGCGCGAAGAGGACATACATTGCGGAGTATATCGATATAAAGAAGGATCCGACAGCAATTCTGCGTCCCAATGAGGAGCAAACCATAGATGAAGTATTCCAATTGGCCGCTGGTATGCGCCAAAAAGCCAATCTCATCAAGAAGATTGATTACTCTGCGTTTCACCTGACTGACTTGGGCGATAGATTGGAAATGGATAAAGTAGAACTCCTTGTTGTTGGCGGTATTAACAGCCGTGGCTGCGTCAGCGAAGCTGTGATGGACGCAGTGGCAAAACATGGCATTGCGATAGCACTAGCAAATGATTCGCACTTGGATAATCTGGAAGGGGGTGGTACACATATTCCCACCCCAAGTGAATTGTACGAAAATACAAACTACCGCTATTTGAGGCGCGACAGATTTTATACTGGTTTTTCTACTCATGAACTTATGGGATTGGTCGCGGCAAGACATCGCGGTGAGGCGGCGTACTGGGCTGCGTGTGAACGGATCCACGCAAGCCGGATAGACAGGACAAGGAACCCACATACAGGAGTAGGTAGCAATTCTCTGGCAATCTAAGCTCTACCTCACCGTCACCTTCTTCTCCAGGAGAACATCTCCCGGACCGAAAGAAAAACTGGCCTCCACGCGTCTGCCCCGGAGCACCTCTGAAAACCAATACAAATCGTCCGGCCACATGGTCGGGTAGGGGATCTCGTCCACGCCGTACCACTTGGGTGCCATCTCCTCGCTCTCGGTTGGTTCGCCCTCCCAGCTCTCGCAAACGTAGGTGTGGACACGTTGATTCCAATTGGGGTTCTCTGGAAAATAAAAGAACAAGTCAGCCACCTTATCAAGAGAGCCGACCGTCACGCCTATCTCCTCCAGAGCTTCCCGCCGCGCCGCGTCCTCGATACTTTTGTCCAAATCGGGATCCACCTTGCCGCCTACGCCATTCCAGCGGCCTTTGCCGAAACTGCGCTTCTTCATTGCCAGACAGACGCTTTGTATTCTACCGGCTTCCTTTTTGATCAAGAAAACCAGAGTCGAGTCCCTCAGCTTGGCGATACTGGCCGTTGGAGTCGCCATATATGGGCAGTATAAGGCTCCCCGGACTGAACACAAGCCTTAGAACGGTATCTGCGTTCTGGAAATATGCACCACGCTGTCCAGAACGGCATCTATGCTGGCGTCTATGTCGGTCAGGTATTTGATGTGAAGGCGAACCTGATGCGCCACCAGCCGCTTTCCCATCGACATGGGTATGCCCAGCTTTTCCGCCTGAACAACCATCGCATTGGCAGACAGGCTCGTGTCAAAGTAGGTGGACAGTCTTGTGAAATAGGAGAGATCGAAAGTCCCTTCCGGCGTGTCTCTGAACCTGATTGGCAACGCGTTCACCACGATGGCCGTTTGGGGGATCTTGGGCGAAGGCTTGGAGATTTCAAACGAATGAATTCTTCCCCTCATGTTCATCGACGGCACAATCTGATCCACGGCATCCCACGCTTTGTCTTTCTGGACGCCGCCAATCCATACCTCTGTGGCGCCGCGGGAAAGGGCCTCCACCGCGACAGCCCTGCCAAAGGACTCGCAGCCAAAGACCACCACCGATTTTGTCTTCAACTTGGTTTTGAAATTGTCAAAGAAAGCCTGCGTAAAAGCCGTGCCGTCCGTCGAAAGTCCCCAGTAGCCCCTGGGCTTCCATATCGCCAGATTTACGGCACCCACCCTGTCCGCCAAGGCCTCGGCGCTTCCAATTCCCTCGGTCATCTCTTCCGTCAAGGTTATCTCTCCGCGTTTTTGCTCTTCAAAGGAGGGGGAGATCGTCTTGAGCGCAATGCTCTTTATCGGAGATGTAAAGATGATGCCCCATACGTGCTTGGCGTGCAATGTCTTGAGGGTGGATGCCAGATTGGCGGCGTCCACATTCTGAATAACGACGTTGTTCCACTCTGCCAGATCAATGCGTTCTTTCTTGAGGGCTCCAAGTGCCAGATTGTGTATGTGCGCGTGAAATCCAGCCTCTTCCCCCAGAAACGCAACCACAGTGCCACTGGGCTGCCAATCATCCAACTGCTCATAGGTGACCTTCTCAACGCCGGACATATGTGCATATACGGATTATTCTATGGCTTTTTAAAATGAAATAACCCTGGTATTAGTGCCACTGTAATACCCTATTAAGTCAGGGTCTTATGCCCTTGGGTGGGCCTTCTGGTAGACCTCTTTCATGCGCCCCAATGTCAGGTGGGCATATATCTGCGTGGTGGACAAATCCCTATGTCCCAGGATCTCCTGGACGGCCCTGAGATTGGCGCCGTTGTTTACCATGTGGGTCGCAAAAGTGTGCCTCAATTTGTGCGGGGTCAGATCGGAGGGAAGCCCAGCGATTGCCAGATATATCTTCAGAATCTTCTGCGCCTCGCGCGTGCTCAGGCAACCATTGGATCGCCCAGGAAAAACAAAGCCATTTCCGCCATTCGAAGAAGCCCTGTATTTTTGGAGTTTTTCCAGCGCCACGCTCCCCACGGGACAAAGACGCTCTTTGCGTCCTTTGCCCAGTATGCGCAAAAGCCCCCTTTCCCAATCGATCATCTCCCATCTGAGGGAACACAGCTCGCTGACGCGCAGTCCCGCGCCGTAAAGCAACTCCAATAGCAGACTGTCCCTCAAACACATGGCGGGGGAGCCGCCCGACATCTGCCGACCCAGTGGAGCCTGCAGGAGCCGTTCCATCTGCGCCTCGGTCAGAAATATGGGCAGCGATTTGGGAAGTTTTGGCAACGCCACGCTCTTGAACGGATTCATCTTCAGCAGTCCCTGGCGCATACCCCATCGATAGAAGGAACGCAGCGCGGCGATGCGGTTGTGCACCGTCTTGCGCTCAAGAAATCTCTGCAGTTCTATCACATAATCGCGGGCCTGCATAACCGTGACGGAAGGCCAGAAAATTGATATCGCCAAAGGGGGGTGGGTACTGTTCCCATAGGCCTCCCCATAATACTTAGCGAAGGCCTTCAGCGATTGTCCATAGTTGCGCAGGGTGTAGGCGGAGGCAAACCTCTCGTTCCTCTGATAGGCGAGAAATTGCTCTACAAGATCCATGAATTCGCGGAGTTTGCTCCAACCCTACTTCTTCAGACTCAGCTCCTCGCTTAGAAGCTTGGGCAGATCGAGAATTGTCCGCACCTGGTCGTGAAGAGTGGTGACTCCGCTCAGGTAGGCAGCGGCGGCCTTGTTGCCAACTTCAGGCGTCGGCTGGATGGAGGACTCGCTGATTGTCAGCACCTCCTCCACCTCGTCCACAATCAGTCCGCAGAAAAGCACCGTTTTTTCCGGCGTGGAAACCTGCACCACAACGATGCAGGTGTGCTCATTGCTTTTGACATCCTTGAAGCCGAATCTCTCGCGCAGGTCCAGGATTGGAATGACCTTTCCGCGCAGATTGATGACACCCTTCATATGGGAGGGCATATGGGGAACGGGAGTAATCTTTTGGAGTCGGATGATCTCGACGACCTGCATCACGTTGATGGCGTAGCATTCTTTCATCAACTTGAAGGTTAAAAACTTGTCCGTTGCTGTGGCTGTCTGCGGCATAGTGATATAAAAATAAACCCCAATCCATCGGTTGTAAAGAGAAAAAACAAGAACATTTTATCGGTATATAAGTTCCTCATGCGCTGGTACATTTATAACTACTTGTGCGCCACATAAAAAACCCCTATCATGCCCCCATGCGGGTGCTGCTGGCGTTCGACAAATTCAAAGACTCCATGTCAGCCATGGAAGCCTGCACTGTGGCAGCCAGCGCGATACGAAGGATACACCCGGACTGGGAATTGGAGGTCTTTCCCCTGTCCGACGGCAGCGATGGCTTCGCTCCCATCCTCACGCAGAATCGGCAGGGAGAGATGATCTACGCCACCGTGAATGGCCCCCTCTTCAAGCCCGTGGAAGCCTGCTTTGGCATGGTGGATTGCAGCACTTTTACTATCGCGGGCAAAGCCTATTTGAAGCTCCCCGACAACGGATCCGTCGCCGTCGTCGAAATGGCGCAGGCCAGCGGTCTGGCGCTTTTGGATCCCGAAGAGCGCAACCTGTGGCATACGAGCACCTATGGAACGGGAGAAGTTCTCTCCGTTGTTTTCAAGCTCAGGCCCGCTCTGGTCATACTGGGACTGGGGGGTAGCGCCACCCATGATATGGGGCTTGGCGCGCTGGAGGCGCTGGGATTGCGCTACAGGCTCGAAAGCGGAGATATCATCAACCATCTGACTCCCAACGACTGGCCGCGCGTTGTGGCGCTGGAAGGCGAACTTCCCCACGAACATCCCCGGATCATTCTGGCCCCCAATACGCAGAATAAACTCCTGGGCTCAAAAGGAGCCGCCGCCCTTTTTGGTCCACAGAAGGGACTCCGTCCAGGGGAGTTCGCGAGACTTGAGGAGCAGACCCAGCGAATGGCGGAACTGATCCTGGGACACTTCGGGGCTCCGCGCAGCATTCTGGAGGCTCCAGGCAGCGGAGCGGCGGGCGGGATGTCCGTCGGACTCCAGGCGGCCTTTCACGCAGAGATGATTCCCGGGGTTGAGATTGTCGACCGATGGCTTAAATTCAATGAGAGCCTTGAAAAGGCCAATATTGTCGTCACGGGGGAGGGGAGATTTGATCTTGGCTCATTGGAAGGAAAGGTGCCGGAGTATGTGATCTCAAAGGCATCCAATCGCGGCAAGCGCATATACTGTTTTGTGGGACAGACACTTCTGGGGGAACAGGAGAAGCTGCCGGAACATCTCATGGAGGCTCATATTGAGACGATTGCGCCTTCCGGTGTCTCCGCGGAAAAGTGCATGGACTCCGCCATTGAATTTCTCTCCCAGGCCATCAAGAGGGTGTTTGCGGATGTAAGGTAGGGCGACAAAACCCCGCCACGGGTTTCAACCCGTGGCATAAACCTGGCACTGTTATTTGCCTTGCATTAAAACACCCCTGTGCTAGACTCTCCTCATTCCTGGGATGCGCGGCAGATCATCTTTGCGCTCACTCCTCATAAGCTACATTAAGGGTGCTTTACCCCTCGGACAACGCCCTGCCGTTTAATCGGACTGCGGCGACCTTGGGAGCGGTGCCCACCTCAACATAAAGAGGATCAGTCGCTCTTGGTCACCGACATTCTGGGAATATTTTTTCTCTGCGGCGCAGCCGCTCTTGATAGTCCCGTAGCGACTTCGCGAAGCGTAGCGGAGCGCTCGGTAGCCACGGATTTCAATCCGTGGTATTAAGCTCTTGGCTTATACGGTACGGCTATCCCGTTACAAACCTCACGTCCTTGATGCCGGGAATGATGTTCTGAAGGCGGCGCAGGATCATCTTCTTGTTGAAGCCCATCTCCCGCAAAAGAACCGGATGCGCGCAGCCCACCCGCAAAACCCCGCGCTCTATCTTGATCGGCGCGCAGCGGTGCGCATTCGTCTCGCCCACCACATAGCCCCATTGCGGCATCAGCTCATTTTCGATGCGGGGGGTCAGCAGCCGATGCTTCTCCAAAAGCATTCCCATCAGCTCGTTGGCCCCGATCGTCTTCTTGATGCGACCGCGGGGATTGCCTTTGGGGAACCCTCTAAAGGCCGCCACCAGGTTCTCATGTTTGCGGGTGAATGCCATTAAATGCCTCCACGGCTCTCAAGCAGGGACTTTAGCTGCGTCTGGAACTCCTGAATGTCGGCCGGATTGGGCTTGTAGCCCTTTGGCGCACCCAGAAGACCGAGCCGCCCGAACTGATCGAGCGACCACTGGACTTTGATGCCATCGCTGAAGGTGACCTCTCCGCTTACGACGCAGCCCGGGCGGACGATGCTGTCGATCGATACCGACACGCCGCCAGCCCCAGCGGAGGGCTCAGGGGAGAGGGGAGCCCCGCTGCCGGAATCATCATCCCCGTCGGACTCATCCGGAAGGGGTGCACCCGCCACTTGCGATGACGCGGCTGCGGGCATCGGGGGAACCGTCTTTTGCCTGGGCTTCTCCTGCAGGGTCAACCCTAGGTCGTCCACAAGGAAGCGCAGTTCCATATATGTCATCATCACGCCGGAGTCCTGAAGGGCTTTCTGCACCTCTCCAAGACTCTTCCCCTCGGCAACGAGTCTTTTGATTGTCTCAGTCTCATCTTTGCTTAAAGACATGGATTCTAAAATAGGAGAAAGCCAGTGGTATGTCAATTATAGCCACAGAGTTCATCGGGGATTCCATGAACGCATTGACAGATAGGAGCCTTAAGGCTTATAGTGGGGAACCATGAAACTGGAGATTATCTCGCTCTGCGATGCCGCCACAGCCGATCAATCCGGCAAGCTGAATATCCTCGGCTCTTTTGACAGCCTGTTTGCCAGCCAACTACCCATCACGCATCCGGCCTGCGCCGTTGCCCTGCGCATCCGTTTCGAGGCCGCGGATGAAGGCAACCGCGTCATAGAACTGCGTTTGGCCGACTCCGACGGCAAACAGCTCCTGCAGCCGGTCAAGGCCAACATCCAGGTTCCCTCCGGGGCCGATCCCCGCGCGCTGGTACGCAACTTTGTCCTGAACTTCCAGCAGCTCAAGCTCACGAAGTTTGGAGAATACACCATCGATCTGCTTTTTGACTCCCGTCCTGTGGCCTCCATTCCTCTCTACGCGATCCAGACGCAGCCCCAGCCGCAACAGCAGGGGAGATAGGTTTCCGTGAGGGTTATGGGCGGCACTCCGAGAGTCCTTCTGACAAGCGGAGGCACGCGCGTCCCGATTGACAGCGTGCGGCATATCGCCAACATGAGCCGCGGAGTATTCGGCTCTTCCATCGGACTGGCGGGGTTGGAGGAATACGGCTGGGATCTGACTTTCCTGCACGCCGAAGGCTCGAAAACGCCTTTTAGGGTCGATCTCGATTTTTCAAGACAGACCCCCGAAGAAGTGGCGGCAACGGTCAGTAAGTGCAATCGCCTGCGTCCTCTTCTTGACCGTTACCACGAGAAGCTCTTCAAAGACTTTGAGAGCTACGCGCGCGCCCTCGATGAGGAACTCAAGCAAAGCCCGGATATTGTCATCCTGGCAGCCGCCGTCAGCGACTATGGAACCGCTCCCTTGAACGGCAAGGCGCGTTCCGGCCTCAACATGACAATCCAGCTCCATCCGCTTCCCAAGCTGATCTCGTCGGTGCGCGCCAAAGCGCCCCGATGCACCCTTGTCGGCTTCAAGCTGCTTGTCGACTGCTCAGAGGATGAGCTTGTACAGGCCTCTTACAAAAGCATCGCGGAGAATCATTGCGACCTTGTTGTGGCCAATGACTGGAGAAGCCTGCAGCGCAATGAGCACCAGGTCTTGTTGGTGCGCGACGAGAAGGGCAAACCTGTCTTTGAGAGGCATGGCGGGGTGGACCTGGGCAGAACAGTCGCTGGAAAGATAATGCAGGTACATGAGGCAAAGCAGGGGGTAGACAAATAATATCCTGAAAAATAGTTGACAATATAATATCCACTTTATAGCCTTGCTGCATGGAAAAAATTCAGCGCGCACTCATCTCGGTATACGACAAAGATGGTCTTTTGCCCTTCGCCCGAACGCTAGTTGATAAAGACATCGAAATTCTCTCCACGGGAGGCACGGCAAAAGCTTTGCGCGAGGCAAAGATCCCTGTCATTGATGTAGGCGAGCACACGGGCTTTCCTGAGATGCTTGATGGCCGCGTAAAGACGCTCCACCCAAAGATCCACGGAGGACTACTTTATATAAGGGGCAATCCAGAACATGAAGAAACCGTCCGTAGGCATGGTATCAAGCCCATTGACCTGGTGGTAGTCAATCTCTATCCCTTTGAGCAAACGGTGGCAAAGCCAGGCGTTACCCTGGAAGAGGCCATTGAGAAAATCGACATCGGTGGACCGTCTATGTTGCGCAGCGCGTCCAAAAATCACGTGAGCGTAACGGTGGTAACAGATCCAGTGGACTACAACGAGGTCGAGAGCCAAATTAGAGAGACAGGGACGACCACGCTGCCATTGCGCCAAAAATTGTCCGTACTCACCTTTGCCAGGACTGCCGCGTATGACGCGAGAATCGCAGCCTGGCTCGGAGCGCAATTTGGTATGACCAATGATCCGAGATTTTCTAAGGCGCTTACCAAGATAGCGACAGGTATTACTCCCATTGCATTGCCTTTAAGAGGCAGGGTAGGATAGCTGGGTAAAGCCGTGGCCCAGAATTGAAATACTGGGCTAAGATGCCTTCGGTCCCTACGGGACTTAAGAATGGGTCTTATGGCTAAAATCGTTATCTATCCCGTCGCGTCAGCGACTGAAGGCATTTTAGCAAGCCTCGGGTTTTAACCCGTAGCCAGGGATGAGTGCCCCCTTACGCCAGCCCGCGATTCGCCCGTTTCAGCAGCCACACCCCAACCCAGATAAAGGCCAGATTGGGCAGCCACACCAGAATCTCCGGATGGATCTGCGGCATACGAGAGGCCCAGCTGGTCACCACTATCAGGAAGTAGTACCCAAGCGCCAACCCCACGGCGATCGTCAGGTTGGCCGAGGCCTCACGACGGGAGGCTTTCAGTCCCAGGGGGACTCCCACCAGACAGAGGGCCACCACCGCCAGCGCGAACGCGAGATTCTGTTGAATCTGGAAGCGCACCTGGGAGAGCATATCGGCCTCTTTTGAGGTGGCTTGTTTGGCGGACACTTTGGACTGAAGGTCTTTTTCAAACGCAAGCATCTTGTCGATCGTCATCACCGTCAGCCCTCCGCGCTCCTCGCCGCTCAAGAGCCGCATCATAGGCAATTTCACGTTCGCGTGGTCAAAGGAGAGCGTAGGGCGCACTGTTTTGAGATCATCCGGATTCTTGGAGTCGCGCAGCTCCGAAAAGCCATCCTGCAGATCGAGGATAAGCGAGTTTCCCTGCGTATCAAATTTCAGTGTCCCGTAACTGGAACGTACCAGCTTTACCGGACGGTTGTGCGCGTCAAGCTCCCAGATCCAGAAATCCCGCAGCGTGTTGCCATCGCGTGAACGCGCGTAGAGGATATATCCGGGGAACTCCTTGACGAAGGTCTTGGGCAGGATGAATTTGAGGGGATCCTCCTTGATGGAATGCGAAAGCATGGTGAAGTAGGTCCCCCGAGCGGTGGGCGCGTAGTAGAAGTTGATCCAAGTCAGGCACACGGAACAGAAGGCCGCGAAGATAAAGATGGGGGCGGCCAGGTAATACAGGCTCACGCCGCTGGCCCGGTAGGCGGTATACTCGCTTTGGGCGCACATTCGCCCCAGGACGGTCAGCACCCCCATCAGGACTCCCATCGGCAGCGCGTAGGAGATCACATAGGGAAGCAGCAAGCCTATGAGGGTCATGAACATCCCCAGATCCATGCGGCCGTCCATAAGCAGGGAGAGGATCTCGCGGATGGCGTTGCCGGTTATCAGAATAAAGGTAAAGAGCCCCACCGCCGCGGCCGACGCCTTGAAGAGATTCCAGAGGATATGGCGGTGTATGAGGGACATGGGCCAACGATAAAGAAAGACCCGTCGCAAGGCGAACGGAAAAAGAGCAGCATACCTCGACAAAAAAGAAGCCTGTTGGGTATACTCTCATCCTTCTTTGCGGGAGAGCGTTCAGTCGTTCGCTCCCCAGGGGGACGTTTTTCCGAACGAATACCTCTCCGCCCAAAGCTCCACAGGAAGCCTCTGCTGGCCAAGAGAGAAGCTATCGATCGTCTCTAAGGGATAATAATAGAGCAGCTATATAATAATAGTAGTTGTTACTTTATTCTCCCCTGTGTTTTTTAAGGATTCACCAGGCTCAAAGGGCTCATCAAAAGGGCGTTCGTTCGGCAAATACCCCTCTCTAGGGGATGAACCATCGAACGCAGACCCATTATGGATGGCAAGCCTTATATTTATTGCGACAGCTACCCCGCTATTCCCAGTGTTGGCTCGAAGCTTTTGACCTCCAGGAGCCCCGCCTTATCCATGTGGGCCGCAAAGGCAATCATCGCGGCATTATCCCCACAATGACCGGAATGTGCGGTGAGAAGGGGAATGTTCATCTCCCGCGAGATCTCCGCGAGTTCTGTCCTTAGGAGACTGTTTTGGGAGACCCCTCCGCAGACGCCCATTGAACGATAATATGGTAAGTGGGTGTTGGGGGCGCTAGCCCCCATAATATTCTCCCCTCCTTGAGGGAGAGGGTAGGGGGTGGGAGAGAAAGAATGGTTCACTTCTTTCTTCAAAGCCCTTTTTACCATCAGAGCCAGGCATTCTACCACGGTCTTTTGATAGCTGGCTGCCAGATCGGCCTTGCGCGCCTCAATCTCTCCCGGCTTCATCGTCTGCAACCTGTAACGCAGGGAGGTCTTGAGCCCGGAAAAGCTGAATCGCACTTCGGAGGACTCCTTGAAGGGAAGCGGGAAAGCGAAGGCATCGGGATTGCCCGTAGAGGCAAGCTTCTCGATCATGGGGCCGCCCGGGTAGGGGAGGCCGAGCATCTTTGCCCCCTTGTCGAGCGCCTCGCCGGCGGCATCGTCGAGAGTCTTGGCGATGATGGTGATTTGGAAATCCCCGGACTGAACTCCGGGGCTACACCCGTACCGTCCGGGCAGGCCGGACTTGTCTGGCAGACCTCCAAGTGGAACGTCGGTTTGCCCAATGGTTTTGGGATCACAAATAGACCAGTCCTGTTTATCGGGACGATCCGAACAATAGCCCCGTACTTCAGTGCGGGGAATGGAAGTTGCTTCCGCCCTAATCTCGTACAAAATCGTGTTCCCACCGCTAACCAGGAGACCCAGATGCGGCAGGTGTTTTCCCAGATCGAATGAGTTGGGATTCTTCTCGTATTCAGGCAGGAAGACAGAGAAGGCGTGCGCCCTCAGGTGGTTGACCCCCATAAGCTGTTGGCCATATTCAACCGCCAGAGCCTTACCCAGCGCCATTCCCATTGACAGGGAGCCAACGAGCCCCGGGCCCACCGTTACGGCAATCTCCGAGATCCCGCACATCTTTACCGGCAGCTCCGCCATCAGCTCCGGGAACTTCCTCAGATGCTCCCGCACAGCCAGCTCCGGCACCACCCCGCCGTGAACCTTATGGGTGGCAATCTGGCTGTATACGCTCTCCCAGACGATCCCCTTTGTGGAGTCGAACAGCGCCAGAGCGCTCTCATCGCAGGAGGATTCTATCCCTAAAATCATGGGATGGAGCCTAACAGAAAGCGGGAGCCCCGGCAAAGGCAGAAAATTCGCAGTCTTGCATTCCCCCCGCCTTTGTCATAGACTCAAGTCAATGATTATCGCTCCCAAGATACGCGGGTTTATCTGTCTGACCGCCCATCCGCAGGGCTGTGAGTCAAACGTCGCCGAGCAGATCACCCTCGTCAAAAGCCGTGGCAGCATCGCCAATGCCCCGAAGAACGTCCTGGTACTCGGCTCTTCGACCGGCTACGGACTGGCCACGCGCATTACAGCCGCTTTTGGAGGAGGTGCCTCGACGATTGGGGTGGCTTTTGAAAAGGCCCCCGAACCGGACCGCTGCGCCTCTGCCGGCTGGTACAATACAGCAGCCTTCGAGAAGGCCGCGCAGAAAGCGGGGCTTTACGCCAAAAGTTTCAATGGGGACGCCTTCAGCGACGCCATGAAAGCGCAGGTCATAGCCGCCATCAGAAGCGACTGGGGCCGCGTTGACGCCCTTGTCTACTCCCTGGCCAGCCCGCGACGCACGCATCCCAAAACGGGAGAACAGTTCCGCTCGGTGCTCAAGCCTGTCGGACATGAGTTTTCGGCCAAGAGCCTCGACACCGACCGCAAACAGGTCCTTGACGTGACCCTCCCGCCCGCCAGCGAGGATGAGATCCGCCAGACCATCCGCGTCATGGGCGGGGAGGATTGGGAAATGTGGGTCGCGACCCTGAAAAAAGAGGGACTCCTGTCCAGGGGCTTCGTTACAACCGCGTACTCCTACATCGGCCCGGAGGTCACCTGGCCCATCTACAAGGAGGGCACCATCGGAAAGGCCAAGACCGACCTGGAGCGCGCCACCAAAGCCATCAATGATTCCATTTTAGAAACAGGCGGCAAATCCTATGTAAGCGTGCTCAAGGCCATCGTCTCGCAGGCCAGCTCGGCGATTCCCGTCGTACCGCTATATCTGAGCGTCCTGATGCGCGTCATGAAGGAGGCTGGCAATCACGAGGGGCCGATAGAGCAGATAGACCGCCTGTGGAGGAGCCTGGCTGCCGCCAATCCGTTCGGTTCCGCGGAATCCCCCAAGCAGGGCGTTGTGCTGAAGGGTTTCAATGTGATGCCTGTTGTGGGGCTGAATCTCGACAAAGAGGGCCGCGTCAGAATAGACAACTTTGAGATGGAGAGATCGATCCAGGAGCAGGTCAAAAAAATCTGGCCTCTCATCAATACGGGGAACCTTGAAGTGCTGACAGATTTTGAGGGATATCAGGCGGAGTTTTTGAAGCTCTTCGGCTTTGGACTCAAAGGCATCAACTATACTGCCGAAGCCGACCCGATGGTGCAGATTCCCAGCATACCGGCGCAGGAGATAAAGGCGTAGAGGTGGGTTACTTTTCCTCTTCCTTTTTCAGGAGCTTCGAGAGCACAAAGCTCTTGATGGCAAAATAGAGATAAACCGCCGACAAGCACAGCACATCCGCGTCGGAGATCACCTGTATCCTCTCCGTGCGACTGGCCATCGCGTCCGGCACAACCCAGATGGCTGCATAAACGAGCGCCAGCGCAGCCGCCAGAGTGGCCAAATGCATTAGGTGTTTGCGCAACGCGCCATGAGCCATGGCCACAAACCCGCAGGTGGCTATCACGATGCCGGCAAAGGCCGGAAAGAGCCTGGAGAACTCCTGATGCTCGGGGAGCGCGTAGGCGGAAGCCCCTACCAGCATAAGGCCGATGCCGACAAGCATACTCAAGCGCGTCATGCCTGTCTTTTATAGCAGATGGAGGCTTATGTCAACACCCCGAACGCGTAAAGCACAGGGAACGAGTTTCTTATACCAAGGGCCAAGTAAAACTAGGCTTTAATTCAGGGGGTACGGGGGCGTAGCCCCCAATAATAACCCCCTCCCTGCGGGAGGGGGCAGGGGGTGGGTGATAGTACAAGATTCATTATCTGTTGGTATTACTGTGTGGCAAATTCTTCCACCGGGCGCAAAGCAGGCCGTCTTAACAGTCCGCAATTATGGAGGGTTTCTCGCAGAATCGCGCGCTTTTCATCACTGATTGGCACCAGAGGCAGGCGCATGGCTCCGCTTGATATCCTTCCCAGCATCTCCATAGCGGCCTTTACGGAGGCCGGATTGCCACCGATAAAGAGCCCAGCCTCGGCACCGAACAGTCTGGCATAACGCTTGTTTATCGCATCCGCCCTGGTAGTATCGCCGCCAGCCTGGGCTCTAACCATCTCAGATACTTCAGTGGGAATGATGTTGGAAGCCACACTGATAACACCGCTGGCTCCTGCTCTCATGAATGGAAGGGTAAGGGAGTCGTCTCCCGAAAGAACTGTAAAGTCGGGTCTGCTGATTTCACGCATTCTGCCCAGCAGATGTGCCGTGCGCTCCACATCGGGCGCGCCACCGGCTGCCTTTAGACCGACAATATTAGCATGATTCTCCGCTAACCTCACCATGGTATCGGTCTCAATGGTGACCCCTGTACGACCTGGGATACTGTATAGAACAATCGGCAGCTTCGTGCTTTCAGCTATAGCCTCAAAATGGGCATACAGACCCTCCTGAGGAGGCTTGTTGTAATAGGGAGCCACCGACAAAATCCCGTCCGCGCCAACCTCCTCGGCAGCCTGGGTAAGCTCGATAGCCTCAGCTGTGCAGTTCGATCCGGTACCAGCCAATATCAGGGGACGCCCGCGACCATCGGTGCTTGGAGAGACTTCGATTTTATGGACAAGTTCAACAGCGTGTCTGATAATTTCAATGTGTTCTTCCTTATCAAGTGTTGGGGACTCGCCTGTGGTACCGACCGGAACTATTCCATCGACACCTCCCGCGATCTGCTCTCTGACCAGCCGATCATAGGTGAGGTAGTCGATACTGGCGTTACGAAAAGGTCCAGTGCTGCCATCACCCATAAACGGCGTAATGATGGCGGTGTAGGTACCCGTGAAAGTCGGGTACGGCGTTGTGGAGCCATTTGTAGTACTCATATGTTTGTTATTGGTTTGGAAATTGTTTTATAAAAACAGAAAAACCGAACTCCTCTCGGTCGTTCGGTTTGTTGGATCTTTATTTTTTCAGGATCTTTCAAACACGAAACGGCCGGCGGACCATTTTTTGGCCGACTTATTCGCGTTGGAATTGAAAGAAACTAACATTGCGCCCACAGTATCACACAATCTGTTCCTTTGTCAAGGATTGGCAGCGACAATTTTCTCTTTGTAAAAAAACGCGTCTTCCCCCATAGTCTATTCAATGTTTTTTAAACCTGCCTATATCAAAGACGCCCAAGAGCGCCGCCGGCTCCTCAAAAAAGTCTACCTATACCGCCGCAGCCAGCTCACGCGGGGGGAAGTGGATGCCATCAACGCGATGTCCGAGAAGCTCAAAAAGGCCATCCAATCAAAGAATAAAAAAGCGCTGGAGACGCTTGACAGGGAGAGCGGCACGCTGCTCAAAAAGGTCGGCGCGCATTATTACAGAAATTATTATTTTTTCGACAACGTGGAGACTTTTGTGGTGGCGGCCATTGTCGCGATCGGCATCCGCTCCTTCTTCCTGCAGCCCTTTCAGATACCCACCAATTCGATGTGGCCGACCTATCACGGGATGGTTTACGAGTTCAAAAAAGACTCTCCCGGCGAAGGGGGAGCCCTTGCCGGCCTGCGGAGAGTGTGGGAGTTCATCGTGCACGGAGCCACGCGCCACTACTTGAAGGCTCCCTGCGATGGGGAGTTCAAAATCGCCATCTTTGGTCAGGAGGAGCGCGAGCAGTACCACAGCATCTTCCGCTACCGCGATGCCACACAGGACATCCTGGGGCTTATTCCAAGCAAAGTTCACGAGTACCTCTTCAAAGTGGGGGATACCCCCGTCACACTCGCGCTCTCCGCGGACTTCAGCATGGATCGGCTGCTCATCGATAAATTCTTCAGCGACAAGAGGCCGCTCATCGTGGATAGCGACGGCTACGCGTCAACCGGCGTGCAGGTGAGGGCAGGGGAACCCCTCCTGAACTTTGATATTGCCTCCGGCGATATGCTCTTCGTGGATCGCTTTACCTACAATTTCTTCCCGCCCAAGATCGGAGACCCGATTGTCTTCCGCACCCGCGCGATACCGGGAATAACGCAGCTCAACAGCGGCATCCCCGACGACAAGTATTACATCAAGCGGCTGGTGGGACTGCCTGGTGACAAGCTCTCCATCAAAGACACCATCCTATACCGCAACGGCGCCCCCATTACCGGCACGCCCATCTTTGAGAAAAACTTCAAGAAAACTCCTCCATATCCTGGCTACCAGGCTGCCTATAATCTGGCCAATGGAAACACCGCCATAGTTCCCTCTGGCAACTTCTACGGCTTTGGCGACAACTCCCCAGACAGCGAGGACAGCCGCGTGTGGGGCGGAATACCGCAGGACCAGCTAGTAGGGAGGGCTGTCTTTATTTACTATCCCTTTACAGAACGCTGGGGACTGTCGAAGTAGTGCCCCACGGGGAAGGGCTATTGTGAATTCTCCTTTTAGGTAGAAATGTGCTATTGACATACACTAATGTAGCGCTATATGCTGTATAAGACGCCAATATGCAGAACGACTTACGCATCAAATTAGCAAACGGAGGTAAACAGGCATACCACATCGTAGTCACTTCAACGACTGGATTTGTTGCAATAGCGTGCGATTCCAAAGAGCCCAAGATATTTTCCGACGCCTCGAAGAAGAGAAAAGCTCTCGTGATACCGGCGGCTCGATCAATTACGCTATGGCCGTGCCTTCAAAATGACGTATCCCCCTTCG
Organism: uncultured Verrucomicrobiota bacterium; assembly: GCA_964541675.1. GTDB lineage: Bacteria > Verrucomicrobiota > Verrucomicrobiia > CAZIPW01 > CAZIPW01 > CAZIPW01. The sequence continues at coordinate 55,773 of CAZIPW010000013.1, forward strand.
GGCAACTCCTGGAGTTGGAATGCCCGCGAAATCAGCTCACACAACTTGAAGGTTTGGCCTTGGCGTCACTATACAGCCTAGACTGTTCCTTTAATCTCCTGAGACACTTGGCCCTGGTACACCCAATCTTATCCTCAGATGGCAAATGCAGCATGACGTTCCTTAACTGCTCCAACAATCGCATAGCGGAGCTTGATTTATCCTGTTTACCCAAAATCCAGTATGTCCGGTGTGCATCTAACCGACTTCAGTCCTTAACGTTTGGCCGATTCTCCAAGGTCTGTCTCCTGGATTGCTCGAGGAATCGTCTTAAGTCTGTTGGTTTCACCAAACTATTGGAACTTGAATATTTCAACGCCCAGGATAATCCGTTACGCCGTCCCAGAAACAAGCAGCAACCGCCGTCAATTTGACAGGCTCGCTGCAACCAGCGCTCAACTGCACACTATTTAGGCAAGAACGTTCCAAAGCTCCTTTGCTCGTTTAGGATCTTTTTCTTCCCGCGCCAGTTGTGCCACTATTTCTGTTCCTTCTGCCCAGCGCAACAATCGCTGTTCGAGTGTTTCTTCAGCCAGTCCGCTATAAGGCGCTTTGTTTCCTGATTCGTTATTCCCGATTTGAAGTCGAAGTAGTGCCCAGGGAAGGGCTATTGTGTATTATACATAATGTGTAGCTATGCTTTCGCGCTAAATACGGTCCCAGCCGCCTCGTAACTCAGCGTCGTAGCTGTTCCCACCGCATTATAGATAAAAGCGGCCTCTGAAGCGGTTGAGGAGTTCGCCAGGGCGTCTATCACCGCCGAGTTGATGGTAGTACCTGTGACGTAGTTACTGGCTGCCATCGCCACGGCCGACAAGGTCGGGCTGTCCATGGTCGAAATAGCCCCGGTGCTGGATAGCGTATTTTCTATTTGATTGTAGGAGGTCGCAGCAGCGGACTCTTTACCGCCCTGGACATCATCTATTATTGACTTAAGGCCGCTATTGACCGTCTGGCGCTCCACATCATTTAAGGAGGAATTAAACCCGAGAGATGTATTGAAAGCTTTGAGGGCTTTCTGGGCGTCATTTTTAGCCAGAAGCAGATTCCCAGACGAGAGATCCTCTCCAAGCTGCGCCACTTCTTTTTTCTGCAAAGCGGCATTGGCAAGAGTAAGGGGGCTACTCAGGTAAGAGCTAACAGTTGAAAGTAAGTTAACGGCAGTCACACCCTATTGTATCCCATTTCATAAAATAGTCAATAGATACCTATTACTATAACAATCCTACAAGATCAGCATATTCCGATGCCCGATCGCATATCATTCGCACAATATACATTATGTATAATATACTATTTTACTTACTTGATCCTGTCATACGCATCGCCTTTTAAACGAAATTCCCCTATATTGGGAATATGTTTAGAGCCTGCCTATTCGATATGGATGGAGTCCTGGTCGACAGTATGGCTCACCACCACACCTCCTGGAGAAAGACCTTTCTCGACAAGGGCGCCAAGATCCCCGAAGAGGAATTCCGCAGGGACGTCTACCTGCGCGAGGGCGAAAGGGCCGAGACCACGATCAAGGATTTCGCCGTCAAGTACCCTCTCCCGTCCGCGGACTCCCACGAGGAGATCCTGAAATATAAGAGAGCCCATTTTCAGACGCTGATTCCCTTCATGGCCGCCAATCAGGGTATGCCGGAGCTTCTAAACTTTCTAAAGTCCAGTGGCATCAAGCTGGCGTTGGTCAGCGGCAGCGCCAGAATGGCTGTGGAAAAGATTGTCAAAAACCATTTTGACGGGCTCTTCGACTGCGTTCTGACCGGTTCCGACGTGACCAAAGGCAAACCCGATCCCCTGCCCTACACTACCGCCGCGGCAAAACTGGGTATCGATATCCGAGACTGCCTTATCATAGAAAATGCCCCGCTGGGCGTGCGTGCGGGAGTTGCCGCCGGAGCCAGGGTGGTCGGCATCCTGCTCAACTCGCCGCTTACCGATGAAGTCCTTGTGGAAGCCGGTGCCTGCCGGGTATACAAGAGCGTCGGGGCTCTGCGGGATTATCTGGAAAAAGAGCTGCTGCCAACCACTTAAAGCCGGTACGCTACTCTATCTTGATGACTTTCACCCCTGGCCCCACGTTGGCGCTGTCAACATAACCAAGCGCGCCGTCAGTATTGGCCACATAGCTCACAAGTTCCTGCTCCGAGGAAAATGCCTGCGGAAGCGATCCGTTTCCGGAGAAGACAATCCTTCTCCAATTGTTTGAAAACTGGCCGACATTCATCGCCGCGTAGGTGGACAGCACTGTTTCATGCAGATTTCCCGACTTCAATGTGGCCAGTCTGACAAGCCCTCCGTTGGGCCATCGTTTTATTCTTCCCTTGAGGATTCCGTCAACAGTCTCGCTGCTAAGCGCGTTCTCCGGCACTTTTGAATTGGCAACAAATACCGGCTCGGCGCGCAAGCACGCAGTCAGAAGAAAGCTGAACAAAATTATTTTGAAGACCCTCGTCATGGCGGTATTTCTAAAAGAAGATTGATGTTTGAAGAACTCCCATCAGCCAGTAGCGTTTTTCACCGCTTATGGGTTGATTGTCGGAATAATTTATGATCTCAGAGGTCCCATTGACGAGGTGGGCCTCGGCCTTGAGCAGCCACCAGGGTTTTATGCGGTAGCAGGCTACCAGCGCCAAATCCTTGGTAAAGGCACCATAGTTACTACCCCCCTCCGATGCCAACAGGCTTCCGGTTCTGTCGTGCATATTGGGAAACTGCAGCGAATAGTAGGCTCCCAGGTCCAGTTTGTCGCTTATGCGGCGCGACACGGCAAAGTACCAGGCGTCCGTTGTTGTTCCCAAAGGGGTTGTCCCGTTGAAAACAGGCATATTGTAAGCCGCGGGGTTATCCACCCAGGCATATTCCAGAAGCCGTTCCAGTTGGTATTCAGTCGCGAAAGTCCATTCCTTCCACATATACTCGGCGCCCAGGTTCCAGAGGAAGACATCTGGGGCCTCAATGCTTACATCAGACCCGCCCAGTACCAAGCCCAGCGAAGACATACCACTGAGAGGCTCCGGAAGAATGGAGAGCTCTCCGGAGGTCTTGAATCGCCCGTCAATCCTGACATTCCGCGCATATTGCATGGAGGCTTCCGTCTTCAGTCCATGCACGGGAGTATTCCAGGTCAACTGCGCGTCCAAGACAAAGCTGTTGTTTGAATGATCCACGTCGTAGGGGCTGCTCTGCGATATGTACCAGTTGAAGGCCGAGTGCGTCGGCACGTCTGCCGTACCGAAGGCCACGACATAATCCAGCGACCCCATTCTGTTAAGCGGTATATCACCGTAAACGCACCCTCCGAGGATTGCATACAGCAGTTCCCTCTCGTAGGGGGCATATGTGCCGGTCGGCAAAAACACGTATGGACGCGTGACCTCCAGATCCCAGGAATCCCCGTAAAGACCCAGCGGACTCTTGATTTTTCCCGCTTTAAAACCCAGCCATGATTGTGCCTGGTAGTCCATATAAGCCCAGTCAAGCAGGGGGGTATTGAAAGAACCCATGTCCCCATAGCGGTAGGTATACGCCTGGGCTCCAAAGCTCAGCTGATCGTTGAGTTGTTTTCTAACGTTCAGGGCGGCATCGACCATATGAAAACTTCCGTCCTTGGTGTCCGTATAGTAGTTATTCTGGGTACTGGCGATGTAACCCTGATCGAAGAACCCATGTAAGTCAAAGCCATCCCAGGTGTAGGCCCAGGAATGCGTCGCTGTGATAAACACCCAGGCGAGAACGATTAATAGCAGTCGTTTGTACATAATTTTTCTCCGCAACGCATAGCTATCTTATACTTACTTGCAATCTGAAATGAAGTAATATAAAATAGGCTGATATGAGGC
>CAZIPW010000014.1:0-58464 GCA_964541675.1 uncultured Verrucomicrobiota bacterium
TGACTTTTATTCATCTAGGTGTCTATTATACACCCATTACCTAGGTCAGCCCCTTCTTTTTTCTTGCCGGTGAGCTGGAGAAATTTGCCAATAATGGTCCAGTTTTGTCATCTGCTCTCTCCAAGCTCGGAAGGGAGGCTCCCATAACGCCGGCTTGCGTGAAGAGTTTGAGGCACTTTGCCGAAACATTTAGGGAAGCCGGCCAGACGCTCGCTGCTGCTTTTGGACACGCCCGATCGGCCTGATAAACTCCCAGCGCCTTTCCTGCTCCATCTACCACCGTCCGTGGTACCTGACGTAATGGCGGCAGCCTCCATAGTAGACCACCGAGTAGGGTATTCCAGAGTAATAGACGATCTCCGGTGAGGCCGGGGTGGCGTAATAGGCGGCAGGCACCGGAGCCGGATAGTAGGCCGGAGTGTAATAGACCGGGGCGGGAGAATAGTAGGCTGGTGCTCCATAGAAGCCGACCCCCACTCCGACGGAGACGTGGGCCTGGGCGCTGATGGCTCCCAACGAGAGGAGCGCGATGGTAAGAATGAGAAACTTTTTCATATGCGTTATTGGTTTGATATCCATAATACACCGGGTGGGGAGTTTTTTGCCAAAGGAAAAAGAGGGGGGCAATGCGATCATGCCGTGGGCTCCGGACAGTCGCCACACGGCTGCGATATGCCGCCCTTCGATTGGCTCGCTGCGCTCACCCCCGAAGGACTCGTTGTCTGTGATTCTAAAATCAATCCTCGAATTTAAGAAGGACGAGTCCACACATCCGTCGATAAACTTTCCTTCGCAAATCCGAAATAATCGGGTGTGTGGGCGGCATAACACAGCCGTGTGGCGCGTCGCGGTCGGTTTCAACCGACGAGCAAGCCCACGGCAGGAGCTTGCGCGTGGGGCCTCTATTTAAGGTTGACAACGACGCATATATAGTGTATATATATTCCTATATGATTGGTTATCATATCGTTGAGAGGCCGCGTACTGCCTACTTGGGGCAGACGGATCCACGGCATCAGTGCTCCCTGGGTCTTATTGCGCGCGTGCTCCGAAAGAAGACGAAAGAGGCACCATACAGATGTTTTGCCCTGAATGACCCGCGCAGCAGAACAGTTCTCACGGCCGTGGTTGCCGATAAATCTGAGGGAGTTCTATGGGACATCTATCCGTCCTCCACTTTTTTGGGTGCTGATATTCCGGTGGGATTTCAGGCGCTTGTGGAGAGGCTGCGCACGGAGATGCTGCGGACAAAGACCCCCGCCGAAGATAGCAGGCCGGTTACGGTCAAGGTAAGGATTTGCGTGCCTAAACGCGAGAAAACGGGGGACAAGTTCAGTTCCGTAATCTGCAGATTATTGGCCACGCAATACGGTTTCGCCGACAAAGGATCCGAGCGGGCCCCGTGTCCCCGCTGGCGTGTGCTGACGTTGGGCGGGTAGGGCGGGAATCCTTTGCTCATATAGCGTCGCGTAGCGACCGAAGGTATCTTAGCCTCGGGTTTCAACCCGTGGTGCGAAAGTTGAAACAACCCGTGGCGCGTCCTCTAGCGATTCTCTCCCTGTTCCATCTGTGGCCGGCCCATCTCCATTCCGCATTTGCCGCCCATGCAATGCTCCCCGCAGCCGTCCATCATCATCGGATTGAAACCCTCGTGGGAAAATCCAGGGAAACAGGGGCAGCCGCCTTCGCAACAGGACCCCTCGCGATGAAAGGGAAGAGCGCCAAAAAGCGCCTCTTTATCGGCCTTCTTGTGCTCGATGGCCTTCACCACGGCGGCCTCGTCGGACTGCAGCGTCTTCTCGTCCTTCTTGGCGGAGCGGTCGGCCTTCAACTGGTCAACGGCCTTTTGGATGGCCTCATGGTCGGCCTTCAGAATCGGCTTGGCGTCATTCCAAAACTGCTCATGGTCTTTGCGCATATTCTGGAAATCGCTCTTGAGGACGGCGTGATCGGCCTGCAGACGGTTGATGTCGGCCTTTATGTTGGCCGGGAGCTCAGAGGTCTGGGCCTGGGCGAGGGCGGCGACCATCGCGATGGTGAGAGTGGGTAGGAGGTATTTCATACAATTGGTTGGTTGAGAGTAATACACCGCGCCAACCGATTCCTCCCAGAAGAATAAAAAAGATCCCCCGCTATTTGTTCTCCGCTATCATCTGCTCCAGCGCCGCGTTGTCGGCCGCCAATCTCTCGTTCTCGTGCCGCTTCATCTCCACTGGAGAGAGGTTGTTGGCGATATCCTGGTGTCTGGCCACATAATCCTGCTGATGGCGCGCGTTCTTCTCCTGGAAAATCCTGCTTTTGACCTCCGGCGGGAGGCTGCCGACCTGCTGTAAGAGCTCCATCTGGCGAGCGCTGAGGGCGGCTTTTTCATCGGCGAGCTGCTGGAGCTGTTCCTTGTCGTAATCGGAGAGTTGGGCGTCGGGCTGCTGGCCGGATGATGGCTGCGCGGCGGCGGGATCATCCGATGGCCCTGAGACTTCCACCTGCGCGGTGAGCCTCGGCGCGACGAGCGCCGCCAGGATGAGGGCTGTCAGGAGAATGCTTTTGGACATGGTTTCGGGGGTGTTGCCCGAAGGATAGCGCGATTGGGATTCCTCTTTCAAGGCAAAAGGAAGACGGGAAGGACATCTTTGATGCTTGCCCGACCTTTGAAGCTCACCTGTTTGTGAGCGGAGAGAATCTCTGCCGTGGTTGCCGCGCGCCTGATGATTCCCTGTGGAGCGGACGGACGGGAGCTGCCGTTGTCCGCCGAGTGCGCCATGGCCATTGCGGGCGCTGGGGTTGCGGCCACCCCCTGGTGTTTCGCCGGTACCTCAGGCGTCTTCCGGCTGATGACGGCGGGTTTCCCCGGATCCTCCCCCAGTGCGATCTTCGCCATCCGCTCATATTGCGCGAGCACACTCGGCATCCTTTGGGCGGCGGCTGCCAGGTTCTCGTCCGTTCCCAGGACGGTGGCCAGGTTGTTCAGCTTTTGGCCCTTTCCGGTACACTCAAGCACCGCCTTGTAGGACGAAGCGTCGGTTTCCCGAAGCATCTGTCTGATCTCATCGCCGCTTTTGCCGAGCAAATTCGGATTTGCGTAACTATCGGCGCACAGGGCGCATAACAGGTAATGCTCTTTGGAGTGCGTGACGTAGGGGGGCCTCCCCAGAAGCTTGGCGACCAGGCCCAACTTCTTATTTGGCTTGAATCTGACCAGACCGTCCGCGCGCATCGCCAGTACCATCCTCACGTTTTCAATGACCGTTGGGGGTTCCCTGTTCAGAAGAGTGGGACTCTTTCCGATCAGAACCTGCGCGCATTCCTGCATGGTCAGCCCCTCGGCGGCCAGTCCCTTGTCGTAGGCCTCCACGCGCGCGTCAATCACCTTTGGGGTGAGCGCGTTCGAGCTGTTCGGGCGTCTCAGATGTCCGGCTTGTGCCATCCACGCGGCAAACTTATCCGCCTGTGCCGGCGTGATCCCATGTACGGAGTATCTTTCCAGAAGATGGGAACTGAGTTTCGTTGAGGGATTTCTTTCGCTGTCCATCCTATAACGTAACCTTTTTGCGGGGATTATTCAAATAAAAATCTCTTGATTATAGGCAATATTTGTATTAGAGTATGCTATGCACATGATGGCATACACGCCCCCAAATCCACCCACGCCGGAAGAGGCCTTTCGCGAAGAAATCAAGTCCATAGTGGCACTAGAAAAGTCCGCTGCCGGAGATAAAACGCAGATTCTCCAGCAGGTTACCGCGCGGACAGAAGCCGCGTGCCTGAATCTTCGCGGAGCGCTCGTCACTGCCCCAAAGGAGACGGAAGGCGAGCGGTACAGAGAGCAGCTTGGAGAATACAAGGGAATTGTATCCCTATCTCTCGGACTGATCAAAGATAATTCGCTATCTGTAGAGCTGCTACGTTTAAATTACTGGCGTGCCGCGCTGGAGCAGGATCCGACAGATGCCATAGCGACAGAAATATTGGCCCATTGTAGGGTAGCCGTGGCGTATTCGCAGAGACTACGAGACGAAGATCTCACGAGCGCCTGTGTGGCTGCCGTTGCAGAGGTTCGCTCTCTCAGTGATTCTGAAAATGCCGGAGAACTTGCCCTTAAGGCTATTCCCTCCGATATACGCCAGACTGTCGCAGAACGATTCGACGCGCAGATGGCCCAAGAAGCAGGAGAAAGTTTGGGAATAGCGGATAGGCGAATTCTTGAATCCCGGCAGGCCGTAGCCGCCGCGAAGAGTCTGTTGACCGCCGCCGAGACCGCGCTGGGAACATTGCAGACAGCCAGATGCAAAGCTCTTCAGCAGGCTGCCCAGCGGGTAGTACAAAATCTAAGACGCCAGCCAGCCCAGGGTGTGCCCACGGATATGTCCGGTGGCAGGGGATATGAGTAGGGCAAATGACGTGTGGGATTTTCCGGAGCCCGCGGCGCTATAAGCCCTCTTGCGGCGGCAAAGGCCTTCCGATATACTGCCCAAAACGATTGAGAAGCCCGACTGGGCAGGGCAGATACCTATTCATGCTGTTTAAAAAGATCCCTGACGGTGTTTTCTGTCGGCCAAGCTGCTCTTGCAGGGAGACAAAGGCGTGTCTGCCCATCTCTCTGGCGTTGCGCTCCAAGGCTTCATGCTCGTATAGATAATCTTCCGCAGCCTCTCCCGGATAAGCTCGTTTGATATAGGGATTGGCGGGTGCGTTTTCCCGCAGTTGCATATGCCTGCGCCATAGGGGAAAGAGTTCTTTGTGCAAAGGATGTTCGGGAGTGGCGAGAATATAAGCCTGATATCGGTGCGCGCACTCGTGTGAGACTGTGTCAATCGTCTCTTCGTATCCATCGGGGCTGGAAAGAGACTCATTGATCTTCTGTGCGCTCAGTCGTACGCGCTTGGGCTCTCCAGAGAGAGGGTCCATTCCCACAAAATCGCCTAACGTGCGGTCATCTTCGTAATGGGGCACTATCTCAAGCGGCTTTATCCTCATGGGTCGGCCTCCCGTGTTGGGAGCATATCCTTCCATCAGGGCGCCATGCCACTCGTTTAGATGAGAGAGTTTCTCTTCCCCGGTCATGGTAGCCCAGTTTTCACTGGCCTTTGCGAGCTTGGCGACCCCCAGTTTTTTCCGCGCGTAATCGAATGCGGACTGGTTATCCCTCTCAAGATCCTCCGGCAGCTGTTCCTTGGGCAGTTCTTCTCTCATGTAGCGGTACTGCTCAAGGTCCTTTTGGTCCTTGAACTCGGAGGCATATTCTCTTTTCTGCAGCTCGATGGACTCTTCCTTCTGTTGTAGAACGTCCCTGAGGGCGGCGATCTCTTCTCTTTCCTTCTGGCTCATTTGTGAGAGCCTTTCGTTGAGCTCCTGGTACTCCACGCCCACTGTCCCAAGGAGCCCGATGGTAGACTCCTCAATCAGTCCGCCGAGCGATTCTTCCGCCTTTTTCTCGTTTGCGGCCTGTTCTTTCAAGTACGCCGCACGCTTTTCGGCAGGTGCAAGCAACTCCCACTCTCTGACGCGGGATCGTCTGATCTCTTCGACATGAAGCTGCTCCAGATACGCGGCACTATGCTTTTCTGCCATGCTTATACTATAACACAAGATAGTTATTGTGTGCATGAGAAGCATTTTTTACGGATTATTTATATGGGATTGCCCGGGGGCTCCTCCGTTTTCCTGTATAATCCCCCCATGCCCGCCACCCCCCAGCAGCTCTCCTTGCGTTTTTTATCTTGCCGTTTTTCATATTTTCCTTCAAATGTCAACTATGGGTTTACAAAGAGAAGAAAAAATAAAAAAGCTGATAAGAATGCTCCCACAAGGCGCGGTTGCCACCAGTGGTTGGCTTGAGAGTATTGGCATCTCGCGTCAGCTCAGAAGGAAACACTTGGGAGGTTGGATTGAGAGAGTGGGACAGAGAGCCTATAAAAAAGCCGGAGACGAGATCTCCTGGCAGGCGGGAGTTTATGCGATCCAGGCTGAACGCAGGACGGACATTCATACAGGCGCGCTCACGGCGTTATCCATGCATGGATTGAGCCATTACTTAAGGTCCAGCCGGGAAGTTGTATTCATATTTTCTCCCTCAAAGAAAAAATTGCCAGGCTGGTTTAGAAAGTACGATTGGAAGGTAAAGATAGAAGGCATTTCTACTTCATTTATACCGATGGGAATGGGGCTTGTCGATCATGAGCAGAAGAGCTTCAGCTTAAAAATATCTTCCCCGGAAAGGGCCATATTGGAATGCCTGTACCTGGCACCAGGCAAGGTGGATTTATTGGAGTGTTATCAGATCATGGAAGGACTGACAAACCTGCGTCCCAGGCTAGTGAAGGCGCTCCTGCAAAAATGCGCGTCGGTAAAGGTCAAGCGGCTCTTTCTATTTATGGCCGAGAAAGCAGGGCATGCGTGGCTCAAATATGTGAATCTGAATGGGGTTGATCTTGGCAAAGGACAAAGGAGCCTTGTCAAGGGAGGGGTTTATATCCCAAAATACAAGATCATGGTGCCTGGAGAATTGGCAGACAGGTAACGTGTTTTTATGGCCGCAGATCAAAAGAAGCCGGATCAGGACAATTCTGAGAGTCCTAGAATTGACTATGGGGCGTTCATCGCAAATGCCTTATCGTCTCACGCGAAGCACATCCACGCCAAGAGACATTTTATCAATATTGATCCCAAATACAGGGGACAGGTTGAACTTCTCCTGAAGGTTCTGCCCCATGTGGCAAAGGAAAAATATTTCGCGCTCAAAGGCGGCACGGCCATAAATCTCTTTGATCGGGATTTCCCACGCCTGTCCGTCGATATCGATCTTACCTATGTGCCCTTTGACGATCGGAAGACTGCCTTTGCCAATATCACGGCGGCATTGAGGCGCATCAAAAAGGAGATTGAGGACAGAGTCCCTGACACAAAAGTCGTTGAGCGGCTTCCTACCGCAACGTCGGAATCAGACCTGAAGCTGATTTGCAGCAACCAGGCGCAGATTAAAATAGAGGTCAATCCCGTAATCAGAGGGAGCTTGATGCCGCCTCGTCTGATGAGAGTCTCCAAATCAATACAAGATCAGTTTCAGATGTTTGCGGAGATGAATATCGTCTCGCGTGGTGAGCTTTATGGCGGAAAAATATGCGCGGCCATAGACCGTCAGCACCCCCGTGATATTTATGATGTATGGGATTTTCACAAATATACCGCCTCAGGTGCCATTCTTCAACCATCCGAAACAGAAATAACCGAAGATATACGTTTGGGATTTATTGCGGCCTTGATGGGGCATAAGCGCCCGGCGCACGAGCTCCTCAATCCGCGCCCGAAAGACCAGAAGGAGACTTTTGAAGGCAGCTTTCAGGGTATGGCTTTTGATCTCTTCTCTTACAAGGATTTTGAAACTACCCGTGACTGGCTTTTTGAGGAGGTGAGGAAATTATTCAAAGATGAAGACCGTGAGTTCCTTGTCAGTTTCACCGAAGGCGACCCTAAATGGGATTTATTTCCAATTGCCAGGCTCAAAGATATGCCAGCTGTAAAGTGGAAGCTTTTAAAGCTCAGAGAGTTCAAGAAAAAGCGTCCCAAAGATCATGCAGCGCTGGTACAAGAGCTGGTCAAAGTGTTTAACCAAAAGTCCAAGTGATTTTCCAAGTGTTGCCCTCTGGCGGCAGGAGAGCTACCCCCCTCCGTTTTCCTGTATAATCCCCCCATGCCCGCCACACCCCAGCAGCTCTCCTTCACCCGCGGCGAATGGAGAGCCGGACGGTTGGTACCGCTACGACCTTGAGGGCCACGATTTGAAATAATTTAATCTCGGGTCCACTTTGTGACTTCTGCAAACTCATACCGCGGCGTAAAGTCGATTTTGTCCGTTGTTATGCGTGGGTATGGGACAAACGCGGGAACGAGGAATGGAATGGTCCAAAGAGATTCCACTTCGGACTCAATAGCGTCTCTCAGATAACAGCGGTATCCCGTATCCGTCAGCAGATGCGCGAGCCAGAGAGTCTCGGTTCCACCCATGCCAAAGGCGGCTATAAATCGGAAACCCAACGGCTCAACCCGCGGAATTGAGACAAGATAGCCAATCGTGAGGTCTGAGTCCAGCGACTTTCTGGGCGCGCCACCCGCGAAGAGTTGCACACGGCCTCCCCGGATCAGTTGCTTTTTGTTTTCCTGGAAGAATTTGATAAGTCTGTATTCTTCGGGGGCGCCCTTCCTGTCGGGTTTGAGCTCTGCAGTCAGCGCGACATCCCCGCGGTCGCAGTTTGAAAATATCCGCCTGAGAGAGGGGCGCAGCGTCTCTTCCAGCAGGTCGCCGCCCTGGCTTATGCGCCGTTTGACTTCGTTGGCGGAGTCATCGAGTGGAGGCCTTGTGCACTGGAGCAGCAGGTCGCCGCCTGCGAGAGGAAGGGATGCCTCGGGAATCCTGCGGGAGGCGCGTATTCTCTCCGGTATATTCAGGAGAGCCCCCGCATAGGGAATTCCCCTGACTGTCAGGTCATTTGATATCAAATGAAGCGGGAACATATCGCGTACTTTGTGGATGGCGGTCTCAAACGGCCTCTCCTCTCCTATTTCCTCAGGGCGAACCCAGTACAGGGAGAACCAATGCTGCTTGGGAGTTTTGGGAGATCTCTTTCTTGTTCGCATTGTTTTATGTATTAAAAGATTTCTTCTTTTGTTTTGAAGGCATCCCGTATCCGGCTCCAATACTGCGGGGCTTTTTCGGCCACCCCGTGCAGGATGTCACGTTTGATTCGGAGACTCCTTATTCCAGAGCGTCTAATGCCAAAGCTCTCGGCTGTCAAGTTGTCCAGGATGCATTCAGCTTCGGAATGCCGCCATCCCAGATATTCCACGCAGTTGCCAAGCGCGGCAAGTTTTTTCCACGCGCCGAGTTCCTCGGCAAGGTACTGGCCGCTGCGCCGTTGAATGTCCTGTATTTGCTCGGGGACTATCCTGGTGTTGGTTGCCAGCATCCGCTCATAGATCAACCTGAAGGTTGCCTCGCGGAGCTCCCGTGTGGGCCCATTCATCAAACGGTACGATGTTTGTGTCGGATTCAGCAATATGATGAGCGTTTCCGCTGCCTGCAAAGGCAGAATATCACGCAGTTTGTTTTGCTGCCGGAGCAGTTTCAAAAGGGTGGGAGCGAATATCTCGACACGGATGCGCGATTGTGTATCTTTGAGCGCCCCGTCCAGGGGCAGCGCCTGCCAATCTTTCCCGCGTATGCGGAAGACCGCCCAATCGCTGTAGACGGCCAGATCGCCGGATTTGTATACCGGCCCTTCGGCCCTTGATTCCAAACCGCGTTTGAGCGTCTCAAACTTTTTTGGTTGCATACATATTTTGGGGTCATCATTCATCCGGGGTATCCTCACGCGCCTGGGATCAGCTCCGGGAATGGCAAGAAGGTTCATAATAATGCTTTTGCCGATGCCGCTCGGGCCGCAGATGGCCAGGCGCAGACCAAGTTGGTTTTCTATGTTCATAATATTGTGGAGGCGGTTTATCCGCTTCGGTGACAGTTTATCGGAAAATCACATCCGCTAGAATAGAACCTGTATTTTTGATAATCGTGGGAGGGCAAAGGGTAGGGGTTCGGCCAATCCTGTATAATCCCCCCATGCCCGCCACACCCCAGCAGCTCTCCTTCACCCGCGGCGAATGGTCGCCTGACGGTTGGTACCGCTACGACCTTGAGGGCCACGATTCCGCCTGCCGCATCATGCACAATGTTTTCCCCAAGCAGATGGGAGGCGCGATGAACCGCCAGGGCACAATGTTCCTCAATGCCGTCAAAACAAGCTCTCAACGCAGCCGCCTCGTCCCCTTCATCTTCTCCACGCAGCAGGCCTACGCTTTGGAGTTCGGCAACCAGTACGTGCGTTTCTACGCGAACGTCTCCGGCTCTGTCGGGCAGGTGGTCTGCGCGCCTGCTGCCTATGTTTCGACGACGGCTTACGCGACCGGAATGACCTGCGCCTATAGTGGTGCCTATTACGTCAACATACAGGCTTGCACGGGTGTTCTGCCGACCAATACGTCGTACTGGTACGCGCTCTCCGCCAACCCAGGCGGTCAGGCGATTTATGAGCTGCCGACCCCCTACGCCTACGGCGACCTGCCGCTTCTAAAGTGGGACCAGTCCGCGGATACCCTCTTCCTCGTGCATCCAAGCTATCCGCCAGCGACCTTGACGCGCACCTACAGCGGCGGCAACACCCAGTGGACCTATTCGCCGATCACCTTTGGTTCGGCGGTGAGCGCCCCGACGAGCCTGGCGACAACAAGCGGCAGCAATCTCCAGTCTCCCACAAACTTTGCCATCTCCTCGGCGGGCACAGGGGCTTCGACGCAGCTCATGGTGGCGGCCGTCAACTCCTCCGGCACCGAGGGACCGACCTCCGCGATCCTCGTTGCCCCAAACGGTTCGACGCTCTCGTGGAGCGCCGTCACAAACGCCTCCGGCTACAACATCTACGCGCTCTCGGTGCAGTCGATCTATAACGGCGTGAATGGCAACGGAACCTGCTGGATGAGAGTCACCAATTCCACGACGACGACTTCCACCAGCTACACGCTCGGACTTGGCAACTATTACAATGGCTACCCGCTCATCGTTGGAAATCCCACGCCCTCCTTTGTCGTCGGGAACAGTTATTACCTTTACTGCATCACGGCAGTCGACTCGCTGGGCCGCGAAAGCCTCCCCAGCAATCAGGTGGTCTCTTCCAACACCGCCACGCTCAGCTGGACGGGCATCACGGGAGCCACCAAATACAATATCTACCAGCAGTCGGTGGGCGTGTGGGGTTTTATCGGCTCCTCCAGCTCCAGTTCCTTCAGCCTGGTGCCGCCCAACGGCAGCTACTTCATCCCCGATACCAGCAAGGGGATTCCCCTAAGCGAGAATCCCTTCAGCGGAAGCGGCAACTATCCGGGGGTGGTAGCCTTCTACCAGAACCGCCTCTGGTACGCGCGCACCAACAACTCCCCGCAGACCCTCTGGGGTTCGCGCACGGGTGATTACAACAACTTCAACATCTCCACGACGACGGTCGATTCCGACTCGGTGCAGTTCACGATCAATTCGCGCCGCGTCAACGAGATCAAGGCCCTCATCCCCGGCAACATGGCGATGCTCGTGCACACCTCCGGGGGAGTCTGGGCGATGACCGGCAGCGGGGGACCCGGCAGCAATAGCGCGATCACCCCCACCTCGATTGACCTGATCCAGCAGGATTATCTTTATGGCACAAACGATTGCAAACCGATCTCGGTGGGTAACAACGCTGTCTACGCTGACCATTCCGGCGGACGTTTTAGAGACATTACCTATTCGATTTACGTGTATGGCTACGCCGGAACTGAAATCGGGATACGCGCCCAGCACCTTTTCCCTGTCGGTCTGTCGGCGCAGGAATGGGACTATCAAGTGTACCCTTACTCGATCGCCTGGATCATCCGCTCTGATGGCACGCTACTTGGACTAAGCTATCAGAAGGAGATGAACGCGGTGAACCTTCTGGCCTGGCACTGGCACACCACCCAGGGCAGCTTTGAGAGCGTGGCGAGCGTGCCGAACGCCGCCACGGGACAAACCGACGTTTTCTTTATCGTCAACCGCAGTTTGAACGGCTCGACGGTTCGCTGTGTGGAGTATCTGCCGCAGCGCGAGCCTCTCAGTAACCTTTCCGGAGCGTGGTTCCTCGATTGCGCCGCGCAGTATAGCGGCAGCCCCACCAATACGGTGAGCGGGCTCAACTACCTGGCCAATATGACCGTCAGCGTTTTGGCCGACGGAGTGCCGTACGCGGGGCTGACCGTCTCCCCGGCGGGAGTCCTGACGCTTCCAAACGGCCTGACGGCCTCGGTAATTCTGGCGGGACTACCCTACACCTGCGAACTGATGCCCATGCAGTTTGAGTATCAGACGCCTCTTGGAACCGTCCAGGACAAGACGCGCCAGATCCGCTCGGTCTACGTGGGACTAAAGGACACCGCGCAGGGCGCCCTCTGCGCCGCGCCCAGCAACATCAAAGGCTCTAGCTATCCGGCCAACTACCCCTGGCTGCAGCCCTTCGATTTCACCTACGAAGAAATGAACGGCCAGGGAATCAACCCTGTCACGGGGCTTTTTAGCGGCAACAAGGAGTGCCCACTTGAGCCCGGAATGATCCGCGACGGCACGCTCTACCTGTGCTCCACCGTCCCCTTGCCCTGGACTGTCCAGCGCATCGTGGCCAGGATGGAGGAAGGGGAGAGGTAGGGAAATGAGGGAATCAGCTAAAAGTCACTTATGACAGATATACCACGGTCGAACAATCCTTTGCCGATAGATCACCATCGTTTGGCATCTATGTTTGGAATGGACGCGGATAGGTTGTTCCCAAAGAGAACCGGAGGACTCTATATGGTTAATCAGGAAGTAGACAGTTGTAAGCCATTACCACCTTGGGATCTGTATTCTCACACGTTTATCGCGGCAACGACGGTTGAACCAAGATCGGGCCGCGAAGTGGTGCAAAAGACATATAGCTGGGCAAGTAATCCAAATGGCATGGGTATGTATGAGGACCCATATAAGCATGAGTACATGATATGTGCCCAGAAGGCGCTCGATCTGGGCATGGTTAAAAGGCTTGGTGGCGAAGATGCGGTCAAAGCGGCGGAAAGGCATTATCAGTCGGTCAAGGATTATAAAGAGTGGTTTATGATAATGGGGTCGCCTTACTATGACTGTAAAACAGCAGCAGGTCATTTTTGGGGAGAGACACAGCGGTGGATGAAGGTAAAATCCCCCGATACAGCAAAGGCGACATATGCCGCATCAGGCCATTGCAGGGGCTGTCATGCCAGAGTTAAACATTGCCACACCGCATTCGGTCATTTAAGAAACAGAAGTGCCAGGCATTCAACAAAAGGCGGCACCGCGCGCCGCAAATAGCCCCTTCGCCGTGTGGCTGAAGTTTTCGGACTTGCTTGGCGTGGCCTTGCTTGTACCGTGGGCAGTTTGTGCCTTTCATCTTGGAGAGTTCTTTCTGGGCGGAAGGCCCAGTACCTGGCAGGTATTTCAAAGGCTGCCGTCGATGCTCTTTTTCTCGGGTTACCCGCTTCTCTTCTGGACGTGTTCACAGCTTGCGCACAGGATACAGAGAAGCTCCTTCGGTGAGAGGGTCTTTCGGATACTCTTCTACGTCTTGATTTTGCCGACTGTGGCGCCTTTATTCTCTTTGACGGATTATTTTTGGGACTCGGAGTATTCTCCCAGTGGCGGCACGCTCGTCAGCCCATTCAAGGGGTTTGCTCTCTGCTATCTGATTTTCTGCGTGGGGGTGTGCGCGGCGCTATGTTTTGTTCCGGTGTTATTGAGGCATTTTCCGCGCAGGCACGCCCGCGTCTGGGCCTTTTTGCTTTCGTTTTTTCCACTGATCTGGCTGGCGGGAGTGCTGTACGTGTGGTGGAATTGGCAGGGTCTGGCGTGATCCCTTCTTTCGGGGGATGCAGGATGGAGGAAGGGGAGCGGTAGGGGGCATTCTATCTCCGCAATGCGCCGCGTTAATCCCGACAAAGTCGGGATGGTAGCGTCGCTGCCCCGACAGCAGTCGGGGGTAGCCCGCCATTTCAATGGTGGGCAGGGGGGTGGATCGGATTCTATTTGTTCCGTGGCAGGAAGCCTTCCCTAATCCAACAATTCCCGTTCCTCAAAATCGATCTGGTGGCTTTTTAGGAGTTTTTTGAATTCCTCCAGATAGGTCTCCGTCTGGTGATGTTCAGGTTGCCCGCGGATGTACCTGCGTACTTTGTCAATCTGGGAAACGCTCACGGAAAAGGAACCGAAGCCGTCCTGCCACGCGAAGCCAAGAGAATCTGGAAACTCTTTTTTGAACCAGCGCGACGAGGCACCCTTGACGTGTTTGGCTATGACGCTGGAATCCATCATTGTTGGCCGACGTACAAGGATATGCACATGATCCTCGATGCCGCCGATTTCAACAATCATGGCTTTGATTTTGATGGCGACGCCACGCATATAATCATAACATTTTTCGCGGCAGTTGCCCTTGAGCCACGGATAGCGGCCTTTGGTACAGAATACAATGTGGGAGTATTCGCTGGAAAAGGTATGTCCCATGAATTTTTCTAATGAGGTTTTGCGCTTGGGGGCAATCCAAAATATCTGGTTCATTTATCCCTACGCGGGGCGTGAGTGGCATGGAATGTGTGTATCCTCATACCACCCATTGAAATGGGTGGCTACCCCCGCCTACGCGGGGCGTTGTCGCTTGCCGCCCCGACTGCGTCGGAGCTGACGCGACGCTTTGTCTTTTGGGACTAATTATGTCATTCTATCCCCGCAATGCGCCGCGTTAATCCCGACAAAGTCGGGATGGTAGCGTCGCCACCCCGACAGCAGTCGGGGGTAGCCCTCCATTTAAATGGTGGGCAATGGAGATGCCCGATCAATGCGGTCCAGGGGGTGCGCCAAAACCTGCTAAAATCCTCCCATGCCCGTCCGTACCGGCTCCATCACCGCCCTTCTGCTTCCGACTGCCGCGCTCATTGAAAGAATAGCCCCGCGCCTGAAATCCTCCGATGTCAAGGCCATCAAAATCTTCGGCATCGATGATCCCGCGGGCGCTTTGCGTCTGGCTTTCGATCGCGGTGAGGTGCTCTTTGTCGGGGCGATTGACGGCGAGGCGGTCTGCGTGGTCTCGATCATTCCGAAGACTCCGAATGCTTACACGCCCGTCGGCGGCCGCGGGGGGAGCATCTGGATGGTGACCACTCCCGGATTTTCCGAGGCTCCCGTGGCGGTGCTTCGGAAATCAAAGAGGATTATAGAGTCATTGTTTGATCAGGGTCTCCATGCCGAAGGCTCTGAATTGCGTCGCGTAGCGACCGAACCCCGACCTGTCGGAGTCGGATTCCTGTCCGCCGTAGCCTTGCGCGAAGGCTGGATCAATCCGTGGCAAGGAGCCTACGCCGTCCTCGATACCGTCATCGACCGCGCCAACCCGACCAATCTGCGTTACGCGCGCTTTCTGGGCTTTGAGGACTGGGGGGCTCACTACGACACACAACTCGGCGGTGTGACTCTGGGATATTTCCGCAAAGAAGCCGCGACAATAGATCCCAGTAACATTGGCAGCCATAGCCGGGGGTATGGGGTTGGAGTATAAAATTTTATGAAGACCCATGAACTGATCAACGCCTTGAAGGGTGCCACCTACTACCTGCTGCCTATCTGCCGCGAGTGCTTCCAAAACGAGATCCAGCGCCTGCACGTCACCCGTGCCACTGCCGATCTGCTGGTGGTACTCTCCGAGCTGGACGAACAGCTTGACGGTGAAGTCGGCATTATTCTACAGAAGGTGGTCGACAGCCTGTACGGGGGCAGGGGATAGCGCCCTACAGTGAGAGTCTCGTGTCGCCCTGTGCCAGACGCGCGGCGGCTCCATCGACGTCGTCTGTGCCCATGAATGCGACAGCCCTTCCATCAATGTGGAGTTGTTCTTGCGCTGCGGTAATCAATGCCGCGCTACACATTGCTTGAATAAATTCCCGCTGTTCGTTCAAACTTCTTAGATCTGCCCGCAGACCCCTGGATAAAAGGGTGTCAGGTAACTGTGACTGCACGCCTCGGGGTTTACGAACTCTATGTATATTGCCTGTTGCCATATGTAGGCATACTATGCACTCTTTTTGTCAGAAATCAACCCCCTCTCTCTTTTTTTGTTATAATACCCACATATGCGAAACACAGATCAAAAGGGGGGCTTCTAACATGGCCTTTATTCCGGCGGCTATCACCGCCATCGGCAGCGGTCTTGGTACCGCGATAGGGGGCATCGGTTCTGCTCTTACGGGAGGAGCCGCCGCGACAGACGCAACCGCCGCCGGAGCTTCCGCGGGGGCTTCCTCAGCTGCCTCCGCCCTTACCCTGGGCAAAGCTCTTGCGTGGGGTGGGGTGGGGCTTGGAACCCTCTCCGGCGTGGAGTCCCAGGAGCGCGCCAATATGGCTGCCCGCTACAACGCTTCAGCCGCGCGCGCCGAGGCCTCTTACACTCGGCAGGAGGGCATGGTCGCCGAGGATCAGCAGCGCATGAAGACCGCCCAGACAATCGGAGCTGCCACCGCGGCATACGGGGCCAGCGGAGTCGACACGAACACCGGTTCGCCCGCGCAGGTCAACGCCCAGACGGCGCAGATGGGCGAGTTCGACGCGCTCACCACACGCTACAATTATCTGAACCGCGCCGCGATGCTCGACGCGCAGGCGCAGGGTTATCAGAATAGCGTGGTGAGCCCCTTCCTGACCGGCGCGACCGATCTGGTGCGCGACTCCAGCAAGGTACTGAGATACGAGGTGTAGCTCTACTTCCCCCCGTTTCCGCTGAAAATCCTGTTTTCTATTCCTTCTCCGGCATTACTTTTGTCAGCGCGAAGTCGTCGTCCTGTTTCGCCGCCACACGAGCGCCATTTGCCTTTGGCCACTGAGAGTGCTTCCCGACCGCAGCCGCCTCCGCCGCTTTCAGCGACAGAATTATCTCCCTCAAATGTTCCGCTACTTCTTTGGTCATGGCAGCTCCCAAGCCCATTCTGCCATATTTAGGGAATAAATGCCAGCTTTTTGTGACCGATCCTCTACGTATGCCCCGTGGATGCTTCCGGTGATCCAATCTTTCTGTCTCGCCAGTGACCACTTATCATTCTGCCTATTCCTCCAAAGACAGACCTTGCCTTGTCAAGCAATCCCAGATTCTCGGCCTGCCTCTTTGGGGTGGCAGCAGGGGCCGCGGCTACCTGCGCCGGAGGTTGTGTTGGAGAGAACTCGGGACGCATTCTTTGCAGCTTCTGGATTATCTCAGGAGGTATCCGCATGGGATCCATCCGCTGCAGTGTCTCTTTCATGGCGTTGGCTTCCTGCTCGAAGCGCCCTCCTATGCCGGGTCGCGCCGCCAGAGCCTCTGTTGCCAGAAACTGCGCTATAAAGGCGTGCGCCGAAAAGGTTCTGCCGCCCTTTTTGAGCTCCAAAAGCTGTTTGGCCAATCTCCGTGTCTCCAGCAGTTGGGAAACTGTCTTCCCTTCGGTTTCCCACGGCAGAAGCTTATCGAGCGATTTTTCGAGTTTCGCGGAGAATGCCTCGTATCCGTTTACCACGGCCCTGCGGTTGTAAAAGGCTTTCGCGAGCCACTCGCCGCGCTCAAGATCCGTCGCTCCTGGTATTTTTTCCAGAATCTCGTATGTCCTGAAGGCTGCTTTGGCCTGGACGTCGTAGTTCTCAAAAGCGGCCTCTCCATATTTGGAGATAGTATCGCGCAGCTCCAGCGCCCTTTCGAGCCTTATGGCCACGGGATGGGTGGTCTCTCCATAGACCTTCTCTTCCAATGCCCATTTGTGCACGTCGGCGCTGTCCAAATATGCCCTTGGGTACCAGCCAAGTTCCTGGTTCCTGCCTGCCTCGTATGCCAGCAGTCCCGATCGGCATTTAAGCTCAGCGGCTTTTTCATTGGCGGCAGGAAGACTCCTGGCCCGGTAATCCGGATCGCCGGCAAAGGGACTCCCGTCTCCCAAATTGCCGATCGAGTCGTGAATGGCCTTGCCTAGCTGCGCCGCGCACCTGAGGCGCTTGATGTCTCCTGTGTGTACCCGCACCATTTCGTCGGATTTGTCCAGAAGCTCCTCGAAAAGTTTGAGATCCACCGCGGCCGCGGGTTTTTGCAGCTCCGCCAGCGCTCTTTGCAACTCGGCGAATCTCTCGGTCTCGGGGTCAGATACTCTGGGGGTATTGTCGTTCATGGTATGTGGCTTGTTATGTCTGGGATAACACACATAAGATCGGCAAAAACTATCTTATAATAAGAGTCCAACTGGCTTTTACGTTTTTTTATCAATCCGCGCGCCATTCTTATCTTGCAGACATTTCACCCGCTTTGCAGGGTACCGCGTTGGATGTCCTCCACGCGATCATCGACGAGTAGCCTTTACTTTGTCGCAGATTGAATTACGTCGCGTAAGCGACTGAAGGTGGCGCATGGGAATCCTTTCTCCTTACTCTCCCAAGTGCTTCCTGCTGATTTTATTTTGTCAGAGAACCGCGTCCCTTGTGGACGCAACAGTTTTAGCCCAGGATTTTAATCCTGGGTGAGAGTCCCATCAGCCCTGTTCATGATTACACGAGGTACCCATGCCGGATTACCCGATTCCGCGCTGAACCCCGAGGTGGGTTTCTGCGGTTTGCCAAGTTATTTCACTCTCCCAAGTGCTTCCCGCCCACCAGATAGCCCTGCACGTAGTCGCGCACGGCTTCTTTGAGGGGCGTCACAGGCTCATTGTAGCCGCTTGAACGCAGTCTACCGATGTCGGCTTTGGTATAGTACTGGTACTTCTGCCTGATGTGTTCGGGGATCTCCACGAAGTTGATTTTCTCCGGCAATCCCATCGCCGCGAAGATCGAGCGCGCAAGCTCCAGCCAGGTGTTTGCCTCTCCCGAACCCAGGTTGAAAAGCCCCGCGGCCTTCTCTCCAGGGCCTTCGGCGAAGTGCAGCGTCATCCTGGCCGCGTCCTTCACATAGAGGAAGTCCCTCATCTGCTCGCCGTCTTTGTATTCGGGTTTGTGGCTCTTGAAAAGCTGCATCTGCCCGGTCGCCTTGATCTGTTCGCAGGCCTTGCACACAAGAGAGCGCATCTCGCCCTTGTGGTATTCGTTCGGTCCGAAGACGTTGAAATACTTCAGCCCCGCGATCTTGTGCAGCCAGCCGTTTTGTTTGGCGTGCAGATCGAAGAGATGCTTGCTGAAGCCGTAGGCGTTGAGCGGGCGCAGAGCCTCGATCTTGGCGTCACCGTCCTCCATGCCGGCCGAGCCGTCGCCGTAGGTGGCTGCCGAGGAGGCGTAGATAAAGCGCGTCCCCCTGTGCAGCGCCCAGCCCGCCAGCTTTTTGGTCACGCCGAAATTGTTTCGCATCAGGTAGTCGACATCGGTCTCGGTGGTTGACGAGCAGGCCCCCAGATGAAAGACGGCGCTGAACTCCCCGTGAGACATCGGGGCTTTCTCAATGTCGGCGACAAAATCGTCCCCGTCGATGTAGTCGTTGAACTTGAGCCCCACGAGGTTCTTCCACCGCTCGTCGCGCAGGCCCCGTTCGGAGAAGCGGTCGGTGACCAGGATGTTGGTGATCCCCCGCCGGTTGAGCTCCCAGACGATCGCGCTGCCGATCAGCCCCGCGGCCCCCGTGACAAGTATCTTTCCCTCCAATGGCTTCATAGGCTTTCAGCCTAGCGTCGGACGGGGTGCTTTCGCAAGGGTAATTTGCCCCGTGGCAAGTCCCCCTTTTTTCTCCCCAACTTCTTGTTGACAACTCTCCTTATCGCGCCGTAGATGGCTTCATACACTGAGCAGACCCACAGGCCCCCCTCCAGCGTTCTTATTGGAAAGGATTCTCATATGAAACAATGGACTGTCAAGCATCGCATTACCCTCGGCTTTGCCCTCCTGTTTGTTCTGGTAGGCATCTCTGTTATCGTCTCGTGTGTCCTCGTTGAGGGCATCAAGTCCCGCGTTCACCACATAGAAACCCAGGCTCTTCCCGGAATTGAGACTGTCCTCCAGTTGGAGGTCAATCAGGAGACAGCCCAGACCAACGTTGTCCGTACACTGCTTTATACCGATCCGGCCGTGGTCAAAAAATGCGAAGAGGCCATCGCCGCGGGGGTGGAGCAGAACAACAAGCTGCTCGAAGAGTTTGAGAAATACGCGGTCTCCGCCGAGGAGAAAAAGCTCATTGAGGAGATGGCTGTCGCGCGCAAGGCCAATTCGGAGCTCCGCGGCGAGCTTCTGGCGCTGGTTGATAACGGCAGGCGCGAGGAAGCCATCGCCAAAGCCCCGGAGCTGAAAGCCCGTTTTGCCAGATATCATGAGGCCATGGACGACCTTGTGGCGTGCGAGAAGAAATTGGCCAACGAGTACGCCGCTTCCGCCTCGCAATCGGCGCAGAGTATCATGGTGGTCTCCATTGCCATTGCCGTGGTTGTTTTCGTCGTTGGCATCGTCGCGGCCATATTCATTGTCGGTTCCCTCAACAGGGTCCTCTCCAGAATCTCCGCCTCCCTGACCGACGGCGCCAATCAGGTCAGCTCCGCCGCCGCTGAGGTCAGCAAGGCCAGCCAGACCCTCGCGGAGGGCGCCAGCCAGCAGGCCGCCTCCATCGAGGAGACCTCCGCTTCGCTCACCGAGATCACCTCGATGACGGAGAGGAATTCCCAGTCGGCGCAGGAGACGCAAAAGCTAGCCGTGGAGACCCGGGGGGTGGCCCATACGGGAGCCGCCGCCACCCAGCAGATGATCACGGGCATAGAATCGATCCGCGCCGCCACCGGCGAGATGCAGACCGCCATGGGATCGATCAAGGATGCCAGCAAGGACATCTCCAACATCATCAAGACAATCGACGAGATCGCCTTCCAGACAAACCTCCTGGCGCTCAATGCCGCCGTTGAGGCCGCCCGCGCCGGAGAGGCAGGTGCCGGATTCGCGGTCGTGGCCGACGAGGTGCGCAACCTCGCCCAGCGTTCTGCCAAGGCCGCCAAAGAGACGGCCGAGATGATCGAGAAGGCGGTGCAGCGCAGCGATGTCGGGGTGGCCACCAATCAGAAGGTGATAGCCACCGTCCAGGAAGTCGTCTCGCGTTCCACCGACGTCGCCAAACATCTTCAGGAGATCGTCGGCAAAATAGAGCAGGTCGATGAGCAGGTCGCCCAGATTGCCTCGGCCAGCAGGGAGCAGTCGGACGGCATCAGCCAGGTGAGCACGGCAGTCAGCCAGATGGAAAAGGTGACGCAGGCCAACGCCTCCTCCTCCGAGGAGTCCGCTGCTGCCGCCGAGGAACTCAGCTCCCAGTCCGAGGTGCTCAAGAGTACCGCCGGCGAACTGCAGGCGTTGGTGAGCTAGGGTATTCTTATAAAACACATAGGTATGCCACGGGTTAAACCAGCAGGAATCCGAGACCACGCAACCTTGCAGCCCACAAAGGGCGTTGAAATACATCCCGCAGGGATCGAAGCTCATGTAGCCTCGGACTTCAGTCCGTGGCGGAGGCTGGTCGGAGTAGCCACCCATTTTAATGGGTGGTGATGCCTAGTCCGCGTATCCCTCCGGGTTCCTCTCGTGCCACGCCCAGGCGCTTCGCACGATCTCTTCGAGCTTGGGGAACTGTGGTTTCCAACCCAGCTCATCAATGGCTTTCTTCGCGCAGGCCACGAGCCGCGGTGGATCGCCCGGCCTCCGTGGCTTCTCCACCACGGGGATCTTTTTCCCCGTGACCTTCTCGCAGGTCTGAATGACTTCCCTTACCGAGTACCCGTCGCCGTTTCCCAGATTGTAGAAGCCGGTTTTCCCTGCCTGGAGCCCCAGTATGTGCGCCTGGGCGAGATCGCGGATGTGTATATAGTCGCGTATGCAGGTGCCGTCCGGGGTGGGGTAGTCGGTCCCGTAAAGCTCGACGTGCGGCTTTCTCCCCTGCGCTGCGAAGAGCACATTGGGGATCAGATGCGTCTCGGTGCGGTGGTGCTCACCGAATCTCTCCGAGGCTCCCGCCGCGTTGAAATACCTGAAGGCGATGAACTCCAGCCCGTAAATCTGCCTGTACCACAGGAGAGACTTCTCGAACATCAGTTTGCTCTCGCCGTAGGGGTTGATGGGCTTTTGAGGCGTTTCTTCCGTGATGGGAAGTGATTCCGGCACGCCGAAGGTGGCGCAGGTGGAGCTGAAAACGAATTTCCGCACCCCGCATTCAACGGCGGCGTCGGCAAACTTGAGGGCGTTGACGATGTTGTTGTGAAAATACTTCCGGGGATCTTTCATCGACTCCCCGACAAGCGCGTAGGCCGCGAAATGCATGATCGCTTCCGGCTGGACTTTCCTGACGGCCTTGAGAATATCCCCGTCCTTTTCCGGGTTGCCCGGTATAAACCTGGCGCGTTCGTCGACTGCGGCGCGGTGTCCCTCGCTCAGGTTGTCATAGACGCTCACCTCATGGCCCGCGTTCAGCAGTTCCTCAACGCAGACCGATCCGATGTAGCCGGCCCCTCCTGTTACAAGCACTTTCATACGGGAATGCTAGAAGCGGAGGAGGGGAGGGGGCAAGAAGAAAGGGGGGATGCGCTCTCAGGATTCTCCGCTGACGTCCCACAGGACAAGAGGCGTCTTGTTATCGGGTTTCAACTGGTTGCCAACGATTCTCTATCCCTATGCCCTCGTCTGTTACCGGCTTCAAGACCTTTGATCTCTCTGGTTACTTTAAGAAGTTCCCGTTTGAACCTCGGGGGCAATAGGAGACTCAAAGCCAAATTTCTGGATAGCGGGCTTACAGACCGCAGTGTCTTTATTTGTGCCAAGACATCTTTGACGGGAATCTGGATTCCAGATTTATTGGAATACGCCAGATTGGCATTTATCTTTTCAAGAATTCCCTGGAAGTCTGTCCGCCGATTGGGATGTAAAAAAAGGATTTCGCTAAAAGCATGGGCCGCGGCTCTGACAGCCCTTTGCGCGTTACCGTGTTCAAATAGAGACTGGGAAACCATCTCGTGCGCTAGGCGTGTCGCACCCCAACTCTGCCATATGCCAAAAGTATTGGGAGTGCCATAGGGTATGTCTTTTGTAACCAGTTCGCCATTCGGCCAATTTCTTGTAACAAATCGGTTCGTGTATACTTGAAGCTCATATAAACTGGAATTGCAGGCGTGATGGCCGTTGTGGAGGAAATTATCCAATACGGTCAGCAATAAGCTGGGGTGAAATCCACGCCACGCGTGTCCCAGCATCATGGTTGCCGCCCGTGCCTTCAATCGGTGATAGGGCTCAGGCTTGTTAACCACGCAGTCAACCCGGATGTTGTCAGGCACGTCTCTATGAAGCCCCATCCCTGCCCAAAATTGTTCTATACCATATTTGGCGGCGACCCCAAAAGATTCCTCGCAAGGGAATTTGATTTCTTGGCTATTCATGATTTTTATTATGATATAATTGCGTTATATATCAAGTTAATTTTTTAGAATATCCCCTTCTTTTTCGGGGTTGCCTTTTATAAACAGGGCCTTTTCGTCGACTGCGGCGCGGTGTCCCTCGCTCAGGTTGTCATAGACGCTCACCTCATGGCCAGCATTCAGCAGCTCCTCGACGCAGACCGATCCGATGTAGCCGGCCCCTCCTGTGACAAGCACCTTCATGGCAGGATGTTAAGCAGGGTTTTTCAAATGAGCAAGGGGAATTCCTTGTTATAACCGCAACCCGGCGCCGGAAGATTCTGCAGACAAAAGATCAGTTTCCAATCTTCACTGTGTAGCTGGGATCAATTGTAACCTGCTGGGCAATGCCGCTGCCATCTACATACCACACATTCGGGGAGCCATCTATATAATAAAATTGTCCTGCGGTGTTATAACCGGCGGGAGCAGGTGACCCTGATCCGGTCTGGAATGGAACGCCGCTGGAACATTTATTGACGGTCATGGAAAGGCCGATCGTGGCGGATCCGGCAACTCCAGATGAGTCTGTTGCTGTGTCAAGATCGACTCCAATCCCATTGGTAGGGCGGGGGGAAGCGGTCATCAGTTGCAGAAAGGCGCTGGCAGCGCAGCCTGGGATGACGATTGGTCCGGAAGACCCGCCCAAAGTCCCACCCAAGTCCCGCCAATGGTCGAGGGCATTCTGCAATTCGTTTTGGACATCCGCCGTCACGGCGGCAGTCGCCTCGCTGCGTACGCCCACAAATTTTGGTACGATGATGGCGGCCACGACAGCCAGAATGGAGAGGGCCACCAGAAGTTCGATGAGTGAGAATGCACGTCGCATAAGGAGTTTAACGGCTTTTTGACGGAAAATTTAATACAGCGGGCGTTCCCAAGTGTTTTCGTTGCTATATTTGCTTGTCTTTTCCCCGGAAAAGAGGCATTATGTTATATATATGAATCACAATGCTATTCCTGTTTCCTCCGCAGCGCTTGTCTCTCGTCCCATTACCACTGACGATGCAAAGGCCTATGCC
Organism: uncultured Verrucomicrobiota bacterium; assembly: GCA_964541675.1. Lineage (GTDB taxonomy): Bacteria > Verrucomicrobiota > Verrucomicrobiia > CAZIPW01 > CAZIPW01 > CAZIPW01. Next base: position 24,036 of record CAZIPW010000014.1, read on the forward strand.
AGATTTGCGTATGGATTGCCTCATTGCGAAGAAAATAGGCTGAGAGCCGCTGATTACTTGGGGAAGAAGACCCCCGCTCATCAGCTCGGGCTGTTTGGCTGGAACGGGGAGTTGCTTCTCGCAGAAATGAGAATAGGAGGCATGGAGCCCGTTGAGTCTTGCGGCCAGATGGCAACCTCACAGCCCCGATGTATCCATTGGGATTTTCTTCCTCCTCATCCGAAGTCCCTTTCCGGTGTGGATTATACATATCAGGATTTCAGAAAAAATCTTGTTATTTTTTTTAGTAAAGCCTTGAAAACCTGCGAAAAAAGCGGCACTATAAATGTTCAACTACGTGTTCCCCAAAACTTGATTGAGGCCGCTGTCAAAAACATTTCAACATCTTTGGGCGATCCTGTTCAGGTTTATCGCGGGGAACTTTGCATAGGCCCAGGATTGCCTTCTTTCGAATTTAAAACCAGCGTCCCGTTGCGTGCCGAGGAACAACACCTCTCAAGTCAGGTGAGCCACGCGGCTCTGACGGTATTGATGGAACGTTTTGGCTTTCGTAGTAAGGGTTTCCAACTGGGCAATGACAAACCCCCCCATTTCTTGTTGTCAGATGGTTGAGCTTCCATACTCGACTTTCATCGTTTTACGCCTTTATACGGGGATGTTAGGAGCAGCGGAAGGGGGGCAAGAAGAAAGGAATCGCTATTTTCCAGCAGCTATTCCAAGTGTTGTCCAGAAATACTTGAATGAAGTAGATTTGGCAATTGCGGCACAGGGGTCAAAACAGACACAAATCTTTTTTGCAAACGGAATTTTCCTATAAGCAAGTCCGGCGTTTCTATGAAGCTCATCGAGTTTTCTTGCCCCATAGACATCGGTATTCTCTCCATCCGGCACAGTCCATTGGATTCCAGGGATAAGTTTGTTGATTGCTTTGATATCAGCAAGATACCAAGCCTCAATTTCCTTCTTTGAAACACAGATATGGAAGAATCTTTTCTCGGTGCCCAGCCTGCGTTCTTCCATGATCTCACGCGAGAACCCCTCTATTGCGGCAGTCACGCAGGGATCGTTGTCCAAATCAAGAATCGCCACGGCTGACGAATAGCCACCCGACTTGAAATCGTCATAAAGTTGAGGGGATTGCCTAATGAGGCGATATTTGTTGCTCATCTGCCTGATATCGAACCTGATATTCCTGAAATTCTTTTTGACAATCTTGTCTATAAAAATCCTGTCGGATTCTCCTTCGACAGCTATACCTATCCTCATGGTATGCCTCCCAGTTGGCCCTGAATCCATCTTTCACCAAGTGTAAAATTTTTCTGGAACATTTTGACATCCTCAAGTCTTGAAGCCTGTCTGATGGTCGTCATGCCGTCTACCTTGTCGCAAAGGAAAAGCTCTTCGGGTTCCAGGTAGTCAAGGAATCTTGGGTTGTGGGTCGTTACAATCAATTGTGTATGCTCTGAAGTCTCTCGTAGAAGAGATACCAAATGCTCAGAAAGATGGGGATGCAGGCCATTTTCAGGTTCTTCTATGGTGACAAGCGAAGATCTTTTTGCGGCCCAATTCAGTATTACGGCCAGCGCTATCAGTCTGATGGTGCCATCCGAAACGGATCTGGGATTGATGGGAGAGCTTAACTTTCCCTCTTGGACTTGAAATCCGATTCCCCCACCCATTTGCATGATTCTAGTCTTTATACCCCTGAATCCAGGAACAACTCCTTCAAGGCAGTCAGCTATTTTTTGCAATTCGTTAGAATCCCTTGTATGTTCCAGTTTATAGAGAATGGAAGCCAAAGATTCTCCGTGGGCTCCTATTGTGATATCAGCGCTTACTTTGGAGGGCTTTCTCGCGATATCGGGATCAATATTGAAGAAAGACCATTCTTCAAGACGGCTGCGAAAATAAAGTAATGGTAAGCTGAAGAAAGAGGCCGCTGCCGCCAATCGTGTCTTGTCCTTCCCTTGTATCTTGACCGGATCTTTGGGACTGCCAAAAATGGGATCTGTAAAACGCATTTGATCCTGATCCCTTTCCATCTTGTATTCCAGTCTCATGTCATTCTCGACAAAGATCGCCATCAAACGTTCGCTTTTGATGACAGGAAGATGCGGCTCATCCCCAACAACGGACCTGGTGCTCAATTCGATGGTATAATCGCAACTTTCCGCGATTGCCGTTCTTGATCCTTTGCCTGTCAGCGATGGAAGAGCTATTTTTCCTAGTTCGCCCATTCGAACCCTTATCGTGATTGGCTTGGGTGTCTTTCTCTCCCGCTGATTTTTATTTCTTATCTCAGAAAGCCCATCAAACTCGGCAACGGCAACCTCTATGTTCTGCAGTAGTGCCGATTGCAGAAATTTTAGAGCAGAGACCAGATTTGTCTTTCCTGATGCGTTGGCTCCTACCAGGAAGTTGAGATTGCCCAAAAAAAGTGGATTTGCAGATGATCCGAAGCTCTTGAAGTTTCTGACGTCTAGTTCGCTAATCATAGTCGGAGATTATATCAGGGAATGCCCAAGCGCAATTCCTAAAGGAAATCCATCTCAATGCACATTCTTAGGGCAACCACGATATCCAGTCTCTTGAGCTCCATTGATATACGCTATTCGCGAATAGCGAATGGAGTCAACAATAAATCTGCATTCCATAGGGCTTGATTTTATCCATTGATCTCAAAACTTCAAGTTTTTGAACGTGGGTGTTTGCTTGTTCCGATTGCACTGCCAGGGGGTCCCCCGTTTTCCCTTATAATACCCCCATGCCCATCACATCCACCGCCTACACCTGGGGCCCATACGCGGGGAACGGCTCCAGCACCACCTTCGCCTACGGCCAGCCCTTGCAAAGCATAAACGACCTGTCTGTCTTTCTCACCGACAATAACGGCGTTGTCTACGCTCCCCTGACAAGCGGCGTTGACTATCAGGTCAATGGGGTCGGTAATCCCTCTTCTTCCGCCTGGACGATCACCTATCCGCTGGCCTCCGGTGCCTTGCCCCTGCCGGCTGGCTGGACGCTTACCATCAATCTGGCAGTCGCCCTCACGACAAATACCTCGATTACCACCCTCAACACCTCGACTGGCCCCGTCATCCAATCTGCGCTTGACCGCCTGACGCTGCAGGACTTGACCCAGCAATGCCAGATACAAACACTTATCGCTCCTTCAATCACGGCTGCAAGTCAAGCAGGGGCGGCTGCGGCAACCGCGGTAATGGCTAATTATGCTCCTTTGGCAAGTCCGGCTCTAACGGGTACACCCACCGCTCCCACGGCCATGACCGGCTCCTCCACCACGCAGCTTGCCACGACCGCTTTTGTGAATGCCTCGGTGGATACCGCGGTGAGCGGCGCAAACGGACAGCTGGCATACTTCACCGGAACAAACGTGGTCTCCTCCAGCGGCATTCTGCTGGAGAACGCCTCTTCGACAAATCCCGTCCTGACGATTGTTGGCAGCGCGGGCGCCTGCGTCAACGCGACAAACAGCAGCGGGCCTTCTTCTGTGTTTGAAGTCAGCGCCAGCGCGTGTTGGATGGGAACGACAAATTCCTATTCCCTGTCCGTCATCACAAACAACACGATCAGACAGACCTTCCTTGCAACGGGCGGAGCCTACTGGACTCCGGTTGCCCTTTCTGCCTCCTCGGCGGTTGCCATCAACTGTTCGCTGGGAAACTTCTTTACGCTCACCCCCGCGCAGGCCGAGACAATCACAGCGACAAATCTGACCGCCGGACAGGAAGTGACGCTTCTTATCACCACCTCCGGCACGACTTCCTACACACTGACCTTCTCGACCGGAATCGCCACCGCCACGACTACTCTCACAACGGGAACAACAAGCGGTAAACGCTACGCCATCTTCTACGTGTCAGACGGCACCAGCCTGTTGGAAGTCTCCAGAACATCAGCCCTGTAATATGCCCGACGAGAGCGACAACGCCATTCAGATCGCCAAACTGGATGAACGCTCACAGGCGCAAAACACCGCCCTCAAGTCAATGGAAGACCGCATCAACTCCATCGAGAAGAAAGTCGACGCCGGGTTCTCCGAGATCAGGGAGACTCTGGCCCGCGTCAAGGCCGACATCCGTTGGAGCCTGGGCATAGCGGGCGGGCTGGGCGCGGCAGCCTACGCGGTGCTGGAGTTGTTGGCGCTTTTCTGGAAGAAGTAATTAACTCCCGCCTAGGGCGCTACCCCCATACCCCAAAACCTTAAAATTTCTTGCCACTTTGGCTTCTACAACCCCTTGCGGGTTGCCTTGTATAGCCCCCCGTTGCGGTGCTCTTTACGGGGGGCTCCCACTCGTGCGAAGGCTGGATCAGTCCTGGGTTTTCACAGGGGGGTGCCCCGGTTCCTGGTATAATTCCCCCATGTCCAATCACCGCAAATCCACGCTCTCCCACCTCGCCCGCGCTTCTCTTTTCTGGCTGAAGCCGGTGGCTTTTGTCCTGGGACTTCTTCTGATGCTCTATGGGATTCTGGCGCTTCTTTCCGGTTGCGCCTCGATCCATCCCACCGCGAACGTCTCCGCGCTCAATATCTCTCCCAGCGTCACCCTCGATGGCCGGACGCTCGACAAGGTCGGGAAGTACTCGGGAGACGTCAAGGCCGTGATCGACACCAAAATTGTCCACGGCACCGCCCAGAAACTCGTCACGCTCAAAAGCGACACCTTCTGGCCCTGGCTGAGTTCCTTCGGCGTCTGGTACTTTATCGGAGGCCTCTCTATCGCGCTGGGACTTTTGGGGGCGCTTCTGCGGGCTTTCAAATGGCCATCGATTGGTTACAGGGCCTCGGTGGTGTTGATGGTCTTTGGAGGAGCCCTTTTGGCTGGCGTCACCGTATTGAAGCTCTTCTGGGGCTATCTGCTTGGGATCTTCGCGTTGGGAGCCTTTATCTTTGGCGTGGAATGGGCGCTCCATCATCAGAGTACCCTCGGCGGTGTTCAACTCTCCTGGGCTGCCCTTGTAAGGTGGCTGTGCTCCAAATTTTCCGCCAAAAAACAACCCGTCGTTTCCACGACCACACCCGTCTCCCCCGCGCCATTGGAATCCCCCGCTGACATCGCGGAGCGATCGAAGGCATCTTAGAGTACTTCTATAAAATATGTATTATTCCTGACCACCCAACCCCTTGTGGGTTGCCTTGTATAGCCCCCCGTTGCGGTGCTTTTTACGGGGGGCAAACAAAAGGACAGCCTACATAATTTTTGTAAATGCCCTAGCATCGGGTTCACAGTCCGCCGTAGCCTTGCGCGAAGGCTGGATCAACCCGTGGCTCAGCCCTACTTCGCCCCCTCAACATCCAACCCGATTGACTGAGCTGTTACGGATAGGCTATTGGCCAGCTCTACGCTTTGCAGCAGGACGCCCTTCCTCGCGAAAGCCTTCGACAGCCTTGCCCACTCTCCCCGCTCTTTTCCTGCACGGGCGTTATCCCTGCACCACTGTCCATACTGGGGGAGTTGGGGAACTGTATCCATGTATTTCTTTAACAGCAGGAACCGCACGAACCCCGCGGTCAGTCCATAGACCTTTGCCCTGTATTCGGGTCCTGCTGACCTATGGCAGTATTGCAGGAACGCCATTCCTGGTCCATAGATATCCTTTATCTGCCGACTATCATTTGGATTGCGTATGCTGCACTTGAGAACCCCTGTCATTCCTTCAATGGTCTCCAGCCTCTCTTTCTGCGGTACCATGTTCAGGCAGCATATCATGACGTCGGCCAGCTTACCGCCTGAGATACCACGGCTGTTCAGGTCTTTAAAGACCGCAGCGATTTCCTTGGCCCGTTCCGCTTCAGGCAGGAGCGCTACCGAATCAGTGGCAAACCTCGCGATGACTCCATCGTCAACGTCCGCACGGGACATATCCCAGGTAAGACTGCGTATCTTTTTTTCAAAAGGTACTTCCCGCATGGCGTCCGAACACATCCGCACAAAGCCCAGGATTAGATTGTCGTTGATCCTTCCATGTCCCAGTCCTTTGATAAGATAGCGCGTCCAATCAAGCCTCTCTTTTTTAGGTGCACGATGGAACGCATCACAGGCCAGACCGAACATCTCGTTGTCAATGCCTCTGCCGCTCAGTATTTCCAGAGTATTGTCGATATTCCCAATTACCTCGTCTTCCGGAAGTCTCCGGATGTAGATTCTGGCCAGTTCCGCTGCTCGACTTGGATATCCGCTCCCGGTCAATTTTCCAATGGTTCTTTCCCAGACGTCGTTGCCTTCCGTAAAAAAACAACCCTCTTTGCTCCCATGCTCCGCAGTTACCGCGGCCAGTTCCAGTGCTTCCTGAATCCTTTCCGAATCTACGAGATTGTTAAAGAGCCCGATCAAACACCAGTCCGCGATCCAGTCCACTTTGGGCTTTGGGTCCTTTTTGATTGCCTCAATGATTTTTGGCAAGAGCGTTTCGTTGCTTTCAATGGCAGTTGGCATATGTGCGCAATCTAACCGCTCCCCTTATATATTGCAAGTATAATAGCAATAGGAACGATCAAATTATTCCCGGTACCCCCATAATAGCCCTAAAAATATGACTACTTATTTGTCATAAAAAAAGAGTTGCTTTCTTTTGGGATTAGTGTAGATTATGCATCAGGCAAGATTCTGGGACGCCCTGTTGTCTTTAAACGGTCGGGCGGCCTTTCTTGCCGTGTAAAAACAACCCCTTGTAATTTTATGTCCCAGCAGACGCTTGAAATTGAGCAGCCGCCGGCGGCTTCGGAGAGAAGGCGCGGGCTGAAGGCGTGTGTTGAAGCCTTTGAGCGGGATCAGCAGAACCCCAGGCTTCGAGCCGCGCTGAAAAGATCGCTGGGTGTCAGATTGCTGGCGTTGGCCAGGTCCGATACCGCCGAGCCCGGCCTCCTAGAGCTTGCGGAGGCGGCAAGAGCCGTGAGGTTGCTTGGGCCTGACTGCATTTCTCCGGATACCGCCGCGCGCCTCTACGCTCTGACAGAGTTGAAGAGAGCGCCCGAGGCTGCCGGATCGGGGCTTAAAGGCTCTCTTATGAATTTCCTGTCGGTATTGTCGGCTGTCAAACAGGAGGATTTTGAAGCGGGAGCAGCCCGTTGCGCGCGGATGGGAGATGTCAATTTTGGGACGTCAGCCGACGGGAAAGATGTGACTTTGAAGTCGTCGGCAGAAGAGCTGCTTGCCGCCGGACAACAGGCGGCGGAAAAGAAGGCCGCCGATAGGGCTTTGGCCAGACAAAAGCGCGCGGAAGAAAAAAGGCTGGTTTCCCAAAGCCAAAGGAGATTGTCAGTGTTGATCCCGACGCCGCGCCTCGCCGCCCCCGTCAGAGTAGAACCGATCTCAAATCCCGATTTATTGAAGGGCCGCCTTGAGATCTTGAATGGCAGCTTTGATAGTATGCGGGAGTTGCTTGCTTTTGGTGGTGAGCCGGCGAAAAAAGGGGTGGCACTCGTGGCAACCCCAAAGGCATTTACCGCGCTATCCCACCCCACTGGTAAGGGAAATCGTCCCTATTCCCTCCAGGGAAGACCAAAGACTTATGGGATTAGCGACACTCTGACTGAAGGCCAGCTGTCTTGGGTTCGCGGGAAGTTCGGGAGGAAGGTCGCGTTGGAGGGGATGTCCCCCTTAGCCCGACAAGCCGTTATACGGCGTGCCCGTGAAGCGGTGCCCTCTTCTTCCCCACAATCTTCGCCTTCCGCTCCAGGCGCCCAGCCTGTGCCGGCGGCCACCTCGCTTCCTCCCAAAGAACCGCCTCCCCCTCCGCCATCGTCTCCGACCACCGGAGGCGGTGCGGCTGCTCCTCGCCCGGCTCCCGTTCCTCTTCCTGATGTGGCTGTCGCCGCAAGGGCCGCTGCCACGCCGCACTTGCCGCGCGAGCCCCGGAAGAATCGGCTCTCCGACACATTGGGTGGCGCTTGTGGCTGGGCTTGGAAAGCTGGCTGGAAAACTTTGAGAAGAGAGACGCCTCAAAAGGGCTGGTTCTCCGATACTGCGGGCGCTCTTGGAAAATGGGCTTTGGGGAGTCCCTGGGAGTTTCTCAGAAGAGATGAGTGTCTCCCATTCCCCAAAATCATGCCAGCCCGTCTTGGGGTATCATCCGCGCCAACTCCGGTCGCTCAACCGGCGCGTAGCCTGACCGAGGCCGAGGCATACGCAGAATTTGAAGAGCAATGCCGCGGCATCAGGGACATGGCCGAGAGAAAAAACGGCCAGGAAGCGCCCGCGCAGCCCGTCAGTTGCATAGTTACGTGTGTCAGCGTCTCCCCCTCCGACTTTATCGGGAATAAGGGTGTGTTGGCGCCCCCCCGTGGTGTAAAAGAGTCAAAGAGCTCGCTGGGGCATTGGCAGTGGCGTTTGGTTGAGAAAGCGCAACAGGGACTTGCCGGCAAGGTTGTCCTGGATAGCGTGTGGATGGATCCGGCTGTCGCGGTGGCATTACAGGCTGTCCCTGCTCCCATAGCTTCCGTGGCGGCTCCCGAAGCTGCCAGAGTCTCGGCTTCGGCTGGCGCAGTCAGGGCGCCCTCAGGCAATCGCGTCAGAGACTGGTTTAGGCGTCTGGCTGAAGGGCATCGGCTTACGGCCCGTTTTGCGTCCATGTTCTAGGGGAGGGGATCTCTCCGGAGTTTTGTTTCTCTCATTTCTCCTGTTTCCCGCATAACTCTCGTCCCTCCCAAAGCAAAAGCCCCGCGCCGTGGCGGGGCTTTGGAGTACTTTCAATCTACTAGGCACATCAGCCGTTCAGGCCGATATCCGTGCCCGGCGTCTGTCTGCGGTCCCTGATGTTGGCGTTGAGGGTCCTTCTCGGGAATGGCCTGCTGTTGAACACATATGTCAACCGCTGCCACGATGGTTTTCTGTCTTCATAGTATGTATACATATTCTTGGGCTCCGTAATGTTTTTGTCGATCAGATAGCATTATAGCCACTATTAGCTAAGATACAAATAAAAGTTATTCACAGCCCGTGTCCACCATTCCGTCCAGGTTGCCGGGTGTCCGTGCAAGTCCGTGCTCGTCCGCGTCGCCCTACTTTGCCCCTTCAACGCATATTCCCATTGCCTCGGCTGTTTTGGAAAGCGTCCTTGTCAGCACGGCGCTTTGCAAGGGGACGCCCTTCTTCGCGAAAGCTTTGGAGAGTCTTGCCCACTGTTTCTGTCCTGCCCCCACCGTAGGGGCGTTCTTCTGGCACCACTCTCCGTACTGGAGCAGCTGTGAAACATCACCATCGTTTTCCATCAGCAGAAACCGCACAAACCTGGTGGTCAGTCCGTAAACCCGATCCTTGTATTCTGTTCCGGCTGTCCTGTGGCAGTACTGCAAAAATGCCATGCCTGGCTCATAGATCTCGTCTGCCTTGCGGTCATCGTGGTCATCGCCCATGCTGCTCCTTAGGGCGTTTGTCATTCCCTGAATGACCCTTAGTCTGGCTTCTTGCGGCACGTTTTCCAGACAGCCCTTCGCGGCTGCCTCCAGATCACTGCCGGACATCTCTATGTGGTTTGCGGCTTTGAAGACCGCGATGGCTCCCCCCGCCTTTTCCTCATCGGGTAGTTGCGCCACCGAATGAACGGCGAACTTCGCGATGACTTTATCGCTGACGTTCCCCCCGTCCATGGCACCGATAAGGCCGCTCATCTTTTTTGCAAATGGCACTTCCGGCATGGCGTCCGAACACATCCTCGCGTAATTCGATACCAACTCGTCATCGACAGCTGCATCTCCCAGGCTTTCAACAAGATCGCACGCCCACCGCAGCTTCTCTTTTTCGGGCGCGTATGAGAACGCGTCGTAAGCCAGTCTGACAACCTGGGGATCAACGCCTTTATTGGCCAGGTCTTCCAAAATATAATCGGTATTCCCAAGTATCTCTTTTGTCGGAAGGCTTTTGATATATACCCCGGCCAGTTCCACCGCCTCGACAGGATGTCCGCTCTTCACCAGTTTTTCAAGAGTCTTGCCCAAAAAGCCTCCATTTTCCGTCAAAGCGCCATTCCCTCTCCCATTTTTTGCAACCACGCTGGCCAGTCGCATGGCCTCTGGAATCCTCCCCGACTCAACGAGGTCATCAAAGAGTCCTGTCAATCCCCATCTCCCGATCCAGTCTCCATCGGGCTTCTTTCCGTTTTCAATTGCCGCAATGATCATCGGCAACAGCGTTTCGTCGGTTCCAGCGACAGTGTCCATACGCGCGGAATGTAGCCGGGCTCTGAGTATATTGCAAGCAAATTAATGATAAAAACAACGGGGTTATATTATTCCTCCACCACCGCCAGAATGTCGCTCTCGGCGTATACCGCGCACAGCTGGCCGCCCAGCCGCAGTTCGGTGCCGCTGTAGGGATTCATCTGCACTTTCATGCCGGGCAGGATTCTCTTGTCCTTCAGATTCCCAACGGCCATCACCTCGGCCAGAAGGGCAGGGCACTCTTTTATCCCGCGCCTTCTGTCGTCGGTCTTCTCCGGCAGATAGAGCGCGCCCTCCTTCTGTATCCGCAGGTGTCGGACGAGTATCTTCTCTCCGACAGGCGTGAAGTTTTGGGTCGCGCGGGGGTGTGTCTCAGCCATTCCCTATTTTACCATCTTTTCGGAGCCGGGGGGTTGTCTCCTGTTCGTCCTGCTTGTCCTGAAGGTCATTCTTCTCTACGCCCTACGCCATGGCCTCTGCCTTTGCCTGAGCTTCCGGCATCTCCACCCGCAGTCCCGCTTTTGTAGCGATGGCAAATACCGCCCTCTGTATGCTGAGACTCGTCTCGAACTTGCGCATATGCTCCCGCCCGAGATTCGCGGTTGTCAAGAGGCGCTGGCAGTGGGCGCCCATCTCTCCATCCGTGGCTGGTTTTCCATCCGCCAATTGCAGTCCAGCCATCTTAACGAGAGCCAGCGGCAATTCTTTTTCAACGCCATCAGTTTTGTCGGGAATGTTAAGGTATTGAGAGAGCTTTCCCAATTCTTCCCACGTGTGCGCCGCAACGGGATCTTCCGATATGCCCTTGCCAGATTCATAGGCACCCCCCAAGTTCATCATAGCCCCCGCGTTTCCCCGTTCGGCGGCCTGTATCCACCAGCTTACTGCCGCGGCATGGCTTCGTATAACGCCTTCGCCGAGGTAGTAGGCATTGCCCAGCTCATATTGCGCTCCCGCGTGTCCCTGCTGGGCGGCTTGCGTCCACAGTTTTACGGCCGCGGCATTGTCCTTTACGACGCCCTCGCCCTCGTGGTGGGCCTTGCCCAACTCATATTGCGCTCCCGCGTGTCCCTGATTGGCGGCTTGCGTCCACAGTTTTACGGCCGCGGCATTGTCCTTTACGACGCCCTCGCCCTCGTGGTGGGCCTTGCCCAACTCATATTGCGCTCCCGCGTGTCCCTGATTGGCGGCTTGCGTACACAGTTTTACAGCTTTGGCCATGTCCGCTTCGTATACGCCTTTGCCATCACGGTACGCAATGCCGAGGTTGAATTTTGCGTCCACATTTCCATCATCAGCGGCTTTACGGAAGTACGTTACGGCATATGTGGGGTTCGCTCTGACACCTCTGCCGTAGTAATAGTCCTCGCCCCGTTTATTCTGCGCGACTGCGCCTGTACTTCCAGGTGCTATTATTGCTTCCGGTCTGGCTATGCCGATCCCCTCTGTACCCATATAAACTCACAATAACCTATTTATACCTAAATGCAAGAGCTATCCCATCTTCCCCTGCGCGGTCGTCCCAGTCGCCGGCGTTTTTGTCGCCTGTGCCCTCTGCCAGGTTTTTTCGGCAAGGACACTCAGCGCCTTGACGAGTGGATCATGCAGTGAGAAATCATTGCCGCTTCCCAAAAGTTTTGTGAGTTGCGCCATGCCTTGCCAGGCCCCTGCCAGTCCTGTATCCATCGGCACGCCCAGGCCATAGCGGTAGGCTTTGCTCAAATCACCCTGCGCGCCCACTTCTCCCTGCCCGGCGGCTTCGATCCACAATTTTACGGCCTCCCCGTGATCTTTTGGAACGCCTTTGCCTTTGAAGAGGCAACAGCCCAGGTTATATTGGGCCTGGGCATCCCCCTGCCCGGCGGCCGCGCGGAACCATTTTACGGCTTGGCTGGCGTTCTTTTCAACCCCCATGCCCGTCAGAAGGCAGATACCCAGGTTGCCTTGCGCCCTGGCGATCCCCTGCTCGGCGGCTTTTGTCCACCACTTCACTGCCTCGGCATGGTCCCTGGGCACACCTTTGCCGTCGTAGTAGGCTTCTCCCAGCGCGTTCTGCGCTTTCGCGTGATTCTGTTCGGCGGCCATGCGGAATAGCTCAATGGCCCCGGCGAGATTCTCTGCTGAGACCCCGCCTTCGCAGAGGGTCGCTCCCAGGTTGTATTGAGCGTCGGCGAGTCCTTGTTGCGCGGCCATGCGGAAGAGCTCCACGGCTTGCGCTTTATTCTCCGGCACGCCCTTGCCGTCGTGGTAGGCTTCTCCCAGCGCGTTCTGCGCTTTCGCGTCTCCGCTGGCGGCCGTCGCCTGCAATTTCTCTATGGCTTCTGTGTCACCCATGCGCAGACACGGTAATCCATTTGTGTCTGGTCGCAAATTCCTATCCCTTTACAGGAAGGATAGTAGAATATCTCATCCGCCTAACTATGGAGCCCCATTCTCTCCCCGGCGACCGCAGGTGCTTCCACCGCCTTTGCTTTCGGCTGGATTTTTCCGACGAGGCGCAACACTTCTCCAAAGACTGGCTCCACCGCGGGTGACCTGCTGGCCCCCAGGTATGACGTGAGTTGCGCCATGTTTTCCCAAGCCTTTGAAAGGGAGTAATTCTTTTGTCCTGTCGTGCCATTCATGTAGACTACACTCAAAGCATCCTGCGCCTCCGGATCTCCCTGCCCGGCGGCTTCGGTGTACCATTTCACAGCCATGCCCTTGTCCTCCGGAACGCCTTCGCCACTCCAGTAAGCGTCGGCCAATCTATATTGCGCGCGGGCGTGCCCCTGCCCGGCGGCTTTTATCCACCACTCCACAGCCTCGGTATCATTCTTTTTGATGATTCTACCCTGGTGGAGGGACCAGCCCAGCGCGTACTGCGCCTCCGGATCTCCGGCAGTGGCTTTTGCTTGAAGCTCATCCATACTGGGCATGGCTGCCTGCGATTTTATGCCTCTTCTCTCTACCGGTTTTATTTCGGTCAGGCCAACCAGGGCTTTGAAGATCGGTGTACCGGGCGATGCTCTGCCAGTCCCGAAGTATTCCGTAAGCTGGGCCATGCTCTCCCAGGTGTCCGCCAAGACGGCATCCCGTTGCACGCTACCATCGCCCTCACGGTAGGCTTTACTCCACCTACGTTGCTCCAGAACATCTTCTTGCAACTGCCGTATCTCATCATTGGGCTCACTATACATATAGGGATATAATACCTTATTTGATCCCTAATGCAAGGCATATCTTCTCTCTCATTACTCCCAGTACTTTGCTCCCATGATTTGTATCTCCCTGTCCGTGTTGTGTCCACCTCGTCCCTTTCATCCACCCCTGCCCCCTGCTGCTCTGACAAATTTACCGCGCTTCGCGCCTGTAACGCCGATACCCGGCTTAATGTTCAGGGAGGGGATTATTATGTGGTCCCTGCGGGTTGCCTTGTATAGCCCCCCGTGGAGGCCTGCCCGCCGAAGCCTCGCGCGAAGGCTGGATCAATCCGTGGTAAATGGGCTTCTCTTTGCGCTACAGACATCCATACAGCACCCACCCCTTGCCCCCTTCTTGCAGCTTTTCCACGGGCACAGTCCGGCTAGAGCACTTCCATAAAATATGTATTATTCCTGACCACCCAACCCCTTGCGGGTTGCCTTGTATAGCCACCGGTTGCGGTGCTTTTTACCGGTGGCGAGCAAGAGAATTGGCTACATAATTTTTGTAAATGCTCTAATTCCCGTCCCGGATGGGACGGTACTTTAGGGATCCCAGGGTTTCAACCCCGGGCAAAAGCTATCTCTTTCCCATCAGCATTGCCAGCTCATCCAGGGCAGCCCGCAGCTCCTCGGCGCGTTGGTTGAGCTCCGCTGCCGTGCCCGCCCCCTCCTCGGCCCCCGCCGCATTGGCCTGGGTCACGCCGTCCATCTCGGAGAGCGCCCTGCTTATCTGTTCGATGCCCTGGCTCTGTTCAGCCGAGGCCGTTGCTATCTCGCTGAAGATCCTGTCCGAAGCATTGACCTTGTCTACAATCTCAACGAGATTCTCTCCGACGTTCGTTGTCTTTGAAGAGACCTCCTGCAATTGTTTGTCGACGGCCTGGCTGACCTGCACGCCCTGCATTGAGCGGCTGACCGCCTGTTGGATCTTGTTGGCGGTCTCCCTGGCCGCGCTGGCGCTTCTTTGGGCCAGTTTTCTGACTTCGTTGGCCACGACGGCGAATCCCGCCCCGGCTTCTCCGGCCCTGGCCGCTTCAACGGCCGCGTTGAGCGCCAGCAGGTTCGTCTGAAAGGCTATCTCGTCGATTGTTTTGACAATGCCTGCGATCTCGGTGCTGGAGGCCTTCATGGCGTTCATGGTCTCCATCAGCTGCGCGCTGGCCTGCCGTATCAGCTCCACCTGATGGATCATCTCCTGCGTGCTGCCCGAGCCGGTCTGCGCGGCGTCTTTGGTTTTCTGGGAGACCTCGCGGGAGGAAAGAGCGTGCTGGGCGTTGTTTTTCGCCATGCTGGAGAGCTCCTCCATCGAGGCGGACGTCTCCTCCAGGCTGGCGGCCTGTTTGGTGGCCCCATCGGCAATCGACCGGCTCAGTTCCGCTATCGCGGTGATGCCGGTGGCCGTCTGGTTGATGCTGGATGTCAGCTTGTCGGCCACTTTGCCCAGCGGTTTTACAATCTGCGTCCTTATGATGATCAGGCACAAGACCAGTGTCAGAACAGCTATGGCCACCGAGAGCCCCACCACGATTCCTATGCCGATCGCCGACAGGCGGCCTATCGAGAGTTTGCCTGCCTGGGTCTGTGAGGCTATCAATTCCTTCAGCTTCTGGACGCTTCCCTTTAGCTTTTCATACGAGGGGAAGAGCTTGGCCGTCAGATCGTTGACCGCGTCCTGCTGCTGGAAGTTGAGTGCCTCCGAAAAGATACTGTGCGCCTGCTTGCGGTAGTCCGGCAGGAGCTGCTTTGTCTGGGCGATCAGGGAGAGTATCTGCGGGTCGCGGCTTTGCTTGCCGACCTCCGAGAGAGAGGCGTCAACTGTCGCCGAGAGCTCGTCAAAATGCTTCTGGTCCTTGCCAATCGAGGACATATCAAGCTGGGCGGGGGCGCGGCATACAAGGGTTGTCTGTTCGTCTATCGGGGCGACAGCCTCAATGGTTTTCGATCCCAGGGCGTTCTCGTCAAAGATCTTGATGGCGCTTCCGGTGGTCATGTTTTCCATGACAACCGCCACGCAGCCGACGGCCAGCAGCCCTATCATGGCCACCGTAACGGCGAAGAATACCCGATTTGCTATGGTCTTACATTTAGCCATTTGGTGGTTGTTTTGAGGGGTGGGTCCCAGGATGTTGATACTTGGATTCCAACGGGTTGCATTACGGCATATTTTGCGGTTGGCTTTAGTCCCAGCGATAGGCGGGTAGGGGAGAAATTGTCGTACTTTTCGCCCCGCATCAGCCCCGTCTATGTCCTATAAGACTTATAAGTCATATATGTCTTATTCAGCGTGTCTCCTTGCCTCCCCCCACTTTGCCCTTGCGTCCGGCCTTGCCCCGTGTTAACGTCTACCTTCTTATGCCTAAAGTTGTAAGCAAACGCTACAAGTCGGCTCAGGCAGTTGCAGACCTCAGCAAGTCTTATGGACTTGCCGAGGCAGCCGACATACTCAGTAAAATGCCAAAAGCCAAGTTTGACGAGACCGTCACTCTTAGCTTTAACCTTTCTGTGGATCCCACCCAGGGCGAACAGATGGTCCGTGGAGTCGTGCAACTCCCCCACGGTAGCGGCCGCAAGGTCCGCATCATTGTCTTCACCGACAAGCCCGAGGAGGCGCTCAAAGCGGGCGCGGCCCACGCCGGACTTGCCGACCTGATGAAGAAGATCAGCGAAGGCTTCCTGGACTTTGACGTGGCTGTCTCCACTGTCGCCGCGATGAAAGAGGTCCGCACCCTCGCCAGGGTTTTGGGACCCAAGGGACTGATGCCCAACCCCAAAAACGGCACCGTTTCCGACGACATTCCCGCGACGGTCAAACAGCTCCAGGGCGGGCGCGTTGAGTTCCGCATGGACAAGACCGGCAACATCGGGGTCATCATCGGCAAGCGCTCCTTTACCGAGCAGGCCATCGCCGAGAACGCCAAGGTGGTGATCGAGACGGTCGGCAAGGCCAAGCCCGACACCTTCAAGCTGCCCGGCTTTATCAAAAACGTGGCGCTCTCCTCATCGATGAGCCCTGGAATCACGATCGAAAAAACCCTTTACGGAAAGTACTAGACCATGAGAACTGAAAAGAAATATCTGGCAACGGAAATTGAGAAGCACCTCGACAAGTCTCCCAATTACTTCTATATGCTCGACTACACCAAGCTCACCGTCCCCGAGACGAAGGAGCTGCGCGCCGAGCTGACGAAACTTGGCGCCGAGTTTCATGTGGTGAAGAACTCCGTTTTCAACGTGGTGGCCAAGAAAAAGGGACTGCCCGACCTGGGCGAGTTCCTCACCGGACAGGTCGCGATCGTCGTGGGCGGCAAGAATCCCGCAGGAGTCGCCAAGACCCTGAAGGCGTTTGCCAAAGCCAAGGAGAAGCTCTCCGTCAAGGTGGGCATTGTCGATGCCAAGAAGATGACGGCCGAAGAGGTCAGTTTCCTGGCCGATCTCCCCTCGATCGAGGTTATACGAGCCACCTTCCTGGCACTCCTCAACGAAGGAGCTTCCCGTCTGGTTCGCGTCCTCGACGCCAAAGCCAAGAAAACGGCGTAGAATTTCGCCTCAGATCTTTGATCTTCCAAAACCCCGTTCCCATAAGAACGGGGTTTTTGCTTGGACTTCGTATACCCCACATTCCCCCCATGATTCCCATGATTCGCATGATTCGTATGTCCTATCCGTGTTCGTCCACCTCGTCCATACTCCTCCCACCCCTTGCTCCTCGCTGTTCTGGCACTTTCACCGCGCTATCGCGTCTGTAACGCCGGTACCCGGCTTAATGTTGAGGGAGGGGGAATTTATTTTCGGGGGCGCTACCCCCATACCCCAAAACCTTAAAATTTCTTGCCACTTTGGCTTCTACAACCCCTTGCGGGTTGCCTTGTATAGCCCCCCGTTGCGGTGCTCTTTACGGGGGGCTGCTACTTTCATCGTCTTGCGACAAAGGGCGCGTATTACCCGTGGTTCCCCACCGCCTACGCTCTGAGCTCCACGTCGCAAACTTCCGTGGCAGGCCCCGTCATAAAGACGCAGTTGTTCTGTTTTTTCCAGTCCAAAAGCAGGGTTCCTCCCGGCAGATGCGCCTTGGTGCTGCGATCTGTCAATCCTCCCAGGGCGCTCGCCACGCAGACAGCGCACGCTCCTGTGCCGCAGGCCAGCGTCATGCCGCTTCCGCGTTCCCAGGTCGCCATGCGCACCTCGCCTGTGGAGAGTGTCTGGGCCCAGTGGACATTGATGCGGTTTGGGAAAGCCGGATGTTTCTCTATGAGCGGCCCGAGTTTCTTGACATCGACGGCCTCCACGTCAGGCACAAAGATGACCGCGTGCGGGTTGCCCATCGAGACAAAATTGGCCTCTACCACCTCCGGCAGCCCGGGAATGACCCAGCCGCCGTCTTTCTTTCCCGGTTCGAGCCTGTCAGCATTTACGGGTATCTCTGGCAGTTTCAATATCGGCTCGCCCATGTTGACCGTCACTCCTTCTACTTTGAAGCCTTTGACGTGCAAATCCAATGTCAGAACGCCGCGTCCCGTCTCAACGCGCATCGGATTATTGAAAGACAGTCCCCTGTCGTAGGCGAACTTGGCGGCGCAGCGCACCCCGTTGCCGCACATCTCAGCCTCCGAGCCGTCCGCGTTAAAGATGCGCATACGGATGTCTGCTTTCGTTTGATCGGAGGGCGGCATCACCAGAATAAGCCCGTCGGACCCGGCGCCAAAATTCTTGTCAAAGAACTGCTTGCCAGAGAGATCTTTTGCCAGACCTTCCGGGTTGGTAACCGTTTCGTAAAAACAGTTGACGAAGAAGTAGCTGTTGCCAAGTCCATGCAGTTTGGTAAAACGCATATGCCCAATTATACGTTATTCCGCTCAAACATAAAAGCACAAAACACCTGCCTTTGCAGGAACGCGGCGTGGTCGTTCTCTTCTACCTTGTCCCACGGCTCTCGTCCCCCCATATTCCTCCCAAGATTCCCCTGCTTCGCATGATGTGTATGTCCCTGTCCGTGCAGGTCCGTGTGCGTCTGTGTTTGTCCACCTCGTCCATTTCGTCCATAATGTCCATCCAGTCCATACCCCACCCACCCCCTTACCCCCTTCTTCCGGCCTTTCATCGGGACCAGTCCGGCCTGTCCGGACGATCCGGTTGTAGCCCCGGAGTCATAGTCCGCCGAAGCCTCGCGCGAAGGCTGGATCAGTCCGGGGATCCCCTTTTTTAATCCCTGGCGCCTTTAGAATCCCCCGCTGACATCGCGGAGCGATCGAAGGCATCTTAGCCTCGGATTTCAATCCGTGGCAAAGGGCAGTATGGACTACAACATTCATGCTACTGTCTCAGCCTTTCCCGTTGCCTTTTTCCCTCGCCCTGCCTTATAACCCTCTCCATGCGAATCCTCTTTGCGCTCTGTTTTGCCGCGCTCCTTTCGGGCTGTGCCACGGTCACCACCGTCTCGGTGAGTAGCCTGGCCGCCCCGGAGCTCTCCGCGGCCCCCGCCAACAAGGAGCTCAGGTACTACGAGCTGCTTCCCTCGCCCTCAATGCCGGGAGTGCAGCCGGGGGATCTGCAGTTTCTGGAATTCTCGCGTTACGTGGAAAAGGCGCTCGCCGCGAAGGGCTACGCGCGGCTTTCCGCGGGCGATCCGCTCCTGCCCAAGTCAAAGGTCGCGGTGCTTCTGGCCTATTACATCGAGCCGATACAGGAGTCCCGCTGGGAGCCCGGCATGGCGTACGTCTCTCCCGGACCCTGGCGCCACCGGTTGTGGGATGCCCCTCCCGAGCCGTATTATTATCTGGATTATTGCCTCGGGATCACGATACAGGCGCAGTCCGCCGTTTACGACGAGGCCACCAGGAGCCTGGTGCTCTCGCCCGGCAGACAGCTCTGGCGGACAGATCTGACATCAATAGGAGACGAAGGGGATCTGCGGGTGGTCTTCCCCCGGATGATTGCCGCCGCACATGATCTCATTGGGACCAGCACGCCGCGCGCGGTCACAGTCGACATCCGTGCCGATGATCCCAGGGTGGGGGAGATAGAGCGGTAGAGTCGTACGCTGCATAACAAGGAGGCGCAGAGCCAATATCGGACATTAACACCACAAGTATAAATGGCAGAAAGGTTCATAAACAATTCACGTTGACACCTCTGATAGCGCGCTATACATCGTATATATGAAGTCGTTGCGCTTGGATGAGGCAAAAAGGCTAGTCACAGAGCACCTGGGAGCCGTGGTTGACACGGAACACCACCACGCCATCACTGTCCACGTTGCCCGTGAGAATGCCCCTGCCTTGATCGGAGCGTTAAAAAAGATCGGATGGAAAGACGTCTTGTTGTTTCCAAATGGAGACCACCGCATTGTGGACACTAAAAGCACACCCAGAAGGCTAACAACTATAGTACTCTTGGGGCTGGCCATATTTCTTATGTTTGAAGCCCCGATATTTTCTGGAGGCGAAGCCGGCCCATTTGTTTTCGTTTTAGGAGGGTTCGTTGCCATATTTGCCTTGCTATAGGTTTGTTATCTTGTATTTCTGTCTTGCCGATGATCCCAGGGTGGGGGAGATAGAGCGGTAGCTTTCCTTCATTGACGCGCCCCGCCCGCTACTGGTATTGTGCCGCACACCCCTCGTTTTGTGGACGAAGACGCATTCAAATTTTTGCAGGCTCCGGCTTTCCTCAGGTGGCTGATCATTCTGATGATCGCGCAGCTGGTGGTGGAGGTGGTTGATCTGGCGGAACTGGCGCTCTACACCTCCGGCGCGCGTTTCCAGGCGCACCTGCTCACCTGGATCATCGGTTTCATCTTCAGACTCTATATCATCAAGGCGCTTGTCAACAAATGGCTTGGCGTCAGGGTTCTGACTTTCTGGTGGAACGCGGCGGTACTTGTCTGGCTCTCGCGGGAGATCTTCCATTTGCCGCGCAACTACTATAATCTGCTTGCCAATAGCGCGAACTACTTCCACGCGCTTTTCACGCTGGCAGTGGCGTCGCTTGCAATATATGTGATGGTGAGGCCGGACACCGGAAAATATCTCAACGACCAGCGCGAGTAGGGGAGCGCATATCCGGGGGCTGGTCTCCCCCGCACCCCCGTGCTGTGTCCACTTTGTCCACAACGTCCATTATCATCCTCACATCCTCCCCCTTGTTCCCTTCTTTCGGCTTTTCGCAGGCCCAGTCCGGCTTGTCCGGACGATCCGGTTGTAGCCCCGGAGTTCAGTCCGGGGGCTTTCCCTTGCGGGTTGCCTTGTATAGCCCATCCGTGGAGGCCTGCCCGCCGAAGCCTCGGCGAAGGTGGGTGCTTTTTACGGGGGGCAAACAAAAGGACAGTCTACATAATTTTTGTAAATGCTCTAAGTCCACGGCTATGGCTTTCACCCATCCCCTGGCTTGCAAAATGCTTATAAAGGGCGTAGGCTCCCCATTCCTATTGTGTTTTAGCCATGAAACTGATCGATCTCAACTCCAAGGGCGGCATCGGCGCCAATTCCATGTACGTGGAGCTGGGGCCCTTCAGTCTGGTGATTGACAGTGGAGTCCACCCCAAGCTGACCGGTCGCGAGGCGCTCCCCGCCTTCGAGAAGATTCCCGCCCGCCACCTGGACGCCATCATCCTGACGCACACCCACCTGGATCACCTCGGCTCCATTCCGATTCTGGCCCGGCTCTTTCCCACCAGTCCCATTTTGACCTCTCTTCCCTCCGCGCTTCTCATGCCCAGAATGCTGCATAATTCAGTCAGCATCATGACGCTTCAGCGCGACGAGCTGGGGCTCAAGGAGTACCCGCTCTACACCCGCAGCGAGGTCGAAAAACTCGTTTTACGCGTCTGGGAGAGCCCCTATCACCGCCGCCGCGTCTTTGAGGCCAACGGGGAGGAGCTGTACGTGACGCTTCTTCCGGCGGGGCATCTGGCGGGAGCCTCAGGAGTCCTTTTGGAATACCGCCACCAGAGGATATTCTTTACCGGCGACATTCTCTTTCAGGATCAGTGGACGGTGCGCGGCGCTTCTTTGCCCGAGGGGAAAATAGATATTCTCGTCATGGAGACCACCCGCGGCAACGCCGTCCGCCAGGCCACGCGCCAGGAGGAGGCGGAGCGGCTGCTTCTCTCCATCAACGACTCCATCGAAAGCGGCGGATCGGTGCTCATCCCCGCCTTTGCACTGGGGCGGATGCAGGAGCTGCTGATGCATCTGTCCTATGCCAGAAAAAACGGCGAGCTGCTGGAAGCCCCCCTCTTCTGCTCGGGCCTGGGAGTTGATATTGCCGACTACTACGACGAGCTCCACCGCAAGACAGGGCTCGTCCACTTCAGCCGCAAGCTCATCAAGGAACTCAGGCCGAAGGTGCTGCCGGACTTCATCGATCCCCACAGGGGAGGCGTCCGCCACAAGGGCATCTATCTGCTTTCAAGCGGCATGGTGGTGGAGAAGACCCCCTCCTATGCTGTGGCCGCCAGCCTCTTTGGCGACACGCTCTCCTCGATCCTTTTTGTCGGTTACTGCGATCCGGAGACCCCCGGCGGGGAGATCCGACGGCTCAATCAGGGCGACCGCTATCTTTTCAAGGGTCTGGATTATGAAGCCGAGCTGAAGGCCCGCGTTGAAGGCTTCGATCTTTCCGGACACGCGGATCGAGAGGATCTTCTCAAGATGGCGCAGCAGTTGGAGCCGCGCGCGATAGTCCTCACCCACGGCGAACCGGCGGCCCGACAGTATTTTCTCGACCGGCTCAGCGCCCCGAGCGGGGTCTTGAATCCCGTCCCCGGCGAAATGTACGAGGTGTAGGCGGTCTCGCATTTCTCCGATGATTCCCCTGCTTCATATGATTCGTATGCCCCTGTCAGTGCCCGTCCGTGTCAGTCTGTGTTCGTCCGTGTGTGTCCACCTCGTCCATCCAGTCCATATCCACCCACCCCCTTGCCCCCGCGCCTCTGGGCGGGGAAATTGATTTTCGGGGGCTGGTACTCCCATACCCCTTTTTTATCCCCCGCGCCTTTAGAATCTCTCGCTAACATCGCGGAGCGATCGAAGGCATCTTAGCCTCGGGTTTCAACCCGTGGCTAAGGTATATGTCCATGCGGCATCTGTCGTTTGTCTTTGCCACAATGTCCCCCGTCTATCGTCCTGCCACCACCATTCTCTCCCTGGGAGCGTAGACGGCGCCCTTTGTCCGCCGCAAGTCTATAAAATAGCTCACCTCGTTGCTGCCCCAGTCTGGAGATTTTGAAAAGCCAAGTTTCTCCGCCAGCCTTTGCGGTGGAATATTCTCTGCATGGCATTTTACCACCACTCTGGAGAAGTGGCACTCTCTTAATTCCTGCAGCACCGCCTTGCGTGATTCAAAGGCAATTCCGCGTCTTTGCCTTTTGGTGTCGACCCAGCAGGATAACTCTCCGCGGTATTTTGGAACACGGTAATAGTCAGGACTGATCGTCTCTATGCCGTGGACTCCCGTGCAGCCCATAAACGCGCGGTCACTTTTGCCGAAGATCCCCCACTCGTACTGTCGCCCGTTCTCCCAGTCGGACTCGGATACTCTCAGCCAGTGTCGACACTCAGCTTCCTCAAAAGAAGATGCCACGGGGTTGCCCAGCCAGATTCCATTCCGGTTCAGAAGGCAGAAGTTTCTTTTGGCCACGTGGTAAATGGCGCCGAACATATCCGGGCGCAACCTCCGCAACGATAGCCGCGGAGTCTCAATAACATTGTTTACCGTATCGCCCATCACCAACTCTACCAAAACCGCGTCATTTTTCAAGTGTGGCCACCTCTTCGGTTTTGGTTGTCCTTCTCCCATTCCTCTCGGTGCTTCCGGTGTCCGTCCGGTCCTTGAAAGGTCTTTCGTATTGCCTTTCCCCCCAAAGCCGTTAGTTTTATTCCATGCAGACCGCCGAGATCGGCTACAACTCCAAGGTGGAGGGGGGCTTCATCGCCACCCGCGTGGACGCCGTCGTCAACTGGGTCCGCAAAAACTCCGTCTGGCCGATGCCGATGGGCTTGGCGTGCTGCGCCATCGAGCTGATGGCCTCCGGCGCCAGCCGTTTCGACATCGCTCGCTTCGGCATGGAAGTCATGCGCTTCTCCCCGCGCCAGTGCGACTGCATGATCGTCTCGGGGACTGTCACCTACAAGATGTCCGAGATGGTGCGACGCATCTACGACCAGATGCCCGATCCCAAATGGGTGGTGGCGATGGGAGCGTGCGCGTCGAGCGGAGGGATGTACCGCAGCTACGCGGTTTTGCAGGGGGTGGACCGGATTTTGCCGGTCGATGTCTATATCAGCGGATGCCCGCCGCGCCCCGAGGCGATTCTCGACGCGATGATGCTCCTGCAAAAGAAAATCCAGGGAAGCAAGCCCTTCAAAGAGACCCTTACCCGTCCGGGTTTTCCGGTCGCCGGATCGTCAGTGTAGATCCGCTCTTGCCGCTTGCCTTCCTCCCATGATTCCCTTGCTTCGCATGATTCGTCTGTCCCTTACATTTACACCCACCCCCTTGCCCCCGCGGCTGCCCTGCGTCCTTTCGCTTTGTTCGTGCCAGTCCGTGTAAGTCTGTGTTCGTCCGTGAAGGTCCGTGTTGTGTCCACCTCGTCCATAATGTCCATCCAGTCCATTTTCATCCACCCTCTTACCCCCTTGTATAATGCCTCTTCTTTCATCGTCTTGCGACAAGTCCTGTCCTGCTCCGACTTGTCGGAGAAAGCGGCAGGGCGGCATATCGCAGCCGTTTCTTTTTAGCCGGGTACCGGCGTTACAGGCGCGAAGCGCGGTAAGGTTGTCAGAACAGCCGTACTGCCCTAAGTCCACGTCTTGTACCCTTTGTTGTATCAGTATTCCCTACGCCGCGACCGGGGCGGCAACCAGCCCTTTTTTCACAAACTCACGCGCCGTAAAGAGCCGCCAGTTCGGCGCCTGGGTGGTCAGTCCCAAAGACTTACTCAGCTGTTCCATGCGTCCGGCCTTTATATCCATCTCCTCCGGCGAATTTCCCTTTGCGCTTATCTCCAGGATAAGCGGATAGAGTAGTTTTCCGAAATTTGCTGTTATGGGAGTAATCTGGTAATCAGTGATGTCGGCCGTTATTCCTCCAAGATCGTAGAATAACCGTTGACCCTTGACTCTGGCCAGAACGGCCAGTTCTTTTCGACTCAAAGCCGCTCGAAGATCCTTCGTGGGGGATAGACCCAGGAGTCGTATGATCTCCTCTTCATCCTCACATACCTGGCCATACCCGCTCTGACAGGGTCTATGCGTCAGTTTCCAGCGCAATGGGGCTGGTTGATCCACCTGTCTGGGTCCATCATAGAACCTTCTCCAGTCAAGCTGCCAATGCTTCTGGGCGATACTGCACTGATCGTCGTCGATAAAAACTCTCTTGATGTGGTGCCGATACGGTGGCCCTTCCAGGCATTTGCCCAATTCTCTTCGTACCATCCGTGCGGTGGAAACACCCAGATGGAAAGTCATTTCGTGCGTGTATTGAACTGACTTTTCGGGTTGAGCTAAATCCATATTAGTTATTAATCAGGGATATATCATACACTATATGTACCGATATGCCAATTCTAAAATAGCACTCACGAACCTTTGTCGCAGATTTCTCCCATTCCTCTCATGGCTCGCACACCCGCCTGGGGCGCTGTCCCCATACCCCAAAAACCCTCAAAGTTCTTGTCACTTTAGCTTCTACAACCCCTTGCGGGTTGCCTTGTATAGCCCCCCGTTGCGGTGCTTTTTACGGGGGGCAAACTCCCCCCCCCATTTTCTTCTTGAGAATCGCCGGAGAGCTCCTAGAGTTGTCCTTGAATGCCGATCCCCGCAGAGTTCACGCCGCGTCCCTCCACGGACTGTCCTTCTTACAATTGCGCCATCGACGCCCTGCACGCGGCACTCTCCTCGTTAAAGGACTCCTATACGATGCTCATGGATCTGACGGCCGTCGATCACGGCACCGCCGCGGCGCAGCGTTTCGAGGTGGTCTATCATCTCTTTGATCCGAATAGCCGCGAGTATCTGCGCGTGGCCGTTTTTTGCGCTTCCAACGACTCTCCCGAGGCTCCCAGCGTGACCGATTTGTGGCCTGCGGCCGACTGGCACGAGAGGGAATGTTACGACCTGATGGGGGTCAGATTCGCGGGCCACCCCGATTTGCGCCGGATTCTCCTCTGGGAGGGATACCCGTATCACCCTTTGAGAAAAGAGTTTCCGCTTTCGGGGCTCGATACCCCGCTTCCCGCCGGGGACGTGGCGGAGGAGACAGGCGCGGGGCTTACTCCCTCTCCGATGGCCGGCGGGCCATTTGTAGCTGCTCCGGGGAAAACAATGTCCAAACGCGAGCCGTCCGGCAAAGACCAGAGCTGGCGGGAATAAAGCTCCACTAACAGGTATCTCCGTGTTTATTCAGAGGCGGTGCCCCCATACCCCCCTTTTCATTTTGTTCCTCTCGTCCACCATGTCCACAGCGTCCATACTCCCCTCTGCCGTGCCCCCTTCTTTCAGTCTTTCCACGGGCCCAGTCCGGCCTGTCCGGACGATCCGGTTGTAGCCCCGGAGTTTAGTCCGGGGGCTCCCCTCTTCCCTGTGGCATACGTCTCACCTGTTCTTCTTGCCAAGCGCGCCCAAATCGGTTGCAATCCTGAAAGATGCCCGCGCAAGCACCCATTCAGCCCAATACCTCCGTCGAAGAGGAGATGACGCTCTCCGTCGGGCCGTCGCACCCGTCCACGCACGGGGTTTTGCGCCTCAAGCTGACCCTGGACGGCGAAATGATCAAATCCTGCGAGCCGATCATCGGTTATCTGCACCGCGGGGACGAAAAGATCGCCGAGAACCTCACCTACACCCAGTTCATACCCTACACGGATCGTCTCGATTACTTGGCTGCCCTCTCCAACAACGTGGCCTACGCTCTCGCCGTCGAGAAGCTTGCGGGGCTGACCATCACTCCCCGCTGCGCCGCCATCCGCGTCGTCTGCTGCGAGCTCTCCAGAGTAGCCTCCCATCTTCTGGGGCTGGGTGCCTACGCGATGGATACGGGTGCCTGGACGGTCTTCATGTACACCTTTACGGCGCGCGAAAAATTGTATACTCTCTTTGAGGAGCTCACTGGCGCGCGCCTGACGACCAGCTACACCCGCATCGGTGGGCTGCGCGGCGATATGCCCGCCGGCTGGGATGGCAGGGCGCTAAAAGCCTGCGACGAGGTCCTCAAAATCATCGGTGAGGTCGACGTCCTCCTGACGCGCAACCGCATCTTTGTCGATCGCACCCAGGGCATCGGCATCATCACTCCGGTCGATGCCACCGGTTATGGGCTCACCGGACCGAATCTGCGCGGCAGCGGCCTCTCGTTGGACCTGCGTAAAGACAAGCCCTATCTGGGCTACGAGCAATACGAGTTTGATGTTCCCGTGGGTACGAAGGGCGACTGCTACGACCGTTACCTTATCCGCATGGAGGAGATGCGTGAGAGCATCAAAATTGTCCGGCAGGCTCTCGCCAAAATGCCCACTGGCCCGATCATGGCCCACGATTACCGCAAGATCGTCCCCCCTCCAAAGGAGAGAGTTCTTGAGCACATGGAGGAGCTTATCCAGAATTTCATGATCACGACCGAAGGCCCGCAAATCCCTCCCGGCGAAATCTATTTTGAGGCCGAGAACCCCAAGGGTGCCCTGGGCTTCTACATAGTCAGCCGGGGTGGGGGAGTGCCCTATCGCCTCAAGATAAGGGGCCCGAGCTTCTGCAATCTCTCGATCCTGCCGAAGATGATGCCGGGGCATATGCTCGCCGATATGCCGGTAATTTTGGGCTCTCTCGACTTTGTGATGGGCGAATGCGACCGTTGAGGTGTTCTTTACGGGGGACAAACTCTAGTCCGGGGGCTTCCACCCTACTATTTCTTCTCCGGCGTCACATTCTTTTCCACGCGGAAACCCTCCGGGGTGGCCTTGTACATCGGCGGGTTTTGCGAGAACTTCTTAAAAGCCCCCCGGAAGAAAATCATCGCCACAAGCGCGATGAGAAGCGCCAGCAATACCCCACACAAAGTCAGCGCTGCCGGAATCCAGAGAGGGGAGAGCACCCACAGCCACGGCCAGTCGATAATACGCGCGAGCTTGAGCCCCACAAAAACAATTGTGAGCATACTCAAAAATCCGCCGCCTACCCGGATGGTCATGGGACGTCCTCCTCTGCGATGCTGCCCCCGTACGGCGGCCTGGTTTCCCCCTCCAGGAAGCCCCTGCTTTGCAGCTGCCAGAAGCGGGCATAGAGCCCATCGGAGCTCAGCAGTTTTTCGGGTGCACCGTCCTCGACGATCTTTCCGGCTTCAAAGACGACGATCCTGTTCATCTCCCTGAGAGTCGAGAGCCGGTGCGCGATCACGATGAGTGTTTTCTCGGTGAAGAGCGTCCCAATGGCCTCGTGTATGGCCTGCTCGCTTTCGGAGTCGAGAGCGGAGGTGGCCTCGTCAAAGATCACGATGGGGGCGTCTTTGAGGATGGCGCGCGCTATGGCGATTCTCTGGCGCTGTCCGACGGAGAGCTTGACGCCGTGTTCGCCGACCATCGCCTCGTAACGCTGCGGCAGCTTCTCTATGAATTCATGCGCGTGGGCCTTGCGGCAGGCGGCCTGCACCTCCTCTATGCTGGCGCTGGGCCTGGCAAAACGGACGTTGTCGAGGATGCTGCGGTGGAAAAGAGAAGGGTCCTGCGGCACCACGGAGATCATCTCGCGGTGGTTCTCGCGTTTCAACTCCCTGATGTCCGAGCCCTGTATCCTGATCGAGCCCTCCTGCGGATCATAGTAGCGCAGGATGAGCGCGACGAAGGTGCTTTTCCCCGCTCCCGACCGGCCCACCAGCCCTATGTGCTCTCCTCCGGGTATGCTGATGGACAACCTGTCAAAAATCTTCGAGCCGCTGGGATAGGAGAAAGTGACCCCTTCGACGGCGATGTCGCTTCTCCCCGCGACAACGGTCTTTGCGTTCGGAACCTCCTTTACGGTATAGGGCTCCAGTATTCCCGTCAGCTGCTCCTGAGCCTTCGCGTGGTGCCACAGCAGTCCTCCTATCAGCCAGTTCATCCACTCAATCCCCGCGCAGGCTGTCCAAAGCCCAAAGACCATGGAAAGCTGGGGAATCGTCAACTGGTGCTCCAGGATCAGCGACATACTTCCGCCCAGCAGTATGATTCCCAAAAAGCCAAACCAATTGCAGCGCGACAGCAGCATCCTCATCTCCTGATAGGCCACCGTTCTTTCCGCGCGTATTTCCCTGTCCAGATAGGTGCCTATCCGTTGGACTTCCTGCTTTGTTTTTCCAAAGGAGAAGAACACCTGAAAATTGGAGACGACGTCTATGATCTGTCCGGAAGTCGTCGAGCCCGCGTCGGAGAGCTCCTTGTTCGCGGCTCTTATGCCCGCCATCTTCTTGATGTTGTGGTGATAAAAGACAACGGCCCACAGAAAAAAGAGGAGCGCCAGCTGCCAGTGGATGGTCAGCAGGATGGAGGCCACCATGAAGAGCCTTGAGCCCGCTCCGACGACAACAGTGAGCATATCCCACGAGATCTCGTTCATCGAATCCTCAATCTGGTTGATTCTTCCGGCTGTTTTGCCCGAGAGCGTTCTGACAAAGAAATCGTAGGACTGTCCGAGGGCGTATTCCAGGAGCAGCGTTTTGGCGCGGGGACCCGTTCTGGCGCAGCGCAGTCCGTTCAAATACATGGAGAGCGAAAAGAACGTTTCGTTGATCATATACGACAGCAGCACCACCGCGCCTCCGGAGAGCGCCTCAATGATCGAAAGGTTTCCGCTTTGCAGCCATTGGGCCAGTTTTGCGTACGCGAAGGAGGGCACTATCTCCGCCACGGATTCCAGCAGCTTGCACAGCGCTATGCCCGCGAAGAACCACCAGTGGTCCCGCGCCACGTACAGCAGGAACGCGAACGGTTTCCCCCGGAAGCGGTTCAGGCTTTCGGATCCGTGGCTGGCCGATGTCGGGCTTTGTGCCATTTGCGTGGAAAGGGATCGCCGATTCTACCACGCCGGAGAATCTCCGTCAACGTTCCGCCTTTGCCTCCATACCCCATGCCTTTGGGTACCTTTCGCTCTGCCGGATCTCGTCCGCGGGTCCCACTTTTCTGTCGGATACGTCCGTGTGTCCACCTGGTCCACTCTGTCCACAATGTCCATTTCACCCACCCCTTATCCCCGCCTTCAAGGCGTGGGAATTTTACATGGTCTCTGCGGGCCCACGCCCGACTGGGGGCTGACGCCCCAATATCCTCTTTTTTTAATCTCCCGCGCCTTTAGCATCCCACGCTGACATCGCGGAGCGATCGAAGGCATCTCAGCCTCGGGTTTTAACCCGTGGCATAGGCCTGTCCGGACGATCTGGTTGTACCCACGGAGTCATAGTCCGCCGAAGCCTCGCGCGAAGGCTGGATCAACCCGTGGCAAAAGCTTCTATAGCAGAATTGATATTTCAGCCGTCCCTCCTGGAATCGTAAAGCCATTCGGAAGGGTGCTGAGGTCAACGGGATTCTTGGTGAGATTACCATTGTCAGCTGAGTCTATGTCTTGCGGCCACGCTGTCGAAGTCGACGGATCCGCCAACTGAAAATATGAGCCTTCTGCTGTGTGGTACTCAATGACATACAGCCACTTGCCTATCTTGTAATAAATTGCCGGTCCAACCTGGCCGCCTGCGTTCGCGTGAAAGCCATCGGCGGTTGCCGTGGTCACCGTAAATCCATTATCACCGATTGGCATTACCCCCGCGTTTGAGATCGAAAAGACCGAGGAAGAGCATGTGGACGATGTGTCGAGAGGCCCATTATATGTATGGGTTGCAGGGTCGATATCAATGCCCTTGTCGGCGAAACCGCGGTCGGGTGTGCCATTGGAAACTGTCGTGAGAAACTCCAGGATGGTGATGGGTCCTCCGCAAGTGTTGGCGCTGCCTGCGTTTCCCCCCATATCAGTCCAGCTGGCGTAGACAGAACTGAGTGTCTGAATGTTGTTCTTGGCTACGGTGTCATCCGCCTGATTATTTATGCCAATGAAATTCGGAACGATGATGGCCGCCACGACCGCAAGAATAGAGAGCGCCACCAGCAGCTCAATGAGGGAGAAGGCCGCTTTCTGCGAGGTCATCTGCCGGAGTTGCCGCTCAACAAAGGCGTCCGCCGCATTGGGACGCGGCGGGGGCAGATAGAGCGGTTTGCCGCCTCCCTCGATCGGAGCCATCAGTCCAAAGAGCCGCCGTGCCACTTCATACGCGTCTTTTTCATTTTCGGCCGACAGACTCTCCGCGCGCAGCAGAGCTCTCCGTTTGCGCGCCGGAAGTGCCTTCCGCAGATAGGAGCGCAACTCGCCGGCCAGAATTCCGGCGCGTTCTTCCAGCGATGAGTTTCCCATCGTGGAGAGCCGGACAGCTTTCCGAATAAGCTCGTTGGGAATGCCGGAGACAACGCGCAACGTCTCGCGGATGATCTTCCCGCCCCGCATATGGTTGAGCGTGCGCCCGATTCCTGTTTTTGTCCGCCCAATGAGCGAAAAGAGAACTGTGGACTGCTCCGTCATGTCTATGTACCGATAATGAAGCGCCGTTTCCCCGTGAACCTTCATGCGTCCGATGGGATCCAGAGTGTAGCGGACCACTTTCAAAAGTTCCTTCTCCCAGTCGCGGTAGGCCCTCGCGTAGAGCTCATAATCGTCGGCAATGACGGCCGACATTGGGAACAAAAGACCCGGGGGCATAAAACCGCGCCGTGAGAGGATCTCCTGCGCGAGAAATTTGTGGAGGCGGCCGTTGCCATCCCCGAAGGGATGGATGTGGACAAAGCCAAAGGAAATGGTGGCCGCCTGGATGACGGGGTGCATCTCTCGTTGCCGCCTGTAGGAGGCAAAAAGCCCCTCCATAAGGGAGTCAAGATCGTCCGGCTTGGGGCATATCAGTTTGACCTTCCTGCCTGTCCTGCCGAGCAACAATGCCACATAGGCCTGTTTTTTGCGGTAGCCATCTTGCGGCGCGTTCCGGATGATCTTCCCGCGCAGAAAGAGAAGACCCTCTTTGCTGAAGAAGTCCGGTTTGCCTGGAAACCGGCTTTTCGCGGTGTCAGGAATCTCGTGTCCGATATAGGCTGCCGCTTTGCGGTGGATTCCGCGGGGATATTCCAGCAGCGTGCTCTCGCCAAACGGTTGAATCTCCTTTTCCAGGCGCCGCAGTTCTTCGGTGCGCCGAACCAGCGGGCAGAAATCAGCCCCGCCCAGAAGATTGTCGTTCACGCGCTGGCGAGCCACTCGTCGCGGAGAGGCCGTGTAGTAAAGCCGCTGGTCAAGAATGTCCACGTATTCCCCTGCGGGAAGGTCCTGAAGCTCCAGGCGGCTGCCGGTCAGGAACTCATAGAGATACCATAGTTGCCGCGCTACAGGATCTTATTCGCGTCCGCGAACGCATTCCAGAATCTCAGAGGATCCGACATGGCTGAAAAGCGCGGCGAGTATTTCCAAAGATACTCCCTGACGGGTGAGTGCGAACACCAGTTGCCCCCACAGCGTATTGTCGGGGGAATCCGGTCGGGTGAAGATCTCATAGACGCAGCCACCCCTTGAAAACTTTTTGTGACGTTCCCCAAGCCGCGCGTGATGCCAATGCGGGATGACCTTCAGTTTGTAATCGCGGATCAGCGCCTGATAGCCTATGAGCAGGTCTTTCTTCATGGTATTGCGGAAAACAGTTGTCGGGATAAGCGTCTGATCATCATAGCCATCTTTGCATATACTGCAATGACGAATAACAGTGGTTTCCCCATTCTTCTCATGCTTCCCATAATTCGTATCTCCCCGTCCGTGTGTGTCCACCTGGTCCACTATCATCCACCCCCTTTCCCCCGCCTTCAAGGCGTGGGAATTTTACATGGTCTCTGCGGGCCCACGCCCGACTGGGGGCTGACGCCCCCATACCCTCTTTTTTTAATCCCCCGCGCCTTTAGCATCCCACGCTGACATCGCGGAGCGATCGAAGGCATCTTAGAGCACTTCCATAAAATACGTATTATTCCCGACCACCCAACCCCTTGCGGGTTGCCTTGTATAGCCACCGGTTGCGGTGCTTTTTACCGGTGGCGAGCAAGAGAATTGACTACATGATTTTTGTAAATGCTCTAGCCTCGGGTTTCAACCCGTGGCATAGGCCTGAAGGTTCCAAGGATTGTAAAAATATTGAAAAAACAGGAGCTTGAAAAAGATCCGCGGGATGTTATAATAGGAACATTAATTTACATTACAAATGGCCCAGGCTATTACAGTAAGACCGGCTTCTCCCGTCCCGTCCCCCTTCAGGGCAAGGACGCTCTTGGGCAATGTCGCCATTACAGCCGAAGACCTTGTCAAGGCGCGTACTTACCTGAAACGCATTGAAGAGCTGGCCCGTCCGGTGCTGGAGGCCCGTCAGGCACTTGACCGGAAACAGGAGAAAGCGGAGCTCCTTGAGCTCAAGCAGTGCCTTGCCAACCATCGCCAAAATATGTCGGCTGGGACCGCGTACAAACTGGCGGCGGCGGCCGTGAAGGCCGAGAGGAAGCACGCGATCAAACCGGCCCGCAGAAGAAAAATCATCAATAATCTTCTCAAAAAGCACGCCTTTCAGAAGGCGGTGCTGGAGGGCGCCTATGGTGCTGCCGCCGGCGGCAGCAAGCTGCAGGCGAACTTCCACTTCAAGCTCTGCCGGATCGCCTTTCAGGAGAGCCCGAATCCCCAGAACGCCTACCAGCTGGCGAATTCCGCCGTCTGGGCGCTCAGCAGGGGCGCGATCAGCTCCAGAGAGTTCCACGAGGTGATGGAGACGCTCGCGGCTGATCCTGCCTGCAGGGTCCACGCCCTCCTGGGCGCGTACACTGCCGCCAAGCCCGGAACTTCCATCAAGAACGAGTACAAACAATCGCTCTTCGAAGCCCTCAAGGAGATGCCGATCGAATTGCCGGTGAGCCTGTCGGCGGCGCTGGGTGAGCGCGAAGAGATGAAGCCGGTCATGGAGTTGCCAGAGCTTAAGAGTCCTGAAGCGGTCCCGCTGGTACCGGAGGTTTAGTGCGGTTGCATAGTATAACCCCCGGTGGAGGCCTGCCCGCCGAAGCCTCGGCGAAGGCGGGTGCTTTTTACGGGGTGCTTCCTGTCCACAACGTCCATTGGCATCCTCACATCCACCCCTTGCCCCTCCTTCAAGGAGGGGATTTTTATAGGACCCTGCGGGCCCACACCCGCCTGGGGCACTGTCCCTATACCCCTCCAACCAAAAAAGCCCCTGCCACTTTAGCTCCCACAACCCCTTGTGGGTTGCATTGTATAGCCCCCCGTTGCGGTGCTTTTTACGGGGGGCAAACAAAAGGATAGCCTACATAACTTTTGTAAATGCTCTAGCCTCATGCCGCGCTCCCACCATAGGGCGGCCGCGTAAGGTCTCCGATAAAGCCGCTGCTTTGCATCTCCCACAGCCTCGCGTAGAGCCCCCTGTTTTTCAGGAGGGCCGCGGGTGTTCCGTCCTCAACTATTTTCCCCGCGTCAAAGACCAGCACGCGATCCATCATGCGCAGGGTGGATAGCCGGTGGGCGATCACGATCAGGGTCTTGTTCTCGAAGAGGGCGTGTATGGCCTGCTGGATGGCCTGTTCGCTTTCGGAGTCGAGCGCGGAGGTGGCCTCGTCAAAGATTACGATGGGGGCATCCTTCAATATGGCGCGCGCGATGACGATTCTCTGGCGCTGTCCCACGGAGAGCTTGACGCCCCGATCACCCACCAGGCTGTCGTAGGCTTTGGGCAGCTTCATGATGAACTCATGCGCGTGGGCTCTTTTGCAGGCAGTCTCGACGTCCCCGCGGGTGGCCTCAGGCTTTGAAAAGCGCACATTCTCAAAAACGCTGCGGTGAAAAAGGGAGGGATCCTGCGGCACAATCGAGGTCAGGGGGCGCAGGGCGTCCGAGGAGGCGTGTCTGATGTCCACTCCATTAAAATAAAGGGGCTGACCTAGGTAATGGGTGTATAATAGACACCTAGATGAATAAAAGTC
>CAZIPW010000015.1:0-51410 GCA_964541675.1 uncultured Verrucomicrobiota bacterium
AATAGCTTTTGTAACCAACTAACCCTCAATGGCTTCTAACCGGATGATACTGATCCGCGCTGCCTTTCTGGTCCCCTGCCGATCTGGGAGCCGGCAACGATCATTCGGGCTTGTATGATCTCATGAACAGTACGCCGGGAACCAACTTCGACAGTACCAGCACCCCCACCGTGCAGGATGGAGGAACAAGCAATGAGATTCGTGTCGTTTTCCCCGCTGATATAACACCGAACCCTCCTGCCTCAATGGTATCGCAATACAACTGGCCGGCGGGTTTGAACGACATCGCTTTTTGCCAGGGCGGAAATATCATGATAACTTTTGACGGAACCTCCTTCAACGCGTACCCGACGGCGGCTTTCATGCAAGGCCTGAATTGGGGATCGCCCCAATATACCCCAACCTACACCAGTTCGATGAGCCCTGGACAATGGGATGGCGGATCCTTCATAAATCTCGCCCTATTTTGGGCCTCCGGCAATACTGATGGCAGGGCGCCGGAAGTCGTCCCGAACTATCTGCTCTACATCAATGTCAATCCTCCCAATAGCGGCAGCAGCTACGCCTATCAGAATGGCACTTTTTATCGGCTCGATTACAGTACTTCCCTGGATAGTTCGGGTCGCGCGGTCATCAGTATGCAATATTACACGACTCAAGCCCCTTCAAAATAGGGCGTGTCTCACTCCTCTTCCTTCTCCGCATAAGGCCAGTCCCCATACGGCGGCGAAATATCCTTTTGCAAATCCTTGTCCACCTCTCCGATAAGGTTCCAATATCTTAGCCCCACGGCCCGGCAGCCCTGGTCATAGTACGTGGAGGAATTGCCCTTGAACTGCTCGGAGAAGACCCCGCAGAGGATCATCATGTCGCGGAAAAAACGCTTTCCGGCCTGGGTGGAGAGTATCTCCCGCAGATCCCGCGCGCGCGCGGCGCGAACTCTTTCGGCCTCTCTGCGCGGCCGCGCCTCTCCGGGAAAGGCGTCCCACAGGGGGGGAGTCCAGGCAAGATGATCATCGTGGAATTTCTCCGGGTCGTTTGGCATGGGGGGATTATAACACTATCCGATTGCCCCCTGTCCTTCGACCCCGCCCAGGACTGAACTCCTGGGCTACATCCGGACCGTCCGGACAAGCCGGACTTGTCTGACAACGCTGAAAGACGTGTTTCAACTTCCTCGCGTGTTGCTTTGGTTCCAAACCAGACCAGTCCGGTTTATCCGGACGATCCGGATGTAGCCACGTACTTTAGTACGTGGTTGCGCCCTCCCGCGACTCATCCTCTCCAGAGCGTCCCCCGCGCGTCCACCCTCCGCGAACCCATCCCCCGCCTACAAAGGACTGAGGTTACAAAGGAATAAACAGACAAACACTTATTCTTTGTGTGTGTTGTTTTTTAAATTCACGCAACAGCCCAGGACTGAACTCCTGGGCTACACTCGGACCGTCCGGACAAGCCGGACTTGTCTGACAACGCTGAAAGACGTGTTTCAACTTCCTCGCGTGTTGCTTTGGTTCCAAACCAGACCAGTCCGGTTTATCCGGACGATCCGGATGTAGCCACGTACTTTAGTACGTGGCCTCTTTTACATTTCTTTACCCCAAAACTCTCCACACTCCCCGCTTTCCGTGCTACACTATAAATCCCAAGACTTTATGCCCAGTAACATAACACTCTTTTACTCTTTACATTTCCGTCCGTTATATTAACCTGTGCCTTTGGAGGCATCCCCACCGGGGTTCCTTCAAACCACACCGAGTATTATACATCATATGATGAAAACATCCAACAAGGGAGGCTTCTCCCTCATCGAGCTACTCGTAGCTCTATCGATCCTGGCCGTCGTCGCCGCGATCATCGTCCCAAGATTCATAAACGTCCGCTCCCAGGCCGCCGCCGCCACAGCCCAGGGACAGCAGCAAATCCTGCAGACAGCCATCCAGCAGTGGTTGGCTCTGGGGGGCAGCCCAGGTACTGAGGTCACCTCTTCGACTCTCGCCTCCACAGTCTATGCTGGTAGGATCATCAGTTTCCTAACATCAGCCAGCGGCCGTACCACGACCGCCGCCAACGGTGCCTGTTCGGATTCTTCTGGCACGATGAGCTCCGCGACGATCTCGTTGGGAACCCTGACTGCCAGCACCGGTCCCACCACGCAGGGTTTTCAGGTTACAACCTCCGCCGCCACCTATTATGACGGCGCGGGCAATACCTGGGCTATCTACGTGAACCCCGCTGACGGTAACACGGCCCTCTACTGCACTGCCGGCGCTAGCAATCTCATAGGCTCCTACATCGGCGGCACAAACTAAAGTTTGCTCCCCTTGCAATCCCCCTCCACATGGAGGGGGATTTTTTTGCCCGCGTGGCGCATTTTAATGGTGGGCATTGGAAGACGGCTCGCCCTGCCCCTCCACCTGCCACTTTAGCCTGCTGATCCGGAACTGCGGCAGCACCTCCCCACCTTGAATGACCATATCGCCCCGGCCGGAGATATCCAGCTTGCTCACGCCTTTGGGTAGCTTCATCTCAAGCGTCACATCCTTCCCGCGTACAGGCAAAATAAAATCCATTTTCTCGCGCACTTTCTCGTTCTCCGAGTCCGGCGGCACCTTCTCAAAAGGATGCCTTCTTTTATACTCCAGCACCTCCACAGCCGAGTAGAGCGGTCTGACCGGACGGCCCTCGGCGATCCAGTAGCGCGTGATCTCGATGGGAATCTCTTTTGAGGTCATATTATCCATCCGAAAGCTCAACCGCATCGGCACTTCTTCGCCCCGGTTGCCCAGTACCACGTGCGCCATCATGGGGAACTCCCAGGCCTGCCAGGGGACAACCCCCACCCACGGGAAAAGACCGATATTCTTGTCAACTCTTTTGCCGGAGGAGACTATCATCGATACTCTCTCACTCACAAACACGCTGATCTGGGAGTCCCCTGATCTTTTGGGAATCTCCAAAAACACGGACGCCCTCCGCAAAAGCGCCCTCGAGAGCGCGTTCTTCCCGGGATCGCCCCAAAACTGCAGGGAGATGCGGCTGCAGGAGCTCAGGTAATCTTCGGGATCGTAGCGGCACTCTCTGGTCAGAGGGACTCTCTCTCCCGAGAATTTCTGGTAGAAGCAGCAGCCGGGAGCCACCGCGCCCAGCAGATAAACGAGCGTAAAGAGCGTGATTCTCAAAAGCCCCGGCTTATCCAGAAGCGAACGCATCACGAGCGCGAAGAGGACCAGCTGCCAGGCCTGATCGAGCCGGTAGAAAAGATCTAGAGACTGTCCCATCGTAAAGAACGAGGCCGCCAGAAACAAAAACAGGAGCGCCCAGGTTCTTCCCTCGCGCCAGAGGCCGCCCCTTATGAGCGCGAACCATACCCCGAACTCCAACAGCGCAAAGCAGGGGTATTTCCAACCCAGGCTGAAGACATCCCCACCCAGAAAGATCAGTTTGTCGGGGTAAAGACGAGTGGAGTAGAAGACCCAGATGGGGAAGACGATGCCGAGGGTGATAAGGGCAATGGAGATCATCTGGCGGACAACTTCTTTTTTCACGGCGCCAGCCGTTCTCGATAGTCCCATAGGGACTTCGCGAAGCGAAGCGGAGCGCCCCGACTTGTCGGGGTTAGCCCAGGAATTCATTCCTGGGAATCTTGTCGACAACCCCCAAACAACATACAGTCCCCCCACCATCCCCGCGCCGATCGCCGTCAGCGGGCTCCAGAAAAGCCCCAACGCCACCCACAGGAGCGCCTTCCCAACCCGGCCCTCATCAGCAGCCCTTAGTACGAGAGGAGTCAGAATGAGCGGCGTAATAAAATGATGCGCCGCGAAAAAGAGCGTCTCCGATATCGGAATATTGCGCCAAGGATGCGCCCACCAAATGAAGAACATCTTCTCGTCACCACTGCGGCCCCAAAATAGATCTCCCACCCAGCTCAGCCCCGCGAAACCGAAAAGCAGAAAGAGCGTCCACGCCGGCAGCCGGAAATATTTTCCAAGGCCGACAGCGCCCAGAGAGAGCCCCAGCGTCGCCAGCGCGAAGCTCGATATATCGACCGCTGATTGTCCTCCAAGCGCTCCAAAAATCGCCGGAATGAGATGATAGCCGAAGTAGTAGACTACCGAAAAGCTCTTCCCGTCCAAAAACCGGCACTCCCACGGCCAATGGGAAGGCGTCAGCCCGCGGAAAAACTCATTGGCCTGCTCGTAATCGGCGCTCTGCGGCATCCAGCCGCCGACTCCCATCACAAATGCCACCAGCGCGCAGCCGAATATGATTGCCACCACCTCCCGCCAGGAATAATGGAACTCCCCTTCCGCGGCGTCAGCCGCTCTGGATAGTCCCGAAGGTGGGGCATCAGACGAAAGGCTCCCACATCCACCCCCTGCCCCTCCTTCAAGGAGGGGGGAATTATTTTCGGGGGCGCTGCCCCCCTCACTACCTGGCCGCGTCCGACACCCTCTCTTCATCGCCCCCCACAACCCCCATCCCGCCAACCCCGCGAAGAGAAAGTTCCACGGCGTCTTGAACCACCACAGAAGGAAAATGAAGACCGGCAGCCCCAGATAAATGAGGGCGGCTTTTTCGATGGTGGACCAGGAGATACCGGAGGCTTTTTTCATTTCCTCATCTTATAACGGCAGCAGAATTCTTGTCAGCCCGAAATCGTGCAGAGGGCGCTATTCAGATCGCTTCTCACAAAAAGAAACATCAGGATAATATGCAGATTTCCCGCCACCGCCCATTTCCAATCCTTCACCAGCACGTTGAAAACGAAGGTCATCGGCAGAAGCACCCTATAAATGGCTCCGGGATATCCCTCCCACACGGAAGTCCCCAAAAAGAAAAAGAGCGCTGCAAATGCTGCGCCCACCCGCCAGAGCCCGGACGACCATCTGGGATGTCCCAGAATATGGAACGCCTGCGCGTACAGGGATATCGCCCCAAAAGTCGGGACTGCGAGGCGCCAGCCGGTAATGCCGTGGGTCCTCTCCCAGGCAAACATTCCCATCACCCCGTTCCACGGCCAGTCAAAGTTTCTCAGTCCCCCGTCAAAGGTCCCAAAGACAGTCAACAGATATCCAAACCAAAGGAGCGGGGGCAGCAGCGCCAGCACCGCGTATCCAGGCTTTTTTCCACTTACTCCCACGCAGCCCAGCAGGTTTGTCTCGCGGGAGAGTCCCGAAAGCGCCAGAAAACAGGCACCCAGCAGACGTCGGTTGCTTCCCAGATAGTACAGTCCCACCATCATCAGGAAGAGCCCCGGCAGATCTGGCATGGCACAGAGAATGGAACTCAAAGCCCCCGCAGAGAAAATCACGCCCGACCACCTCAAAAGGGAGAGCCAATCATCGAGCCTTATCCACCAACGCGCCAGCAGGACTGCTGCCAGCAGCCAAAAGAAGATATTGGCCAGGCTGTACAAATGCAGCGTAAAAGCCGCGTTGCCACACCCCAGCAGATGGCAGAACGCGGACAGAAATATTCTTCTAAAGCGATAGGGGGAATCATCCATCGCCTTGACAATCGAAGCATCATGGGGATCTGGCCTGATGGCCATCTGGGCGTAAAACTGGCCGTCATAGCCCCAGGAATCAAAAAGCTCGGAATGTTTTATTTTCCTGAGCTGTGGCAGCGCTCTGGGCTCAAAATAATCGCCAAACTTCACAAGCCAGGTAAGCCCGGTAAAGGGATTGGCCGTCGAAAGAATAGCGAAGAGCAGAAGAGAAACAAGCCCAAAGGACACCCATGATATCACGCTACGCTTCATACGATTCAAGGGAGTCTTGCCACACCCTGGCAAACTGTCAAGGCTATGCGGATCAGCCCGAGGCTGCTCTGATTTCCCTTTACAAGTCATATCAGAATTCATATCTCTAAACCCAATCATGACCAAAAGTCAGACAGATAAAGTCAAATCGCTGTTTTGTCTTCTCCTGCTTTGGTCTCTTCTTGTAGCGCCCTTGATTTACGATCCCTCCGACGTACTGCAATGTCATCGGATGTGGGCTCACCAGTCTCAGGGAACAGGCCCTTGGAATATATATTTTCTAAACAGGGAAGGTCAAAGAGATCCCCAGGCGGGTTACCTTTACCCACCCGTGGCTCTATGGATTCTCACAGGCATTGAACGGTTACAAATGATCTGCGGGCCGCTTGTAAGCGATGCCGTCAGTTCTTTTGTATTCTTCATGAAGCTGCCCAATATCGTGGCTTTTTTTGCGTCCGCCCTTGTTTTATATCATGGTTTAAAAAGAAAGTGCGCGAAGCATTATGCCATTTCCGTTGCCAACAACTATCTGATGTGTATTCCACTGCTATGTGTGGCGGCCGTGTGGGGACAATGGGAGGCGTTGCTGGCCTTCTTCGTTATCGTGACGTTGATGGCGGCAATAAACGATCAACCCTTCACGATGGGAGCTGCCGCCGCCCTGGCGCTATCACTTAAAGTCACCGCCATCGTTTTTGCCCCAACTATTCTTGTCTATGTACTGCGAAAAAGCGGCACGCGGGGTGTTTTTAAGGCTCTCATCGCTTTTTTACTGGCCACATTGCTACTATGCGTACCCATTGTTTTGCATGGTGCCGGCCGCGAATTATATGACTCCTATACTGTCGTTTTTAATAAAGGCGTCACGCTCTCAAACCACGCGGAGAACTTGTGGATGTTTCTTCGTGAGATCTCCAGGTTCATGCCTGGCTGTCATCTTGGAAACGGAACTGATGTGCTGATCGCGGGGCTTATCTCTCCACGAAACCTCGGCTTGTTGCTTCTGTTCATATATACATTGGCAACCCTGATCGTCCTTTGGCGCAGGCCCACCGTGTATGTGTTTGCACTCGGCACGGCAATGGTTGGTCTGGCATTCTACATACTTTCCACGCAAATCCATAACCGATGGGGGCTGCCTGCTCTGGCTCTCCTGTCCATCCTTTCTCCCGGCAACTTCAGATTAACATATTTCGTGTTCTGCGTTACCATGTTCTTGGAGATCGCAATCGGTTTCTATGATTGGGTGTACTTGAACCACATATCAAATCCGCCAAGATGGATACCGTCTTGTCTGGCGGTGACAAATCTGTTGCTGTCCTTCATCCAATGTGTAATTTTCACATGGGCAAGCATTGCGTTCTTTAAAATCGCCACTTCCAGGACAATCTCCGAATCAGAATACCTTGGACTGCGTGAGCCAACCTCCTGAGAACAAACGCTCTTTCTTTCCCGCCCCCCTTTTCCGCTTGGCACGTTCCGACAATTGTGCGTGAATACCAGCTGTGGCGCACAATACAACCTCCACCGCACGGGAGTCTCCGGCTCTCGCCCTCCTCGTCATCGCGGTCTGCCTTTTCTTCGCGTACTCTTCGGCGCTCTTCATTCCCTACGCGCACCGCGACGATCCCAGCCGGATAGTCTACTACTCCGACTCCTACGCTCCCGATCAGCGTATCACGCCCTCCCAGACGGACAACTGGGGCATGAGCATCACCGCCCACCTGAAGGAGTGGGACTTGAGTATCGGCAGGCCGTTCCAATATCTCTGGCAAAGGACTCTTTTCCAATTCACCTCCACCGTCGGCGATATGTGTTGGATGCGTTTCGTGGGGCTTGTGGGCGCGGTTCTCTTCGCGTGGACAGTTTTTATATCCCTGCGACAGGCCGGCTGGGGGTTCCACCACTCGTTGGGACTGGCCCTGTGTCTGGGATTTCTGCCGGCGGTGCAGGCTACTGTCAGCTGGGCAAGTGCCAATCACGGCGTATGGGCGGCCTTTCTGGGATGCCTGGCGGGATACCTCTGCCAGAGATCCGTCCCCGGACGGCACCGCTGGCTGCGACGGATTCTCTCGGCGGTCTTCTTTCTTTCAGCGCTTCTTCTCCATCAGGCCGCGGGCATGACCTTCTGGCTGGTGGTCGGCATCATGGTCTTTTCCCTGCCGCGCCCGGATCGCGCGGAATTAAAAAAGCTCTTCGTCATGGCAGCCGTCGGGCTGCTTGCGATGGCTGCGGCATTTGTCGTCCACCAGCAGGGCACCGCCTACGGGACCTCAAGCGGATTTCTGTGGATGCACAAGTCGCATTACACGGATGTCAGCCTCGACGCCGGAAATATCTCGACTCTTCTTACTGGGCGCCTCTTCAGCACCGTTTTCTCCCCCTATGTCGTCTTCGCTCCGCTGAGCATGATGTCGCTGGACATATACCTATACTTTGCCACGCATCCCATGCACAACGGTTCGGGGCTCATCGCGCACCTGAACCCCCTCAACCAGTTTCTGCAGGTCTTCTCCTGCGCTTTTTTTCTCACCACCCTGATAGGGCTCTATTTTTATTTCGAGGGATCCCGGTTGCGCCGGATGCTCCTGTGCGTCGCGGCGATGGGACTCCTTTTCTTCTCCTATATACCGGTGCTTTTGACCAACGTCACCTCGATCAACCACCGGATGATGTTCGCCATCTCAAGTCTGGAGGTCTTCTATCTCTTTCTGGCGGCCTGCGGCTTTTACAGGAGATTTCTGCACCGGAAAGCCCCTCCCAAGTGGGGTATTCTGCTCCTCGCGATCGCGCTGGGGGCCTTTGCCGACTACAACGTGGCGCGTTTTGTCGTCTGGCCGCAGGCGCTGGAAACGGGGCTGGCCCATTACAAATTATCTCAACCGGAGATCCAAAAGGCCAAACGCGTTGTCTTCCTGCAGCCCGCGTCCGTACCGGGAGTATGCAGTGATGATTATTATTCCGAAGAGTTTGAAGAGCCGTCTTCGGCCACCCCCATCTGGCCGCAGCCTATCGTCAATATCTTCAGAAGGGACATTCACCCGAAAAGCCCTAGCATTCCCGTCGAGCTCAAAAGGAACATCGAAGGCCCCTATCCCCCTCCCGATCCCGATACCGCCGTCATCGATATGCGCGACGTTAGGGAAATGGGCGTCAAATAGCCTCCCGTCCCTTATCGTTCTTGCCCACGCCCTCCCGTTTCCCCTACACTCTCCCTGTGCCTCTCTCCCGCGAAAAACGACAACTCTTCATGCGCGCTCTTCCTCCTTTGGACGCCATCAAAACCTTCATCACAGGTCAGTTTTATCCGGGCGACGAGGACGACGCTCTTATGGAAGCCATCCGGAAAGATCCACGCGTCACCCTTCCCGACGAGGAACTGATGGAGATCATATGGGACGGAATGGAGGCCGCGGAAGAGGCGGAAGACCGTCCCAATG
Source organism: uncultured Verrucomicrobiota bacterium (assembly GCA_964541675.1). Classification (GTDB taxonomy): domain Bacteria; phylum Verrucomicrobiota; class Verrucomicrobiia; order CAZIPW01; family CAZIPW01; genus CAZIPW01. The sequence goes on from CAZIPW010000015.1 coordinate 9,208, forward strand.
ACGTTGAGAGAATCGCCGAAGAATGCCTGAAGCGCCTGACGTCAACCCCATGACCCCCGAGATCTCCATCATCGTCCCGACCCTCAACGAGGCGGAAAACCTCCCGGAGCTCTGCCAGAGGATCGGCGCGGCGCTCTCCGGCACTCCCCACGAGATCGTCATTGTTGACGACAACTCCCGCGACGGCACGCCCGGGGTATGCGGGGAACTCTCCAAAAAACATCCGCTCCGCCTTTTGATTCGGGAGAAGCCCGTCGGGGGATTAAGCGGGGCGGTTCTACATGGGATCGACAATTCCACGGGGCGGATTATTGTTGTCATGGACGCGGATTTGCAGCATCCACCGGAAAAAATCCCCGAATTGCTCGCGGCATTGGAGCCAGTCATTCAACTCCCACCCCCTGCCCCCTCCCTCGGGGAGGGGAATAACATAAGGGGGCCTTCGGCCCCCCCTGCCCCCACGCCCGCCGCTTTTTCCTCTCCCGCGGCACCAGCCGCTCAAACTAGTCCCGCAGGGACTTCGCAAAGCGATAGCGGAGCGCTCAGTAGCCACGGGTTTCAACCCGTGGATAACTCGGCCCCTCCCGCCGACTTCGCCCTCGGTTCGCGCTACATCTCCGGCGGCGGCACCTTCGACCGCTGGACGCTCTATCGGCGGCTCAACTCGGGACTGGCCACGCTTCTGGCCGTGCCTCTTTGCGGGAAAATCCACGATCCCATGAGCGGCTTCTTCGCGCTCTCCCGCCAGACCTATTCCCAGGCGATAAAACTCAATCCCCTCGGCTACAAGATCGCCCTTGAGCTTATCTGCAAGTGCCGCGTCAAAAACGTGGTCGAGATACCGATCCACTTCGACGAGCGCAGACGCGGCCACTCGAAGCTCTCCTTCCGGCAGCAGCTCCTGTATCTGCGGCACATCCACCGCCTCTACGAGTTTGCCTTTCCCCTCCGCTTCGCGCTCGTCAGGCTTTTGGCGCTCTGCCTGATGATTCTGGGATTCTGGCGGCTCTTCGTTCCCAAAAATTAGGTTTTTTCCTGTCGTAAATGTTTCCCCGCATCCTGCCGTTATAAACACGCATGAGACGCCCTTCGGCATTTTCCCTGATAGAGCTTCTCGTGGCACTCTCCATTCTGGCCGTCGTCGCCGCCATTATCGTCCCAAAGTTTGTGGGGGTCCGCACAGCCGCCGCCAATACCGTGGCGCAACAGAATATATCCGAGCTCAATGACGCCTACAATCGCTGGCAGGCCCTTGGCGGCACTTACGCGGCGGCATCGGGGGCCGATGGAACTCCATGCGATGATACCTTCTTGGCTTCCAATATGCTCAGCTTTCTTTGCTACCCAGGTTCGAACAGCGCCGATCCTAGCGGTAATCCCAGACAGCAAGGTAACTGCGCCAATCTCAGAGACACATACGGCCCGGGCGGCTCCTGGACGGTCTCCGTCAACGCCCCCATCTCCCCCAGTGATCTGGCGCAGATAATCGGAGGAAACGCCGGCAGCGCACCGACTGGATCGTCGCCCGATGGCTTTTACTCTAATGGCAGCTATATTCTTTTTAAATCCGGAGATTCACTATATTTCGTCTTTTATGAACCCCAGTCGGGAACGGATCCCAATTACGCGCCCAACGGCAACCCATATGCGTACAACGCAGGGTTTTGGATTCCAAGCGACGCGGAAGCCGTGGCCAATGGATTCGATGGCAACCCCGTAAGCACCTCCGACGATATAGTGCAACACTGGAATGAATAATTACCATCACATAAACACCTCCAGGCTGACGACCTGGCAACCAAGATCCATATGAAAGGCGCCTTCAGCTATAACAACCTCTTTACGATCCTTATCGTTGGGGCAATATTGGCCTTTATAGCAGTCCACATAGCGCCCGCACAGGAGGGCGGCTCCGGTGAAAGAATCGCGCAGACAATCGACGGGGTAAAGATGGTCCAGGCGCGGGACGAGTCTGGAAACCTCATCCTAGTCAAGCCAGGTCATCCCTCCAAAGAATCTTCTATATACAAAAGGCTGCAGTCGGAAAACAGGCTGCCGCCAGGCTGGGATAAGTAGTCCCCGCCTCATGTCATGTCCTGCCCCTTCAGCCAGTCCAGCGCCATGATGTCATCCACAAAGACCTGGAATTTGAGCTTCGTTCTCTCCGTCATCCTCACCAGTCTTCTGAGCGTCATTTCCGCGCGCGAGCTCTCCGGCAGAAGCATCGCCCAACATTTCCATCCGGTCGCGAAGGCCATCGGAGCAAAAAACTCGTCGACCCACGCCGCGTCCTCCTCCACGAGGGACTTATTCTCCCTGTCGTCGGAGAGCCACTTGTCGGCCCTGCCGTCTTTCAGCAGTTCAAGACCTTTCAGGAGGACTTCCCTGAACGCGTGGCTGGGGGCGGTCCTGAGGAACCTGTGATGCACGATCTTCCACTCCGGATAGTACCGGAGTATCGCGTCGCTCGTATGGATGAGTTCCTGATAATCCACCGCCCGATCAGTGAATACCTTTGATCCAATTTGTCAAAGACTAAAAACGATTTACGGGATTTTAACCTGCCAAACCATTGTGCGCCACCGGGATCGCCGGCCTTCCGCCCCTTACCCGCAGCGCCTGCAGCGCGGCATCCTGCAAAACGCGCTGGAGTCCACGCAAAGCGCCGGCGTGCTCCCGTCGAAGCCCTGCCAAAAGATCAGCACTCTCCTGCTTTTCTACGGCAGTTGGCTCCGCCTGTGCGGCATCCAGATTCTTTTTGCGCGCGGCCAATTTCTCACGGTATGAATCGAGCTCTCTGCCCGCCGCAGTGGACGCCAGCAGCCTCTCGGACTCCTCCCTCACGGCTGTAAGCAGAGTTCCCGACATCCGCTCGCGGGATTTTTCAAGAGCATCCGGAGCCACGCGGGCCGCGAAGAGAAAGGCCCCCACCCCGGCCTGTTTGACGGAATCGAGGGTCGCCCCCTTGCGCAACTGCTCGGCTTTCATCGCCCAGCAGACCGATTCTGTGGCCATGTCGGGATTATGGGGCTCCGTCCAGAGCGCGGCGCAGTAATATCTCCTACCCAGCAGGGCTTCCAGGCGCGAGCCGTGCCGGGCGCAGAGGAAGGCCTCCCGGCAGACAAGGGTCCTTTGCCTGGAAGGCAGTCTTATCCAATTGACCTGCCGATCGAATTCCCCAAGGGTCTCCTCCGGCGTTTTATCCCGTTTTTGCGCCGCCTCCACAAAGCCGCGTCCCAACTCACGGGCGGCATCTGTGTTCTTCGGATCAAGCTCCAGACCGGTCGCGGCATACTCCCTGCCCAGCAAGACTCCCGACAGGCTGACCTTCGGGAGAGTACTGCGGGTCATCTCCAATTCGCTGTGGTACGTCTCCAGTTGCGCTCTGCGCTTCTTGCTGACAGTTGTGGCGGTGACGCCCGGCGGGATGGTGACGATGGCCGAACGCAACTCCTTCATGGCTGCTTCCACCTGCGCGGCGATCTGCTCCATGCTGACCGCAGAGTGCTCCTGCGAGTCGAATCCCTCGACTTGGGCGCAGAATTTTGCCCTCAACGCGGCCTGTTTGAGTATGTTCCACATATGCGGTCTATGATACCGCATTCTGTTGGCATTATACAAGCCCGAAGATTCGCCACGGGTTGATCCAGCCTTCGCGCGAGGCTACGGCGGACAGGAACCCGAGGCTACCTATCCTGCAGCCCCTACGGGGTGCTGAAATTCATCCCGAAGGGATCGAAGGTTATGTAGCCTCGGACTTCAGTCCGTGGCGTGTGGGAACGCAAATACACGTCGCGTAGCGACCGAAGGCATCTTGGCCTCGGGTTTTAACCCGTGGCGCAAAACCCGTGGCGATGCTTTTTCTCTTGCATACAGGCAAATTAACGTCATATATTAACCCTATGTCACTCTGGCCGCATCTCAGGAAGCTCGCGCAATCAGCCGGGCTTGCAAGAACACCGGTGGGAATTTTCAATTCCCGCCTCAAGCACGCCGCGCAGCTCGAAGCCAATCACGCGGTAAGCAATGAGCAGCTCGTGCGCATCGTTGACGACGCGCTTGCCGATCTGGCGGCAAGAGACTGTCTAACTACCTATCCGGGCGCGGTGGAAGCCGCCTGCGCAAGAGCCTTACCAGGTACTCTGCTTGAGGCAAGGCTGGGCAAAGAGCATTATTTTATCGAAATTGCGTCTGGGCACGGGGACACCACCACAGTCTATAGTCTGGCCAGCTATCAGGTAGACCTGGACCAGATTCTTGGCAAGCCCGCGACAGAGATCTTCGATGGCATCGCGGCATTGGCCGATAAATTCCATTTCACAAAAGAGCAGCTGGCAGCCGCCTACAAAGGGGGCTGGAAGGCTTCCGAGGACAATAGCCTGCTGGAAGCGGAATTAGGGGTGGCTTACCACAGTGCCGGACTTGCGCTCGACCCCTCAAACACTGGTGATGCCGGCGGACTGGCCGGATGGACAGTGAAATTGGATTTGGCAACCGGCAAAAATCAGGAAGAGATCATTGCTCACATTGACGCTTTGTCAGCCGAGCACCGCTTCACGCCCCAGCAGCAGGCATCCGCTTACCTGGAAGCTGGAAACTGTGTCGACCACAAAGGCACAACACTGATGCGCGCCAGTTTTGCCGTGTCATTCTTCCGGTCCCGCCTTATGATCGACCCGACTCGCACGGACGATGCGTATTGTCTGGTATGTTCCAGAGCCACGGAAGCCAATCTTCGGGGACTGAAGGATGAGGCGCTCGTTGACGCCTGCACGAAGGCCCTCGCCGAGGCAGTCTCCCTCTGTTCGGATGAAAAAGCCAAGCAGTTCGCTCTGGAAGGCATTGCGAATAACGATCTGCGCGAGAAAGTCGAGTGGGCATACGACACCCGGTTTGCCCAAGTGGCGGACCAGGGATACCAGAATCAGTTGAGGGATACCGTCATCACAGGTATACAGCTCGAAGCCATGCAAAGAGGGAGCGCGCAGTTGGCTGAACAACTGGGGCAACAGAAAGCCGATCTTCTGAATAGGAGACGGGACATCGCGGCCCGCATCCATATGGGCGTCAGAGCCGCGCCATCCCCCGCAGCCGCCCCAGCCCCGGCAGCCAGTTGAGGTTTGAAGTCAGCGTCTCCCTAGCCCGCCCCTTGCGGCTGCGAATGTCTCGGCCACTCCAGCTACAACAACCCCTTGTGGGTTGCATAGTATAGCCACGGGTTGCCGCAGGCCCTGAGCCGCGAGCGAAGCGAGTATGCCGAAGGGCGCGTATTACCCGTGGAGAACTGAAAGCAATCTCTTATTATTTTACGCCCTTGCCGATCAGGTACGGCACATATTTCATATCGGTGCCCAGTATATGATCCACCAGCCATTTCTTCAGGAAATTGGCCCCCTGGATGGTCATGCCCGACTTCCCCGCCTTGAACTGCTCCTGCAACCTGATGACCGTCCTCGTAAAGACCTCATGCTCCCCATGGTGCGCGGCGTGATCGGGGTACCCATGAAATTTCAAAAGCCCCTCCTCTGCCGAGAAATGCACCACCGTATATTGGATCAATGCGTCGAGCAGCCCCCCCATGATCTCCTTCGCCTGGTCTTTCTCCATCGCGGCGTGCAGGCCGTTGATGATCTCAACCAACTTCCGGTGCTGGGCGTCAATCACATTGATGCCCGTGCAGTACCGATCATTCCAGGGAAAGAAGTCGCTCATATATTTTCACCAGGTAACCGTTCAACGGCGTTTTTGGAGCGGAGTCAATAGGTTTCAGGCCTTATCCTATGGCATATTGACACAACATCGGAACAACGCCCACCCATACCCCTCCCTCAGGGAGGGAATTATTATTGGGAGCGGTGCCCCCATACCCCTTGCGGCTACGAATGTCTCGGTCACTCCAGCTACAACAACCCCTTGTGGGTTGCATAGTATAGCCACGGGTTGCCGCAGGCTCTGAGCCGCGAGCGAAGCGAGTATGCCGAAGGGCGCGTATTACCCGTGGCGAACTGAAAGCAATCTCTTATTATTTTACGCCCTTGCCGATCAGGAACGGGCTGTATTTCTTGTCGGAGCCCATTATATGCTCACCGAGCCATTTCTTTAGAAAATTGGCCACTTCCAGGGTAATCATCGCCTTGCCGGATTTGAACTTGCCCTGCAGATCAAGTGCAGTCTTGGTGAGGGCCGCGTGCTCGGCCTTGTGCGCGACGCTTTCGGGATAGTTGTAAAGTTTGAAGAGCTTCTCCTCGGTGGCAAAATGCACGACCGTGTACTCTATCAGCTGATCGAGGAGTTTGCCAAGAACCTCCTTGGCCTGGCCTTTGCCCATGGCCTCGAAGAGCTGGTTGAGAATCTCCACGAGCTTTTTGTGCTGGGCGTCAATTTCCTTGATGCCGGTGTTGTAGGTGTCATTCCAGGTGAAGAAGTCGGACATAAAACGCAATGAGGGTTGCACTCACTAACTTCGCCAGAGATCACTGCATATTAAGGCAGTATTTAGTTAAACAAATATAAAAAGCCACACGCCACGGGTTAATCCAGCCTTCGCGCGGGCTACGGCGGACAGGAACCCGATGCTACCTATCCTGCAGCCCCTGCGGAGCGCAAAATCCATCCCGCAGGGATCGAAGGCATCTTAGCCTCGGACTTCAGTCCGTGGCGGTCGGCAATGGGCGTCTCCGTTTTCGCCACTATTGCGCCATTAGATCCACGTTACTCTTTGGGGGTTGTGTTTTCTCGCCCGCCACGGGGCTTTTTGTCTTCCTGAATTTGGTATATCTTTCCAGCTGCACCGTATGCATTACAATTGTATTGACCGTGGCATGAGCGACAAAAGCGTGGCCAAATCCCCTCGTGCGCATCTTGTACCAGTTGAAGGCTCCCAGCAGAAATTGAGGGACGGGAAGCGTCTTGAGTTCGGGGCTATGAAGCAGCGCAAAGACAGCCGACGAGAAAAGACCCGTCCCCCATCTTACGCCTTTGGCACCCAAAAGAAAAGAAGGAGCGCCGCGGAAAAGAGCCTCTTCGGCCATCGGGCCAAGCAAGCACCCACGGCCCACCAGTTGCCAGTAGGGCATCTTCTCCAGCTCTTTTACATCCTCCGGTGGCAAACCGATTTTCTTCCCGGTAATTTTTCTTACCGCCGCGCTTATGGTGATTGTGCCCGCCATCACGCAAAGACTCTCCCCCGAGGTTGCCAGATAACTGCCGGGCTTCCTGACACTTTCCGGATCGTCGATCTGTTGCCTGGTAGACTGTGTCGGCTCTGCCTGCTTTGGTGCCTCTCGGGGAACCGACGGGGTGACTGCGTCGTCAGAATGGGAGGACAGGTCCACCTCCTTTTGTACGGGCTTTTTTTCTTCGCTCAAGGTCCATACCCGGCCCAACTCTAACCCTCCCATGGCTGCAGCAAGACACAGCGCCGTCTTTTTTAAGAACGCCCTTCTTGTGCCACCCTTGCCTGAAAGCTTCCTCATTGCCAGTAATCTGTTCCAGAAACATTGACGCAAACGCTTCAATATTCAAGTGCCTCACATTTTCGACCTTACAGTTCCTCCCGCGCGGCAACAAGAGTTGTTAAGCCGCGGGAGCTACGCTTCCTGGGGCTGCGGGAGCCTGGGACTTGAGACGCCTTTCCGCCAAAACGGCCCAGGCGGCCGTATGGAGGTGGGTAAGAAGGACTGGTTCCTCTTTTGCCAGCTCCCGCGAAATAGCTTCCTGTTGCTGGGCGAGATTTTGCTGTTGTGCCTTCAGTTCGGAAACCCTCTGCGTTGACCTGGCTAATTCTGCCATTTCTGGTTCTGCCGTTTGCGCGAGTATTATCTCCTGAAACTTCCGAGTAACCCCTACGCGTAAATCCTGCGGGATAGCTCCCAGCGCTGTCCCTACGGCGTCGGGGTTCTTGCTTCGTCCAACAACCTCGAGAACGTCATTCGCGCAGGCATTGGTCAGATCGTCGCCCTTAAGCCCACGACTCCGCGCCACTGCTGCCGTCCAGATGGCCAGCTCTGCAATCGCATCAAGATCATTTGGATCGATCTCAAGCTTGGCATTGAAGAGTGCCACTAGTATGAGCGCCTCATGCAGAGTCTCATTTTCCGCAACACAGAGGGCTCCCCCGTACGCACGCGCTTTTTGTTTTCCCGTAAACCTGCCGGCAACCTGCTCGACAGCAGCCGCAATCTCTTCTTGGCTCTCATTTTGCCGCTGCGCTGCTGTCACCGTCCAGTGGGCCAAACCTTCAGTCACATTGAGATCATTTGGATTAATCTCAAGCTGGGCATTGAAGAGTGCCACTCCAATGAGCGCCTCATGCAGAGTCCCCTCTTCCGCGGCACTGAAGGCAACCCGTATGGCGTCACGATACTCCTCCAACTGTCCCCCGTACTTCGGGTCGTCTGGTACCGCGATGACAACGGCCTTGCGCCACGCGTCAAGGGCTCTTGTTGTCACTTTCGTGATTGTCGCCACGCCCACGCCACCCCTCTCGCTGATGCCAATCTCCCTGATTGCGTCGAGAAAGATATCTCGCGGGGTTTTCTCTGCGGTCTTGTTTGCCATAATAATCCAACTATAATACATCTATTGCCTAGATCAAGCAAGAAACCGCAACAGCTACCTTTCCTGGGGCGCCTCGAAGAGCTGGTTGAGAATCTCCACGAGCTTTTTGTGCTGGGCGTCAATTTCCTTGATGCCGGTGTTGCAGCCAAAAAGTCATAACTTACTGAAGAAAGAACGATTTAAAACTATAAACCTCTCCAAATCAATGCTCTTATTATCTGTAAAAAATCATTTACTTACTGAATACCTGGGATTGTGTGTTACAATAGGGGTGTATGAGGAACTCTATTTTCATATTATTCATTTCATTTGCCTGCGCGCAAATTTGCCTGGCCGTAATGCCGAAAGACAAAAACGGAGTGCCCAGTGTCTGCTCGTCCACTGTGCTGGCCTACTCGGATACAAAGCCATCGATGGATATCATGGCAAACACGGACCCGGCAATGCAGGATATTCTTGATGCTAAAACCGACGCTGAAGTCAATACCCATAACAATTTTACGATCACTGAAAGATGGCAGCTACAGAATGGACCACAACCCGGGATGATATCCACGCTGAAGTTGTACAGTTCTATGTTCATAATTGGAACACAATGGGAAGGACTGACGCTCGTCGCGTATGATTTCTATAGCGGTGGAGATGGCATTCAACATACCGTTACCTGGAAAAACAACAACACGTATCCGCTGACAGTAACCGCTCTGTACAGTCAGGATCCAAACACATATACCCTTAGCTGGCCCTACTCCGACCCTCCCTGCCCCAAACATTACACCATGACCTATTCGCTTAATCCAGGCGACACCATAGTTGACTGGACTGGCTGGGATTTTTCTGATGGAGTGAGTCCGAAATGGTTTTTTGCGATTATAGGCGTCAGCGGCCCCCAGACACAGACCGTATCGATTTCACCGGCATCCCAGACGGTTGATTCGGGGACATCCGTGACCTTTACAGCCGGTGCCGTCGACGCCAATGGTCACCCCATCAGCAGCAACGCCTGTGGAGGCTTCACCTGGACGGGCTTGGATGGACTGTCGGGCACAACGGGAGTTGCCACGATCACAGGAACAGCCACAAGCCAGACGGTAACCTTTAACAACACGACAAGCGCCCCCCTCACACAGACAGTAACGGTCAAAAGCCCGGGGAACGGCAACTACGCGCCATCAAACACCGCGACTGCCACTATCACGATCAATCCAGCAGCTTCCTCCGGCCGTTCAGTTACTATTACCACCTCGGCGCTACCCAACTCAAATTACAAAGCGTGGTTTGCCCCTTCGGCTCCAACGTCAGTAAAGGTCATGCTCCCCTGATCGGACACTGATGGGACGCTGAAGCTTATGTTGGGTTGCCATTAGTATCCTTAGTATTACTAGTATTATAAGTATTCCTCACCACCACCGTCCCACCCAGTATGTCATGCAGTGCGCGGTTTCTCTTGTCCAGGAAGAAGACCACCGCGTCCACTCCAAAGATGCCGTAAAAGACCATGTTGGCGATCTGGGCGTGCGACTCGATCATCTTCCGGACCTCCGCCTCCGAAGGCTCCCGCCCGCCGGAAGTCACGAAGACCCTCTCCAGCCACACAAAGAGAAAGACCGCCCAGATGATCTTGGGAAGAGCCCTCCACAGGACGTTGCCCCACTCAAGCGGCTTGCCGGAAGGCCGCACGACGCGCAGTCCCATGGCCATCTTGCCGGGAGTGGCGCCTCTTTGCTTCCAGAAGAAAATACAGTACACCGGATCGGCGGCACAGGCGAGGATGAGAAATAAAATCATGGACTCCTCTCCGCCCAGGAGCATCAGCACAAAGAGCACAGAAAGCATCACGCACCACAGCGCTCCCGCGTCGATGATGAGTGCCGCGAACCTCCGCCAAAAGCCCATGTATAGATTGGGTGGAACGAGCGCGGCCCCGGTCTTGGCCACGGCATGGCGCCTTCTATGGAGAATGACCAGCCCCAGCGCGAGCGGCCCCCACGCCAGCACCCCGGCGAACGCGCATACCAGTAATTTCCACATACTCCGATCCTATCCGGCTCTTCGCGGCCTCCGCAACGCCAAAGAGCGGCGCTACTGTACCGGCTCCAGCACATTGATAAAACGCAGCTCCCCATCCTCAACTGACTTGTGGACGAGTCTGAATTTTCCACCCTTAAAATCCTCCTCAAAGATATCTCCCTGCCTGACGGTGGCTCTCAGCTGAAATGAAGTCTCACAGCCGCTAAGAACATAGTCAAACTGACTCTCGTCGAGTGGATATCTTATTTCCATAAAACTTGCCAGTACCGCGTCTTTGCCGTTCAGCCTGTGACCAAGCTGCGTGGACACGACATGGAGAAACCCACCGCCGGGTGGTGCCATAGAGTCCCTCAGATCCCCTCGTATCCGGGTGATATTCTCTGCTGTGACAACCCTTACCGCCATAATAAGCAATTATAGCCTATGTACTGGCCCCTTCGCAAACAAAAATTATTCACAGTCCGGCGGTGTGACCAGCCCCGCCCAAGCTACTACCATATCACTTCCATCACGGTCGTCGAAAGCAACGTCCCACCCTCATAGGCATGATGGACCAATCTGCACGGATCCTCCGGGTTGCCCGTCTCAATGCGATCCCCTGGGCGCATGGTGATGGGCATCTTGAGAGCACCAAAGCGATATTCAAATTCTCCACTGCCTTCGACGCATCTGATCATGGCAAGGCTGGTCAATATTGCGTTCTTGCCGCCCCTCCCGTCTCCCAGGAGCGTGCTGGCCACCTTGATCCGCAGACCGGGAGGTTCCCCAAAGACAGCCCTTATCTCATTGCGTATCGCTGCTATATTCTCTTTTGTAACGACTTCTTCTGCCATAACAAGTAATATTAACCCAAACATCTCGCGCCGCAAGTGGAGCCTTCATTCCGAAAGTTCGCGCTCCAGCAACTACTCCATCGTTTTCATCGTGGTCTCTGTGCGCAAAGTTCCATTGTTGAAAGCCCTGTGGACAACCCTGTAGCGACCATCCGAATGCTTTATCTCGATTTCATCGCCCACCCGTACGGCGTTTCTCATCTGTTGAATCGACCCCGTGGACAGGCTGAGTGTATATCCAAAGCTCCTGCCAAACGGGGAAAAATCCATATCGGCCAGATTACCCACTATTTCGCCCTCGCCAAGCAGGGGGGAGGAAACCCTGAGCTGCTTGCCGACAGGTTCGCCCACGGCAGCCCTCATCTCTCTGCGTATTCTTCCGAGCTTTCCCCTTGTAACGACTTCTACTGTCATAATAAGCAATATTAGCCTATCCCTGGCGGCAACGCAAGCAGAATCATTCTTCCCAATGCGGCTATCTCGCCATCTCTATCACCGTTGTCGACTGCAGCGCCCCATCCTTAAAGGAACTATGGACGACTCTGCGATGCTCATCCGATATATCCACCGCGACTTGATCTCCCACCTTGACTGTGTTGGTCAGCTCCCGAAGTGCGCCTGTGGCAAGCTGGAGGGTATAATCAAATGGTTCGCCATCCGCGGAAGGTGGCAGCCCGATAATACAGGACTCTATCGCAGTCCCCGCACCTATCGTCTGTCCAAGCAGCGTACTCACAACCCTGAGCGGTCTACCGAATGGTTTCGCCAGATGAGCTTCAAACCCTCTCTGTATCTCTGCGATATTTTGCTCCGTAACGGCTCTAACTGTCATAATAAGCAATATTAGCCTATGCCGCTCTGCGCCGCAAGCCAAAAAGCGCCCCGCCTCCCAGCCTTGCATTCTGCCTGGATTGGGGTAAGGTGAGGGAATGGAATTCCCCCGCGCGCATATCATACTCGGTTGTCCGGGCACCGGAACAAGCTCTGCCGCTCTGGGCGTGGCAAATCGCACAGGCGCGGAGCTTCTCTCATACGAAGCCCTCCGCCGCGAGACATTGTACGATGAGGAAGCCATTGCGCGGGTGGCGGCACGGAAGGCGCAAATGATTCTGACGGCGGGACAATCGGTCGTCGTCGAGGGCTCGATATCGGGCAGGCATTCTCTGAACACGCTCATTGCGCGTCTGGCGGGACATCCGATCAATCTATGCACTTTAAGGGCGCGTTGGGAAACGGTAGAGCAGCGGAACCGCAGCAAACCAGGGAAACTCATTGTCCCTTCTGAAATACTCCTGCTCGCTTTCCAAATAGGCTCGCAAATAACCGCCGGCCGCGTGATCCACACCGACAATCTCTCCACGCAGCAGGTGGCCGACGCCATCCTTGGGGGGCCATAGAGTTCTTCCATAAAAGATAAAGGAGCCTGCCCCCTTAACCAAAGTCCAATCTTCTTTGGCCGATGGTATTAGAACATTTCCATAAAAGATGTATTATCTCTGACCACTCAACCCCTTGTGGGTTGCCTTGTATAGCCCCCCGTTGCGGTGCTCTTTACGGGGGGCAAACGAAGGATTACCATACAACATTTATGTAGATGCGCTAGAGGCCGTTCAGGTGCTCTTTCATCTGCGCCCTCTGGTATCCCCCGATGGGCATTTGCAAAACCCCCTCGCTGTACAATTTTGCCGCAGCTCTGACGCGCAGCCTCTGGACCCCTCTGTCCAATCTCAAATAATCGCTCGGCTTGCTTACCCCTGCCACCTTCGCCACTTCCACGACCCATCCCGTAACGTCTTGCCGCGTGCAGCCATGGCTTTTAAAGAATTGGTATATATGTGAGGCTGGCACCGTAAGGTCCAAAAGTCGCGACACGAAGTTGAGCGGGACTCCGGCAAATTGTGTGACCGGACGCGGGGTGGAAGGCTTTTTGGGGGCCAGTATCAGGGAACGTGCGCTCATAAGTAAAAACCCTGAATAATAGACATAAACATACCCGATGTCAATATAATCCAAAAAGGTTTTAATTTCTTTGATACCTCTTATTAGTCTATCTGCTCTGAACCTCTTTTTTCGTCTACACCGCTTTTGCCGCCTTCAAAAACACAAAGGAGGCCGCCACCGCCAGCACCGACAGGCATAGCGCGCTCACGCCGTCAAACTCGTATTCGATGAGCGCCCAGGCCGCCACCGCCTCGGGCAGCACCGCAAGCGCCACAAAAGAGGCCTTCTTCCAAAATGCGCAGTGAGATGAGTGTTCCATAAGTATCTTCATCCTGCGCTGTTTTATTCCCCTTGGCAAGCGGAAGCGCTCTTATTCCCCCCAGTGGATCGTCAGGCTGCCCACCGTGCGATTCGTCCTCTTCCCGTCCTCGAACCGCCTATGAAGCAGATTTTTGTCATCCTCGTATATGACGATCCTGTCGGCGCACTCGACTTCTCCTACAAACACCGCTCCGCCCAGCGAATCCACAAGCGAGTATTTAAACGATTCGCCTCCCTGGGAAAGAAGCGACACGTTTTCCGGCTTCAAACGCAAACCCTGTCTGACCGCGTCTCCCTCATGATCCCCAAAGACCCCTGTGCCGTAGACGGTCAGTTGCTTTCCCAAGAGCGCGCTCAGCATTGCCTCCCGCACCCGCGCGATATTGTGCTTGTTAATCCAGTCAGTAGAATCTGCCATGCCTCCAACTATCCCACAAATCCCCCCATTTTTCAAGTCCGGCGACTCTTGACAATCTCCGCTGCCCTGGCGGATAATCCGCACAATACCCTAATGTATCGCCTGTTACGGTCTCCCAAACCCATATGAAATTCTCCCGCCTCTGCGTCGCCTCCGCCGCGGCGCTTCTTCTCACCCTGGAATCGGTTTTCCTCAGCGGTTGCGCCACAGGGACTATCACCGACGTCAAACAGGTGGAAGCCGCCAAACCGATCGCCGTTGGTCCCCAGGAAAAGACCCGGCCCATTTCAGTCAGCGGAGTTTTGGAGAGGACACGCAACGGAGCCGAGATCGGCACTGTCTACGTCGGAATGTTCATGAGACCGGTCAACAAGGTCTTTTGGAAAGGTGGCCGTTATCTCAACATCACGGATGAGGACATCAACGATCTTCTGCGCAAAGAGCTCTCTGACGCCCATTACGATGTTGTGGGAGGTCCCGATAGATTGTTCAAGGACGACGCAGACTCCCGCGCCGAGTTCAGCCTTGGTGGAATCGTCGACGACATCAAGGCCAATGTTCAATATCCCGACGAGTACAACGTCAACTATTCCCGCGCGCAGGTCTACCTAAAGGTAAAATGGGAGGTCTACTCAAGTTTTGAGCGCAAGGTAGTTCTTACCGAAGTGACCGAGGGTTCCGTACAGCAGATGAACGCGCAGTTCAACGGTTTGGACGTTGCCTTTGACGACGCCTTCAGGATGGCCACGCAAAACCTGCTCGCGCGGAAGTCATTCCATGATCTGGCTGCCTCCCCCCGCCCGACCAATATCACCGAGGGAAAATCGATCACGCTCAGGTTCAAAGATCCTGTCTCCGGCGGCAACATGGTCGACAAACTCCCCGATCTCAAAATGAGCGTGGTAACGATCTTTAACGGCAACGCGATGGGCAGCGGATTCGTTGTCACCGAAAACGGTTACATCCTCACCGACTGCCACGTGGTCGGAGATGCCCGCTACGTTCGGATACAGTTTGCCTCCGGCATGGAAACTGACGCGGAGGTGATCTGCAAAAACCGCGCGCGCGACGTGGCTCTTGTCAAATGCGGCGAACAAGGCCTCAAACCCTTGAGCGTTCGGCGCGAGCTGCCCAAGATCGGCGAGGAGGTCTACGCCATCGGCACGCCACTAAAGGAGTACCTTACCCAAACTGTCACCAAAGGCATCGTCAGCGGCTACAGGCAAAACACCAATGGACAGCTGTTCATCCAAAGCGATGTGAATACCACCCACGGCAATAGCGGCGGTCCGCTTCTGGACAGTAGCGGCAACGTACTGGGATTGTGCGACAGAGGTCTTACCGCGACAAGCGACGGCCACAACTTCTTCAACCCCATCGACGATACCATCAAAGCCCTCAAGCTGGACGGAAAACAGGGCACGGGAGAGGTAACTCCCCCCGTCCCCGCCCTCCGCTGAAATACATCCCGCACGCGCCATTCGTTTCTCCCGCTGGCGTCCCGTAGGGACTGCAGGCATCTTAGCCACCGGTTTTAACCCGTGGCGGACCCGATCAACCCGTGGCGAACGAAAAAACTGGGTCGGGTTCCTATCCGGCGTGGCGACCCCTAGTCATCCAAGGTCATCTCAACCACTTTCTCATCTCTCGATGCCTCACCGCGAGTATGTCTGAATATGTACCTTCCATCTGCATTGGAGCCAGACTGTATCGTATCCCCTGCATTCACACACCGTTCCAACAAAACTTTGCCAGCAGCAGTGCCCAACTTGTATGGCAAACAACCCTTGCCGGGCGCTCCCAGCCCAAGCAGTCTGAGTCCGTTACCAACCTTTGCGCTGGATACCAAGTCTCCCGCCGAGCCGCTTGCCACGCTCAGGGGGCGACCGGATCCAAGTCCGACAAGCTGTCTGCGGACATCATCCATATTTTTCGGCGTTACCAATATTGTCGATGCGACTTCCATAGCAGATGATATTATCACACATTATTCCCATTCCACAAGCCCAAAAATGCACCCCCGCGCGCGGCACTGTATTGGCGTCGCGTAGCGACTGCAGGCATCTTAGCCACCGGTTTTAACCCGTGGCGGACCCGATCAGTCCGTGGCGACCCCTACTCCTTCACCGCCATCTCGAACCATTCCGCGTCCGCCCCATATCCGCTCCAGTGCCTTAATATGAACCTTCCTTTTTCATTGGAGCCAAACTCCATCGTATCCCCCACATTCACACACCTCTCCAACAAATCATCGCCAGCCCCAGTACCCAACTTATATGACAAATGACCCTTCCCTACCGGCCCCAATTCCATCAGTCTGGTGCTCAACGGCTCGCTGGATGCCGTGCTTGTCACGTTCAGGGGGCGGTTGAATCTCCACAAAGCCCAAAGCCCCCCGCGTATCTCATCCATATTTTTTTCTGTTACAGTCACTCTCGATAGCATTGACATAGTGGGTAATATTCTCCCATGCCTGACCGACTAACGCAAGAATAAACGCAATCCCGCGCGCGGCGCTGTATTGGCGTCGCGTAGCGACTGCAGGCATCTTAGCCACGGACTTCAGTCCGTGGCAAAAGGCTCGATCAACCCGTGGCGACGCCTTCCCGTGAGCTTTCAGCTTTCCCATTATGTTCACGGCGTGTCCCACGCTTTGCATTTCGTTTTGCATCTGTGCCTGCCTCATCTGCTGCACTCTCACAGAGTTCATGGCTTTCTTGCTCAGGAGCAGCTTCGGATTCACTCCCAGGCTTCTATTCACCTCCCTCTGCGCCTCCTCGGCATTCCAGATGACCTGCGAGCCCGGCGTTAGCTGTGCCTGTGATTGTGCAAATCCCAGCGCTTGCTGGATAGAGCTCATGCCGATCTGGTGGCTTGATTTTCCCCATACTTAAAGTCAGAATGCCAGAATGAAGGTACTTCAGCTAAAGCAAAAACTTGAAGCGTTTAAGGAAGCACTAGAATCACATCTAAAGCTTTATTCTGAATCTATTGGCAGAATTACTAATGAGATAGAGTATAATGAGAAGGAGATAGATTCTCAGTCAAAGGCCTTATTGCGGGAATTAGGAAGCCTGAGGCAATACCTCGAGTATTATCGCAAGTCGTGGATTATAAATATCTATAATTCTCAGTGCAGTATTCTTGATCATGCTGTTGGTAGTGCTGACCCCCGAATAAAGGGACCCTGCCTAAAATCTCTCATTGATCACATCGTTCTAATATTGGGGCAGTTAGACGAACTTCCCGTCACACAGGAAGTTCGTATCACCGAATATTCAGAATCAACACCCGATGAAGAACTTGCTATTAGAGTATGCAGCCGCATTAAACAAGCAGTTAGAGCCCTACGAGAGAGACGAAAAGATAAGGTCCCATTCGCCATGGATGACGAATATGATGTACAGGACCTGTTAAAGTGTCTCATGCGGGCATATTTCAAATACACTATTGGCGAGAATCCTATTCTCAAAGTCGCAGGAGCAAAATCCAGCAGGGTAGATATTTCTATAGAAGAGATTGGAGTCTTAATTGAAGCCAAGTTCGTGAGGAGCCCTATAGATCAGGCAAGAATTGAAAAAGAGATATCCGAGGATTTGACACAGTACACAGCATGGAGTCCCTTACAAAAACTAATCTTTGTGATCTACAACTCAGATGATCTTGAAAATGCGGATGCGTTGGACAAACTTTCAGGGACCCACACTCATGCAGGCAAGTCTTTCGACGCCATTATAGTAAAAGCCTAATATCATAAACCAACAATGACAGGTATCGTCCATCACGTTGCGCCCACCATACCCATCTGGTGGTTGATTGTCCTTGGCGCTGTTCTATTCATATGCATATTGGCTGGCTGGACAAAAAGATACGCCATACTTTTCTCCGGAGATTTCGCAGACGGCGCAAAAGAATCCGAACACAAGGGAGCTTTCTGGTTCTTTATGATTATCGATCATTTGGCGTTCTTAGTTGTTCTATTTTTACTTTATAAGGAACTGAACTTATAAAGTCACTTGATGCCATCTTTTAGCTTTCCATACAGTCCCATATAACTTGCGGCAAACAGTGCCACTTGCAAAGGAGGAATCTCCTCAGCCGGTATAGCCGCGAGAGACTCCCATGATATCCCCGTCATAGCACCCCTTGTTCCGACTGCGTTAAGATCTCCTTTCTTATAATCAGCGCTGTTATAATTCGTATCATTATCAGCATTAAGGACCTTTCTGGTTCCTTTATACAGCTCACCAAATGGCATATTGTCTATGTATCCTTTCATGTAATCCGAAGTATTGTTAATAGGCCCAGATGTCGGAGCTTGTTGATACGAATAAGAGAATGCTGGCGGTTTCTGCGGAGCAACAGCTCCTTTCCCCCAAGTCCCACTCCCCTGCCCGCCATTACCCCCGGAACTTGGGCTCGGCTGTGGCGCTGCCCCAGGCCCGAAAGACCCGTTGCCCTGTCCTCCGTCGCTTTCTTCCATCGCCGCGTACTGCATGGCCAGCAGATTGTAGCCTGTGCTATGCGCGGTTGGATCTCCTATTGTCGGATCATCATAAATCTCATCCATAAATACCTCCCACCCTCTGCGCCGCGTTAGTCCCGCGGGCGCGGGACGGTAGCGTCGCCACCCCGACCTTGTCGGGAGTAGCCCACCATTTCAATGGTGGGAACTTTTTCATTTCCTCCTCCCCTTTCCCAAAAGCGCTTTCCCGTGAGCTTTCAGCTTTCCCATTATGTTCACGGCGTGTCCCACGCTTTGCATTTCGTTTTGCATCTGTGCCTGCCTCATCTGCTGCACTCTCACAGCTCCCATCTGCTTCTTGCTAAGCAGCAGCTTCGGATTCACTCCCAGGCTTCTATTCACCTCCCGTTGAGCCTCCTCGGCATTCCAGATGACCTGCGAGCCCGGAGCCATCTGCGCCTGTTGCTGCGCAAATCCAAGAGCCTGCTGGATCGATGACATCCCGATCTGCCTCTTGGCCTGGCTCAGGAAGGAGGTGTACTCGATCTTGATCTCCATGCCCTGAGGAAGCTGTTTCGGCAAAGACGGGAGCCTCCCCTGCATAAGCGCTATGTCAAAGAATCGGTCTATCGCGGGCTTAAGCACTTCGTTCTCTATCATATCGACGACTGGCCCAATGCGCGCCATCTTTTCCTCCCATACCCTCGATGAGAGATACGCCGTCGCGTCGGGCGAGAGGCTCCCCAGCTGCGTCATCGCCATAAACACATCGCGGAAGAGCGCCCGATCAATACGCTGCATCACGTTCGTGATCTCCTCGGCCGTGTCCTTGATATTGAATTGAAGATTATAAACAGGAGCTACCTGTTCGGGCGCCATAGGGGCGGCATAGTAGTTGGTCTGACCCGGGCCGACGCGGATGCCGACGCTTCTCAAACTCTCCGGGGCAAGCATGGGCGGATCGATCGTCTTGTCGAGTCCCAGGAGCTTCTTGCTCTCCAGTTTTTGCACCTGCTTGATGTCCCCCAGGATCTGCATCACGGGGCTTATCCCGTAGATCTGGCCGCCAACCACCCCCCAGCGCGGGGTCACATTCGGCCTGTCGCGGAACCTCCGGTTCCTCATGACGGCGTTGCCCTCAAAGCTCGGATCGCGCTGGCTCCCGACAGAGCCTTCCAGAAAATAAAAACTGTCGTACTTCATCCCGTAGACGCCCAGCCCGTGCGGATCGAAGTACTCGGCGGGAACTATCGCATGGACGACCATCCATTCCTTGTCGACCATATGGCTGTCCCACATCTTCTGGACATCAGGCGGACAGTTCTCGTAGCCGAATTCCTTTATCATGGCGCCGACGGTCATCACCTTGCGGCGATAGGTCCTGTCGATCCGCCCGTACGCGCCCAGTCCATACACAAACTCGCCAATCGTGTCCGTCCTGCAGATCGCCCCCGCCACAGGATCCTCGTAAATCACCATGTTGGCCGACCCGAAAACGGCCAGCTCACCGTATAGCGTTTTCATTTCATCGTAAAAGCCGCTGCGGTCCATGAGCGATAGCACGCGGTTCCTGGCCTCAAAGAGCCACTGCTGCACGTCCGCGTCTTCCATCAGCTCCTCGTCGGGGACCCTGAAGGCGAAAAACGGCCTGTCCTTGGGCGTCATCCCCTCGGAAAATCCGCTGACCAGCTCGTTCTTCGCCAGCCACGGCCCCGCGTTGATCCGGTACTGGTCCTTGCGCATCCCCAGATCCTCGTAGGGATCGCGCAGCCCCCACAGGTTGCGCCCCGAGTAGGGATCGGTGAACTGCTGCACCTGCCTCCAGTGGTCGCGGAAGACCCACATATTCTGAAAGAGGTTTTTGTAGACGCGTATATGTTCCTGTAGATCGATAGGTGATTTCTCCATGCGCCGATTATACAGGAAAACGGGGGAGCCCCCTTGGTGTACGGCTCTACTGGCTTATCTTCTTCAAATATTCGACAATAGGTTTGAATGCCTTCGAGTCCAGATCAAATATGTCACCGGGTCTCTTCTTATCATTACTCCATGCGTAACGAAGCGAGGTATAGGGATCACCTTCGCAGATGCTGGACAATAGGCTCTGCACCCTGATTTTCAGATTCTGTGGGACATTCCACTTATCGGCACCAATACAGCCAACAAAATTATCCACACAATCACTTTGATTCTTATATTTTCCCTTATTCAAAGCAGCCAAACAAAGCGACTCTATGGAACCCTTTTGGCCTTCTTCCGGCAGCATCATAATCGCAACGTCAGGCAGCTTCTTCCCTTTACCAATCTCCCATGATCTTGATGGCACACCATACTCGCCCCGCAGACTCCTCTTGTTAATGTTAGTTATGTACTTTTGGAGTTCTTTAAAATTATTTTCGGGCGTATTGTCATTGTCGGCAACAACAACTACTGTTCTTATCTTTGATATATCAAACGGCTGACCACTAATTTCTGACACCGTTATCAAGCCTTCCAGACTGCCTACAAATCCGGGGGATCCCTTTGGCTCTCCCTTATATAACAAGATTCTGTTCTCAAGATGATTTCTCAATATAAGCAACTCTAACAAGACATCGTCAGCAGATCCCTCTGTTATGACGAGCGTTTGATATTCGTTTGACATAGTCTTTACCTAAACTCCACTCCCGTTTCCAGAGCGGCAGCCAGTTGACTGCCCCCGAAAGCCTTGACGACGTGTCCCTTTTTTTCATCTTCTGACTTTTCCACTCTCAGCAAGCGGAAGCTGTCCTCGTCTTTATCAATAGATGGCTTCAACGCTTCCAAACACTCTTTGCTATGCGTTGAGGCAAACAACTGGACGTTAAACTTACCACAAAAGTCCAATATTAGCTTCCATACCTTCGGCAAGATTGAATAATGAAACCCATTCTCCAGTTCATCAATCAGAACGACCTTTGCCTCTTCTGATGCGATGACAAGAAGGATGTAAAGCAGCTTGTATATTCCCGATGAAACCATGCTCACAGGGACCTTCTCAGAAAAACTTTCGGGGAGACTGCAATAGATGGCAGGCACATTTCCTATACCAAGAACAGAGAGATCTTTTATTTGGGGGAAAACTTCCTTCAACGCCAATTTTATCTCATCTTCTTTGTTGCGCCGGCTTATGTTGGAGTATAAACTAACGCTATACCCACTGACCATCGGCAGAAAAGAGGGAACATAGTTGACCTTCGAAACAGGAGGAACTTCATTTGTCGTTGAAATAATACTCCCACTGTCTGGCTGTATTTGGGGACGCGTCACGTATTTCTTACCTCCAGCCTCCACTTCAAACGTCAAGGGAATCATCGTAAACGAGTCGGGCGTTATCTGGTTCTGCGACAGCTGATTAAGTGGGTTTCTTTTTAACAACACCTCCAACGTATCCTTGCCATAGAACATTTTGAAGGTTCTCTTATATTCTGGTGCGCCACCAAGAGAAATCTCGATCGGATTCTTATCATCAAACCTGAAAAATGAATCCTGCCAGAGTGCTTTGTACTCTTCATTCGTGCGGGCGAATAGAGTCATTTGCAGTCCACGCCAGTACTTATAGGTAAAGACCAGGCCAAAACTACCACTAGTCATATTAATAGCCTCCAAAAGCGTCGTCTTCCCGCTGGCATTTTGGCCCACAACAATATTAAACCTCCCTATGCTTTTTTCCTTGAGCTCAACATCTTCAAAGCATCGGTAGTTCTTGATTTGCAGGGAGGTGATCATCTGTTTTGATTCCAGCCTATTGTTTTTACGCATATTGTCAATATTCCTCGTTGTTATTACGGCATATGTTCCTGTAGATCGATAGGTGATTTCTCCATGCGCCGATTATACAGGAAAAAGCGGGACACCCACCCCGCGCCGCTGGCATACACGCGTGGGCTGCTGACCCACGCCTACAATATCTCACCCACTACCTGGTTAACATCACCCATGCCTGTGGGCCCCGCCGCGTAGCGGGCGGCATCCGGTAGCCAGCCCGTTAAGCCGGGTACCGGCGTTATGTGGGCGAAGCCCGGTAACTCTGTCAGAGCAGCGGTCAGCAGGCCCACGGCTATCTCCATCCACGGCAAATAGCCTTCTCATCCCAAAACGCTATTGACAAAATTCAATGATATATTATTCAATATCATCATGCCTATTACTCCCGATATCGACACTCTCACTCTTGCCGAGCTCCTTGCCAGCCAAGGGGCACACATGGAGAACTTTGCAGGCAAAACTCCCTTCAGCTTGAAATTTGACGACCACCGCCAATGTGACAATGACTATTGGGAGGCAGTTGTATCTCTCAAAGATGGGGGCCTTGTTTCTTATCGCAGAGAAGAAGACTTAGTGGAAGGCTTTTTGCCAGAAGCAATACTAAAGGCCAACGCGGCACTTCTGGTAGCTGTCTCGCGATTCTTGGGACGTAAGAAGCCAGAAACAATAAGTCCGACAAGATTGATCGAGAGAATCAATATGACAAAATTGGCAAAAGAACATGGGGGCGGAAATATTTTAAGCTGCTGCTCAATCATGCCGTGGAAACTTATCATGAAAGAGGAATACGCCCGTGTCGTCGACGCGGATGGCATAGCCATCAGTCGCTCCATGAGAGGTAGATTTCCTGAGATAGTCAGTGGCGGTCGTTTTATGGTCGCGGTCTCAATGATCTTTGCCCCGTTGCAGGAGGAGATCGCTAAGAGAGCGCAAACACTTGCCAGAGCGTTGACACCCAGCCGCTTAGAGTAGCCGCGGGTCAGCAGGCCCACGGCGATCTCCACCCACGGCTTCTCACACGGCATCCCCCTTTTTTCTTGCGCATACAGGCTATTACTGTATAATATGTTCATCTATTTTCTCAAGCCACCCCCGCTCCACACCTCCCATGCCTTCCACCTCCGACATCTGCGCCAAGGTCCGCAATCTCTCCGCCGATAATCCGCAGCGGCACGAGATCTTCTTCCAGGCGCTCCACGATCTTGCGGAGAATATCCGCCTGTTGCGCCGTGATCGTCCCAATAGGCGCGCCAAGCCGGTGGACGACCTTGCCGCTCCTTTCGCGGAAATACTCTGCCGCTACGCCGTCCATGATCGCCGCCCGAAAGAGGCCCGTCAGACTCTCTCCGGTCACCCCGCCGACACCGCGCTCGAGGTCTTTGATCTTCTCAAAGAGGCATCCTGGGCGGGAGAGCAGTTCCAATGGCTTGTCGGCTCCTCTATTCTGGGGCACTTCAAGACGCTCCTGGCCACAACCGGGCATCCCGCCGCCAGAGGGTTCTACGCCGACATCATGCAGCGGACCGTCGACCGGGCCTGCGAGGCTTCCGGTGAGCGGCTGACCCAGGCGCTCGACATTCTGGAAAACACCCCCAGCAGCACCGCCGAACGCGCGCTCGGGCTCACCGCTCTGGCCGGGGAGAAAACCCGTCTTCTCTACGGCAGACTTCTGGCGCCCTACGAAAGTGAAGGCGCGCCGCTTCTCTTTACGCCCGCCCCGTTCTCGGCCATCGAAAGATACACCGGCGATCTGCTGACCCGGCTTCGGCAGGGAGAATCCCTTGAGGATGCCGCTTCACCCGATACCAATCTCTCACTCTCCGCCGCGCTTCTGGGCGCGCATCTGCTTTCCAAAGCCCCTGAGTCCTATTTTGAAAAACCACTCTTCCCCGCCGAAGGCAACCGACCCGCCAGCCCAAGCGCCGCGTTACTGTGCGACAAAACAGTCCGCGCGCCGCTTATGGCCGCGCTCAATACCGATGGCATCTCACAGCGCGTCTGCTGCTGGCTCTACGATGCCGTCAGCACCGCCTCCGCCAGCCGCCGGAACAGGGTCCGCGAGATTGCCTCCCAATTCACTGATCCGCTCTGCCGAAGCGCCCTCGACGAGGCCCTCTCCACTCCTCTGCCGCCGGGAGCGTAAAGCGCACGCCCACCATTAAAATGCTGGGCCAAGATCTGCTTCACAAAGTCCTCTGGGGACTTGTTAGCGTGGCAGCGCCACGCCTCTCAGAGTTAGCCCGGGGTTTTAACCCCGGGTTTTGTACAGAGCCGATGGCGGCAATCCCCTTGGGGGGCGGGTGCGCAGCACGCGTGGGGGGCTAGTTTTATCAACATTCCCCACAATTCATTTTTTTGCTTGCAATTTTTTCACGGCAGGGTCATGCTTGCTCCCGATGGATGGTATTGAACATCCGACAAATGGCGTTACAGTATTGCCTGCCATCGGTAGTGGGCGTGGCGAAGGCTCTGTGAATCTTCTCGCCGGATCTTCTCTCTACCAAGAGTTCCTAGCGAAGAGGGAAGAGATTCTCAAACACAAATGGATTGAGTCCGAAAAAGCGGGCCACGATATTGGCTTGGATCGGGCCCTGGTCGACTGGATGCTCAAACACCACACCAACTGGCGCAGAGCGCGGCTGGCGGCGGCGGGCGCCACACCGGCCCGTCAACTGGGAACCCTCACCCAGGCAGCATAGGGTTGCTGATTGTAACCGCGGCGCATTCCTCCCGTGATTTGTCTCTCCCTTGTATTGGCATCCGCCCCCTTACCCCCTACCCTGCTGCTCTGGCAAATATAGTTCCTACCACTTTAGCTTCTACAACCCCTTGCGGGTTGCCTTGTATAGCCCCCCGTTGCGGTGCTTTTTACGGGGGGCTCCCTGTCCACCTCGTCCATACACCCACCCACCCCTTGCCCCGCGCTGCTCTGACAAATTTACCGCGCTTCGCGCCTGTAACGCCGGTACCCGGCTTAACGTTCTGGGCGGGGGAATTGATTTTCAGGGGCTTCACCCCCATGCCCCCTTCTTCCGGCCTTTCAGCTTTGTCCGTACCAGTCCGTGTATGTCAGTGTTCGTCCGTGAAAGTCCGTGTTGTGTTCACCTCGTCCACCTCGTCCATCTCTTTCCCCCCTACTCCCCCACCATCGTCTTGCCCGACACCTGCGGAGGCATCAGCGCCCCCATGCCCCCAGTGGGATTGGTGGAACCCAGTCCGGCGGCCTTCGAGACGGCATTAAGCTGGTTCATGTAGGCCTGCGTGACGGAAGCGTAATCGGCCTGCGTGGGCGCGGCCGCGGGTTTTGGCAATGACGGCGTGTGAAACATACCCCTATTATACCAGCTTTCCACCCGCCCCCATCCATTCCCGCATATACTCCCATCGTTTCCCTGTTCCCATGATCTCCATGCACAAGGCCAGCCCCCAGAAAATTGTTGTACAGGCTGGTCGGAGTATGTAGGATCCCTCCTGATGCGCAGATCCTTCTCTCTCATCGAACTTCTTGTGGCCTTATCCGTTCTGGCCGTCGTCTCCGCCATCATCGTGCCGAAATTCATCAACGTCCGCAAGGAGGCCGATGAAACCGTAGCCAAGCAGATAGAATCGCAGCTCAACACGACGTTCTCGCAATGGCTGAGCTTGGGAGGGGTGATATCGGGTGCCGGTTCCGGCCTCACCACGGGCGATATATTGACGTTGCTGACAAGCACCGGCGCGCAATCAATCAGCGACAGCGGCCAGACTGCCTCCGATGTCTCATCCCCCATGGCACAAGAGATACGCGTGGCACCGATGCCCGGCAACCTGGCGCAAAATCAGAAGGTTGTCATTTCGGGCAATACCATAATCGCCTACAATCCCGGCACGCAGAGCTTTGTGACGTGCACAAATGCCGACTTGGGAATGCCCGAAGGCGTCACCGTTCAGAATGCGATAACGTACGTGCCAAACAGCAACGGCTCAGTGACTGTCTTCCTTTCCTGCAGCGACGGGCACGTCTATCCCTCAACGGGACAATACACGATCACCCCCTGACCCGCCCCGTTCCGCGCCCACACACGCTCCCTCGGTTAGGGATCGCCATCCGCTTTTATATGGGACCTGCGGGCCCACACCCGCAACTGTACCGTCCGTCATCACTTCGCGCTGAAGGTCGAATACCCTGGGCCAGTCGAATGAAATGAGCCAGTCGAAGGGTTGCCCCCCATGCCATCTTTTTTAATCCCCTGCGCCTTTAGAATTCCCCGCTAACATCGCGGAGCGATCGAAGGCATCTTAGCCTCGGGTTTTAACCCGTGGATAATGGCTTGCTCCCCGCGCCCCCCACACACTCCCTCAGTTAGGGATCACCATCCCCAGAACCAGTTTCGTAAAACACGCCGTGGAAGTCCCTGCTTGTTTAAATGGCGGGAAACACTGGAGTAGTTGCATTTTATTTACACTTGTAAAAGTCTTGGCAGACATTATCTATGTTTATAAATCATGTGTTATAATGTCGGTGTATGAAAATACCAAGAGGAGTCAAATTCGCCACGACAGTTACAGTGGCCTTGTATCTCGGAGCGGTAGGACTCAACCAGGTGGCCACAGCTATTGTTGCAAAAGACATACTGCGTAACGTCAGCACGAATACACCTGAGAATGCCAAAAATAGAGCCGAGTTAACCGAGCGGACGGGCTTCCAGTTTACAAAAGACATCTATGGAGCATTTGTTCCAGACACGAGAGGGAAGCACTCATTTATGGAACATCTCATGTATAGCTGGGAAGTGGAACAATGGATGAAGGCTCACAAAGAGCCGGGTACTCCTAAAGTATAATTGGTCAGCAAGTGGGACCGTTCTAGCACGTCGGATGTAAAGGCAAGAGAACACTCATAAGTGGTGCTCAATAGCCTGGGCATTGACTACACGAAATTGGCCTATCGTTCTCCCCCCACACACTCCCTCAGTTAGGGATCACCATCCCCCCTGCATTTGGCTCCGCAGGGGTTCAGGGAGTAGAAGACCTATTGGGGGAGGCTTGGCGTGTCAGATCTTGAGACACTTGAGTGCCTAAGTTATTACGCAAGCGCTTTCGGTGAAAATGGCTGGCCTTGTTTCTGAGCGGATGCTTTTGGAATAGAGCGGCCAGACGTTCAAACGCGCTTCCTGGTGCTGCGAAGGCGCTGATGTCGTTTTTAATTCCACTCATACGATTATACTTGCACAGGCATAACAAAGTGTCAAGCTCTACATAAGGCATACTAACCTTGCTTGGCTTGCCTGCAACGTGATACAGCACATCGCGTGCCATAACGAAAGACAGTCCTTTCTTTTGCGCTCTTCTGGGATCTTAGTGGGTAATAGAATGCGCTGTTTGAAGGACAATCCGCGCCGGTTCTCGTGTTTTCGGCCCGTTTTCGGTGGTTCCGGCGTCAAAAGGACGTCGTCGTGCCGCCTATTCCCCCCACACACTCCCTCAGTTAGGGATCACCATCCCCATAATTGTGCTTCCTTGCAAGAGAGAAAAACCGCCTCACCACCGAGTCGGACCAATAGTTTGTTTCAATGAAACTAAAATTCGAGAACCCGGTTTCAAGGCCGGTGTTTTCCCAAAGCAGGAGGTGTCCCACTGCTTCACGGACGCTCATGGATGCTTCGCGAGACTACGCCGATCAATACACCCCTACTGATACGTTTTTTGCCCTCTTGGCACTCTCCATTCTTCTTTTTAGAAAAGACCACACCTCGGGCGGAAGAGTTTTTCTGCCTCCGGTAAGTTTCTTAGGAAACTCTTTCACCGAAACGCCATTCGCACGCCTCCTCTCCTGAGCCAAATCGTGTAAGGCTGCGTCGAGTTCCTGTGTCGCGTAATTCATCGACATTTTCCGTTGCGTTCCATCCTTTATATCGGGCATTTTGGCTATTTCCTTTAATAAGTATTGTTTCCTTGCCGCTCAGCGGGATATGAAGTGCCTCAATCCCCCATCTTTAGGTGCTCTCCATTGTCAATACACTTTCGGATTTCGTCAAGCAAGACTGGGTGGTCGCCCCGTCTTCTGACGCAGATAAACCGAATCCGCGCGAGATTTTCCTCCTTGGGGAAAAGGCGAGTGCGTCCATTGTATTCAAACTTCAGCAACTTCTGCCTAAACCAATGCTGGAGCCGCGTGTGGTTAATGCCGCTGAGACTTTTCAGCTTTTCAAAGGTTATGAGTTCGTCAGGCTTCGGCATAATCAAGATTTCCAAACTCTTTAGGAGTTCGATGCTCCTGTAACTCTCGAAACTTCTGGTGCTTTTGTCAACGCTTTTGTTTCATTTTCTTGTTCGCCCTCTGTGGCGGTCTTGGACCGACCGGCAATTCCAGAACGGCCCGCTTTTAGGGAGTGCGCTTCGATGGGTGTGGCCTTTCGTCGCTGACAGCAGAATTCCCCTTCCCCACCCGTCCGGCTTGTGCGCTCGCGCCAGATCAGGTGCGTCTGGCCTCCCCCCACACACTCCCTCAGTTAGGGATCACCATCCCCTGTCCCCCACGCGCGCCCAGCGCATTCGCGGCCTGATCCGTCTCCGCGATGCCGTCCGGCGCTGCCTGCGCGCGCAAGTTGAGGGCGAGGATCAAGACCAGCTTCAAGCCACGCGCGAGCAACTCAACCGGACCTACGACCGGTTTGTCGCCACGAATGGTCCGGTCTCTGAGCGCGCCAACACCTCCGCGTTCCGGGGCGATCCGGATCTCCCGCTCTTGCTTTCCTTGGAGCATTACGACCCGGACACGCGCCGCGCTACCAAAGCCGCCATTTTCCGTGAACGCACGGTCCAGCCCGGCCGGGCACTGCCCCAGGTTAGCACCCCCCAGGATGCCCTTTTGGTCACGCTTGGTGAACGCGGGCGCGTGGACTTGGGCCTCCTCTCGCCCCCACACACTCCCTCAGTTAGGGATCACCATCCCCCCCTATTGCACCGTCATGGAAGTTCCCGACATCTGCCCGGAGACCCCCGCCTTCGCTCTATAGGCTCCTTTGGCATTAAGCTCATAGCTTGAGCCGCCAAGAAAAACACCCACCGGCATAAAGACGGGGATTCCCGGAGAGGGCATTGTCGCGTCGCAGGCCCCCTGGGCGTTCCAGTTTGTGCCGCCGGCATTGCAGTAAAGCCGCGCCGAGTAATTCCAGCATTGGGCGCCGGCGTGCACGCTGAGCTTGCCGTAGCCGCCGGACATATTGGAGTCGCTGCTCATGGCCGAGCCGTCCTTCGCGATGGGCTCAAAGGTCCAGTTGGCCGAGCCGACGCTGATTTGGACCACATCCCCTACGGGGCTGCCGCCCTGCAAGGGCAATTTCCCGGCAATGACCACCTTGTCCTGCGCGGCTTCCTGTGAGTCAAAATTGCGGTTGAGGCTGAATGACGTTATCGCCAGCAAGGGGGAGCCGCCGCTTGAATCGTAACCAGGGTAGCCCTCCGGACGCGAGATATTGGTATAGACCACGCTTGAGGAATACAGAGCGGCAGGTAGAGATGCGTCGCCGCCTTCGGCAGGCGGAGAATAGGTATTGGGTACGACGAACACGCCGTATTGCGTCGCGTCATAATCGATCCCTCCGGTATCAACGTCACAGCTGAACGAGCCGTTCGCGTTGATGCTTGTCAATGGGTCGGCAAAGGTCGGCTTTGTCCACCAGCCGCCCACGTAAAGATAAACCGCCACAGCGTAACTGCCGGGCGAAACCCCGCTGACGACCCCCTCCAGGTAGGCGCTCCCTCCATAAGCGGGGATCTGCGTCATCGTGATTTCAGGCGTACTGCCGCCGCCGGTTGTCGGGCCGGTCGAGAGAGTCGGCTCCCTCAGGTAAACCGCGGGGGGAAGTTTATAGCCCCCGTAAACCAGATTCATGCCGGGCTTGAGCGACCCGCCACCTGTGCGAATGCCCCAGTGCGAGCCCTGCGAGCCCTCGACAGGTGCCTTCCAAAGTTCATCAAAGGCATCGAAGTACATCACATCAACTCCCATATCCTGCGCCCAGGAGTTGACCGCCCAAAAGTGGTAGGCCGCGTTCACGGGCGTACAGACCGCGTCGCCCTGGGAGGTTCCCGCGCTGGGCCAGCCTGCCTCTCCAATAATCACTTTTTTTCCTTCGGAGGCCGTCACAAGATCCTTGTAGTGTCCGTCCATCGCCGCTACCGCCCCATCGATCCGCACTGACTCCCAGTAGGGATAGATGTTGGCCATTACGACATCGCAGCCTTGCATAAGGATTGGATTATCGAGCAGCACGCCGTAGCTTTCGTCCGTTGTAACGGGAATGTTTGTGGGAATGGCAGCGCGAACCTGCCGGATATACGTCAACAGTTGCAAGACAGTCAGGTCTCCGCGCAGAACCGCTTCGCTTCCCACGATCGCCATATCCACCTCGCCCCGATTTGCCGCGGCTGTCAGATTCGCGAGCTCCTGGCTGTTGGCAGCCAGCCCCGTGGCATCGGTCTGCGGCCCCAGCCACGCCTCCTGCGCGATCTTGAAGCCATCCCCGTGGGCCTGCGCTCCCGCAGTTTCCATGCCGTGCGTGGTGCTGTAGGTTCTCACCCATTCGGCGCTGCCCTTGAGCTTGCGCAGGCGGCTGCCGACCTGATTGGTGGAGAGCGTTATGCCGGTATTGGGATCCTGAGTGCCCGTGTAGGGGCTGAAGGCAAGACCGTAGGGCGTGTATTTCACCGATGCGGAAAAAGCGCTGCTCATGGCCAGGAGCGGAAGGACTCCCAAGCAGCCGCTTGCAAACCTCTTCCAGGCAGGCATCATACGCCGCCATTCTTTACGCGTTCCAGATAGTGTCAACCCAAATAAACTACCACGGTCTGAAGGGGGCTTCCCCTACCTCTTCATCGCCACGTCCACCATGATCGCCGCCACATAGGTGAACGGATAGAAGAAATAAAAGAACTCCTTCGAAAGCCTCGGCGTCACGGCGGAGAGCTTCCGGCTCAGCCAGAGGACGGGCACAGCCAGCAGCGCCATCGGCACGATCAGCAGATTGTCCAAAACAGGCCTCTCGCAGCACCTGTTCGCCAGAAGCGCGAAAACGAGCAGCACCACCAGCGCCAGTCCCTCTCTCTTTCTGACAAGCGCGGAACTCAGCAGCATTCCCACCGGCAAAAAGGCCGTGTACTGCAGCCAGGGATTCAAAAACACCGCCGCCAGAACCGCCGGCACGATCAGTTTCCATCGGGAGTTGAGCCCATGCGCCTGATTGATCCGTATGAGAGCCACGCCCACCCACAGATCCCAGAGCATATTCGTGCTGAAGGGATCGGCGCGGTTGAAATACATATAGAGCGCCTGGGAGGGTATCCCCCACAGCAGGAGGTTTCTCTGCAGCCTCGGCCCGCGACTGGCCGGGTTCACCATCAGGCGGCTCACCAGAATAAAGGCAAAGACGGGCATCACAAAGCGCGCGATCATGTAGCCTGGCACCCAGAGCTCCGGCACATGGAAGGTGCAGTGGTTCATGAGCATGGCTGCGCAGGCGAGGATCTTCGCCAGATCATAACCGTCGTCACGGATCAACGCGCTGCCCATTCCCCGACTCTAAAGCCCCGCCCTCCGCAGGTCGACAGCAAACCGCCGGAAGTATCTGCTCAACGCCGCGCATTCCTCCCATGATTCCCCTGCTTCGCATGATTCGTATGTTCCTTGCATCGGCATCCACCCCCTCGTTCTATACTTCCCACCGCAGGTTCTAACTAGTCCCGTAGCCAATTTAGCCGGGTACCGGCGTTTTATGCGCGTAAGCGCGGAAATATCTCCCTTTGAAGGGTCGGGGTGGTCAGCGACTTCGCGAAGCGTAGCGGAGCGCTTTGTAGCCACGTATTTTAATGCGTGGCTGACGCCATACACCCACCCACCCCCTTGCCCCGCGCTGCTCTGACAAATTTACCGCGCTTCGCGCCTGTAACGCCGGTACCCGGCTTAACGTTCTGGGCGGGGGATTTTATTCAGGGGCTTCGCCCCATGCCCCCTCCTTCCGGCCTTTCCACGGGCCCAGTCCGGCCTGTCCGGACGATCCGGTTGTAGCCCCGTACTTCAGTGCGGGGATTCTCCTAGCTCGCCGTTCCCGTCGTTACATTCTGTGCCGCTGCCTGCGTCGCATTCGCGATCTGCGCCTGTACATTGGCCACCTGTTGGGCGGCCTGATAGGCTTGCAGGTTGTTATTTGCGGTAACGAGGGCCTGTCTGGCCTGTGCCACGGCGAGTTGTAGGTTGAGTAGATTTGTATCCATAGTTTTAGTATCCTTCCAAAAAGATGAATCCGGTGCTGGTGGACCCGGTAATGGTGCATCCGGTCGTGCTAAGGGACGTTACAAGGCTTGCGGAGAGCTGGTTGGTCGTCAGGATCGCCGGAGTGTGCACAAATTGATAGGGGAACGTGTACGAGGCCGTGCCAACAAGGGCACTGCAATAGATGACTATCTTCTGATAGGCATTCCCAATATCCGGCTGCGAGAATATAGCTGTACCGGATGTCGAACCGTTGACCGTCGTCTGCGGAGCGTTGCACATGATCCCCGTACTGGCCTGAAAGGTCGCTCCTTCTATCAGGCTGATTGACGAATTGCTCTCATTAAGTGTCAGTTGCAATACACGAACCGAGCCGTTCCAGTACACAAACAAATTGTCAAAACGATTGGCTCCAGCGCCGGTCCTTGACGTGACAAAATTAAAGTAGTTTCCGCCAGTAACCGGGAAGGTCAGGGATTGTCCCAAAGCTATCGTGGCTCCGGCGGAGAAGGTCTGCGCGGATGTCCAGCTATTCGCCGTCCCCAGTAGCGTCGAGAGAGCGCTCCCAACGAATGCGGTCGTGGCAAGCTGTGTGGTGGACGTTCCCCCCGTTGCCGTCGGAGCAGTCGGAGTACCCGTCAATGCCGGAGAATTCAAAGGCGCGTAGGCGGTGCTATCGAGGCTGCCATCGGCCTTTAGGAACTCGCTATTGCTCCCGCCTACCGAAAAAGATTGCCCGTAGTAATTTCCCCCGTTATCGACGTGCCAATAGCCGCTTTGAGAATTACCAATCTCAGTGCTGTTACCGTTGTTGTTCATTATGTCCAGGCAGTACTGCGGCTGGTTGTCCCAGCTATCCACTCCAACCCCGACAAAGTTGCCAAAGCCTCCCCACACTGTAAGCGCTCCATCGTATCCGATTAAGGTCAGTTGGCAGTTGTAAAGGGTCTCTCCATCGCCGCCCACGTCGTTGACGAATATCCCAAATCTGCGCTGCTCTCCACTGGCAGTCCCGTCAAGAAATTCCATCTCACCCAGCCTCGCTCCCGGATAGCCGTACAGGTTGAAGGTCCCCCAGGTCTCGCCGTGCCAGTAGTCCTCGGCTCCCACGCCAAAGAGCAGACTGCCGTCCGCGTTGGCAGCCGAGATAAGCGGCTGGTCGTAGCCGTCCGCTATTGCCGATACCCCCTGCGCTGCTATGGCAGTTTTTCCGGCAGTACCCGTATTGAATGATAGCGTGCCAGACACGGAAAAAGTCTCGGTACTCGGATTCCATGTTCCAAAGCCTCCAAACGCCCCGCTATTATTGAATTGCACCGCTCCACTTGCGCCGCCAGGGGTGGGAATGACAGTCGAAGACGGCAGATAGCTCGTCGTCGGTATGCTCCCGACATTGCTCCCATTCCCCGTGAGCAGCCCAGTAAAGCTCGTAGAAGTACTGCCGTTCACCAGATTCGGTCCTGGAGACCCTGTAGGCCCTGGCATTACTCCCAGCCCTCCCAGATTAAAGCTCAATATCCCATAACTCGACGTGTACCCGACACTCCTTGTGATGCTCGTTGGATTTGTCGGCGCGTTCTGCTGCAACCCTCCCCAAACCGTGTCGCTCAGGTAGACTGGCTGCCCTACAAGGAATCCGTAGGAGTTGTTGTAGTATCCAAGACAAAGGAAGGTAGTCGGCTGACCCGACTGTCCTCCGTAGCTGACGGCCAATATCCCGCTGCAATTAGCAGCGCTATCGGCTTTTGCAAGCCAGGCGGTATTGGTATTGTCAATGTAACAAACCTGTCCGGCCGTGGTGGTTTGGGCAGCGGTGTAATATCGTACATAAGAGGTAAAGCCAAAATTCGGAGCCTGCTGAGGGCTGAACTGGCTGAGGGCGTTGCTGTATAATTCGTCGTTGGGCATTCTATTATGATTCTTTGGGCATCCTGCGCGCGCATTTTAACACGATTGCGGGAGCCCCCCTCTCTTCCGCGCCCCCATGCCCCGCGCGATTGATCTGCGTTCGTCCACCTCGTCCACCCAGTCCACTTCGTCCACCTTACTATGGCATTTCACTCATCGCTCACATGATTCCCATGCTTCGCATGATTCGTATGTTCCCGCCCACTTTGTCCACGGCTACAGCGTCTCCCCCAGACATCAATCGATCGCCTTATTACGCCTACATATATATTCCTTTTATGCCGTTATAACTCCCGGAAGCGTCCCCATGAAAAACATCACCGCCATTTTCTGTCTGTTGCTCGTGGCCGGCACTGCCATGGCCCAGTCGGTCCAATGCCTGGCCGTGGGCGTCTCTTCCAACGGTTCCGCCATCACGCCAGACCCGTGGGGCGCCTACGATATCACTCCGGGCAGTCCGGTCACTCTCACAGCCTCCGTCGCCGATTCAAACGGCAACGCCATTACTTCCACGGCGGCGGACTACTCCTGGAGCATGATCTCCTCCCTGGACGGCTGGGGCGCGCCCGCCATGGGAAACTCTTCCTGCCTCGCGCTCACCAGCGATAATCTCCCCATAGGCGACTACCACGTCACCGTGACCAATATCGGCGGCGGCCAATACGGTCCCTCCAACACCCTTACCCTTGAGCTTCACGTGGGTGGCTGGCAGGCGGTTTCCATGCAGATCGCCTCCCCCGGCGCCAACAGCATCACCACCGCCACCCCCGTCACTTTCCGGGCGCAGGCCTCCGACAAAGGAACCGGCGCAGCGCTCCCGGCTGTCTCGTACTCCTGGGCTCTTTACAACGCCCCCAACGGCAATATCTCCGGTCAGACACCTGTCGCGCTCTCCTCCGATCTCGCCAGTCCCCCGCCAGTTGCAATCTCAGCGGCGGGCACCTATTACGTCCAGGCGCAGAGCGCCACGGCAGGCTACACTCCCGGAATTGGCGGGATCCTGTTCAACGTCGCCTCCGCGCCCGTATCCGGCCAGAGTGGAACTCCGGCTCCCAAAACAGTCACCATAACGATTACCACGAAGCCCAGCCAGGCCTACAAGTCCTGGTTCTCTCCCAGCACCATCACGCAGCAGGTTCAGCTGCCGCAGTAACGCCGTGAGATCACCGCGCTATAGCGCCTTTCGGCTTTTACCGCGCTTCGCGCCTGAAACGCCGGTACCCGGCTTAATGTTCAGGGCGGGGATTTTTACATGGGCCCTGCGGGACCACACCCGCCTTTCTTAATCCCCTGCACCTTTAGAATCCCACGCTAACATCGCGGAGCGATCGAAGGCATCTTAGCCTCGGGTTTTAACCCGTGGCTAATGCCCGTGTCTGTCCACCTCGTCCACTCTGTCACCCACCCCCATTCCCCTTCTTCCGGCCTTTCCACGGGACCAGTCCGTTCGGAAGCTGCCGATTCGATCCAGATCATTGGCGTCCAGTTTGTGAACAAATAATCCGCGGAACTTTTGAACCTCTCCTCCCATTCTATTGTCGAACGTCTGGGGGATTGTTTTCTTCTCCACGGCAGACCCGCGCAGGACACTAATCGCCAGCGACCGCAAAACCAACCTGCTCTAATAAACTTCACCAACCCGCAACAAAGGCTTGCGCGAGCCCGCCCAGGAGAAGATGCTTTCCCAACTTACAGAAAGGATTCCAATGGACGTAGAAACATTGTTGGCGTGCGAGAGCATCGGGGAATATGACGGCCGCATCACTTTGGAGGGCATCATAGACCGCCTGCCGGTCAACCCCGCCACAAAAAAGATCGGGGACTTCTGCGCGTTTCTGCGCCTGCGCTGGGATATGGGCGATTTGAAAAAAGCCCACCGGCTCGTGATGAATCTGATCGACTACGACGGCGTCCCCCTGGCCCCGCCGATAGTCACCACGGAGTTTCCGCAGCGCGACAAATACGCCAACATGATCTTCCCGATCCGCGACATCTTCGCCCGCAACTGCTCGGAGTATCGGCTGGATATCTTCATAGATGGTATGCTGAAGTCTTCGTTGCCCCTGACCATATACCGCCAGCAGGTGCGGGCCTAGTGCGTCCGCTCCACCAGGAACGCGATTCCGGCCTCCAGCTTTTCAGCCGCCGCTTTGTCCGCGAAGAACCCGATGCTTTTGAATATCTCCCGCGCCCTCTTCTCCAGCTCCCGTTTGCGGGCGTGGGCGTACTCGATCGCGCCGCTCTCCTTCATGCGCCCAATGACCCACGCCACCTCATCGGGGCTCTTCTCCTCCCGCCGCTTGGAGATGATCCTGGCCGCCCTTTCCCGCTGCGCGTCCGGCAGCACCCGCAGCAGCCTCGAAACAGGTATGGTGCTTTTCCCCTCGTAGATGTCGTTCCCGATCTGCTTTTTCATCCCGTCAAAATCCGAGGTCAGGTCGAGTATGTCGTCCTGTATCTGATAGGCCATTCCCAGATTGCGCCCGAATTCCATCAGCACCCGCAGCTCATCCTCCATAGCGCCTCCTATCATCGCGCCCAACCGCAGAGGCCCCGCGATCGAGTAGTAGGCCGATTTCCCCGCCATCAGAAACTCCGTCTGTTCCTCGTCAAGGGGTTCTCCGGTTCCGCGCCACATCAGCTCCACCGACTGACCCAGATGGGTCCGCAAAAGCATCCGGTAAAACTCCTCTGAGATTCTCTCCGCCAGCCCGCTTCCCAGAGAGGCGTAATTTCTTGAGAGCATCCTCCACATCAGCAGATGCAGCGTGTCCCCCGCGTTTATCGCCAGCTCGCGGCCGTGGATCCTGTGCAGCGCGGGTTTGCCCCGCCTGTCAGGGGAATCGTCCTCTATGTCGTCGTGGACCAGCAGCCAGTCCTCGGAGAGCTGCATGGCAGCCGCCGTCGTGAGCGCTTTTGCCTGGGGGGTTCCCATCGCCTCGCAGGCAAGCAGCAAGAGTGTCGGCCGCACATATTTTCCCATCCGGCGCGGATAATCCAGCACCATCTCCCAGTGCCTTTTGTTCTCCGCCTGGAACCTCCGCGCGATATCGGCGCAGTAGGGATTCCCCTCGTCCGCCGGCAGGTTCTTCTCAATCACCTCCCAGACCACCGGTTTTTTTTCCAATAGCACCGCTTTGAAATCGACCATCCGCCCATTAGAGCAGATATCATCTCTCTCGTCGACACTCCGCTTCGCATGATTCGTATCTGCCTGTCCATATTGTGTCCACTTCGTCCTACAGGTCCTCATCTCCCTCTCGTTTGCCTGCGTATCCACATCGTCTTCCACCCAGCCGCGTAGCGGGCGGCATAGAGTAGCCGCGGGTCAGCAGGCCCACGGCGTTGTCTGCCTCGCATCCATTTCTCACCCACCCCTCCGCCCCCTTCTTCCGGCCTGTCCGCGGGCCCAGTCCGGCTTGTCCGGACGATCCGGTTGTAGCCCCGGAGTTCAGTCCGGGGATCCCCACCTTTTTTGATCCCCCGCGCCTTTGGACCACCCGCTAACATCGCGAAGCGATCGAACCCCGACCTGTCGGGGTCGGGTTCCTGCCCGCCGTAGCCTCGCGCGAAGGCTGGATTAACCCGTGGCTAATGCCTTGCCAGCGAAACTACGGAGCCACAAATCCCTGCGCGTTCACATATACGCTCGCCCCGCCCGTCACGCACTGCACATTCATCGCGGTATTCGCGCTGCCCCGAAGTGGCGTCTCAAAGTTGTAAAGATACGGCGTTTCCTGCAGGCTGGTGCTGGTACCCGGCAGATGGATCGAATTGATGACCGTAGAGCCGTCAAGAACATTGAGCACAGTCGCCGTCGCGGAGGTGTTCGAAATCTGTATCCCCGTCAGATAGTTTCTCAGTCCCGTTCCGGCGGCTGTCGCGATCGCGGTGGCGGTCGTACCGGTCAGGGGCGTGTTGTTGTTGGTGTACTGCCAGGTAAAGCGGCTCTCCGAGAAAAGGAGCGCTCCCAGGTTGTCCAGTTCGCTGACATTCACCGAGAGCGTCGGAAGCGAGTTGGCGGGGATGTTCAGGTAGTCTGCCCAGACGTAGAGGTTGTTTCCCGGAAGCGTGATGGGGCCGCTCGACACATACTGCGTGACGGAGGCCGCGGGCGGGACGACGATGTCGAGGGTTGCGAAGTACTGCAGTTGGGCGGGCGCGTTCATTACCGTCGGGCTGAAGGAGGTGCCCGCTATATAGAGGCGCACCTCCCCCGAGGTGTTCGAAGTCTGCGCCGCGGAGCCGGTCGTCAACTGCGCGTTGACGGCTATCGTCTGGCGACCCAGCTGCTGGGTGGCGCAATACTGCTGCTGGGCGTTGCCCGAGCCGAGGGTTTGCGAGGAGATGATTGAGTAGACTGCCATGCGGGGATTCTACCAGAAAAATTCCACCCCACCCCCTTACCTCCATACCTGCGGCGTCAGCCGCTCTATCTAGTCCCGTAATATCTGCGCAACGCGCAGGTATGTCAGGGACTTCGCGAAGCTTCAGCGGAGCGCTCGGTAGCCACGTATTTTAATGCGTGGCTGACGCCATACACCCACCCACCCCTTGCCCCGCGCTGCTCTGACAAATTTACCGCGCTTCGCGCCTGTAACGCCGGTACCCGGCTTAACGTTCTGGGCGGGGAAATTGATTTTCAGGGGCTTCGCCCCCATCCCTTCCTCGCCTGGCGTGCCTGTCCGTGCAGGTCCGTGTTCGTCTGTGTTTGTCCATTTCGTCCATAATGTCCATCCAGTCCATACCCCATCCACCCCCTGCCCCCTTCTTTCGGCCTTTCCGCGGGCCCAGTCCGGCCTGTCCGGACGATCCGGTTGTAGCCCCGGAGTCATAGTCCGCCGTAGCCTCGTGCGAAGGCTGGATTAGTCCGGGGATCCCCACCTTTTTTGATCCCCCCGCGCCTTTAGAATCCCCCGCTAACATCGCGGAGCGATCGAAGGCATCTTAGCCACGTATTTTAATGCGTGGCTGACGCCATACACCCCCCACCCCTACCTTGTCACCCCGGGCACGGCGGCTCTCGCCATCTGCCGGCCATTGAGCATCAGCTGCAGCCCCGCCAGCAACTCAGCAGGCGCGTTGGGCGTCACCCCTCCCTGGCCAAATACCACCATGACCTTGTCCACTCCCATCGCCATCAGTTCCCTGGTTCCCTGGAGCGCCGCTCCCAAGCCAGCCTTCCGCAGGCCCAGCGCGTCAAAGCGCTCAATCTGTTGGAGGGTTTCCTGATACATTTTCCTGTAGAAATCGGACGCAAAGTCCGGCCCCTCTCTGATCACGGAAATCGCCGTCTGCAGCACGGGCACCTCTTGGAATTGTTTCAACGCCCTGATGGCCAGGGCGGCAACGGCAGGATTGGCACCCTCATCTCCCAGGGCGCTTTTCACGAGCGCGATCACCCTTCCGGTGATGCCCGCGGACGGCGTTGACGGCTGTGCGGATGCGGTTCCAATGGTAGTGGTGGACTTCATAAAAAAGATCTACCCTCCTGTTTTTAGAAGGTTATGCAAGCAGTTATATATAGGAATGTGTTACCTTGTCAATAGTATTTATTTACTTATCCCCAAACTCCCTCCACGGATCGTAGGGCTCCGCGCGCTCCCGCCTGTAAAGCATCTCTCTGGGAGCCGGCGCGGCCACGTCAAAAGCAAAGGTCAGCGCCAGGGCGTCGGCGATATCGGGGCTTCTTCCGGTCCGCTCCCGCATCATCTCCTTGCCCTCCAAAACTTTCTTTCCCATCAGGTTGAAGGAGTACTCCACGTCGGAGAGCTCACCTATTAGCTCATCGTTCTTCCCAAGCGCCCCGCCGGACTTCAGCCACTCCGCCATTTTCACCCACATCTCGGTGCGTTTCAGGTGGCAGTCATCGCGCAGGCTCGTCCCGCCAAAGCTCACCGGAATGGGGTTTCTTCCCAGCCTTCGCAGCTGGTCTATCACGCCGTTCCCCATGCCGATATCCACAAACACCGCCGCCGGTATTCCCAAAACCTCTTGGGGCATTCCACTGTCATTCTCCATAAGTCCTATAGGTCTTATGAGACTTATAGGTCCAGTCCCCGATCGGGCCGCCCTATTATTCACCGTCCATAGATCGTTTATCACCCCCGCTATCTCCACGCTGTCCACCCCCTGTCTTACAAAATGCACCCAGCTCATCAGTCCCTGCCTCAGCACAATCGCGGTTCTGTCGCCACCCATCCAGGCAGGATCGCAGCCGACGATAAGCGGGGCGCCCTCATACTCAATCGGCTGGTACTTTATTCCGGCGGCCGCCTCTGCCAAAGAGCGCGGGATTAGCGTATTCATCCCCACCAACGGGTGCTCTCCCAGCACGCGGATGCGGTACTCGTCAGTCCCTTTGAGGGGCGCCATTCTCTTCAGGAATTCCTCCCCCACAAGCGGGCTCTCCTCGCTATTGAGCCTTATCGAGGTGAAGAGCTTTTTGTTTTTGTTGTGGCTTTCGTAGGCGTACCCGGACTGGCGCGTGGGGTTTCCGCCCATCAAGAATCTAAACGCGGCCGCTGGTTGCTGATTCAGAGGCTGCGCCCCAACACCCCAACTTGTCCCCTGAGCCCCCGCCCCCTTGCCACCCTTCTTTCGGCCTTTCCGCGGGCCCAGTCCGGCTTGTCCGGACGATCCGGTTGTAGCCCCGGAGTCATAGTCCGCCGTAGCCTCGTGCGAAGGCTGGATCAGTCCGGGGATCCCCCCCAGCTCCACCCCGCTTTTGGAGCTGGCTCCCGTGATCACGCTAAAGACCCTATCGCCCACTCCGTAACACTCGTCCACTATATAGGCGGTATAGTCGGCGCGCGCCCCCTGCAGGCTGCTCTCCTCGCCCGGCCTGGCAGTCCGCGCGCTCATAAACTGCAGCTCCTCATTCCCCACCACCACCATCCGGTCGCTCATGATCCTCACCATGTCCCTTACGCGGGAGTCGGCGCGGCTCACGATGAGCGAGATCTCCGGCATAAAGGCGTCCCGAAGCTGCGGATAGGTGGGCGCGGTCACAATCGTCTTGCTGGGTTTCCACAGGAGCGTATGCCAGAGCGCGCAGATCGCCATGCA
The DNA here is from genome assembly GCA_964541675.1 of uncultured Verrucomicrobiota bacterium. Classification (GTDB taxonomy): domain Bacteria; phylum Verrucomicrobiota; class Verrucomicrobiia; order CAZIPW01; family CAZIPW01; genus CAZIPW01. The sequence continues at coordinate 50,790 of CAZIPW010000015.1, forward strand.
GGCGGTCTTGCCGGTACCGTGCCCGCTCCGCACGCTCGTCCAGCTGCCGGGACGCTGGAAGCTCTCCAGGACGGCCAGCTGCTGGGGGGTGGGCGTCAGGCGCAGCGCCTCGGTGGAGAAGAGAACCAGGTCGTCTTGGTACGCGTTCAGGCGTTCCGGTGTCAGCGCGGATTTTTTCATCCGGCCATTATAACAGCTTCCGCGGCGGACCCGCGTCTCCCTTCCTCTCCTGGCGTGCCTATCCGTGCTCGTCCGCCATGTCCACCTCGTCCATACTCCACCCACCCCCTGCCCCCTCGTTCTGGGCAGGGGAATTGATTTTCAGGGGCTTCGCCCCCACCCCTTCCTCTCCTGGTGTGCCTGTCCGTGTGCGTCCGTGTATGTCTGTGCCAGCCCTCCAACCCCAAAAGTTCTTGCCACTTTAACTTCTACAACCCCTCGCGGGTTGCCTTGTATAGCCCCCCGTTGCGGTGCTTTCTACGGGGGGCTCCCTCGTCCACCTCGTCCATACTCCACCCACCCCCTCCGCCCCCTTCTTCCGGCCTTTCCGCGGGCCCAGTCCGGCCTGTCCGGACGATCCGGTTGTAGCCCCGGAGTCATAGTCCGCCGTAGCCTCGTGCG
>CAZIPW010000016.1:0-13442 GCA_964541675.1 uncultured Verrucomicrobiota bacterium
GGAGGGATGATTTGGAAGGAATGGGAGGACGACCGATGTCGACGAGCGGGGAAGCCACGCATTAAAATACGTGGCTAAGATGCCTTCGATCGCTCCGCGATGTCAGCGGGGGATTCTAAAGGCGCGGGAGATGAAAAAGGGGCGCAGGGGGGTGGGTGTCGATGTCTTTGTGAAAGGGGTCGGCATGAAAAAGCCCGCGGGGTTTCCGAGGGCTTTTAGTGGAGGCGGGTAAGACTCTTCTTTAGAAGGTCAAATGCGAGGCGCGGTCGTCGTCTGATTTGCGCTCAGAATCGGACTTATCTTTGGGGGAAGATTCACGCTTGGATTTATCCTCAGAGCGCAGAGCATCGCGGGAGGGTTCGCGCGCGGCTTCGACTTTGGAGGAATGTTCCGATAGAGCGCGGTCAAAGAAGGAGCGTTCAGCCGGCGCGGCGCGTTCCTCATGCCCAACAGCCCTTTCGGAGATCCCTGATTTGAGAACCTCGGAGTGGACGGCCGCTGCCGCGCGGACCGGTTCGCGCACGGCCAGCCTCTCGATTGGACTATGCATGGCGGCGGCAACCCTCTCGGCGGCTATGCCGCGGTTGTTAAATCCATGCTCATCCAGGCGTATGTTGACGACCGCGGTATCGTGGAAGATCCTTGACCTCTCCATTGCAGGCAGCATATGCGCTCTCCAGTCGTGTCTGCCGATGTCGCCGACGGAGACGAACATGAAGAAGTTGTCGCCAAAGCCGAAGTCAAAAGTCTCAGCCACGTGATGACCCCTGTACATAAGTCCCAGCCTCGCGTCAAAGACGGCGTGAGGGGGCAGGGGAGCCCAGCCGCAATAAGCGTCATTGTGCCTCCAGACGACCCACGCCGGTCCCCAGACGGTGTCGGGCATCCATACCCAGCCGTGACGGGGATCCATGCTCCAGCGGCCATAATGGAAGGCTATCTCGCCCCACGGATAGCCGGATTGCCAGTACCAGCCGTAATCGCTCTGTACCCAGTAACCATTGTCGCAGTAGGGTCTCCATCCGGGTGTCATATAGGCGCCTGAGGGCTGCCAGCACCAGCCTTCTCCCGCGATAAATACCCAGGTGCCGTGCGGGGAGAGCTCCCTGTAGAATGGCGTGGCCTCCATGCCTGCGGGAGCGGTCTCAACCGCAGCAGGCTGAGAGGAAACGATCGGCTGCATGGGGGTTGGATGAACGGCGGCGGGGTTCTGCATCATAATCACCTGGTCATGACTGAGCATCGCGGATATGACGGGAAGCGGGACGCCCGAATTCTTCAAATAGATGACGTTGTCGGCCGAGAGATTGTAGAACTCCTTTGAGGTCTGGACGTAGGAGACCAGGGTGGCGCTATCGATGCCGGAGGACGCCATCTTCAATACGTCCGCGGTGCCCTGCGAGATGCTGGCCGGAGCGAGGGCGGAGACGGGATAAGGCGCTTGTGCGGGGAGAGCGATAGTCGACAAAACAGCCAGGGTGATAAGTGCGATACGCTGGATTTTCATGATAATTTGAATGTAAGTTGACGGAGGCGTGCCGTCAATAATGTTTGCCTTTTGATAATCAATACACCGCAGGATGAGTTCTTCCCCATCAAATCCCTTTTTTCCCACAAAAAAGATTTGACAATGGCGCGGCATGGATTCAGAACGAGGGGGCCATTTCAAATAAGAGGACTATCATTATGAAAACACTGTCTATTGTCGCTATACTGCTGGTCTCGGTACTGGTGGTCAACGCTCAGGAGTCTGCCGCTCCTGCTGTTCCCGATGCCTCGGCGGCGGTCCCGGCGGCTCCTGCCGCGGCCAGCACGCTCCCCGGATCCGGCCAATAAGCCGGGATTCTACAAAAAATTCCCGTCCTTTTGTGGTGGGGATTTTTTTGTTTTTGTGGGGGAGCCTAACTTGCCTTGATATTTGTTACCAGCGCGTTGAGAGAGGCTTTTGCGTCTCCAAAGAGCATCCGGGTATTGTCCTTGTAGAACAGATGATTTTCAATGCCGGCAAAGCCCGCTGCCATCGAGCGCTTCAGCACCACGACCATCTTGGCGTGATCGGCCTCTATGATCGGCATACCGTAAATGGGGCTGGATTTCTCCTCGCGCGCGGCCGGATTGACCACGTCATTTGCACCGATGACCAGACAGACATCGACGCGCTCCATGGTCGGGTTGACGGCATCCATCTCGCAAAGCAGATCATAGGGCACGTTGGCCTCGGCAAGCAGCACGTTCATGTGCCCGGGCATACGTCCGGCGACTGGATGAATGGCAAAACGCACCTCAACGCCGCGCCTGGTCAGTTCATCCACCAGTTCCTTTACAGCGTGCTGCGCCTGCGCCACGGCCATGCCATAGCCGGGGACAACGACCACCTGCTGTGCGTAGGCCAGAAGGAGAGCCACCTCGTCGGCCTGGATGGCCTTGACGGTCCCCGCCACGCCAGCCGCGCCGGCCTTCTTGGTTGAGCCGCCGGAGCCGAACGCGCCGAAAAGGACGTTGGTAACGGGGCGATTCATCGCCTTGCACATCAAAAGAGTCAGCAGCGTGCCGGAGGCGCCGACCAGGGTTCCCGCGACGACCATCGCGTTATTCCCTATGGCAAAGCCGTCCGCCGCCACGGCCAGTCCCGTGAACGAATTAAGGAGCGAAATGACAACCGGCATATCCGCCCCACCAATGGGCATGACCATCGCCATTCCAAAGAAAAGAGAGAGGACAAACATCCCGATAAAGGCGCGCATGGAGAGCTCTCCGGTGGTGTTGAACGCGAGGTATCCGCACAATCCCAGGATGACCAGCAGGATGATCCCGTTGAGTATGTTCTGACCGGGGAAGGTCTGGGGTTTGTCCAGTTTGCCTTCCAGTTTCATATAGGCGACGATGCTGCCGGAGAGGGAGAGCGAGCCGATCAGCGTGGCAAAAAGCATCGATGCCGCGATGAAAGTCGTGGAGGACTCCCCGTGGGTGAAGCCCAGTCCGGCCACCAGTGCGGCAGCGCCTCCCCCAAGCCCGTTGAAGAGCGCCACCATCTGCGGCATGGCCGTCATTTTGACCGAGTAGGCTCCCACGGCTCCGATGGCAAGCCCGATGAGGATTCCGGCGGCGACCAGCGTGTAGTTGAGCGACCAGTGGCTCCAAACGTACTCCCCGTTGGTATTGTGCAGCGTCAGGAGGGCTATCAGCATTCCGGCAGCCGCCACAAGGTTGCCGGCGCGGGCTGTCTTGGGCGAGGCCAGCAGCTTGATCCCGACGATAAAGAGCACCGAGATCCCAATGATGAGATATGCGTTGAGTGTGTTCATTGTTTTTTCTTCTTGAACATTTGCAGCATCCGGTCAGTGACCATAAAGCCGCCAAAAACATTGGCGGATCCGCAGATGACCGCGAGAAAGCCCAGTCCCATTTCCAGGGGGCTAGTCGCTTCGACGAGCGCCAGGATGCCGCCGAAGAGGATGATGCCGTGGATGGCGTTGGTGCCGGACATCAGAGGCGTGTGCAGCATGGAGGGGACTTTGGAAATCACCTCTATACCGACGAAGATCGCCAGTACGAATATGAAGAGAACATTCGCGTCCATAAATTATGAGGCTTTTGGGATGAGCTTTTCGTTGACGATCCTGCCGCCGTGGGTCACGAGACACCCCTTGATGATCTCGTCGTCAAGTTTGAGGGAGAAATTTTTGTTTGTCTTGTCCCAGAACTCCTCGACCAGGGCCACCAGATTGGCGGAGTACACCTGGCTGGCGTGCGTGGCGGCTCTTCCGGGCAGGTTGGCGATTCCCACGATCTTGACGCCCTTGCGGTCGGCAACCTGATCGTAGACGACTCCGGCGACATTGCCACCCGTCTCCACGGCCAGATCCACGACCACGCTGCCGGGCTTCATGGCGTCGAGCATCTCGGCGGTGACGAGTATCGGAGCTTTGCGTCCGAAGACCTGCGCGGCGGTGATCACCACGTCGGATTCGGCGCAGGTCTTTCTCATCGCTTCGCGCTGCTTTTGGATCTGTTCGTCGGTCAGGGCCTTGGCGTACCCTTCTTTGGTTTGTCCGGTCTCACCCAGATCAATTTTCAAAAACTGCGCGCCCAGAGACTTGACCTGTTCCTCGACGACGGGCCGGGTGTCGTAGGCCGTGACTTTCGCGCCCAGCCGTTTGGCCGTGGCGATGGCCTGCAGTCCCGCCACACCGACGCCGATGATGAAGACCCTGGCTGGCAGGATGGTTCCGGCCGCCGTGGTCATCATGGGGAAAATCTTGTTGGAGTATCTGGCGGCCAGGATCACCGCCTCGTAGCCGCCCAGGTTGGCCTGGGAGGAGAGCACGTCCATTTTCTGCGCGCGCGTCGAGCGAGGGATGAACTCCATGCTGATCGCGCTTATGCCGCGGCTGGCGAATTTTTCAATCAACTCCTTCTCGTTAAAGGGATCCAAAAGACTTGCGTGGATGGCGCCCTGCTTGAGGCTCTCTATCTCCGCGACGGAGGGCTTGCGCAACCTCAGGACCAGGTCGCCCGTGCCCAGGAGGGCTTTGCGGTCGGTGGAGACGGTAGCGCCGGCTTTCGCGTAGGCTTCGTCGGGGAATCCCGCGGCAATGCCGACGCCGGATTGTACCTCCACCTGCGCGCCGAGCTTGACCAACTTGGCCACGCTGTCGGGGGTCAGAGGCGCGCGGGTCTCGCCGGGATGTGTTTCACTGGGAACAGTTATTTTCATGCTGGCTGTTATGGGAGGGTAGATTACAGCGGATCCCCGCTGATGAAAAGATAATAATTAGGTCCTTGCAAGACGATGAAAGCGAAGTAAGCGGACATATGAATCATAGGAGAAATGAGAGACATAGGAGGCATGGGAGGAAGACAGGCGGAGTAATCCGGGGGTGTGGGGGCATCGCCCCCAGTAATAATTCCCTCCCAGAGGGAGGGGTAGGGGTGGGTGGAAATGAAACCCCCGTTGTCTTTGGGCTGGCGTAGTTCACTATCGGCCGGGCCTTAATCTATTTCTTCTCGTACAGATCCCCGCGGACCAGACGAGTGAGCGCCATCATGACGGCGGCCTCCTCGAATTGGCTTCGGGGATAGCGGTCCTCCGTGAGGGTGCCGATCACCCCCTCCATCCCTTTGGTCGATCTTCCCCAAAAATCGTCCATCAGTCCCGCCTCCTCTCCGGCCAGAATTCGCGTCATGGCGGCCTGGGGATATTCAAAGAGGGGGCTACCTCCAATGTAAGTCTTTTTGCCATCGTGTATCGCGCAGATGCTCACGTCGTACCAGCGCGAGCCGACCCCCTCCAGCGGGAAGTTTCCGGACTCCATTCCCACGCCGTAATCGCAGCTTTTGCGCGTTTCAAGCGCGTAACGGTAGGCTTTTGTGGCGCGGTTCGTTGCCCCCTTGATGATCTCCGGCAGAGTGAGCGGATTTTTGGAGACCTCGCTAAAGGGATCTATTTTGGGATCGGCGCTCTTTTGAAGGGCGAAATCCGGCGGGGTGGTCATGAACTCCAGTCCGTTTTTGATCCAGAGCTTGGGATGCGCCGAGAAGGCCCGGCAGACTCCCATGACTTTGGGCTGGCTTCTGCTTCCGATGGAGATAAGCATGAGAGCAGAATAGACGGATTGGGAGGGCAGTGCAATTTGGAAAAAGTTCGCCCCCCGTAAAAAGAAAATACTCCGTGGGCCTGCTGACCCACGGCTACCAAATGCCGCCCGCTACGCGGCTGTGAGGAAGACGATAAAGGTATCTTCAAGATCAACTCAGCTTACTATATGCTAAGAAGGGACATGAGGTTTACCCGTGGGGACCTATCTTTGCCATTGGTTTTGGACGGCAAAGGAAGTAGAGTGCACACATGAGAAAGCCCTCTTTCCTGATTCTTGGCATAGGCTCTTTTGCGCACTCCACCACCCGGATCCTCTCCGACAACGGGGCAGACGCGGTGACCTACCTGACACGCGACTACGGACACTATCCGGCAACTCTGGCAGGCAGGGCCTACGATTGCCGCCGCCTCAAAAGTCCCGTGGGACTGGCGAGGAGAGCGGATTTGGTTATTCCGATGTCGATTGACTGGGCGCAGGCTGTTTGGGCCAAAGAACTGCTCAAAAGCGGCACGCCTGTTTTTTGCCCTTACGGAGAGGCCCTGCTCATTGAGCGCGAGCGCGACTTCTCTCAAAAGCTCTGCAACCGCTACGGCATCCCTTTTGCCAGAGCCGTTGTGGCCAGAACACTGGCCGAGGCCGAAAGGCTTGTCGGAAAGAAAGGCTGGGTGATCAAGAATCCACTCTGCTCTCCCACAAGCCCCGTGCATACGATCCTGTGCGAGACTGCCGAAGAGACCCGCCAGTGGCTCAAGAGTCTGGATTACTCGGAGGGCGTTTTCCTGCAGGAGTACATGGGGCGCGCCGAGATCGGGCACATCGCCATAATAAGCGGCGGCAAGGTCCATCCGGTTGTCACCAATCAGGAATACAAAAGAGCCTTTGACGGCAATATGGGGGTGGTGGCCGGGGCCCCGCTGGGGGGCATCGTCCAGGCCGATCCGTCCGACCGCTATGGACTGTGCGAAAAATTGATAGCCCCTCTTTTGCCCTGGCTAAGGAAAGTGGGCTATCGCGGACCGCTGCAGGTAACGGCCATGAAGCGCGGCGGCAGATGGCACGTGGTGGAGTACAACGCGCGCATCGGAGTCACAAGCGGGGCGATGTTCCTGCGAATGCTGACCGACCCGGTGGGGCTGCTCCTTAAGGCCGCCCGCGACGAGCATCTTGATGTGAAGTTCAAAAAGGCGGTTCCTTTTGGGGTTTCCGTCGCGCTTGCCGGCTATGGCTATCCCTTCGCGTTCGTGAAGCCTCCGGAGCTGCCGATTGGTTATTCGGGGCCTCTCCACGGGCGGAACTTCGATCTGTGGTGGAATCAGGTGGAGCTGCGGAAAGGGCTGGTTTCTGGCGGGCATCGTCTGGCCGACGTGGTGGGCTTTGGCGGGAGCGTGCAATCAGCCGCGCGCGAGGCCTACGCCAGGATCGGCAGAATTCGGTGTCTATCTAGCTACTTTCGTACGGATATCGGCGGGAGCCTCTGGCCGCCGGGCGTGGGCTGGTAGAAAAACCACACCTAAAAAGCACCCTCTTTTGCCGAGGCTTCGGCGGGCAGGCCTCCACCGGTGGCTATACAAGTCAACCCGCAAGAGGTTGTTGTAGCCAGAGTTTCCGAGACATTCGTAGCCAGAGAGGGGGCAGGGGTGGGTGTAAAAAACCACGGCGTTTCAGACTGTGGTGGTTTATTTGTGGCCTTGTGCCCGGGGTTGAAACCCTGGGCTAACCGTCGAGCCGTCCCATCCGGGACGGAGAAAGGGGGGTGTGGGGCGCAGCCCTCCAAGAATAATTCCCTCCCTGAGGGAGGGGGCAGGGGTGGGTGTATGTAGTGTCTTTTTGTCAGTCTCCTCTCTTTTATGCTGGCAGGAATATCTTGTTCCGGTGTATCATACGCGGATAGTATGTCCGCCCTTTTGTAACAAAGCCCATGTGCAGCATCCTCGTCACCAATCTCGTAAAAGATCTCTTCAAAGCCAACCGTTTTCTAAAGAATCGCGGGCCTGACGCCACCAATATTCTGCAGCTAAACGGCTACAGCTTTCTGCACAACCTCCTGAGCCTGACCGGCAGCTTTGCCCCGCAGCCGTACGTGGATATGGAAAACCAGATCGTCTGCCTTTTCAACGGGGAGATATACAATTACAACGAGTTCGGCGCTTTCCCCTCAGACGGGGGTTGCCTGATACCGGCCTACCTCAAACATGGCGAGAATTTTCCCCAGAGGCTCGACGGGGAGTTTGCCATAGTGCTTTTGGATTTCAAAAAGAACCGGATGCTGCTTGCGACCGACACCTTTGCCACCAAGCCGCTCTGGGTGGCGACCTGTGGCCGCGGACTGGGTGTGGCCACCTACGAGAGCGGGCTCAAGGGACTGGGATTTTCGCGTTCGGAAAAGCTGCCCGCCAACAGAATATTTGTCTACGACCTGGGGAATCTTAAAAAGATCCACGAGGCCGACACGACCGTTTTCGAGCTTGAACAGGATCGCGAAGACTTTGAGGGCTGGTTTTCTGCTTTTCGCGAGGCGATAAGGAAACGCGCCTGCCATTCGCAGGGGAAGAGCCTCTTCATGGGCCTCAGCTGCGGCTATGACAGCGGCGCGATTGCCTGTGAGTTGGCCGCGCAGAAAATGGATTTCAAAGCCTACACGGTGAGCGCCTCGGAGGACCTCTCCCTGATCGAGAAGCGCCACAAATTGCTTAAAAACACGGAGATCATCCGCCTGAGCAAGTCCGAATACGAGGCGGTCAAAAAGGAGCTTCAAAAGGGCTGCGAGCAGTTCTGGCAGCTGAAGCCCGATGGCAAGCAGCTGTACAATATGCTGCGCGATCAGGCTGCGGTGGGGCTGGCAGTGGTCTGCAAACGGGCCACGGGGGAGGGTAGGCGGATTTACTTTTCCGGACAGGGCGCGGATGAGATCATGAGCGATTACGGAATGAATGGCCAGGGTATGTACGGCAAGCCCAGCCAGTTGGGTGGCATATTTCCGGAGGACCTTAGGAGCGTCTTTCCCTGGAAGAACTTCTTCGACGGGGCGCAGAGGATGTTCCTGGCCAAAGAGGAACACGTGGTGGGGACCTATGGCGTGGAGGCGCGCTATCCGTACCTGGACAAGCGTCTGGTGCAGGAATTTCTGCGGCTAAGCCCGAAGCTAAAAAACGCGCATTACAAGGCGCCGCTGCGGGAGTATTTCGTCAGAAACAACTATCCTTTCGCCGAGGGCGTCAAAATGGGATTTTTCGCCGCGCATGGATTGACGGGGTAATTTTAATATGGCATTTTATCTTATAAAATGTTATATTGAGGAGTGCTTAAGGATAGTGCAGTTGATTCTTCTCATACGGATCATTTCAGGCGAAGAAGCTCGGTGATATTGGTGGATATGCAGGATCATTTCTTCGCGCGTCATCTTCAGAATGGCAGTCCTGTTGGAATACTGAAAACATTATGCGAGCACCAGATGTCCATGTTGGAATGGATGGGGATGCTGTCTGCGTCCCAAAGACCCGAATTATTGGTGGTGGAATATTATGGGCATGGGAGGACACTCGGTTGCATCACAGAAACAATCAGAGCGCAGAAGCTTTCCTATACGCTTGTTACCAAGTGGGCCGATTCCGCCCTGGTTGATGGACAATCGCTGGATGGCCGCAAGTTGCCGGAGTTGTTGGGGAATCCGGAGAACTCCAATGGAGTCTTGTTGAGCGGCGTCCACAGTTCCTTATGCGTTGCCTTGCTGGCGCGCGGCCTTATTACGAGGGGATATAAAGTTCTGTTGCCGCACAAGTGTCATGGTGATTTCTACGGCAGAGCCAATCGTAATAGACTGCCCAACGCGGCTGAGACCCGTGCTCGAATCATGGCTTCGACTAAAGCTCCGGCGGGGAGCCTGCATTGCGGGGTTACCCTCTCCGAGAGTTTGCCGATGCTGGCTGGCAGGTGAGGGTGCTCCAAGAGACGATGCAGGAGGGGTGATCTCTTCTTGAAAGAATGCGGGTGTTATTCTAGGATACTTCCGCCACTCATCAGCTTCCCATGAATCCCAAAAAACTTCTTTGTATATCCGGCTCCTACCGCAAGGGAGGCATTACCGATCAGGCGGTGGAGGTTGTCTGCCGGCGGGCCGCCGAAGCCGGTTGGCAGTGCGAGGTGGTGCGACTGATAGAGAGACGCCTTGAGTTTTGCCGGAACTGCCGGGCCTGCACCCAGGAGAAGGGCGAAGGGATGGGCAAGTGCGTGATAGAGGATGATCTGTCCGATATCCTGAAAAAGGTCGGGGAAGCGGACGCGCTTGTTCTGGCCTGCCCCGTCAATCATTACGAGGCGACGGCCATCATGAAGCTCTTTGAAGAGAGGCTGCTGGGGGCCTGCTATTGGCCCTGGGGAGAACCGGCCCCCAGGGAGCGCTCCAAGAAAACAAGGATGCCATCGCTTCTTATCACCTCCACCGCCATGCCCGGAATTCTCGCCCGTTTCCTCACTCGCAGTATGCGGTCGCTGGAGCTGATTTCAAGATGTCTTCGCGGCAAGCCCGCTGGCAAAATCTACGTGGGACTGATCTCACAGAAGCCGAAGCCTGCCCTATCCACCGGAGTCCAAAAGCGCCTGTGCGCCTCGGTCGGAAAACTGCTGGCGGCCTAAGAGGGGACTGACGCCGCGGCGGTACTTTGCAGCGCTTGGACCGCCTCTTGCTGGGTGATTCGCGGGAACATTCTGTTGAACTGTTCGACCGTAAATTGCGCCGCGGCCGATGTAGGATGCCCGCCTCCGCCCAGACCATGCCCGAGTGCTTTGTTCCCCAGATGGCTGGCCACCTGTCCGGCATCGGGCATTCCATTGCTGCGCACGCTGAGTCGGACGATGCCCTTGTCCTCCCACCAGCTGAAAGCGACAAAGCCAGGGGCGGTTGCCTCGGCCAGCTGTCGCAGCCGTATGCTGTATTCGCGGCCCATAAATTGCAGATTGGTGTTGATCATCGGCACATAGACGGGCTGCGTGCCCAGTAGTATCGCCACTTTGGTCCACACCCTCGACTCCATTGCCTTCTCTATGGCGGTTGAGTTAGAACGGCGTATGGATTGGCCGCGCGCGACGATCTTGTCAAGAGGCGTCTTGTCGACATCGTTGAGGGAGGCTACGATCTCGTTGATATCGGAAAGTGACAGGGAATCATAGTAGGCCGCGATGGGAAAGAAGTTTCTTCGACTGGTTTGTTCCAGGTCTATCATCTGGGCGTGCTCTATGACCTGCGGCCTTTTGCAATTGCCGAAGAGGGCGTCATGAAGAATGGCCCCTCCTGAGCGCCCGACATCCATATACATGGAGACCTTCTCGTTTTTGTATCCCGCCAGATCGCGGATGGCCGAGGCGTGGTGGTCGTAAATTTCGATGCTCTCGGAGGCAGCCGCCAGCTCGTCAAGGATGGTTCTGGGAGGGGAGAAGTCCGCAAAAATCACGAGGGTATTCCCGTCAATGTTTCGCCTGATCAGCTGTTGGGTGGCCTCTATTGAGGCATGGTTGATCCCGACGTACAGCGCGGTATCTTTCCACTTCTTGTAGGCAGCCCACGCCGCCGCTGCCCCGTCAAGGCAAGGGTCGTGGTAGAAAATAGTGACTTTCTCTGCGTTCTTCACAATACTATAATATTGCACTAATAATGCCTTTATACAAGAGTAAAAGCATACTTTTGACAGGCGGGTAAAAAGCGGTAAAGATGTGGCCGTGACCGACGACCTTTTTCATAAAAGTCCAACGCCCCCACTGGCCGAGGCGCTGCGGCCCAAAACCCTTGACGAGGTGTTGGGTCAGAAAGATCTTTTGGGAGAGGGGAAGCCCCTGCGGCTGGCCTTCGAGAGCGGCAAAGCCCATTCGATGATCCTCTGGGGGCCTCCTGGAACGGGGAAGACGACTCTGGCACGCCTGATGGCGGGGGCCTTCAAGAGCGAGTTCATAGCGCTTTCGGCGGTGCTCTCCGGCGTAAAAGAGATCCGCTCGGCGATAGATCAGGCGCAGCTCAATCTAGACCAGTACCGCAAGCCCACGATTCTTTTTATCGACGAGATCCACCGTTTCAACAAGGGTCAGCAGGACGCTCTCCTGCCTTACGTGGAGAGCGGGCTGGTGACCTTTATCGGAGCCACGACGGAGAATCCCTCTTTTGAGGTCAATTCGGCGCTGCTTTCCCGTGCGCAGGTCTACGTGCTAAAGCCCCTGAGCGAGGAGGAATTGGGGGAGCTTTTCGACAGGGCGACGGAGGCCGTGCTGGCTGGGTTGCGGTTTGAGCCGGAGGCCAGGAAGCTGCTGGTAGGATATGCCGATGGGGACGCGCGAAGACTGCTGAATTTATTGGAGCAGGTAGGCAGTGCTGCCTTGAGCCGCGAGCCTGCTGCGAAGGGAAAACGCGATTCCACCCAGACCTCCCACCCCCTGTCCCCTCCCTCAGGGAGGGGAGAAATATTGGGGGCTGACGCCCCCGCATCCTCGGAGAAAAATGAAGGCACCAATTCCTTCGCGTTTAAGGATCAGGCAGCCTCTCTCGTCCCGGAGGGACAGCCCCATGTTAGCCATCGAATTCATTCGGTGGCAAAGAAGATTGACGCCGCTTTCGTCCAGAACTCCCTTTCCCCCTCTCTCCGCCGTTTTGACAAGGGAGGGGAAAACTTCTACGATCAGATTTCCGCTCTCCACAAATCGATGCGTGGCTCCCATCCCGACGCCGCGCTTTACTACTTTACCCGGATGATCGACGGCGGCGCCGACCCGCGCTACCTGGCGCGCAGGATCATCCGCTTTGCCTGGGAGGATGTGGGACTGGCCGATCCGAGGGCGGCGCAGATCGCGCTGGCTGCCGCCGATACCTATGAGCGGCTGGGTTCTCCGGAAGGGGAGCTGGCGTTGGCGCAGGCGGTGCTCTATCTGTCGGTTGCGGCCAAAAGCAACGCGGGCTACAAGGCGCACCTGGCGGCGGTGGATTTTGTGAAGCACGACAAATCGCGCGAGGTGCCGATACATCTTCGTAACGCCCCGACCAGGCTCATGAAGGAACTCGGCTATGGACACGAGTACCGTTACGCGCACGACGAGCCGGGGGGATACGCGGCGGGGGAGAGTTATCTACCGGAGGGCATGAAGGAGCCGGGCTGGTACAAACCCGTAGATAGGGGCTTGGAGATCCAGATCATCGAGAAATTGAAGCAGCTCCGCGAGTTGGACAAAAAAGCGGGGAAGTAAGGGGAGGTGGTGTTGCCCCACAAATATATTGTAATATGTATCTATTTTTGTCATAATAGTCATTCATGCATCCCACGTCAGCAGCTCTCGCGTTGCGCTATCCTGAAAGCAAGATAACGGCGGAGCAGTTTGATAAGGCTTTTCAAGAACTTTCAGCAGAAGGACACACAAATTCCCTCCGTGTAGAGTTGGTCTGCGTTAGAATAGAAAATCTTGTTGTCAAGTTTGCCGACGAGGGACTGACGGTAAAGGAGTACCTGAGCGCCGCTGTAAAACAGCCTCAGCTATTTTACCAGACGCCGGAGACGATAGAGAAGAACATACGCGGGCTTGTCGGCAAGTTTGCCAGCGAGGGACTGACGGTAAAGGAGTACCTGAGCGCCGCTGTAGAAAAGCCTTCGCTATTTTGCCAGGTGCCTGAGACAGTAGAGAAGAACATACGCGGGCTTGTCGGCAAGTTTGCCAGCGAGGGACTGACGGTAAAGGAGTACCTGAGCGCCGCTGTAGAAAAGCCGTCGTTATTTTACCAGACGCCTGAGACAGTAGAGAAGAACATACGCGGGCTCGTCGGCAAGTTTGCCAGCGAGGGACTGACGGTAAAGGAGTACCTGAGCGCCGCTG
>CAZIPW010000016.1:13542-46247 GCA_964541675.1 uncultured Verrucomicrobiota bacterium
CGGCAAGTTTGCCAGCGAGGGACTGACGGTAAAGGAGTACCTGAGCGCCGCTGTAAAACAGCCTCAGCTATTTTACCAGACGCCGGAGACGATAGAGAAGAACATACGCGGGCTTGTCGGCAAGTTTGCCAGCGAGGGACTGACGGTAAAGGAGTACCTGAGCGCCGCTGTAGAAAAGCCGTCGTTATTTTGCCAGACGCCTGAGACAGTAGGCGGGCATATCAGGCTGCTCAAGAAGCTCGGTGAGCTGGATATCCTTCACTTTGGAAAAGAAAACAGCCAGACAGATTTTTGGAAAGCCATTCTTAATAACCCCGCCAGAATTTGCTTTTCCAACGAGAATTACCTTTGGAAAGGCGTCTTCTCTATCGAGTTCGATAAAAAGCAACAGGCTTTTGGTACCACGCTTGGAGCGATCAAACGGGAGCTTTTGGCGCTCAAGACCGGTTACGAGGAACTCCTCGATAGCTCTTTCGTCGGCCATTGCCGTCAATTGGATCAGTTTCTTGGTACACGTCCGCGTGTCAGCGCGAAACTCGCCCCCGTGTTGGCTCTCTACCGCGAGCTGGAAACAGATAAGAAATCCCGCTCCCCTAAAAAGAAAAGATCAAAAGCCCCCATCCCGGAGGCCGCGCTGGCCTGAACCAGATGCGAAAAGACCGTGGACTGATAACACGGCATATGATTTCATTTGCGTAGCCCCCCTCCAAAAACCTGATATAATCTCCTCACGCAATACCATGCCCATTATTTTTCTCATGATTCCCAGCCTCCCATATCTCACTTTCTCCTGCCTCTTTCAAAAAATAAGATCAGTCCTCCCCAGGATTTTTACAGCCTCCTATAATACAACACAAAACACCCAATAATCACTGATAAACAGTGACAATAACAGTGATGAATAACAATAAAATGCCTATTACCAAATTCCGCCAAAATCAGGGCAATCGTGCGTGCTGGACAAAAAAGCGCGGAAGTGAAAGAATGCGCTCAATATGAGAACAATCGGTCTTTGGTTGGTGCCGCTTTTGATATTATGCGGCGCGCTATCTGCCGCTACGGAAGAGAGTTCCGATAAGCTGAGAATAGCGACCTCCAAAAACATATGGTGCGCGTTGACCTTTGTTGCCGACGAGAAGGGGTTCTTTAAAAAGGAAGGTCTCGATATTGAGCTTATCTACACGCAGGGCGGGCGGTACAGCCTGGACGCGCTGCTTGCGGGATCCGCCGAAGCGGCCAATATCGTGGGGGAGAACGTGGGATACTACGGCTATACGGGCGGGAGAGATTTGAAGGTTCTTTCCGTGATCATCAGCTCCACTTCCAATGCCATAGTGGCGCGACGCAGTGCGGGGATCTCCAAACCGGAGGATCTTGAGGGCAAGCGCCTGGCGATAAGCCCCGGCACGACCTCGGATGTCTTTTCCCGTCGTTTCATGGACGTTCATGGGATAAAGAACGTGCAGATTATCCGCGTGCAGCCCAACGCGATGCAGATGACCGTGCTGGCCAAAGGCGCCGATGCCGCGGCGACCTGGGATCCTTTTATTTCCAACATCGCAAAGCAGTTGGGCAAAGACGCGGTTGTTTTTTACGAACCTGCCTCCACTTACCTGGGGTATATGTTTCTGGCCGTCAGTCCCGCCTGGGAGAGGGCTCATCCGCAGGCAGTCCGGAAACTGGAGAACGCCTATCAAATGGCGGCGGAGTTCGCGGCGCGCAATCCGGAGGAGTCGCAGGCGATTGTGGCTCGCCGCGCGTCAATGGATCTGGAGACGGTAGAGACTGATTGGAAGCTGACCGATTTCAGCCTCAGGCCCGCCGGTGTGGCGCTGCCGGAGGTGCAAAAGATTGGAGCGTGGATCCACGCCAATCAGGACGGGTATGCGACAAAGCCTGTGCCGGATTACTCGATTTATTTTAAATGAAAAGATATTTGCTGCAAGTGGTCTTGGCGCTACTGGCATTCTCTCAGGTGAATGCCGAGAAGGTTACGCTCGCGCTGGCCAGAAATCCCTGGTGCGGGTTGGGCCATGTGGCGGAAGCAAAGGGATTTTTCAAGGAGGAGGGTCTGGACGTGGAAATCCAGTACCTGCAGAGCGGGAGGCACGCGCTGGACTCTGTTCTGGCAGGCTCGGCGCAGGTAGGTTTTATAGGGGATCCGCCTATGGCGTTTATCGGTTACACTGGAAAAAAGAACCTGCTGGTGCTGGACGTTACCGTTCTTTCTCGGGCGTGCGCGATAGTGGCACGCCGATCGGCAGGGATTAGAATACCCGCGGATCTCCGGGGAAAAAGAATCGCGTATTCGTCGGGGACGGCTTCGGCTTTTTTTGTATACAAGTATCTGGCAAAGCACGGCATCAAGCCGACGGAGGTGGTTCTTACGGGAGTGCAGCCGATGGCGATTGCCACTTCGGTCGTGGCCGGAGGAGTGGACGCGGCCTCTTCGTGGGATGTATATATTTCAACGACCGTAAGGCGTCTTGGGAAAGATGCGATTGTCTTCCATGATTCTTCCGTCTATACGGCCTACGTGATGGATGTGGCGGACCGCTCCTGGGCAAAGTCGCATCCGCGGGCCGTGGCTGCGCTTCACAGGGCCCTTGCGAAGGCGTCGGAGTTTGTAGCCAAGAATCCACGGGAAGCAAAGCAAATCATGGCGCAGTATTGCGCGATGGATGCCGAAAGCATGGAGGATAATTGGCCCCTTTTGGATTTTACTCTGCGGGCTCCCGAACAGGCTCTCAATCAGATTGCGCAGGACGGCGAGTGGATACATAATGAACTGGAAGGGTATCGGAGCAAACCGGTGCCGGATTATTCGATGTATTTTGATGCGCCTCATGAGAAAGACAAATAACGGATTGAGCGTCCTGTATGGCTGGCTCCTGGTTCTGGGAGCGTGGGCGGCGGTCTCCTATCTCTTCAAGGTCAACACGGCGCTTCTGCCTGCCCCCCACGCTGTCTTCGCTTCGTTGGGCGATATTTTCCACTCGAACGGCTTTACGGCCGATCTGGGATCGACCCTGGCGAGGGCGCTGGCAGGATACCTGATCGCAGCGGTACTGGGAATTGTCGTGGGACTTCTTCTGGGGAGCTTTCCGTTCCTCTACCGGATGCTGTGCAGCCCGCTGGACTTCTTCCGCTCAACTCCGGTGACGGCGCTCTACCCGATGTTCGTGCTCTTTTTGGGAGTCCAGGATATGTCGAAGATCGCGATGACGGCCTGGGCGTGCTTTTTTGTTGTCGCCATCAACAGCGCCTACGGGGTCTTCCACTCCAACCCTGTCAGGACGCAGATGGCGCGCCTTTACGGGTGCTCTTCCTGGCAGACGCTCCGTTGGGTGACGTTCTACGAGGCGCTGCCAAGCATTGTGGTGGGACTCAAAGTGGCGCTTTCCTACGCGCTCATCGTGACGGTGGTCTGCGAGATGTTCATGGGCAGCCATTACGGGCTGGGACAGAAAATCAACGATTCGTATACGATGTACGATATGCCCAAGCTCTTTGGCTATGTCTTTATAACGGGAATGGTCGGGTATCTGGCCAATCTGATTTTCGCTTATTTTGAAAGGAGGCTTTTGCCATGGGTCAAAACACTCTCATCCATTTGACGGGGGTCTGCAAATCCTTCACGAACGCGCAGGGGGAGTCTACCGGCGTGCTGCGGGACGTGGATATCGACGTGACCGACGGAACGCTGATGGCCGTGGTGGGGCTCAATGGCGCGGGCAAGACGACGCTTTTGCGGCTGATAGCGGGGATGGAAAAGCCGGACGCGGGGGAGATCAAAATATTGTGTGAGTCCGCCCAATACTCTCAGCCTACGACGGGGATTGGGGGCGTCAGCCCCCAAAATAAGATCCCCTCCTTGAATATGAGCCGGGTACCGGCGGTTCAGGCGCGAAGCGCGGAAATATTGTCAGAGCAGCAGGGGGTAGGGGGTGGTAGTCCAAAGCTCGGCTATGTGTGGCAGGACTACCGTTCCTCGCTTCTGCCCTGGTACGACGCGGCGGATAACATAGCCCTCCCGCTCAAGGCTGAGGGGATGAACCGAAAGGAGCGCCGCGAAAAAGCAGTGGAGCTTCTGCGCGAAGTCGGAGAGCCCTTCGCTCCCGATGCCCGAATTTACAATCTAAGCGGCGGGCAGCAGCAGCTGATCGCGATCCTAAGAAGCGTCGTTGTCTCCCCCGATGTGATGCTCATGGATGAGCCGCTTTCAGCCCTTGATCAGCTGCGCGCCTGGGAGGTGAGCCTGCTTCTGGAAAAGCTCTGGCTCAAGAGGAAGCCCCCGATGCTTTTCATCTCGCACGACATCGACGACGCGATTCTTCTTGCCAACGAGATCCTCTTTGTAAGCAAAAGCCACGGGGGAGTGGCCGCGCGAATCAAGGTGGAGCTGCCGCGTCCCAGGACGATCCCGATGCTGGCAAGCCCGGCCGTCCAGGAGATCCGCTCCAAAATCTTCGCGCTCTTTGACGCGGAGAAGCGCCTGACGACGGTGCCGTGGAAGGGAAAGTAGAATTGTCCATAGAGCCTGCGGCAAGCCTTGGGCCGCATCTATAGTAAACTAATGTAGCGTTGGGACATTCTAAGTGGGGTATGGGGGATTTAGCCCCCAATATATTTCCCCGCCCGGAGGGCGGGGTAGGGGGTGGGTGTTGTATGTATGTTGAGTTAGTATGCTATACATCTTTGATCAAATATGCTTGCCTAAATTAGGCAATTGATAGTAATATTACCTTATGAACCTCAACAGGGACCCCGAAGAAGCCAGACGCAAGAGAGTGTCTCTGGGGCTGCCCGAAAAGCCCTCGGCTCCGCCGCCTGCCCTGGTCCTCAGAAAGCCCGTTTCAAGATTTCCGGGAAACTATCAGAGCGATTTTGAAGGTTACGGTCTGCATTCGCTTATGGGCTACTACGAATGCTGGTTCCGCGGGAAATCGACCCTCCGCTCCTGGGATGCCGCGACGCCTTTTTACAGGGAGGAGCGGCTGCCTGCAACAACGACAGCAACTGAATACGATGATCAATCAACTGAAGTCGTCAGCTCCGCCGCCTTGATACTAAAGGACAACTAGGACACGCTTCTATGAATGTTATAAATGCCTTATTTTACTTATGCTTATCAGATAATGTCTTTTTCAAGCGATTTGGGAGGAATACCAATATGGCAATCCCAATATAATTGACCAAGATCAACAGCCCAAGCCATTTGGAGTATCCCTTTGCATGTATATAACCCATGGCATCGACGACCATAAATGCCGAACCTAAAGTGAGAATTGCAATGTATAGTGCTCTATTGTTGTAATATGACGGTGCCACGCAAAGTATTATGATGCCAATTACGACAGGTATACTAATTTTGTACTTATGCGGTTCAGGCATGGTCGTCGCCATTACTGGATCAGATTAGTCGGCAGGAGTCAAATGAATTAGAATGACTTTAAGGAAAGGATTAATGTGAGGGCATCGAAAGGATATGGTACTTGTGATAAGTCGCAATGCATGATGGTCGGACACACGAGAGAGCAAAGGCGCCAGCTGACGGAGTGCCTGCACGCTTTCTCTTGCGAAGTATCCTTTGAACTCCGCCGATTCAATCAAATTCGTTGCTTCTTCAAGCAGTCTCGCCCGTAGCCGCATCGAGCTGACGCTCATCTTCACGCTCTTTTTTTCAGAGCGCGTTAAGCGCCTACGTAAATCCTTGGGGCACAATCGCGCTAAATCTTGGTCTTTCTGACGCCCTCCGATACAAATATACACCTGCTCGACAGCACGCAACACCATCCGAGCACAACATATGTCATGATCGTTCATCGGCAGAAAAGCTGTGAACAACCATGTCCAGCCATCAGCGTGGTTAAGTTGAGATCAGGCCGGCTCCAGCACCCTTTCACTCGGAACGAGGGGAATGACAAACCACCCCGGCCGGCTTTGGTCCCGAACCATACGGCCAGATAGCTTATTTAATTCTCCTAACCTCTTAGAAACAGATTTTCTCACGGGGTAGGGGGATTTTTGATGGGGTGGGTATTCATGGGCGGGAAGGCAATTCACAGCATCCTCCAACACCTTCTTTACTGTCTTGAGCGTGGCTTCGTCAACGGAACGTCCCCACATAGCCGTCGACAAGAAACGTATGTATAATGCCCGGCTGGTTAGGCAAATCGCTTCATCCAGATCACGCAATTCCCCGATAGCAGCCTTCTTCTTAAGTCCTGCAGATTTACGATTTCTGATGGCCTTTTCAACAGCCTTAAGACCTTCTTGAGTTTCGTAGTCCATATATGTCGTTCTTTTATGAGAACTCCTACCAATGGTAGTAATGATGGCTATTCTGCGCCGTCTGTCAACACGCGATGAATGTCCGTCTTGCATCGTTGAGCCTTCTTAAGCAAGCCGAAGACCAGATGCCGCGACGCCTTTTTACAGGGAGGAGCGGCTGCTGGGACACACGGAGGGCATGACCGAGCTGGCTTTACTCTACGGAAAAAAGATGTACCCGCAAATGGATGAAGCCCGATTGATGAAGCTGTGCCATTACCACGATATTGTAGAGACTGAGCGAATGATTGACGTGACTCCAGTTGACGGCGTCACAAAGGGCGAGAAGGAGATGATAGAAGAACGCGACTTGAGCCAGATACTCGGTTCGCTGCATATGGACGCCGGGCACGCGGCTTTGGTTACGGGATGCGTTCGGGAATACAACGAGGGCAAGACCGCCCCGGCCATCATGGCGAAGCTCTCAGATACGATGGATTTTGTCCTGAGCGCGTACCTGAAAGCCGAGAACGGGGACAGCCCCAATCCTTTTTTCTGGCAGCCCATACTTGCGGACGCCCCGATACGGGTCAGCAACCACCCGGCAGTATTGCGCTTGGTAAAAGATATCTCTTCAAGCCTGTTTAGGGACAGTCCGGAATTGGCCCTGATGTTTGTCGACGAGACTCAAAACCCCGTACGCGCCTGTATGCCGGAGAGCTTTTGGAAAACCATCTCGCGTGACGCGAAAGTACTCAGGAGGCGCCTGGAGTCGCGCAGAGTTATTGAACAGGCGTTTGTCGACAGGAAATATCCGTTGCTGCCGTAGGCCCTATTCCTTGACTTCTTTGTGAAGGGTGTGGCGCTAGAAGCGCGCGACCTAAGCCACGCATTAATCCAGCCTTCGCACTTTGGCTACGGCGGACTGCCGAATACGTGGCTACCGAGCGGCCTGCATGAACAGGCCGAAGTCCCTGCGGGACTGATATTAGAAAATAAGAAAAAGAGCCACGTCAAAGGACGTCATAAGGCCAAGTAAAAAAACGTGGAGAACTGAGAGCCTACTCCTTGACTTCCTTGTGAAGGGTGTGGCGCTTGAGAGCGGGATTGTATTTTTTCTTCTCCACCTTTTCGGTCTGGGTCTTTTTATTGCGGGTGGAGAGATACCGGGAAGGGCTCTTGCCCTCTTTGCGAGCCTCGGTGCATTCAAGAATGATCATTTCACGTGCCATAAGGAGGTCATTATAGCAAGGGAGAGGGAGGAAAGGCAAGAAATTTATTCGGTGGCCAAACGGCTCCGCGAGTCCTATAATACATTGCAATGACATCCATGCAACACCCACCCCCTACCCCCTCCCTCGGGGCGGGGGAATATATTGGGGGCGGTGCCCCCAGACCCCCTTTGGGCGTACCAATGTCGAGTACAATTACCATAAATCCCATGAGACGACCATGTTATCGGTGGCCCACTAATGTAAAAGTAATCTAATGCCCATTCGCCGACACATAAAAGTCCTCCGCTGGCGGCTCAAGCGCTACTTTGACCGCTACGAGGCCCGCATCACAGACCTGCTTTACGGGCGGGCCAGGCCTACCGGCAAGACGCGTTTCTTCTGGTGGCTGATGAGGTTCTTCGAATGGCTCTTTCGCGGGATTGTGGCGTTGCGGCTCCTTTTCTACAGACACGGCATCCTCAAAAGACAGTACCTGGGCTGCATGGTGGTCATCATCGGCAACATCACCATGGGAGGCACCGGCAAGACCCCCGTGGTGGAGAAGTTCGCCCGCGAGCTGCTCAAACGGGGACGGCGCGTGGCGATCCTATCGCGCGGCTACAAAAGAAAAGAAGCGCCCCTTTTGCGCAAGCTCTTCTCCATTCTGGATCCCTCCCTTATGAATCCCGTGGTCGTCAGCGACGGGGTCAAAATCCGCTGCGACTGGAAACGGGCGGGAGACGAGCCCTATATGCTGGCCGAGAACCTGCCGGGCGCCATTGTGGTGGTGGACAAAAACCGCGTGAAGGCCGGAGCCTACGCCATCCGCAAATTCGGGGCGGACACGCTTATCCTGGACGACGGCTTCCAGTATCTGCCGCTCAAGGGACGGCTGCAGATGGTGCTTGTCGACCAGTCCAATCCCTTCGGCAGCTCGGCGATGATTCCGCGCGGCATCCTGCGCGAGCCTCTGACGGCTCTGGGGCGTGCCGATTTTGTTTTCATCACGAAATCCGACGGCAATCCACCGGCCTCGCTTCTCAAAAAGATCGCCCACCACGCCCCCGGCGTGGAGCCGATTGTCTGCTCACATACGCCCAGGAGCCTGGTGCGCGTGGACTCGGAGAAATTCAGGGGCGCCGAGGCGCTGCCGGTCAGCGCCCTGCGCGGGAAGAAGGTCTTTTGCTTCTCGGGAATCGCGACCCCCGAGAGCTTTGAGAATGCCCTCAAGAAGGCGGGAGCGGAGCTTGTCGGCGTGCGCCGCTACGCCGACCACTACCCTTATGAGGAGGAAGATATTGAACAGCTGCTCTCGGCGGCCGCCCGGAGCAAGCCGGATATGATTGTGACAACCGAGAAAGACTTTGTGAGGCTGCCGCGGCTTTCAGGCGCGATTCCGGTTTACTTCCTGCGCATGGAAATAGAGATCCTTCTGGGAGAAGCACAGTTCGAAAAGGCCGTGGACAGAATTTGCGGGACGATGCCACAGGGACATTCACGGATAAGCGCCTGATTCCGCACTAATCCTGGGCGGGCGCTTCCGTTTTCGATGCCCCGAAGAACGAGCCTATCTTCTGGCCGGCGGTCTTGAGGAATAACCGGCCCTTCTCTTTTAGCCTCCCCAGTCCGCCCTGGAGTCTTGGCGATGCCGCGGAATCCTTTATGAGTTTGGCTATCTGCCGAGCCGTGGGGCTTTGCGGATCGAGTTTTTCCAGAGCCTTGTCCAAAAACTCGCGGCCCATCTTTTTTTCGCCAGCCTCCAGAAGATACTTTCCCGCGTTCATATACAACCCACCCACAGACTGGGCGGTGTACTCTTCGGGGTATTCGCTGTTGAGTGTTTCTGCCCTTGAATAGAGATTTCTGGCGGCTTCATATCGCCCGGCCGTCAGCGCCGCGGGAGCCATCCTGACGCTCTCCTCGAGGGCCTTCTGACGTTCGGTGGGGTAAAAGGGCTCCTGTGAGATCCTGCTGAGCAAACGGTCAACCGAGTCAAAATCCCCGGAGGCGGCGCAGGCGCGCACGAAAGGATAGGCAAAGTCAGCCATTCCGGGGACGATGCGATCGGTGCAGTCCACATTGTCGCGAAGCGTTTGATTGTCCATGCTGGCCAAGTCTCCGAGCAGCCCATTCAACTTGTTCCTTTGAACTTGAGGGGTCCCCAACTGTCCTCCAGCTTCGACGACGCCTCGGGCGCTTTCAATAAGAGTAAGAACCGGAGAGTTGGCGGGGCTTTGGGCTTTTTCGTCCATAAATCTTCCTATACGGACTATAGCAGAAGCTCTCTTAGAGTGCATCGATAATTGTAAAAAAGGTGTGAAGGCTTACCCGGGATTGAAACATCCGGGCTAACCATCGAACCGTCCCATCCGGGACGGGGGAGCAATAAGATAGTAGTGCATATTGATACTGGCGTGTCCGCTGGGGGGTATGGGGCACCGCCCACAATTATCATCCCTGTCCTGATGGAGCGGTGGGAGTATACAAATGTTGTTGTTAAATACTATGTCCCAGTACCACCAACTTGTATACGATCTCCACCTCGGCCTTGCGATAGGAGACGAAGTCATAGTGCGTGGCGATATGGAGTCCCGCCTGTGAGGCTGCCGTCTGGAAGGTCTGGAAATCGCGTCGGTAGGTGTAGAACTCCTCTGTGTAGAGCTTGCTTTGCGGATTTTCAACGGTAAGGGATCTTGCGCTCGATTGCAGGCTGTGCCCCGGAATGAGCGGCTCGTAGGTAAGGATCAGCGAGCCCTGTCGCGAGAGCAGCCCCGCGCATTTTCTTAAAAATCCCTCCAGGTCCGCGATGAACTCCAGCGTTCCCGAGCAGATGATCATCTCGTAGGAGCTTTTGTCGAGGCCCTCAAAACCCATGAAGTCGCCGTGATGGATCTTTGCCCGCGGGTATTTGGCGCGGCAGAGCTGCACCATCTTCTCGGAGATATCGATGCCTTCCAGGGCCCGCTGCGGTCCTGCTTTGAATGCCTCTATATCCTGTCCGGTGCCGACCCCGATGATCAGGATGTCGCCTCCCTTGTCCGCCTTCAAAGCCTCCCTGGCGACCACGCCGGGCGGCGTCCAGGCTCCCTGCGGGGATGTCGCCTGATCGTAGACGGCTGCGATCTTATCGTAGTAGAGCGAGGCGGGGGTGCTCACGGCATCATGATATGGCAAAGTGATGATTCTAGGCCAGCTTGTTGTACAATCGGTCAAAGAAAAAATCGGACTTGAGTCGAGAGCACTTCCATAAATTATGTAGCCCGTGACTCCACGCGCCCCCCGTAAAGAGCACCGCAACGGGGGGCTATACTATGCAACCCACAAGGGGTTGGACTGAACGCTTTTATGCGAAATAATAAATGCTTTTGGCTGCTAGAGAGTGTTAATGAGGTCTTCAGCTACCACTCGGTGATCCCGTAAAACTCCCGTGTGTTCTTTTCCAGAATAGATGCAAGTTCTTCGAGCGGCATCTTGAGCAGCTCGGCGGACTTGGCGGCGATAATCCCCACGCGGCTGGGCTCGTTGACCTGCCCTCTGTGCGGCTCAGGCGAGAGGAAAGGCGCGTCGGTTTCCACCATGAGCAGCTCCGGCTTTTGCGACAAAAGCGCTTCGCGCGTCTTCTGGCCGTTTTTAAAAGTGATGATTCCCGTGAAGGAGGCCCGTCCGCCGCGCGCGTTAAGCTCCCTGATCTCGGCAGGGCCTTCGCTAAAGCAGTGATAAACTACCTTTCGCCAGTCGAGTCCCGCGCGGTCAATCATAGAGAGGCTCTCAGCAAAGGCGTTCTGCCCGCGGGCGTGAATGCAGCAGGGCAGGGGCAGGTTTTTCAAAATTGAAAGCTGCGCTTCAAGAGTAGCGCGCTGCCATTTGACGGTATCGGCGGGATGCGGGTCTTGGGCGAGGCGATAATAGTCGAGTCCTATCTCGCCGATGGCAAGGGGGAAGGAAATGGAATGGGGGCATGGGCCTGTCGCCACCGATTGAAATCGATGGCTAACATATGGCTGTCCCTCCGGGACGAGAGAGTCTGCCGACAGCTTCGCCCGGGGTTGAAACCCTGGGCTAACCATCGAGGCGTCCCCTCCGGGACGCGGGGCAGTGGGGGCAGAGTCCCCGTATATATTGCCCCCTCCTGAAGGGAGGGGGAAGGGGGTGGGGATTTCCGCAAGTATCTTTTCCAGCGCCTCAATATGCTCCCGCCAATTCTCCTTCACCTCCTGCGGATGCAGCCCCGCCGTGTAGCGCACGCAGTCCGGATTTTTCGCGGCGATCTCGGCGATGATCGGCCAGTCATCCTTCTGCGTGCCGATCGTCACGCAGCGCGTGTTGGCCTGCCGCATTCTCTCCAGGACGCCAGCGAGCCCTCCGGGGGCTTTGTCCATGATATCCAGGTGGCAGTGGGAGTCGATAAAGAGCATGGGAGGATTATCGAATAGTTTTAGGGGTTTGTAAAGAGGTGCCCCGCACTGAAGTACGGGGCTACGCTCGGGCCGTCCGGGTAAACCGGACTTGTCTGGCGGACTCTGAAAGGCGCGATTGTTTTGGCAATGGTTCTTAGAGCGTTATGGACCAGTCCGGCCTGTCCGGATGATCCGAGGGTGGCCACGGAGTTCAGTCCGTGGTGGTTGCCAGAGATCTCAGCAGCGCTTCCTTTAGTCCCGCCCTGTCGTAATCGTTGTGCCCGCCTGCCACCTCAAAGTAGTGCGCCTGGGGCAGCTCCTGGGCGAGGTGTCTGGCGTGGCGCACCGGAATAAGGAGATCGTCGCGGGCTCCCACGATGATGATATGTCCCTTGAATTTTTTGAGAGCCTTCGCGTTATTCCAGCGGTAGGAGGTCAGGCGCTCTGCCGGCATAAAGGGGTATTTCTCCTGCGCAAGTGACGGGAAATCGTCGTAGGGGGTGACGAGCACCACCGCGTCGGCTGCCTTCTGGGCGCCCACGAGGCTTGCCGGTCCCGTGCCGACCGACTGTCCGATGAGAATGAGCGGCAGCTTGGGATAGCGCCTTCTGAGATCGTCGCAGCCGACTGTGGCGGCGGCGTTGATCGCGTCGAACGAGGGCGCTCTGGGGATGGCACCAAAGCCCGGATATTCCAAAATGAAAAGCGCGGTATGCTCCGGCAGCAGATCCTTGTAGAAGGCCATGTTTCCCGCCTGGGATCCGTTTCCGTGCAGGAGCAGGCAGATCCGCTTGGGCGTTCCCTCGCAGGGGAGCTGCACACCCAGCGTCCGACCGCTTGCCGTCCACGCTGGGAGTGTTTCGGGATTATGCGAGGGGAAGAAAAGCAGCGTCTCCTGATTAAAGAATAGCGTCACGACCAGCAGCGCATAGATGCACGCGATGACCTTCAAGAGGCCGAGGATGAATTTGAAGAATGCCTTGAGCGCAGAGGGGACGGCCATCCATAGATTATAAAAGATGAGGGCTTTCCTGGCCACAAAAAAGCTTGGGCCACGGATTAATCCAGCTTTCGTACAAGGTGCCCCGCACTGAAGTACGGGGCTATGTTCGGGCCGTCCGGGTAAACCGGACTTGTCTGGTAAACTCTGAAAGGCGCGATTGTTTAGACAACGGTTCTTAGAGCGTTGCGGACCAGTCCGGCCTGTCCGGACGATACGGGGGTAGCCACGGAGTTCAGTCCGTGGTGGTTGACGGCTTTACTGCTGCTTCGCCAAGCGCGTCACGCGAGCTGCGCGCGGTCTTTTCGTGCCAAGGAGAAAAGTCAAAATACCGCAATGGGTTATGGAACCCTCCCTGTACCGTGAACATACCTAGCGCTCCCGGAACCGGTACGAGCTTCATTGCATTACCTGAATGTGGACTAATATCCATTGTTTTGCCTCCGTGATTAGGATTGCAACTGAGGATTATGAGTTGGCATATAACTTATAGGCTCACTATATGGCACGATTAATCCATTGCAAGGCGAATTTGAAGAGGTGCCCCGCACTGAAGTACGGGGCTATGCTCGGGCCGTCCGGGTAAACCGGACTTGTCTGGTAAACTCTGAAAGGCGCGATTGTTTAGACAACGGTTCTTAGAGCGTTGCGGACCAGTCCGGCCTGTCCGGACGATACGGGGGTAGCCACGGAGTTCAGTCCGTGGCAAGAAGCCGTAAAATATTGCCTTTGCATATTTACTGGCATAAGAAAGCTCCATGTCGCACAGCTACGACTGCTTTTGCTGTCATGTCGTCTTTTCAACACGAAAAAGGTACCCGTGGCTCATGGCTAATATTGAGAAACGCTGCCACAGGTACATGGTGGGTCTCGCAAGACAGAAAGGAGCCACGACTTTGGCCATAGGAGGAATGCCCGACCATGTGCATATGCTCTTCACATATCCCCACACGATCCTTGTAAGCAAAATTATGCAACACGTCAAAGGTGTCTCTTCACTTTGGATCAAAGAGACATTCCCTGACTGCGGTGGCTTTGCGTGGCAGGAGGGTTTCAGCGGATTTTCCTGCGATGGATCCAATCCTGAAAGGTTGATAAGTTACATTGAGAACCAGCGCGAACATCATAAGAACAAAACATACACGGAAGAGTTGGTGTATTTGCTTGATCGCTATGGTGTCGAATATGACCAAAGGGATGTGTCGGATTGACCCCGCACTGAAGTACGGGGCTACGCTCGGATCGTCCGGGTAAACCGGACTTGTCTGGTGGACTCTGAAAGGCGCGATTGTTTTGGCAATGGTTCTTAGAGCGTTGTGGACCAGTCCGGCCTGTCCGGACGATCCGAGGGTGGCCACGGAGTTCAGTCCGTGGTGAGAAACAAAGAAAGTTTGAAAGCTCCAGACCGAATGCGCTAGAATTCTCCGATGCCCATCCGCCTCGTCATCTTCGATAACGACGGAGTCCTCGTCGACAGCGAACCGCTTTCCAACAAGGCAATGCAGATAACGGCCTGTGAGATGGGCGCGCGCGTTTCGCTTGAGTGGTGCTACAATAACCTGGTGGGGCTCCGTAACGCCGATATCATCGCTGCGATCAAGCGCCAGTCAGGGGTGGATTTCGACGCGACTGACTACGCCAGGTGCTACGAAAAGCATTTTAAGATACTGATGGAAGGGCGACTGAAGGCTGCCCGCGGTGCCAAGCGCGCGCTGCTGGGACTCAAAAAGAGGAGGCTAAAATATTGCGCGGCCTCCAGCGCTCCGGAGCGTTTCACGCTCCACAAGTTCAACCTGACGGGGCTGCGCAAATATTTTGACGGCGCGTCGGTCTTTAGTGGCGAGGATGTCAAGCATGGCAAACCCGCGCCCGATCTCTTCCTGCTGGCTGCCAGGAAAATGGGAGTCAGACCCTCGGAGTGCGCCGTGGTGGAGGATTCCCTCGTGGGTGTCCGGGCTGGACGCGCGGCGGGGATGAGGGTGATCGGTTTTCTGGGCGGCGGGCACGTCAAACATATGCCTGAACTTACGCCGAGGGCCCTCAAAAAGGCCGGTGCGGACGCGGTGATTGCAAGCCACGCGGAGCTAATGGGGGCGCTGGGGTAGGGGGCTGGAGGAGCGTTGGCCACGGGTAGGGGACCCGCAACCCGTGGCTATACAAGGCAACCCGCAAGGGGTTGGGTCGGCAGGAACAATACATATTTTTATCCACGAAAGTGAAGGCTGGATCAATGCGTGGCATGAAGGAACCGATGGATAATAATAGCTCGCTTGCACCTGTCATTCCAACCTGTTACGCTGCCGTCATGGAATTCCTTCCCGGCTACAAGAAAGCGTACGCACTGGTGATGGTGGACAATGGAAGAGAGTTTCTTCTCCTCAAGAAAAAGGACGGCTTTCATAAAGGACAGTATGTTCCTTTAGGCGGGCACATAGAACCCTTCGAGACTCCCCTGCAGGCGGCGCTGCGCGAGGTGCGCGAAGAGTCGGGAATCAGTCTTCAGAGCGCCAGGCTTGGAGGGATTCTGACGGAAACAAGCCCGATAAAATTCAACTGTATCAATTACTGTTATCATGCGGTTGTTCCCGTGGATACCCAATTTGCGCCATTGGAGGATGAGGGCACGCTTGAGTGGATCCCCTATTCACGCCTCAAAGAGCTGTCCACTCCTCCAACCGATCTTGCCATGTATCAGGATGTCTTCAACAAGAGGTTTTTTGTGTACGATGTTCTCTACGACAAGGACCTCAATATGTTGCGAATGACGGACGAGATGACGGGGAAAATCGTAGCAGGAGGCTCCGATAGCCACGCCTAAAAAGCACCGCAAGGCGTGGCGTGGGTGAATCGGCGCGGAGCTATAATTATTACACTAGGGGTTGAAAAAAAGCCCCAAGAGTGTAGGATATACATATGAGCGGTTCGATTGCCATTCCATTTCCCGACGTGCCGACTATCCCCGGCTCGGAGACTGCGGCGCGAATGAAGGCATGGGCGCTGAAGACTCTCAAAAAGGCCAAGAAATGGCGTCCGAAGAAACCGAAACTGCCTGAATTCTTCGCGGCGAAATTGCTGGGAAGCTGCGCGCTGGGGTTTGCCACAGGATGCAGTATGAATAATGAACATCCGGGTGTTATGTTGGGTGTACTCTTTCTTACTGCGCCGTGTATAGGTTTACCTGTCGGGGAATGCCTGCGTTCTGGCAGATATGGGGGTTGTTTGGCGTTATTGACGGCCCAATATGTGGGTATAGAAGCCGGAATAGCCCTAAAAGCGCATTACTTTGGCCTGTGAGAGGTTCCCCGTACTTAAGTACGGGGCTACTTTCTGTCCCGCATGAGCGGGACTGACGTCCGGACAAGCCGGACTGAGAACAGCCAGCCCTGCTTGTCCGGACGATACGGGGGTAGCCGCGCAGTTCAGTCCGTGGCTTCCTCAAAGAAGGTTTGAAGTGCTCCATCATTTATTCTATCATCCCACGCATGGCTGAGAAATTGATCATAATCGGGAGCGGCTGCGCGGGATTAACGGCGGCATTGTACGCTTCCCGCGCCTCGCTGAGTCCCCTTGTCTTTGAGGGCAAGATGCCCGGCGGGCTTTTGACCACCACGACGACCGTTGAGAACTTCCCCGGCTTTCCGGAGGGCATCGACGGCTTTGAGCTGACCGTCAACATCCGTAAACAGGCCGAGAAGTTTGGCGCGCGCTATGAGACGGATACCATTGAGAAAGTGGAACTCTGTGCAGCCTCTAGCCACGGGTTGATCCAGCCTTCGCGCAAGGCTACGGCGGATGGAATTGAAAAGGGAGACAAAGGGGGCAAGGGGGTGGGCGAAGGCGTGTTGCACCGCTTGTATGGTTCCTCCGGCAAGGTTTACGAGACGCGGGCTCTCATTGTGGCTACCGGAGCCTCTCCGCGGCTGCTGGGAATCAAAGGCGAAAAGGAATATTACACCAAGGGCGTCCATACCTGCGCCACCTGCGATGGGGCATTTTACCGAGGCAAGGAGGTCGCTGTCATCGGGGGAGGGGACTCCGCCTGCGAGGAGGCGCATTTCCTCACGCACTTCGCAAGCAAGGTGACCATCGTCCACCGCCGCGACAGCCTGCGCGCCAGCAAGGTGATGGCCCTGCGCGTCATCAATAATCCCAAGATCGCTTTCGTCTGGAATTCCGGCATCGAAGAGTACCTCGGCGAGAACGGCAAATTGAAGGCCCTGAAGCTGAAGAACCTTGTTACCGGCGCGACCGACGAGCTGCCGGTTGCCGGCGCTTTTGTGGCCATCGGGCACACCCCGCAGACGGAGTTTCTCAAGGGTGCCCTTCCCATGGACGAGGCCGGTTATCTTCAGACGGTGGCTCCCAGCCTGGTCCGCACCTGCGTTGAAGGCGTGTGGGCGGCGGGAGAGTGCTCCGATCATGTGTATCGCCAGGCGATTACGTCCGCTGGGATGGGATGTATGGCGGCCCTTGAAGCCGAACGGTTTTTGGCTGGCTCTTTTCACGCGTAGCTGTGTTGGGCCCATGACGTATTTCCTTGCCTTCGCGCTTGGACGCGACTTCGGCAAGGCGTCATTCTGCGCTGGATTCGGTCGAGTATATGAATACACTCCCTCATCGTGCTCGACCCTGCCTTGCTCCGCATCGAAAATAGCATCGCCAAAAACCGTTCAGTACAGGAATGGTGCGAGTTTCGGCTGGGGACGTACCAGTCCTATGGCTGTTTACTGGACGCGCTGTTCAGCTCGTCACTGGGGAAGAGGTATTTGCGTCCCTCGGCGATGAGAGCCGCGGCATCATTGTAGTTGGGCGGGGTGTACTGTGTTGGGGCCTGGTCGGTACTCATAAAGTTGCGCGAATGCGCGATTTGATTTTCAAGTACCCGGGGTTAAAACACCCGGGCTAACCATCGAACCGTCCCATCCGGGACGAAGAATGCAAAAGGCAAATGCCTTTATGCGAAATAATGAATGTTTCATGCTGTTAGTCCCCAAAGCCTCTTCCGTTTGGACCTTTTGTCGTTGTGGTCTGCGGCTGTGGAGATCTCCTGAACGGAAGGATGCCTGCCAGGGCAGATCCTACCCGCCCAAAAAAGCTTGGGGGAGTCTTCGGTGTGACAATCGGCTGTAGAATCGAGGTGATGACGGCGAGTTCCAAAGGACAGTTTTTGTATTCACTGGTGATGGCTGATCTCATAGGCCCGGACATATCGCGGAATTCTTCTTTGTCAAAGGCCGCGCACGTTAGGGCTTTGGCCTGGGCCAATTCCAGAGAGTCGTATGAGCCGGGCTGGTAGAAACGCTCATCTCTTTCGCAATAGAAATCCAAAGTACGGCTTATGCGGTCTGTATATTTCAAATATGCCAGGGGGTGCTCTCTTACGAGCTGTAGGCCCTTCAGGGAAAGCAGATGAGTCAGTCGGCTCGGTTTGCCGTCGGCAGCCCGAAGACAAACCACCCAAGCCTCATTCTGAGCACAGATGAGGTTTAGAATCTCTCTCTCAGGTGCGGAGCTGACAGCATCTATCTTGCCCAGTATTACCTCCGCGACCCTATCTTCATCTTCTGGCACTCCCAAGACATAGGGTGGCAAGAGGTACATTGCATGATCCCGTTGCAGGGGGTGATACGGCTCCTCCTTTGCGTACGCAATCCCGTCATCAAGGATGCTCTTTGCCTCGTCCGATCCAGGCGCGCAGTAGTTGTGGCCCCTCCGCAGAATAAACTTTCTTGTGGCAAGATCGTTTTTACTCAGAAGACCCTTCTGCATGATTTCCACGGCGTATTCCATGACAAGGGCTTGCTCCAGAGAATTGGCACCGACAAAGAAGTCATCCTTTGCACCCTCTACATGGAGGGGACCTGGACTGCTGGCATTATCAAGAGACTCCAATAGCCAGGAGAAAGGTTCGGAGTCGCCTTCATTGATGATTGCCTTCCGGTGCATCGCAAGACCTTCCCTTATCAGCTTTTCGATTTCCGGTGCGTCGGTGGGATAATTTCTTGCCACCGCCTGAATGACAGAGTTGCCGGCATCCTCATCGTAGAGAGCAACGCACGACTCCAATATCGGGAGGGCCAGCTCCAGGCTCAGCGGTTGAAGCATATCAATGTTTTGGGCCAGTTGCACCCTTTCCGGGTATGGAAGCTTCTTTACTTCAGGCACCATATCAGCTTGGATTTGTTCTGCCGCGTCGCTAAGACTGAGCAGGTGGTAGGCCAGCAAATTGCTGGCACTGAGCGCCGATGTTTCTTTTGTAGGATGGTCGGACATGAGACAATGCTACTCTTTTGCCTATAAAAGACAAGGGCAATTTCTCGCATACGGACTTGAGGGCACCCCCGGACTGATCCAGCCTTCGCACAAGGCTACGGCGGACTATGACTCCGGGGCTACAACCGGATCGTCCGGACAAGCCGGACTGGTCCCGCAGAAAGGCCGGAAGGTGGGGGCAAGGGGGCAGCGCCCCAGGCAGATGTGGTCCCGCAGGGCCCATGTAAAATTCCCCCGCCCCGAGGGCGGGGGTAGGGGGTGGGAGGAAATGGACTGGGTGGACAGGCAGGACATACACGGGGACAGGAGGTGAAGCCCAAAAATAGTGATTGACTTAATGCCTATTTGTAGCCATGCTGCTTTCGATGGACAGACCGGAAATTCCGCTCTTTGTCGAAGAACCCGCAGCAGGATCCAATGGGTCCCGCGCGCTGGCCAGATCCCAGGCCGTCTTGATCAGGGCGTGCGGCCGTATGCTTGACGAACTGAGAAAACCGGGGCTGGGAGACCTGCAAAGAAGGCAGGTTCATGTGATACTCAATAGCAGTAACAGGCTGGCAGATCGGTATGGACAGTTTGAAATGGCCTCTGCCGGCTTTGCGTTGGTGTGCGCTCTGAAGAATGTGGAGAGGTACGCGGGAGTATTTCGGCCGGAGATAATTGACGCGCAGATAAGCCTTGAGGTGACGCAGAAAGAGATAGAAAAGCAGAACCAGATGCGAGATATGGAAGAATACGAGGAGAGGTTGGGGGCTGAAGGCGCCTTCTCCGGAATATAGCTACTTCCTCTTTAGCGCCCGCCCCAGGCTATCGCTGGCCTCGCGTACCCATCTCCACAGCTCGTCGTCGGGGAGCCATCTGGCCCCATTGGTCTGGATGAAGATCCGTATACCGCCGTCTCCGGTAGCCACCACCAGGTCGTCGCGGTTGGAGAACTTTTCCACCAGCCCCTGTATCACCTCGTCGGCGCTGATCCCCGTGGGCGAGAAGACGCAGCCGAAGGTCCGGTGTTTGAGCGGATACTCGACTCCCATGGCGTCCCCCCTGCCGTCAAAGACCACCGTCATCCGCCAGCCTTCGTAATCGTGCAAAATGGCGATCTCCTTGATGAGCGCGTCGCGCGCGGCGTCCGACCCGTGGGCCTGTATGATCTTCTTTAGCTCCGGATGTGAATGGATCAGGTTGTAGCCGTCGACGATGAGATGCCTGGGACGCTGGGAGGACGGAAGGGGGGGCCTTTCCAGCTTGCGGCGGGTGGCATCGCTGGCAACTCCCGTGGTTTTCTTTCGCGATGGCATACGTGGAATCTAACATAAAACGGGTTTTCCGGCAATGCGGGTTGATTTTTTTGGCTTTTTGTGGATAATTATCATACTATGAGCGATAATTCTAATCCAAAGGGTGGCGTAAGGAGAATTCCGCCCAACCAGCATCAGTTTACAAGCAACGCCCTGGGAATAAAAATAGCCTGGATTGATGAAAATTCTTTTCGTCCCGAGATCGATGTCACAATATCGCAGCAGGCGGCAAAGGTTTTGCCAGTGAGCGCCGTTATTGTTGGTCAGGGTGGCACGAGGACAGCAACACTCTTGCCTGGAGATATTGCCAAAGACTGAAACGCGCCCGGGAGAAATTTTGGTGCTGCAAATATTGCTTTGAGTCGTTAAAGTGTCCGCATGGCCCCCGCGCTTTCTCTCCGGAAAAGAGCTGCCCTTGTCGCCCGCGTGCTGAAAAAATTCTTTCCAGCCCCCCCGATCCCGCTCCACCATAGCGACGCCTTTACGCTTTTTGTGGCGGTGGTCCTTTCGGCGCGTTGTACCGACAAGCTGGTCAATACCGTCACGCCCGCGCTCTTCAAGAGAGTTCCCGATGCGCGCGCCCTTTCCAAAATCAGCTACGCCGAGCTTTGCCGCCTCATCA
This sequence comes from uncultured Verrucomicrobiota bacterium, assembly GCA_964541675.1. Lineage (GTDB taxonomy): Bacteria > Verrucomicrobiota > Verrucomicrobiia > CAZIPW01 > CAZIPW01 > CAZIPW01. Next base: position 34,620 of record CAZIPW010000016.1, read on the forward strand.
AAAAGTGCGGGCTCTATCCAACCAAGGCCCGCAACCTCATCGCCGCCGCCAGAATCATGGTGGAGCTCCACGACGGCGGGGTTCCCCGCACGCGCGGGGAACTGGAGGCGCTTCCGGGAGTCGGACAGAAGACGGCGGGCGTGGTCTTGAGCCAGGCCTTTGGCGAACCGGCAATTCCTGTCGACACGCATATTTTCCGCTCGGCGCGCCGCTGGGGGCTTTCAAAGGCCGTTACTCCCGAGAAGGTGGAGGCCGACCTGCGCGGGCTCTTCCCCCGCAAAGAGTGGACGAATCTGCACCTGCGGATGCTCCACTACGCGCGTGGTTATTGCACCGCCCGCGGCTGCAGCGGGCCGAGGGGGATAGGGAAGGGGAACGTCTGCCCACTGTGCAGAAGGCTGGAGAAAATATGAACCCGTCGGTTGTCAGGAAAGCCCGCGAGCTGATGCGCCGTCGCACACGGATAAACGGTGCGCCGTCCTGGCTTTTGACGGAGATGGCGGTTGCCGAGGGCGCGCGTCTGGCCGGAAAATATAGAGTGGACGCGGTGCTTATGCAGGTGGCGCTTTATGGAGCGCATACGGTTTTTAGTCCGGTCTGGCAGGGGAGGGTGCAGTCCCGCCATGAATTTCTGAGCGCCAAGTTTATGGCGCCCCATCTGAAAAAGTGGGGTGCAACGCCGGAGGAAAGCGCCCTCGTTTTGAACGCCATACAGTCCCATCACGATAGCGGCGCTGCTCTTTCAAAGTTTGCTGTGGTGATGAGAAACGCCGAGTGCGTCAAATTTGTTTCGCTAAAAGGGGCTCTGGTCACCTTTCACGAGTTTGGCCTGCGGGGACTTCCGATGCGCGAGGCGGCGGAAAAGACGCTTGCCAAGATGCGCCAGAAGCGGAAACTCCTGACTCTGCCAGACTGCAAAAAGCGCGCCACATGGAACTGTCGCCAGATTGAGAAGATTTTCAGAGTGCTTCTGAGAAACAATGCGTAAGACCTGTAAGAGGCTTGCAAAAGGCTATGCCATTCCGCCCATACTCTCGGATTCCGGCGTGCTGCTGGCGGCATTCTTTGTTGCGGGACTCCTTACCGCGATCGGATCGCCTCTGCGTGCCGCGGGCATCATCTTCATTATCCCCTTGATTCTCTGTGTCAGTTCTGGAATCCGCAGTCCGGACAGCCTTTGAAGTCTCTTTTCAATCGGGCCGTCCTCTGACATCAGATACGCGCACGCGCGCGAGCGTTCGGAGTTCCGGATCCCGCCATGCTCGCTCAAAAGGGGCAGGGTCTCTTCTAGGCTTGCGAGCATGATGTTGCTGCAGCCCGCTTGGCTGCCCACAAATAATGGGGCGAGGAGACAATCTATGCCGTATAGGCTGGCCTGTGCCGTGCTGTACGCCAAACTTGCGGCATCTCCTGACGAACGCAGGTCCGATGCCAAAAGATTATGGTAGTTCCTGGCCCTCCCAAAATCACCATGGACGACGGCCATCCACGCGGCGTATTCCATGTTGATGAATGTGGTTGCGCTATAATCGCGCTGTTCCAGTGCCATCTGTATTGCCCGGGACAGGGCATCATCAGCGGCTTTCGTGGGATTCTCAAAAGCCTGAGCGGTGCTCGCGGGAACCTCAGCCTGCGCGGGGTCGTGTACTATTTCGCTGAATGCTGGGTTTCCCTTGTGGCCGGGCAAATGGCTCTCGTGGAGCGCGCGGCAGAGCCCAGAGTACGCAATGGCCCAGCGGTGCGGATACTCGTTGTCATTGGCCGGTTCCATATTCATCAGCTTTCCGGAAAGATCCAGCGCCCATCTGCGGCAGTGCGCTTGTTCGGCGACATTCCTTGTCAGGTCGTCTGTTCCATAAGCGGTCAGTATGGCGAAATCCATCACCTGAGCGTTGGAAAGAGTCAGGGCTTCGTTATGCCTTAGCGGGGAAGCCACGCCGCAACAGAGTCCTCGTGCTATTTCGTAGTGCGTCATAATAGGATATTATGGACTATTTGTGTAAATTTGTCAAGGGAGGGCGCGAAACAATGCGTAAGACCTGTATGAGGTCATCTGGGGTGTCGCCTGTACTCAGAGCGTGTCCGATAGAGCTTTTCTGTGAAGCCGCCTTCTTCCACAAAGGCCTTTTCGAGCGCGGCAAGCTGTCTGGAAAGGAGTACACAGGCCACTCCCACCAGCGCCAGGATGCCATTTGCCGATATCTCGGCGTAGATGGACTTTATGGACATCATGGACGCGATGGACATTTCATGCCCGACGCCTTTCGCCCATAGCGCCACTTCGTCAGCTGACTTTGGACGGAGCATGACCAGCATTTTCCGCCTGGTGTCTTTGTCCGACCACAGCGTCAGTCCGTGCTGGCGGAGAAAGTCCTCGTAATCCAGTCTGAGCTCTTCCAAACTCGCGCGCGCCACGTTTGTCAGCTTGATCTCGGTTTTCTTGGACGTGCCCGATGCCTGTGAGCCCTCCGCGATATTCTGCACTCCGGAGCGCGCTGCCTGTACCATCTGATCGCGTGTGCGGCTGCCGCGTTCGATGTACTTGTCGCAAAAACGCACTGTTGCGTCATAAACCAACTGTGCCACCTGGAAGCTCTTTAACTTCCGGTATCCTCCATGAATGGGTATCAGTTGTCCGGGATGTTTGTACATGGAGTCCATTGTGTCCATAGAGTCCATTTTCCCCGCTAGCCCCCTATTCCTTCTGCACGCTCAGTCTTCCGGGTCCCAGGAAAAGGGCGCTCAGGAAGACCCCCAGCATCGAGAGCGGATGCACGACGCTGCTGATAAACTGATCGGAGGTGGCGTCGTGACCGAGCGCGGCGTATTTGCTGATGGCGGCGACCGCCATGACAAAAGCCAGCAGCAGGCAACTGATCCGGTAGTAGGCCCCGATGATGAGCATCACTCCCCCCACCACCTCGACGAGGCAGGCCATCAGCCCCCAGAACTCGTAGCCGAAAGCGACTCCCATGTGCTGCATTGCCGAGCCGACCGTGATCAGGCTCTTGGTGCCCCCCATGATGATCGGCACCCCGTAGGCGATCATGGTCGTGCCCAGGACAAAACGCATACACAGAAGTCCGAAGGTCTGCTGGATCAGGACCTTCTTGAGCAGCTCCCCGCGCGAGAGCGGCGCGGAGGAGGCGGAGGCAGCGGCGGGTTTGGCGCTGGCAGAGGACTGGACGGAAGTGGAGTTCGTCTGCACGGTGGAGGTGTCGGACATGGGGGTAATTTGAACTCAATTGGTGGGGTTGTCAAGCGGAGGCAGAGGGGCAGTCCCTGTTGTCACAGAGGGCTTGATTTTTGAAGAGAAGAGTTGTAGCCTGGACGAGGTATAGCCCGATGGATAGTCTCATCTATAGGAAGCTGCTGTCCCCTCCGGTCAGGGAAAAGTTTCGCGACGGCTTTGAAGAGAGGGGTGTTCGTGAACAGACAGGAGCCATGTGTGCGGCGCTTTCAGGGGCTTTCCAGCGGGAATCTTTTTCCCCGGCGGACTGTATCGCGCTGTATGATGAGATTATCCAAACCGGCCTACCGCCTGTCTTTGCCAAGATCAATCAGTGCGTGGGGTTCGCCTGTCACGAACAAGATATGGGGGTGAGGGAACTGGCCGGGTGGATGATGAACAGTGTCCCTGATGCCTTTGAGGCGATCATGCAATGGCCGTCCAGGGAGGCTCCCAGAAATTTTACCGATAGGTTGACGTACGCGCTCATGTGTGAGGCTCTTGACAGCGCCAATATTGCAGCGCATGAGGGATTGCTGTGGACTGCCTCCAGGATTTACGCGCGACGTTTCTCCACAAGCAGAATACAGGATTATTGCAAAATCATCGGCCGGGATGACCGGAGTATGTCTGAGGGCCATGTGCTTGTTTCCAGCCATCTGTGCGGGTGGATGTCTGCGTCCAATGTGTCGGTGGCTTTGGCGGATGCCCTCTATATGCAGTCTGTTCTAAAGGGACCTTTGGACAGCCAGAGGGCTCAAATATGTGACGAAGCCAAAGTGCAAATGGAAGATCGTCCCGGAATGACCGCCCGGCAGTTCTTCGGGTCGTTGGGTGGAAATCTAAAATTGATGGCGGCTTTTGAGAAATGGAACCCCGATGGAGTCCGGCGTTCCAATTTCCATAAATTCGTGATCTGCCTTGCGCATCAGACGGTGCAGGACTCTTTCTTGAGATATCGTACAGCCGAGGCTGGTGGAGATATTACTGTAACGGGCGGGGTAAACTAGGAGCGCTTACCGCAAAAGAGTTGCGTAGAGCGCTGCTCCGGATGTATTATTTGCCTATATGGAAAAACACAGAGCCGCCCGGCCTTCCGCAATCTCCCCAGGCATTATTCTGGTAATCAGCGCGGAAGACGTTGAGCGCAATGACGCCCGCACTCTGGGCCGTTGGACTTTCGATCTCATACAGGCTTTCAATGCGCGTTTTAACGGAGCCCTCACGGTTGTCGTCACGCAGGAAGCGATGCCTCTCAAAGCTCTCGGACTGGCAAACAACCCGATCGTGCGGGCTTCGCTATGGAGAACTGAAGGCTCGCGAGCCCGGTCGGCTGGCGGAATCATGTTGGCCTCAAAAGAGAGTAATTTCTGCAGGCAGCATCAAGGCAGCCTTGTGCTTGGCGCCTATGAAGAACACCTCTGGGGCGTAGACGATGTGCAATGGTTGTCAGACATGATGGGCAGGCCGATAAGGGGCGACGTCAATGCCTCCGCGCGGATTGTGAAACCGCTTTTGGATGTGAAGAAATTTGCCGAGGCTGTGGCGACGCGCGCCCAACATCTCGGTTTCAAGATGCCCTCTCCAGCCAACTAAATCCGCCTTTCTGTCATGACTGGTAAAGCTCAACCAATGTTAAAGGCTGGCAGAAATTATCCCGGCGTGAGCGTTGGTGGGTTGATTCTCAGCGAGGATGGCCGCCAGGTGCTGCTTATCTACCGGACGCAGCAATCGAAATACGATCCCAACAAGTGGACGCAGGTGGTCGGCGAGGTCAATTTTCGGGAGTCGATGGTAGCCGCCCTCAAACGGGAGGTGCGCGAGGAAACGGGACTGCGCGTTGAGGTTATAGAGCCCATCCGCGTCGTGGAGATCATCAAAGGGAATGTCCATTGGGTGGGTCAGGACTTCCTTTGCCGGAGGATTGGCGGACGCCTCAAAAACAGGGAGCCGGAGACGCACGGAAAGCTTGGTTGGTTCCCTTTCGATAAACTGCCTGCCCCAATCGGTCGTGAGACTCAGGCCACCATCAAGGCGTACCTGTTGAGTCGCTGCAGGATCACGCCGCGCTGACCCTCTCCTCCTTCGGGTTTGCCTTTCTCCCGCCGCTTCCCATAAGATACCCGGATGAATATTCTCGAAGAGGCCCGTCACATCCTTAAACTGGAAATCGAGGCCATGGAGGCCACCTCCCGCTCCCTCGACGCGCATTTCGAAAAGATCCTCGCCCTTATCGAAAAGACCCACAATGCCGCCCGCAAGATCGTCTTCCTGGGCATGGGGAAAAACGTTTTTGTGGCCCGCAAGGTCGCCGCCACCTTCAATTCCACGGGCGTCTCCTCGATCTTTCTCGACCCCGTCTCCGCCCTCCACGGCGACGTCGGAGTCTGCAAAGAGGGCGATCTGGCGCTGCTTTACAGCAACAGCGGCGAGTCGCCCGAGATGGTGACAGCAGTTCCAGCCCTCAAGAGGCTGGGAGTGACCACCGTGTGCGTCTCCAGGGACGCCACCTCCGCGCTCGCCCAGGCCTGCGACCACGTCCTCTCCTACAGCGTTCCCGCCGAGGCCTGCCCGCTCAATCTGGCTCCCACGGCCTCCACCACGGCAGCGATGGCCCTCGGAGACGCCCTCGCGATGGTTTTTCTGAAAAAGCGCGGTTTTGGCCCGGAGGAATTCGCCAAATTCCATCCCTCCGGCACCCTGGGCAGGACCCTTCTTCTGAAAGTGACCGATGTCATGCGCGACCGCAGCCGCCTGGCCGTTATCAATAGCTCCGCCACCGTTTTGGAAGCGCTCAACGCCATCACCGAGCGCAAGACGGGATTGGCCGTTGTCGTCGACGATGCCGGCAGAATGGTCGGCGTCTTTTCCGACGGTGACTTCCGCCGCCTCGTCCTCAAAAACAAGAATCCGCTCGCCGAGAAAGTCCTGCCCTACATCACCCGCCAGCCCAAGACCATCCAGCAGGGTATGCTTGCCGTCGAGGCACTCCGCAGGTTCGAGGAGAGCCGTATCAATCAGCTGGTGGTGCTCGATGAGTTTGAGTTTCCGGTGGGGCTGGTGGAAGCGCAGGACCTGCCCAAACTGAAGCTGGTATAATGTTTTCGAGAGCGCTGTACTTTTCGGGCCGTAGCCACGGCCCCGAACAAGGTCGGGTTTGCGCGAATGCGGATCCAAAATAAACTTCGCCAAACGTAAAAAGCGGGGGGCCACCTTGTCTTTTTGTATAAAAAAGGTATAATTCACCTGTTTTTATGGACAGCGCCCTAACCATGCCCTTTCAAGAGATCAAGCTTCCCTCCGGCAAGCTCTCCGAGATGTTCATCAAGCTTGTCCTGATGTATCGTCTGCATGGGCTGGCGGGAGACAATCGTTCTCCCCGTGAAAGGGAGCTCTACGGCTGCCCGCACCAGACAATCCATCGTCAGGGGACCTGCTCCCATTTCGGCCTGAAGGCGCTGAGACAATATCGACTGGGGCAGGCCATGGATATGATCGGAGATCGCTTTGCCGAGTGCGCCGACGCGGGGAAGCTCCGCAGTGGAGTGCGGCGTCTTGTCACGGACCCCATCACACCGGCCGCGCGCAGGATAATTGTCAGTACGTCCGCCGCGCTGGGCATGAATATGGATCTTCTGGGACACCTTCCGCCCATCATAGCCCACGCTCCCGACCTTTCCTCCATTCACGACACTTGCCTGTGGGCGCACGAGCTTGCCAAGCAGATCGCCTGTCCCACCGATGGCTGTTACAACCACTGTGGACAATTATTTGATACCTACTTCCCGCCGCATAGCTGGGCGGAAATCAAGCAAAAGTATACTTGCTCAGCCGGAACCATAGTTCCCTGGATTCTCATAGGCGCGACTATGGCCGTGGGAGTGCTCTGTATCAATACCAAAAGGAGTCTGACGGGCAAGTCCACCATAAAGGTCTGTCCCAGCGGCAAGAAGTAAGGAGCCACGGCACCGAAAATTATACATATTTTTTACACATTATCGGGTTGAAAAAATGCCTGTTTGTGTCACGCTTTGCCCTTTATTTCATGCAACTTTTGAACACAGACAGATGTCGCGCACGGGTCCCTCTCCTGACCGAGCTGGAGAGCGAGGCCGTCTCCCCCTTCAGAGTCGTCATCGACCGTGTCCAGTCTCCCCTGAATGTTTTAAGCTGCGCCTTGAGCGATGACGGCAGGACGGTCATCGGGTATTTCTCCATGGCGATTGTACCGGAGGAGTTCCTGCGAATGCTTGCCGATGGCGTTGTCGGCGAGTCCGACACTACTCCCTGGACGGGCGAGCGAAATCCTGTCCTCTTCATCCGCGACCTGGTGATCCACGACCGGCATGTGGCTCCCAGGCTCTTCCGTCAGGGGCTCAAAGACCTCCACGAACTCTGTCAGACCCACGATATCTACCTCCACAAAGCTTTCACCGTCGCCCACCATTGGACTGTAAAAAGAATACTTCTGCGCTACCAGTTTCGCGAAGCGGGGCAGACAAGGGAAGGCCGCCCGATCCTCTCCATCGACCGTGAAAGCTCCCCCATCTTCAATTCCTTTTTGAAAACGTATTAGCTTTTGTCCGGGGTTGAAACTCTGGGGAAGCCCCCGGACTGATCCAGCCTTCGCGCGAGGCTACGGCGGACTATGACTCCGGGGCTACAACCGGATCGTCCGGACAGGCCGGACTGGGCCCGCGGAAAGACCAGAAGAAGGAGGTGTGGGGGAGAAACCCCCGAAAATCAATTTCCCGGCCTTGAACATTCAGCCGGGTACCGGCGTTTCAGGCGCGATAGCGCGGTAGAAACTCCCTTTGAAGGGCCGGGGTGGACAGCAGGGGGCAAGGTGTGGGTGTCGTTCGGTCTTGCGTTTTTTGCCGCCACTGCTTACCATGTCCTCTTTATGACTGACGCCATCCAAATCTCCGCCACCCAGGTCAATGATCTGCGCGCCCGCACAGGCGCGGGACTTATGGACTGCAAACGCGCCCTCGTTGAGACGAAGGGCGATGTGGACGCCGCCATTGATTTCCTGCGCAAAAAGGGGCTCGCCAGCGCCGCCAAACGCGCCGACCGTACCATGAAAGACGGGCTTGTGGCGGCCACGATCTCCCCGGATAGCCGCGCAGGAGCCATCGTGATGGTGGGTTGCGAGACCGATTTCGTCGCCAAGACCGACGATTTCATCAACTTTACCAAGGGTCTCTCCGCCCAGATCCTCTCCGCCAAGCCCGAGGACGTTGGGGCTCTGGAGTCTGCCAAATTCGGCGCCACCTCCACTTCGGTCAAGGACACTCTGGCCGCCCTCATCGCCAAGCTCGGCGAGAACATGGCTATTCGCGGCTACTCCTTCTCCAGCGCCGACAATGGCCACTACGTTGACCAGTATATCCACTTGGGCGGCAAAATTGGAGTCCTCCTTACTCTTACTTACACCAAGCCTGAGACCGTCTCCAATTCCGAGTTCAAGACCCTCGCCAAGGATATTTGCATGCAGATCGCCGCGGCTGCTCCCGCCGGCATCAACCGTTCCGAAATCCCCGCCGACGTGATTGCCAAGGAGAAGGAGATCGCAGCCGAGGCCGCCAAGGGCAATCCCGCAGCCGCCCTTGAGAAGATCATCGCAGGAAAACTGGAGAAGTTTTACGCCCAGAACTGCCTGCTTGAACAGCCCTTTGTCAAGGATCCCGAGCAGACCATCAAGACTCTGGTGGAAGGCGTCAGCAAGAAGCTTTCCGATACGATTACGGTGAAGTTCTTCAAGAGATTGCAGGTGGGCAGCTAACGAAGCCGCCGATTTCGTTTGTCACGGGGAAAAGACACGTAGGACATATAAGACGCATAGGACTTATACCGTCTACTAAAGTGAATTGGGCTTTGGGCTAAAGGGGGTATGGGAGCACCGCCCCCGAAAATCAAATTTCCCTCTCCCTTTACAAAACGGAAAATAATGTTACAATGTCGCCATGACAGAGGGGGATTCCAGGGGCGCGGACAGTGTGCTGCGGGCTTACTCCAAAGCCTCTCAGGCCTTCCAGAAATGCTTTCGTGCGGGCGATCTCTCCAAGCTCCCCGAGGCGACAGTGCGCGCGTTGTTTGAGGCTTCCATAGAGATGCTTGGCGCGCGCAAGGATCTCCTGCGGGCCAGGATGGGTTTCAGCCTGATCGTAAGACTGGGGGATCATCCCCACGCAGGGACTGCCTTCAGTGAATACATCACACAGGCCCGCGGGCGGCTCTCTGCCATGGATCGGGAAGCGCCGGGGGACTAAACGCCTGTCCCGATAAAACAGCCGAAAACCCGCTTGCAAATATGGGAATAAGTGGTATGATATGTGTATATGGAAGGTACCAGACCAGCTTCAGGAAATCCCGCAGGAGAGCCCCCTGCCGCCCCAGCCGCGGTCTCTCCGCAGCTGTCGCTTGACAAAGCGATAGAGTCATTTGCACAGGCTCATAGCGCAGCCGAGGAGGAGCACTACGAGCATCGAAGAGCCGCAGAAGAAGCTCTCGCCGCACGTAAGGGGGAGCTCAGGGACGCCATCTGTACGGAAATTCTCAAAGCTTCCAGTGATCTTATCTATGAGGCGCGCGGGGATATTGCCAACCAACTCTGTGTTCTCAAATCGTGTGATGTAACGGTGCGACTAATGGAAGCCTGTGCCGATAACGACAATTGTGGGGCTCTGCTGTCTGTCGCCGAAAGGGGGTTAAGAGCATTTTCGGAAGAAGATGACGGGACAATTTTTGAGATCAATAGGGCACGCATCCTGACTGCCAGCGAGAAGTGTTTTAGTAGGTTAATGTGCAGTGACGCAGGGGATATCGCCCGGAAAGGCGCGGTACACGAGAAATTCGATAGTTTTTTGTCATCCAATTTTGGTCGATCTGCGGGCAGATCCTTCTTGGTCGCCCATGAGTGCGCGGTTCGAGGCAAGCTGGCCGAAGCAGCTCTTCTAATTGACAGATTAGCCAGAAGAGAGACTCTTTCGGTTGACGAGCAGCGAGACCTTGTTGCCTGCAGAGTCGGGATTGCCAAAAAATGCTGCGAGAATGAAGGGCTGGCTGAAAGTCCGAAAAAGCGGGAGATCTTCATTAGTCAGATGGGGGATCTTTTGACTCCAAACGCGTTGGGATACGATCGGCCAAATATTATTGATCTTGCCATAGATGGCCTCAGAAAAATCAGACTTAGCGATGAGCCTGTGGAGACTGTAAAGTATTTAAGGAGGCTTTTTACGGTGCTGCCAAACGAGGGGCTTTCCACCGAGAAAAATGATGAATTGCTGTGTGAAGCCAAAATGATTGTGTTTCCGGTTGATCGCCTTGTTAAATCGGCGGTGGAAGGGGCTTCGGAATTGGCGCTGACGATGCAGGATTTATTTTTGGAGAATGGCCAAAAGCAGAAGACTGGCATGGTGAAACTCTCAGAAGCGGTTGGACAGTCTCTGACCAGGAAAGAGAGACTCAAGGGGATGCTAAGAAGGGCTTGGAGAGTCGCCAGAAACAGGCTGAAGAGGTCGGCCCCCGGACGCTGGGAGACGCACAACAGTCCCACGACGATATAGCATGGATGCTGGCTAGAGCATTTACAGAAATCATGTAGGCTGTCCTTTTTTTGCCCCCCGTAAAGAGCACCGCAACGGGGGGCTATACAAGGCAACCCGCAAGGGGTTGGGTGGTCGGGAATAATACATATTTTATGGAAGTGTTCTAATTCTCATTCGTTCCCTTTATCCGCCCACGAATAAACTTGAATATTTGCAGGAAAGGGGTATATTACTACCATATGAAACGCCCGCTTGCCATTATACCCGAACGTGCCGCTGCTGGGTTGGGTGGTTATGAGATGTTGTCTGGTTCGAGTTCATTTATAACCCTCCAGCCTATGTCTTGGCCTCTGCCGATCAAGAAGCATCAGGGGCACTTTTATGTGTGGATTACGAATGTAAAAGCTGATGATCCGCTGGATGCCTATCGTGGTGCCCAATACACAACAGGAATAGCGAATCCACCGGCAGAGGTGTCAGTTGAAGAGCGTGAAAGAATAATACGATCGCATACAGGCGTCTACGAGACGATAGAGTCAGCCATTGCTCGTGGAGTGCATATTGATTCAGCTACCCTGAATCTGGGACTTGAGGCCGCTGGTACGGCGGAGTTGGAGAAGCAGTACGGCTGGTCTGACCGCGGGATGACTATCTAATAGGGCATCGGGGTAGGTCTGGTTTCTCCCTGGCCGTGCTTCTTCTTGCCAGCGCTCTTTTTGGCTTTTACAAGGGGAAATCTTTCTGTTCTAATCTCTTTCCATGAAAAGAGCGCGCCGTCCAATCGGTTATGACGCCCCAGTAGCATCCGGTAGGAACGGGCAACTGAGTTTATAAGTTACGTTGGAGTTG